>NZ_JADDYH010000038.1:461358-468233 GCF_015163595.1 Vibrio sp. OPT41 | reverse complement strand
TGCATGTGTTAGGCCTGCCGCCAGCGTTCAATCTGAGCCATGATCAAACTCTTCAATTTAAGATTTTGTCGGCTCAATGAATACTGAACATTACATAAAGTAATGTTTGAATTGACTGTGCTCTTATTGGTTTTTACTTTTGAAAAAGTAAAACAAAACAGCTCAAGGCTGCTTCCCAATTCGAATGGTCACTTCGTTTCATTGAAACCTAAATTGTTTCCGAAGAAACTATTTGGATTATCATCAACGAGTGCCCACACAGATTGATAGGTCTATATTGTTAAAGAGCTTGCTTCGTAAGCTTTGCTATCGAAGCGGAGGCGTATTCTAAGGAATTAATTTTCAGTGTCAAACACTTTTTTAAATTAATTTTTAGAAGTTTTCTTTCGCCTTCTTGCCAACCGCTTTTGCGTTTCCGCTTTGCCCTGACAACGGAGGCGCATTATAGGGAGATGATTTTTCTTGGCAACCCCTTTTCAGAAAAAAAATCAAAAAAAAGCGTCGAATGATTAAATCTCACTCAAACGCTTATTTTTAGCACTCAGTTGTTAACTTCAAGTAGCAAATAGGCAATCAATATGTGTCTAGCCAAGACTCTTCAAAGCCTGTGATATCGAGACTCAGTGATTGCGCCGCTTCGATTTGCTCGATAGCCTCTAGTTCTTTATTTACACTGCTCATCGTTAATGTGTTGTTGTCTAGCTCAAACACTTGGCGTTGCGTGGTGTAATAGAACTTAAGCGTAGTGAGCGCTTTTACATCGTCATTGCTCGCGGCTGCTTTAATGCTTTTTAGTTTACGAAAGATTTTGTTGTGCAGTTGCTTGAGTTTCCAAACGTACAGCACTTCTTCCATGTATGGTCGAGTTTTAATGTGATTCAATAAAGAGAGGGAAGTTGCAACTGCGAGAACGACACCAATCAAATTCCAATGGAAATTGCCCGTTGATTGTTCTGGTACGACTTCAGTGTTGCCAAACAAAACAATCAACAAGGTACTAAAGGCAAGAGAGGAGATGGCGAGCAACGCAACAAAACCGCCAATCACAAGGTTTACTTTCTTTTTATAAATGTCTTTATTTATCTGTTTGATTTCCATATACCGCTCCTAACAGGTTACCTCTATTTTAACCAGCGCACTCCGCACGACAATCGAAGCTTTGTAAGTAAGTTCACATTTGCTATTAAACTCGCATCCCTTCCCTGCTTGGGTATATACTTCCGCGCATTCACTCTTCCTATATAGAGGCTAAATTCATGCGCTCTTTTGTTTTACGAGCTCGCGCGGCGCCAACCACCAGCAAAGCACTGTTAGAAGGTGTTGGTAATGAAGCGCATACAGAGATTCTTGCTCATACCATGATGAACACTATGTTCGTTGCTCAATCACACCGTGAAGATGTGGTTGTTCACTTGGTTTTGGAAAGCACAAAAGACTTCTCACGCACCATTACTATTCGCTCCAACGACATCACCAACATTGGCGGCTTCCATGAGTCAACCTTGATTGCAGCAGTGGCTCGCGCTTTGGATGCTTCGGTTGGTATGGGTAAAGAGCAACTTCGTGAAGTCGAACCTGGTATTACCGTTCGTACAGTGAGCTTTGAACGCCTAGTACAAGAGCTGGCAGAAGATCACCAACTATATATGTTGGATAAGAAAGGCGAATTTGTTCGTGATGCAGAAATTGGTGAAAATCCATGTTTCTTGCTAACTGACCATATACCGATGCCGAAAAAGTCTTTTAACAGCTTAAAGCGCCTTGGCACAGAGAAGATCAGCTTAGGTCCTAAGATGCTTTTCGCTTCTCAGTGTGTGGTATTGATCCACAATGAGTTGGACATACGCGAATTCTAGTTATTCACGCACACGTTGCTAGACAATGAAAGAGGACTCCATTGAGTCCTCTTTTTTGTTTCTATAGGGATGCTAAGTTTACTTACCACCAATGCTCAAACGAGCAAAACGAACGTCTGGCGAGAAGAAAGTTCGGCTATCGTTAATTAACTGAGTATCACCCACTGCCTCAACTTCTTGCAGCATCTTGTAGAAGTTACCCGCTACCGTGATCCCACGAACTGGTTGAACGCGCTCTCCATCACGGCACAAGAAGCCACTCGCACCAAATGAGAAATCACCACTCACTGCATCCGCACCAGAATGGACACCTTGAAGCTCGACTAACTCTAGGTACTCTCCCGCTTTTACTTCTGATGCACTGCTGTTGCCTGTCGCAATCACTTTGTGATTCGCTGATACGTCTAAGCTCGATTTTGCACCGCGAGCGGCACTTGCCGTCGACACTGCACCCAAATAATTCGCTGTTTGGCTATTGTGCAATAGCGTATTCAGTTGGCCATTAGCAATCATCACATTGTCTTGAGTAGCAAAGCCTTCACTATCAAAACTTGCGATTGCCATACCATTTGGCATGTAAGCCGTATCAGTAAAGGTAATTAAATCACTCGCAACACGTTGACCAAGCTTATCACCCAGTGGCGTAATGCCTTTCATCGCGCTTACGCCAGAGAAAGCACTGCCGAAAGCACCGAATAAACTTGCCAGCGCATTGATGTGGAAAATAGCGGGGTAGTTACCCGTCGCAACCGGTACACCTTCAAGAAGATCACGAGCAAGCTTGTAACCGCCTTCTATACAATAAGCTGGAGCCAACTCATCAAAACGGCGACCTAGCGACATTCTTCCCGCCATCGACTGTTTGCCGTCTTTTTCAAACAAGGTATACGCGTAACAAGTGAACGATCGCTCGAAATGTTGACATAACGTACCTTGAGTATTCGCGATGATGAGCTGAGTTTCACCGTCACTGTAACCATTGTATGGTGCGCTAGAAGCGTGAGGCAGAGCCACTACGCCTTGCTCAAGTGCGAGAGACAGTTCAATTTTTTCATCAACCGAAGTTGTGTCTTCTTGAGCAATCTCAGCCACGTCAGTCGTGATTTGGCTGTTCACACAACTAATGGTCTGATGTTCATCTTGCTTGGAAAAACGAGCGCTTTGCAGTGCATTAGTCAGCATCAAATCTAAGCTTGGTTGTTCTAACGACTCAGAATAGCTCGTTGCAACACGCGCATCTTTCACAACACGAACACCCAGCACTTGGCTTGAGCTTACTTTGTACTCATCCAGCTTTCCTTGGTTCGCTTTCAGAGAAAAGCTGCTGTTGCGGTTTACAATGACGTCCGCTTCTGCACCTTGGCGTTTTGCTTCTGATAGGACGTAATCAACCGCATTAAGAAGTTGTTGTTCTTGGCTCATTAGTTACCGCCTCCTACCAGAATGTTATCGACTTTCAGTGTTGGCTGACCGACTGTTGTTGGTACTGAACCACTTACGGAACCACACATGCCCGGCGCAAGTGCCATGTCTTTGCCGACCATGCTGATTTCTTTCAACACTTTTGGACCCGTGCTGATCAGCGTTGCTGTTTTCAGAGGCTTGGTGATTTTGCCATTTTCAATGAGATAAGCTTCACGAACAGCAAAGTTAAACTCACCCGTACCCGGTTGAACCGAGCCACCGCCCATCTTCTTCGCATAGATACCACGCTCGATGCCTGCCAGCATGTCATCAAGTGAATGCTCGCCCTCTTCGATAAAGGTATTACGCATACGCGAGGTTGGTGCGAACTTGTAGTTTTGACGACGACCAGAACCCGTAGGTTCGTAACCTGTCTTCATGCCACCCATTTTATCGACCATAAAGCTGGTTAGCTTACCGTCTTTGATCAATTGGGTACGCTGAGTCTTCATGCCTTCGTCATCAACATGAATCGAGCCCCATTCGTTGGTCATGGTGCCATCATCGACTGCATTCACCGCGGTGTGAGCAACCATTTCGCCCATCTTGTCGTGGAATACTGATGCTTTCTTCGCAACTGAAGTGGTTTCTAGCAAGTGACCACATGCTTCATGGAAGATAACGCCGCCAAAGCCGTTACCAATCACCACCGGCATTTCACCCGATGGACAAGCATCCGCGCCAAGTTTTACTAACGCTTGCTGCGCGATAGTTTGACCTAGCTCTTTGGCATCAAGCTGTTCACTGAATTCCCAACCAGCAAGAGCGCCAGGACCTTCCATACCAGAAGACTGCTCATTACCTTTTTGCGCGACAGTGTTACCAGCAACACGAATGTAGTGGCGAGTATCGTCAACGTGTAGACCTTCTGAGTTGAAGATAGACACTTGTTGCTCGCGCTGAAGAACGCTGCCAATAAACTGGCTGATATGTTCACTCTCAGCACGTGCGGCTTGGTCAACTTTCAATAGAAACGCGATTTTTGAATCTAGGTTAGCATCCTTACCTAGCGGCATGCGGCAACCATGTTGGATTGGGTAGCGGTTCAAATTCAAAGAACCCGCTGACGCGATTTGCTCACGCTTGTCTTTTGCAGCAAGCAGCGAGGTTACGCGCTTTAGTTCGGCTTCATCTGTGCTGTTGGTGTAACCGTAAAGCACCTTATGACCGAAAAAAAGACGAATACCGATACCAAAATCGATACCCGAGTTAACCTTATCCACCTCACCAGATGCGATCTGGACAGTGTTGGTTTGGTGATGTTCAACGAATAGTTCAGCGAAATCAGCCCCCAAAAAGAGCGCATGATCGATCACTGACTTCGCTGTTACAGAATTAAGCATGAAGTCTCCTTGCTCGATGATCGTCTTAGCCTTCCTAATTAACTGTGAAAAAGTTCAACAAAGTTAAATTGGCAACACGTTAAATTTTAACAGTTTTTTAACCTTGTTTTGTGCTAATCCTTGCTTAACGAGACCACGATTATTTATTAAATATTCCAGGTTCTGCTCATTCACCAGAGCGTTGCACTAGTAAATTCCACCCAGCAAACCATTTAGGTGCTTACTTTATCACTCACCTCGCATAATTGAATACTCATTATAATTACGCTCAAAAAACGTATCCCTTCCGCAATGGTCCTGCTATCATCCGAACGAAATAGTCGGGGGGCCACACGACAAGTGTTGGCTGAGATCGAAATTCGAGACCCGTTGAACCTGATTCAGTTAGCACTGACGTAGGGAACTATGCACACTTTGCCTTTCGTCGCCCCTCTTAGGTAAGCGATAGCGATCGAAAAATCGATCTATCTGCAACGGTCAAAGTCAGTTCCTATACGTCTTGTAGTAGGAGCGACCATGACGCAGCAATCACAACCTCATTCACATCACACGCCAGCCTTGCCTACCCCTATCGTATTGACCATCGCGGGCTCAGACAGTGGTGGCGGTGCAGGTATTCAAGCCGACATCAAAGCGATGTCCGCAACCGGCAGTTTTGCTTGCTCGGTAATCACGGCGATTACTTCGCAAAATACCCAAGGCGTTTCTGCGATTTTCCCCATTCCTCTCGACCATGTAGAGAGCCAACTTGATGCAGTATTTACCGACCTCAACATCGTTGCAGTCAAAGTGGGCATGCTGGCAGATTCCAACATCATCAAAGTCGTTGCAGACAAAATTAAACAATACCAGCCAAAACACCTCGTGATTGACCCTGTGATGGTGGCCACCAGCGGCGATCTATTACTGGAACAGTCGGCAATCAGCACTTTAAAAGAAGAATTGATTCCGCTCGCAGACATCATTACCCCTAACCTACCCGAAGGCGCAGCATTGACGGGTAAGCCAATGCCTCAATCAGAATCTGAAATGAACGATATGATTACCGACCTTCGTGCGCTTGGCGCCAAAGCTATTCTGCTCAAAGGCGGTCACCTTGAAGAAAATGAAAACAGCAACGATCTGCTTATCATGCAAGACAGTGCCGAGTTAATTAGCGCCAAGCGATTTCCAACCAAAAACACTCATGGCACAGGCTGTACACTTTCTTCCGCCATTGCGTCTTATCTTGGCCAAGGCAACAATCTGCACAAAGCGGTGCACCTTGGTAAGCAGTACATCAGCCAAGCTATCGCGCACGCTGATGAACTGGATGTCGGTAAAGGTCACGGCCCTGTGAACCACTTTTTTGCGGGTCATACTTATGTTCGCTAACGCGATTGGCATTCAGCTTTCCGATGCTAGCCTGCGATACAAAGATAGCCAAACACCGACTTTAGCAGGAATGAACATGACCATTCCCGTCGGTAAATGGACGGTATTACTCGGACGAAGTGGCTGCGGGAAAACCACAATATTGCGTTACTTAGCTGGCCTACTGGATGACCAAGTTGACTGGCATGGCGAACTCATCACAACGGATGGCGCTGCACTGCATGACCGTATCGCTTACATGGCTCAGCAGGATTTATTGCTACCGTGGTTGAATGTGTTAGACAACGTCTGCCTCAGTTCTCGATTTTCTCAAGAGCAAGCACCAGAGCAAAATAGACAACGTGCACTGGCTTTACTAAACCAAGTAAAACTCGCCGATTACGCGGATGCTAAGCCAACTCAGCTCTCTGGCGGCATGAGACAACGTGTTGCCCTTGCTCGCACTCTGATGCAAGACAAGCCTCTGGTTCTGATGGATGAGCCTTTCTCTGCGTTGGACGCGGTTACTCGCCATAAGTTGCAGACCTTGTCTGCCGAATTACTGAAAGATAAGACCGTTGTTCTTATTACCCACGACCCACAAGAAGCGGTGCGATTAGCTCACCAACTCTATGTACTGCAAGGTACGCCTGCGCAAGCTCAGCACTTGGTTGTTCCGGATTCCAAGCCACCACGAGTTCTCGATGGAGAGTGCGCCGCGCTTCAACAAGCGATTTTGGATCAATTGGAGAAAGACTATGAGTGATATGACTCAGTACAACTCCGTTTCGGCACGTATTGGTAAAAAAGAACGCGTGACCCATCAAGCTCTGCGCTTGGTAATCAGCACTGCGGTGAT
>NZ_JADDYH010000038.1:393491-461304 GCF_015163595.1 Vibrio sp. OPT41 | reverse complement strand
CTTGGGATTGTGGCAGTTGGTTGTGGTGGTATTCGACATGCCAGGCTTCATCTTACCTTCACCAATTGAAGTGCTGGATAGATTGGTCACTCGTTACGATATCCTGCTCAAACATACTTGGGTTACTGCGCAAGAGATCTTACTTGGCTTGGCGCTTGGATTATCGATGGGTTTGCTGTTCGCATTGCAAATGCTGATGTTTGAGCCGCTGAAGCGTTGGTTACTGCCTATTCTGATTGCTAGCCAAGCGATCCCTGTGTTCGCCATCGCGCCAGTGCTCATGCTTTGGCTGGGTTACGGTATTGCATCGAAAGTCGTCATGGCAGCGATCATCATCTTTTTCCCCGTCACGACATGTTGCTATGACGGCTTACGCAATACACCAACAGGTTACCTCGATCTTGCCAAGACCATGGGCGCGTCGAAATGGCAGCTACTTCGTCATATTCAATTGCCAGCCGCGCTACCAACGTTAGCTTCAGGTATTCGTGTTGCCGTCGTTATTGCGCCAATTGGAGCAGTGGTCGGTGAGTGGGTAGGTTCAAGTGAAGGCTTGGGTTATCTGATGCTCCAAGCTAACGCTCGCATGATCATTGACGAGATGTTTGCGGCGCTGTTTATCCTCGCCGTGCTGTCTATCTCACTCTACTTCATCACCGATAAATTATTGAAAAAAGCCATCCCTTGGGAAAGCAAGTAATTACAGAAAATAACCAAAGAAAATTGGGAAAGAAAAGGAAGAACCCCGTGAATAAAAACAAACTTGTGAGCGCTGCTGCTCTACTCGCTTCAGTGGTATCAACCAACGTGCTTGCAGCTGAAAAAGAGATGACACTGATGTTGGATTGGTTCGTCAATCCAAACCATGGTCCTATCGTGATTGCCAAAGAGCGCGGTTACTTCAAAGAACAAGGTTTGAAGGTCAACATTCAAGAGCCTGCAGATCCAAGTACGCCACCTAAGTTGGTCGCTGCTGGCAAGGTCGACATGGCGATTTCTTACCAGCCAAGCCTAACTATCGATGTCGCGGCGGGTTTGCCATTAATCCGCTCTGCGACTTTGATTGCTACGCCACTCAACACGCTGATGGTGTTGGACAACGGTAAGAATGAAAACCTTGGCGACTTAAAAGGTAAGAAGATCGGTATTGCGATCGCAGGCAACGAAGAAGCAACAATCGGCACTATGTTAGCTCAAGAGAATGTGAAGTTTTCTGACGTACAAATCATCAACGTAGGTTGGGCGCTATCTTCGTCTCTTGCGTCTGGCAAGGTGGATGCGATTTGGGGTGGTCTACGTAACTTCGAAACCAACCAACTTGCACTAGAAGGTTATAAAGCTAAAGCCTTCTTCCCTGAAGAACACGGCGTGCCAGCGTATGACGAGTTAGTCTTCGTAGCCAATGCAAAAACCTACGACAAAGAAGCCATCAAGGCATTCAACAAAGCACTGGAGCAAGCGACCACTTACATCGTTAACCATCCAAAAGAATCTTGGAAAGAGTTTGTGGCTTATTCACCAGACACCCTCAACAACGAGCTTAACCAGCGCGCTTGGAATGACACACTAACTCGTTTCGCTCTTCGTCCATCTGCAGTAGATCTGAAACGCTACGATGATTATGCCGAGTTCATGTATTCACAAAACATCATCGAAACACTGCCAAAAGCGAAAGATTACGTACCGAGCTTTGACTAATTCTACTGGCCTTAGGATCTAAGCCTAGGGTCTTTTGATAACGAGATACCCATAATGAAATACCAAGATTTGATCGACGCTTGCCACCAAGATTGGCAAGAATACACTGAGCATGCTTTCGTGCAGCAATTGGCGCAAGGCACTCTGGCTCAGCCTTGTTTTCTACATTACCTAAAACAGGATTTTCTTTTCCTAAAACAGTACGCACGAGCTTACGCATTAGCGATCTACAAAGCGCGTACTTTGGATGACATGCGCCGTGCCCTACCAAGCGTACATGCATTGCTAGATTCTGAAATCGCCCACCACGTGACTTACTGTGAGCAATGGGGACTGACGGAATCCAACTTAGAAAACGAGCCAGAAGATTTCGGCACAGTAGCTTACACCCGTTATGTATTGGATGCTGGCATGACGGGCGATCTTGTTGATCTATACGCGGCACTAGCGCCATGCTCTATCGGTTATGCCGTTATCGGTAAGATGCTGATTGAAGATGAAAAGACAGTAATCGAAGGCAATCCATACGCAAGTTGGATTAATCTCTACGGTGGTGAGGAGTTCCAATCTGGTGTCGCAAAAGGTGCAGAACACTTTAACCAGTTATTGGCGGAAATCGACATCAATAGTCAGCGTGGTCAAAACCTGATTCAGGTATTCAAAACCGCAACGCGTATGGAAGTAGCATTCTGGCAACAAGGTCTGAACGCTCAGCAAGATTAATCGGAGAGTCTCATGTTAATTGAACAAATCACCCAAGCATTAACCGCAGTACGCCAGCAAAAGCCGTTAGTCGTCAACATCACTAACTACGTGGTGATGAATAACACAGCAAACGCACTATTAGCGATCGGCGCTTCTCCAATCATGGCGCACTCCAAACAAGAGATGGCAGAGATGATGTCGTTCGCTGGCGCACTGGTTATCAACATCGGTACCCTAGACAGCGTTTGGACACCGCGCATGAGCTATGCCGTAGAGCAAGCCAATGCCAACGGTAAAATCGTTGTACTCGACCCTGTCGGTTGCGGAGCAAGCTCACTACGTACCGAGACATCACGTGAGATCGCACGCCTTGCCGACAAGTTGATCATTCGTGGTAACGCCTCAGAAATCATCGGTCTCGCTGGCGAACAAGCACAAAGCAAAGGCGTCGATGCGTTAGACAGCAGCGACGCAGCACTTGGCGCAGCGAACTTCTTAGTTTCAGAGTATGGTGCAAGTGTGGTGATTTCTGGCGAGACTGATTACATCATCACGAAAGAGCAAACTGTGCAGCTAAACAACGGTCACGAGATGATGCCATACGTAACCGGAATGGGCTGCACACTAACGGCACTGACGGGTGCTTTCGCTGCTGTTGGTGATCACTCCGGACTTGCTGCCGCGGCGGTACTGGGCGTTGTGGGTGAAATTGCGGCTGAGCAAGCGCGAGGGCCAGGCAGTCTGCAAATGAACCTGTTGGATGAGCTTTACCAACTGGATGAAGAAACACTGGCAAAACGCCTAAAACTCCAAGTGAGTTAAGCTTTCTCTAACAAATACCGGCCTCTCACTCCCTGTAGATGAGAGGCCCAAAGGAAACAAAATGAACGCCTATCGTTTATATTTGGTCACCGATGACCAACAAGATTTAGCCACACTAAAGCGTGTTGTGAGAAAAGCCGTGCAAGGTGGCGTGACCATGGTACAAGTCCGCGAAAAACACGGCGATGTGCGTGCGTTTATCGAACGTGCTCAAGCCGTGAAAGACATCCTTAAAGATACCAATGTGCCTTTGATCATCAATGACCGCGTTGATGTTGCACTGGCAGTTGATGCCGATGGGGTTCACCTCGGGCAATCAGACATGCCCGCAACTATCGCTCGTGAGTTGATTGGACCAAACAAAATCCTCGGCTTATCAATTGAGACTGAAGATCAGCTGGCAGAGGCGGATTCTCTGCCCATTGATTACATCGGCTTGAGTGCCATCTTCGCTACGCCGACCAAAACCAACACCAAAAAACACTGGGGTATTGAAGGTTTGAAGATGGCGCTGAACACCACGCCCTTACCAATCGTCGCGATTGGTGGCATCAACGAAACCAACATTCCTGCCCTGAGTGCGACAGGTGTACATGGTTTGGCTTTGGTTTCTGCCATTTGTCATGCAGAAAACCCAACCAAAGCAGCAGAGTACTTACTTTCTCTGATGGATTAAGACCCCAACGCTTAAGGATGAGCGCCTTTACCCTCCGGATAAATGTCATCAATTCATCACTCAACCTTCATTCTCTCGTCAAATTGACAGAGCGTTGATAAGTTTTTCACGCCAGATAACGTAAGATAAGCCCCTTATTTTCACGTGGTTGAATAACCCTCAATAAAAACAAAACGCTCTCAATGAAAACCAAAAAATATGGATTGATGATGCTCGCCTTGTTTGTTCTTGGCATCATCCCAATGTCGCTGTTTGGCTCTTATCACAATCTCACTTCACAGGTGCCTGAAAGTCTGGGTATTACTTTTACTTTGCTCACAGATTCTGCTGGTAGCAAAGGTTTTTTAATTACGTTAACACTGCTACTGCTTTCTTTATTTCGCTTTAAACCAAGTCGCATTGAGTGGATACAAAAACTCTCAATGTTAGGGTTGTTACTGGTGATTGGTTTTGCCAGCAAAACGGGGCTAAAACTGATGACAGAAAGCCCGCGTCCCTACGCCGAACTGCTTGCTGCAGAGCAATTGATTGAGCACCCAGAAGCGTTTTATCAGTTGGATACAAAGCAGCAAGCCAACGTAATTAACCAGATTTCTGAACACGTCAGTGATTGGCGAACGCGCCATTGGCAAGGCGAGAAAGACTATTCTTTCCCATCCGGCCATACGATTTTCGTTTCGATTTGTTTGGCTTTCTTTGGTGGTTTGTTCTTACAGAACAAGTGCTATATCTCTGCACTGTCATTGTGGATGTGGGGAATGAGCGTCGCATATAGCCGCTTATGGCTGGGCATGCATCGCCCTGAAGATTTAATAGGCTCGGTCTTGTTTGTCGCGATTGTATTTACTTTTACTCCCGACATTTCAGATTAAGAAACAGATGCCGTTTGTTTCTCTCGCTTCGCGCTAATGTGAACGATGACTAGATAAAAAGAAGCCAGCGATTCGCTGGCTTCTTGCTTTCAATCGCTACTTTTTTCTAGCCATTTCTTGGTGGTTCAAACGCTGTTAGTTCTAATTCTGGGCCAGTGTATTTTTCAATACGAACCAGTGCCGAGTTCGCCGCACAGCCGTTTGCAAGTCGAGAGGTCGGAATATCCAACGTTAACACGTTACAACCGCCGTTCTTACAAATGCCGGTTTTAGGATCCAGATCCGGCCAGCCGCCTTCATGAATACACACTGAACCTTGCTTGATTCGGTCAGTCACTTCTGCACCAACCAATACTTGGCCACGGTTGTTAAACGCACGAACTAAATCGCCCGTTTTAATACCACGCGCTTTCGCATCTTCAGGGTGAATCCAAATAGGTTCACGGTTTGCAATTGCGTACTCTTCGCGAATCTTCGCGTAGTTAAACTGGCTGTGTAGACGATGCGCTGCGTGCGCGGTCATTAGCTGCAACTCGCCGTCTTTTGCATTGCCAGTGTACTCGGTTGGTGCCATCCACGTTGGGTGTGGAGGACAGTCTTCCAACTGATAACCTTCAATGGTTTTCGAGAAGATTTCGATCTTACCACTTGGTGTACCGAGTGGATTCATGATCGGGTCTTCACGGAAATCTGCGTAACGAACAAACTGTGCGTTCTTCTCGTTCCACTTCATCTCGATCAGTTGGTTATCTTCCCAGAACTTGCTGAAGTTCGGCATTGCTACGCGAGAGCCACGGCCACCTTGTTGCGCCGCCTTGTAGAAGCCGTACAGCCATTCCATTTCAGTTTTGCCTTCGGTGTATACGTCACGGCCACCCGGAGCTAGCATCTCTGCCATGTCCGCGAATACATCGAAATCATTACGCGCTTCACCTTGCGGCTCAACCACTTGCTTCATTGGCACCAAGTGTTGGTTACTGTAGTCACCCGTCATCGTTAAGTCGTTACGCTCGAACGATGTGGTGATTGGCAGAACGATGTCCGCATGCTTCGCAGCCGCCGTCCAGTATGGTTCAGAGATAACGATAAGCTCTGGCTTTTGCCACGCTTTAATCAAACGGTTGGTGTCTTGGTGGTGAGTAAAGTTCGCACCACCGGCCCACCAAATCATCTTGATGTCCGGGAACGTCAGTTCATGACCGTTATGATGGTAGGATTGACCTGGGTTTTCCAACGCCTCGACAATACGCGCCACAGGGAAGCTTTGCACCGCGCCAGACACCGCCCAGTCGTTCCCCGCAGAAGAGCCGCCACCCAGCGATGCCGAAATCGCAGGAAGTACTCCAGCGTCACGAGCAGGGTTACCACCGTTTGAGTAGTGGTAAGAGAAACCAAAACCACCGCCCGGTAAACCGATTTGACCCAACATCGTTGCCAGTGTAACCAGCATCCAGTGACGCTGCTCACCGTATTGTTGGCGCTGCATGCCCCAACCCGCCATCAGCATGGTGCGGTTTTTACTGAAGATGTCAGCCAGTAGCTCAAGTTGCTTCGCAGGTACGCCACAGATTTGTGATGCCCATTCTGCTGATTTTTCTACGCCGTCTTCTTCGCCCATCAGGTACGCTTCAAACTTGTCGTAACCTGCGGTGTATTTATCGAGGAAGGCTTTATCGTGCTTACCTTGTTTCACCAAGGTGTGTGCGATACCCATCATCATTGCCACGTCGGTCATTGGGTGAGGAGCAATCCACTCCGCATTCTCGCCAAAGAACTCGATGGTTTCAGAACGAATTGGGTCAATCGCAATAACCGTCTTGCCTGATTTTTTCAATTGATGGAAGAATTCAAGACCAGCACAGTCTGTTGAGCTCCACGCGATTTTTAGAGTGTTGATTGGGTTTAAGCCCCAAAGCACAACCACATCGCTGTGCTCTAATACCACTGGGTACGTGGTTTGTTGCTCGTACACTTCGATAGAGCCCACAACGTGCGGCATGATGATCTGCGCAGCACCCGTTGAGTAGTCACCCAAGTGGCCTGAATAGCCACCCGCCATGCTCATGTAACGTTGCAGCAAGGTTTGTGCTTTGTGCAGCACGCCACTTGAACGCCAGCCGTAAGAGCCTGCAAACACAGAAGCCGGGCCATATTCTTTGCGAATTCGCATGTGCTGTTCGTGGATCAGCTTGTAAGCCTCATCCCAAGACACACGCACAAACTCATCACTACCGCGCACACCTTCTGGCGACGATGGGTTTGCCAAGTAGCCTTTACGTACCATTGGGTACTTCACACGCGCCTTGGTATGCACTTGGTCAGGCCCAGTAGTTTGTAGACTATTTGGTACAGTTTGTGGAAGAGCATTAGTAGTCGAAACCAACTTACCGTCTTGCACTTCACACAGCATTGGGCCCATGCGGCCCGCCGTTAGAATGCCTTTGCCGCGAGCATTAGAAGAAGCAACAGACATAGGTGCAAATGAAGTGAATGCCATTGCACCAGCCGCCATACCAGTGCCTTTTAGAAATCCGCGACGGGTCATATTAGTCATAATCTTATCCTTCTATTTATCGTTAGTGACCAACCACATCTTTCGCGTGGTGCTGGAAGAACTTGGTTAGAATTTCTAGGTTCTCGGCTGAAATATCAGTTCGATCACCCATACTTTTCGCTACCGGTCCCCATGCATTCACTGTGAAGTGATTTGAAGGAATTTTCGCGTGACAAGTTGCACAGTAAACGTTGTCCAACTCTTCTGCGTATGACCATACGGGTTCAAGCGTGTCTACAACTGGAGAATCAATAGCACCTGTTAGAGAAACCGCGCGCCATTCGTTGCCGTAAACATCTGCCTCAAATTCACCAGTTTCAAGCGCTTGTTGGCCTTGCTCTGTTAGCGTTGCTACGATGGCACGTTGACCTTCTCCCATGTAAAGCACTTGCTCTGCGCCTTTCATTTGGAATGCGTTCAACTTAACAGTGCGGTTGTCGCCTTCAGAGCTGATTACTTCCAACTTCGTCGTTGGGTTAATTTTACCCATCTCACCCATTGCGATTTCAGTCACAGGGTAAACGACTTTGGCACCAGGTGATGTTTTTGTGGTGAAGCTCATCAACGTTTCAAATGCCTTGCTGTCTAGCTCTGCTTCTGGTGCAAAGTGCGCCACACCTTTATGACAATCGATACACGTTTGATCGTTTGCTTTCGCGTAAGCGTGCATCTTCGCCGCATCACGTGATTGCTCAAACTCTTCCATTGCATCGAAATCATGACACGAACGACACGTCGCTGAATCATTTTCACGGAACTGAGCCCATACCGTTTCAGCCATATCTTTACGATGTGCTTCATATTTCTCTGGCGTGTCGATCTTACCTGTCACAAATTCATGGTAGATGTCTTTCGACGCGCGAATTTTGGTGATCAGGTAATCCATTGGTTCTTGAGGAATATGACAGTCAGAACATTCCGCGCGAATGCCTTTCGCATTACTGAAGTGCACTGAGCCTTGGTACTCTTTGTAAGGGGTTTCCATAGAGTGGCACGAGAGACAAAATTCAGTATCTGAGGTGTAATGCATTACTGCCGCACTCCCCCCCAAAGTTAACCAGCCCACACCAATGCCGGCAGCAACCAGCAGTGCAACATATCGTTTTTTTATTGACATAATTAGCAACACTTCCAAATAAAATGTAATTATAGGTCGCAAATTACTACTTTATGGGTAGTCCTCTCTTGATCCACATCATTTCCGTGTTGCTCTGTATGCCTCAAGTATGAAATTTTGTTATTTACATCTCAAAGATGAATATATGACAATAATCCATTACCTAGCCAACTATTCACCACATAAATCACTTTTATGAATGCAACTATTTGATTAAACAGATAAGAGGATGAGAGACTGAATCTCCACATTGATGCAGTAAGGACACGCATGTCAGTTTATATCGAGACGCACAGAAGCCAATTAAGACCCATCAAAGCCAGTGACTGGGAACTCTTTCAACGATTACTCTCCGAACAAGAGGTTATTGCGCTCTGTTTCGATCGTCCCAGCGAAACAGAAATAAGAGAAAAATTTGCTTCGCGATTATTACCATGGACCCCAAATAGCCAGCATTGGCTTTGCCTTGTAATACTCGATAAGCAATCTGAACAACCCATCGGCATCACTGGCTTTGCTATTGAAAACGGTAAGGCAGAGGTAGGTTACTTACTTTTGCCGGAATTTCATGGCCAACAGTTTGGAACAGAAACTCTTCAAGCGCTTCTATACTGGGCAACCTCGACACATAACATCAACCACTTTTCCGCGACGGTCACTGAAGGCAATATTGCGTCAGAACGTGTCCTGATAAAATGTGGTTTCGAACTCATTGAGGTCATTCCAGACGCATACCAAATTGGTGGCAAACCCTACGCCGATAAAATCTACTCACTACAAAAATAAGGACGTATTTTGAATAAAGTAGTCATCATTACCGGCGCAAGCCGAGGCATTGGAGCCGCAACGGCGAAAAAGCTGGCCGAGCAAGGCTATCGCGTTTGCGTTAATTACCGCACTCAGCAAGAGGCCGCCGACCAAGTTGTGGCAGAAATACAAGCAAACGGTGGCAAAGCGATTGCCATCGCCGCAGACGTAGCCGATGAGAAGCAAGTGCTCTCCTTGTTTGATGAAACAGAACGTGAATTTGGTGCAGTGACGCACTTGGTCAACAACGTTGGCATCCTATTTACTCAATCGCCTTTGTCAGAAATCAGCTTGGAACGCTTTCAGAAAGTAATGAACACCAATGTGAATAGCTGTTTTCTCTGCTGTCGAGAAGCGGCGAAGCGATTCAGTGCAGGCGGTGCAATTGTGAATGTCTCCTCTGGAGCGTCGCGCTCAGGCGCGCCATTTGAGTATGTCGATTACGCCACATCAAAAGGCGCGATGGATACCTTAACTAAAGGGCTCTCGCTAGAGTTGGCAGAGCGCAATATTCGCGTCAATGGCGTTCGACCTGGTTTCATTTACACTGATATGCATGCCGACGGCGGAGAACCAAACCGAGTAGATAGACTCAGCCCTCAAATTCCTCTTAAACGCGGTGGCACGGTAGAAGAAGTGGCAAATGCGATCGCTTGGCTATTAAGTGACGAAGCCTCTTATGTCACAGGATCATTTATCGATATTGCAGGGGGCAGATAGAATGCAAGTCCATATCCGACAAGCGATTCCCGATGATTTAGACGAAATTTTTCAGCTTAATTTTCAAATTAATTCACTGCATTTTGCAAATGCGCCAGAAGCCTTTGTTGCGCCTTCAGAAGCTGACCGCGAATTTCTTGCACAAGCACTAGAGAACAAAGAGCGACTCTTTTTGATTGCCGAACGCGAACAGCAAATTCTCGGCTTCTTAACCGCGATGATCACCCAAAACGACACCGTCAGTTTTCTGATCAAAGACCCAATTTGTCGCGTGGGAACAATTGTTGTCGATGAAGCGCAAAAGCAGCAAGGAATCGGCCGCCAACTGCTCCAAACCTGTGAGCAATGGGCGCGCGATGCCAATGCCACACAAGTTCGATTGGAAGTGATGGAATTCAATCAGCCAGCACAGCGCTTTTACGATAATCAAGGTTTTAAAACTAACTCACGCATTATGCTGAAACATTTGTAACGATAACGACAATTAAGCGCTTTTCACGACTAAACCCACCTAAATCGTATTTATCGATGCAATTTACCCCCTAATTTTAGAAAAAGACGATATGATGTGCGGATAAGGAGATTCGAACATGATTTATCTTTTCGATTGGGGGAACACCTTGATGGTAGATTTCCCTGAGGCACAAGGAAAAATGTGCGATTGGGAACACGTAGAAGCAGTTCCTCAAGCCAGAGAAACACTGGCAATACTTTCCCAAAATCATCCCATCTACATTGCGACCAGTGCATCTGATTCCAACATGGAAGAGGTTCAGCGTGCATTTGTTCGCGTCGACTTAGACCAATACTTAAATGGCTATTTTTGTTTTGCCAACCTCGGCATCGCTAAAAACCAACCTGAGTTTTATCTCGCCATCACAAAACAGTTAGGGGTTAACGTGAGTGGAATAACCATGGTTGGCGATTTACCTCACAAAGATATTTACCCTGCGATGAAAGCGGGCGTAAACACAATTTGGTTTAACCCAACGGGCGCTGATGCACCAGCCGAAGCCATTCCTAACCAAATTCGTTGTTTATCTGAGCTTATCCCCTAACCGTTACTAACCTGCACTAATCAAGGAAGATGAATGCAAATCAGATCCATCAAGGTGAGCGATATCGCGCGCTTCACCGCGCTGTGGAATCGAGTGTACTCCGAAGGGGAATTTTTGATTTCTCCTGCACCCGATAACGCAACGCTTCGCAGAATCCTGCAACGTGTGGAAAACGAGTCCATCCCTCAGTTTGTCGCGTTTGACCGCCAAAAACTTATCGGTAGTGTTGAAATCTACCCAGCTGAGATGTGCGGTTACGAAAGAGGGCAACGCCTTCGCGTCGGTATTCTTGGTATTCACATCGACAAAAACTACCGAGGCAAAGGATTGGGGCGGAAACTATTGGCAGTCGCGATCGCACGTGGTTGGGAATTTGGTTACGACCAAATCGCACTCTACGTATACACAACCAACACACCAGCGATTGCTTTGTATGAACGGTTTGGATTTGAACATCAGGGGGAACTTGGGGAAGTGACCTTGCCAAATGGTAAAGTCTTGATGAGTCAAAAAATGGTATTGTATAAAGCGCAAAGCCCTTCGAAAAACCCCGATTTGTAGAGTCACGATAACCGTTGTTCGCAACACTTATTCGGGATTAACACCCTTGCGTCACATGCCCTCGAACAATTGAATCGTTAGAGGCTTGATTCACGTAGTAGAAATAGCATGCTTCTTCTGCCAGTGTGTAACCTTGCGGCCAAATGTACACCACGCGATCAACACCCGATTTATCTAAGAACTGATAATCAGGAATAGCGACAAAATGAGCACTGTTTGGGTGCTGCTGACCGATGATGCAAAAATCACTGCCTTTGCACGGCACGTCAATTTTCGAATAACCTCTGGCTGGTAGATCGATTTCTAACAAAGCTCGAATACTATCGGCACTCGCTTCTGGCATGCCTTTGCGTGTTTTGACATGTCGGCCAATGTAGTGAACGTGCTCTTGGCTGTAAGCGTTATCAATCACTGATTGAGCATGAAAGAATTTGAGAGCCGTACCCAAAGAAGACTGAGAACTGTGCAGCATCGCAGCGTATGCTTGGCGATGAATATCGAGTAATACTGGTAAAGCAGCTAATGCGATGAAAGCCAAAGTGGTAAGCACTATGGTGATTTCCATCAGCGTAAATCCCTTTGATTTCACGTTTCTTATCTCAACTAGCCCAAGACAATAGCCCCACATCCATGTGAGACCGAGCCAATATATCGCCAATTTCTTACGATTAAAGGCTTAAGGGGTAAGAAGAGACAAACACCACTCAAACTTGAGAACAGCAGCCAAAGAGCAGTGTAACAAAACGACGCTATGTGTCAGATATTAGACGGTTTTTTACTCTCTAGTTACTGAGTAAAGGCACATTATTTCGCACCAGACCACGACGAACATTCGTGCACATTTTGCCAAAACGACGAATCTCATCGAACTGCGGAACAATGCCGCGCTCCATGGCTGACTCCCAATAAGTGACTTCTGAATCGACCATTTCCAACAATTTCTTCGGACAGCCAATGCACTGCCCTTCTGGTCCACATACAAACGTTTCTGGTTCATAAATTGGTAGTTCCGCTTTTACTTGCTCGATGATGCTACGCATGGCGGTCATTCGATCTGGCTTTACCTTCATCATTCTGCTCCACGGATTAAGATGAAGCAGATTGTACCCACTGGTACGAAAATGTCCCTACCCAATTTAGGTATATTCTGTTTGAATCGATTTCTTTATCGTCAGATCCGGCTTTTTAACCACCAAATACACCGCCGTAGCTGCCAGTACGAAACCAGAAATCCCCATCCAATCAAATGACTCTCCAAACGCGAGCCAAGCCTGAATCGCCGTCGTTGGCGGCACCAGGTAGAATACAGAAGCTACGCTCGATGCAGCACCGTTCTTAACCATGTACAACAGCAGTAGAATAGCTACACAAGAGAGCACGACGACCAACCACAACACAGTCAAAATAAACTCCAGTTCCCACTGCACTTGCATGGTTTCAAACTGCATCGCAACGGGCAGAAACATGACGAGAGCGGCCAAATATTGCACCGTCGCACCACCCACCATATCCACTTGTTGGCAATGTTTTTTCTGATAAAGCGTCCCTAGCGTGATACCAACCAAAGCCAACAAACACAAACCAATGGCCAACACTTTATGCTGCTCGGATTGCCACTCCATTTTGCCCATCAACACCATAGCGATACCGACAAAACCAAGAGCCAAACCCAACCATTGCGAGGGTTTAAATTCCTCACGAACAAACGCCACCAGCAAAGCCGCGGTTAAAATCGGTTGAATACCCACCAGCAACGAACTCAACCCAGCAGGCATACCCAAGGCGATAGCGAAATAAGTACCGCCCAGATAGAAACCGTGGATCAACGCACCAACTACACAGCTGTGCCAAAAATCTTTTCCTGTCGGCAACCTTCTACGCAATACCGCCACAAGAACCAAAAACAATAAGACATTGAATGCCATACGGATAGAAAGTAGTGTCGCTGGCTCGGCATATTGCAAACCAAAACGCGCACCAACGAATCCAGAAGCCCAAAGGATGACAAATACAAAAGGGATGGCTCGGATTAACATGATCGCCTCACTCACGCTTGTTTTATGTTTTGAGATACTGCTAATGTAATTAGGTACAGTGTTTTCAAAAAGTGACAGATGGAAGTGTTTTTATGGGTACAGATTTATTGGGAAGCGGTGAAGGGAATAAGTACCTCGTGGTGGAAAAACACCTCAAACAAGCCATCAATGGTGGCGTTTATCAGGCGGATGATCGACTGCCCTCCATTCGCTCGTTGAGCCAAGAATTAAACGTCAGTAAAAATACCGTGATTCGTGCGTATCAAGAGCTGGAAGCACAAAACTTGGTTTACTCGGTTCCCAAATCGGGTTATCGAGTTAAAGTCGCCTTGCCGACCTCTCGCTCAATTCCGGATCCGACTCGCGTGGATTTGCTCTCGATCTGCAAAGAAATCCTCACGTACCCTGAATACCAAGAGCGTTTGCCTACCGGTTCTGCCCACCCAAACATTGACTCCCCCGCGATCAAAAGCTTGTACGCCGAGATCGGCCGCCACAGCCGCCAGCAAACGCATGTACCGAGCCATTACCAATTACCACCCGGTGATCACCTCTTAATCAAACAACTAGCGAAAATCACACAAGATTTGGGCACGCCAGCCAAGTTGGATGAGATCATGGTGACGCACGGCGCGCAACAAGCCATTAGCCTAGCGCTGCGCGCAACGACACAAAAAGGCGATATCGTCGCGGTGGAGTCCCCTTGCTATTTTGGCAACTTATTGATGCTAGAATCACTCGGCCTCAAAGTGGTGGAAATTCCGAGTTGCCCACGCGACGGTATGTGCCCCGAAGCCTTAGCAAAAGCAATGGCGACATGGGACATAAAAGCGATAATCGTAACGCCAAACTTCACCAACCCTACTGGTGCCATGATGCCGCTAGAAAAGCGCCAGCGATTGCTCTTGGCATCTGGCAATATTCCTATTATCGAAGACGATGTGTTTGGCGGGTTAAGCTATGACAAGCCGTTACCAAGCTTGAGATTGCTCGATGACAAGCAACGCGTAATTTACGTGAATTCGTTATCCAAAACGCTCGATTCGCGTTTGAGAATTGGTTGGATGTTGGCGGGGCGATATCGAGATCAGATTGAGCAATATCTACTGTGTGAGAACATGGGCAGTTTGAACCTGATGCAATCCGCCGTGGCAACGTTTCTAACGTCAGGCAAGTATCGAACGCATACTGCGCGAATGGGTCGGGTTTATCAAAACAACATGCGCCGATTTATCCAGATGCTTCATCAATACTTGGATGAATACGAACCTCTAAAAAATCGATACCAGATCAACGCCGTGCAAGGTTCGTTCTTGCTTTGGTTGCGACTGCCCGAAGACACGGACAGCTATGCGTTGTATCAAGCATGCAATAAGCACAGAATCAGCCTACTTCCCGGCACCGTATTTGGCACTCAAGGGCAATATCGGCATTGCGTACGCCTCAGCGTGGCAAACTTTGGTCATGAAACCGATTGGGGTCACGCGATGCAAACACTGGCAAAATTGATAGCAAAGCATGCCTGTTAACTCGCTCTTACTAAATGAACTTATGCCGACACACGCAAACAGGTAACAACAAAAAACTCCACGCAAAGGTGGAGTTTTTCATATCGTCATCGCTTTCAGTGCGACTTAATTTGCCACATTCTCGCGACGTTTTCGGCTAAATTGGCAACGTTGACGTCGGCCTCTTTCATGGCCTCAGGTAAGCTCATCGCCCTTGGTACACAAGCAAACACCGCATCAATGCCGCACTCATAAACCGCCTGATAGTTGTCGCCCACACAGCCTGCTAATGCAATGACTGGTAAATTACACTGCTTGGCGACCTGAGCAACGCCCATCGGCGTTTTGCCATGTGCGGTTTGATGATCGATTCGACCCTCGCCTGTAAATACGATATCCGCATCCGCAACATGCTGAGCAAGTTTGACCGTTTCAAGCACAATCTCAATTCCCGGTTGCAAACGTGCTGGCGTGTACCCGAGCAAGGCCGCGCCCATACCACCAGCAGCACCCGCCCCTTCACGAGTCAGTACATGCTTACCCGTCGCTTGTTCCGTCAACTCGCCAAACTTGCGCAATGCGTTATCGAGCAGAGTGACGTCTGATACGGTCGCTCCCTTTTGAGGGCCAAAGATAGCCGACGCGCCTTTGTCACCACAGAGTGGGTTATCAACATCGCACGCTACCAACATTTCGCAAGTTGCTAAACGAGGGTCAAGACCAGAAATATCGATGGACGCAAGCGCCGCTAACCCGCCTCCATTTGGGGTAATTGCATGACCAGATTCATCAAGAAACGCCACCCCCAACGCGGTCAACATGCCCACGCCACCATCATTGGTAGCGCTGCCGCCCAAACCAATGATTAAGCGTTGAATACCTCTATCTAGCGCGTGTTTGATCAGCTGTCCAGTACCAATGCTGCTGGTCAGTTTTGGGTCGCGAGCATCACTCGGCACAAGGTGCAGACCACTGGCCTCCGCCATTTCAATAACCGCGGTTTCGCCGTCGCCGAGGATGCCATAAAACGCTTCAACATCATTCCCTAATGGCGCGGTCACCGTTGTGAAGACTTGTTCGCCTTGAGTTGCATCTATCAAAGATTGAACCGTGCCTTCGCCACCGTCTGCGACCGGAACCGTAACAAACTCAGCATCATGCCATACGCGAGCAAGACCTGTTTTGATCGCCTCGCTCACTTGTTTGGCGGTTAAGCTTTCTTTAAATGAATCAGGTGCAATTACCACTTTCATACGTATTTCCAGAGACTTATAAGAGAACGAGGCTCAAAATGTACACCAATGCCATTGCCGTGACACCTTGAACGAGCGTAGCCATGGTTTGCGCGCGGTACGCTAGGCCCACCGACATTCGACTAAACTGCGAAACTACCCAGAAGAAACTGTCGTTTGCATGAGAAACCGTCATCGCACCTGCACCGATCGCCATCACCGTTAATACGCGGCCCATTTCTGAATCGAGCCCCAATTGCGTGAGCATAGGCGCAACCAAAGCCGATGTGGTCACCAATGCAACCGTTGATGATCCTTGCGCCGACTTTAGCGCAGCCGCAACGATAAATGGCATGAAAATACCCACACCCAGCGCCGATAGCGTTGTACCTAAGTATTCACCTAGCGGCGTGGCTTTTAATACCGCGCCAAATGCGCCACCCGCACCGGTAATCAAAAGAATAGGCGCAGCAGCCGTAATACCTTGGCTGATTCGCTCGCCAAATTCTTCAATCTTGTTGTCTGATTTGAGTAGGCGAACAGAAAGGAACAGGCCAATCACTAATGCCGTTAGTGGCTGTCCTAAGAAAGTCAGAACATCAAACACAAAACCTTCGCCCAGCGGTAGGCTTGGGAATTTCGCGATAGAGCCAAAACAGATCAATAAGATAGGAACAAAAATAGGAGCGAATGCTTGGTTCGCCGTTGGCAATTTGCCGTAAGACGCTTTGAGTGCTTGCCAGTCTTGCTGAATTTCTTCTACGGCTTCAATGCCATCTGGTTCAACATGTTGGAATCGGTTCGCCCACAACATACCCGCTAACGCCGCAACCGCTGCAACAAACACACCCACACCAATCACTAAACCAAGGTTAGATTCCAGGCCTAAGTTACCCGCAGCGGCAATCGGGCCAGGAGTTGGCGGCACAAACGTGTGCGTTGCGTATAAGCCAGTTGCCAACGCCACACTCATCGCAACGCTTGAGGTTTTTAAACGCTTCGCGAGTGATTCTTTGAGCGAGTTCAGAATGACAAAGCCTGAATCACAAAATACCGGAACAGAAACGATGTAACCTATGATGCTCATAGTCAATGTTGGGAAACGCTCACCCAACACTTTGATGACCGTATCGGCCATGGTGATCGCCGCACCACTTTTTTCCAAAATAACACCGATGATGGTACCTAAAACGATAACCAAACCAATGTAACCAAGGATGCCGCCAAAGCCAGAAGCAATGGTTTTGGCAATGCTATCTGCCGGTAAGCCGTAAGCAAATGCCGCAAGGAACGCCGCGATGATCAGCGCTAAAAAGGGATGTAATTTGAATTTGGTGGTCGTGAGCACAATAAATGCGATCACCCCAAGCAGGATTAATATAAGGTTCATGATAACTCCATTTATTCTTATTTTGCTGAGCGAGTCCGTGTTGGCTCACTCAACATGTAGGGACGCATGAATTATTAATCGTTTGCTTTCGAATTCCTTTAGGCGGAGTGACAAATGATGTGGTCAAAAAATAACGCGTATTGTGCAAATGCACAACATCACGACATTTTTGAGAGCCGAGTCGCAATATAAAGCTCCGCTAACCCCACAAAATTGGTGGTTGGTAGCCCTGTTATCTCGGTGATTTTCTCTAACCGATAGCGCAGAGTGTTCCGGTGAATAAACAGCATTTTAGAGCATTCTGTTACATTGCCATTGCATTCAAACAGTGCATCTAGGGTTTTCAGTAATTGCCCAGATTTGTCTTTCTCTTTCAACCGTTTCACACCATCAATAATTTGTTCACCTTGCCAAATATCCGCCAACGGCGCTAACAAAACAGGCAAACGAAGTTCATCGAACAGGTACTTACGTTTCTCTGGGTAGAACTGCTTGCCAATAGCTAATACCTGCTTCGCACTTTGGTATGACAACGCGACATCTTTAGGCTCATTAAACAGCTGCCCTAGCGCAATGTGAAACGTATGCGAATCGTGATCGCTTAAACGCGACATCAACTTATCAATGCGCTCACTTTCAACTTGGCTATCCCACTGCTTGGCGGAATGACACGGTTTCAACACCACAATTTCATTCACTGAGACAATCGCAACTAGGTTGTTACGCTCTGGGTATTCAAGCAGCTCAACAATATTGCGCACACTCTTCATGCTTTTCGAGGCCGACGGCGTCGAGACTTCAATCACCGTTGCCACCCGTGGTTGAGTAACATCGATAGAAAGACGCATCGCCCAATCTTTCAGCTCTTCATCGGTCAATTTGCCATTGATCCAAGCCAGAATAAACTCTTCACGATGACGTCTGTCCCACTGAAATTTTTCCACCAGCGCAGCTTGCTCGATTGTTAGTTCAGCGGTCATTTTAACCAGTTTTGCAAAATCTCGGATTTTCTCCGGCTCTCCTGTGACGCCAACAATACCGACCACGTCGCCATGTAATTTCAACAACATATTGATACCGGGTTTGACACCCTGCAACGTCAAACATTGCTGCTCATTAAGCTCTAGCGAATCGCCATGATTCAGCGCCAGTACCGCGCCATCATGCACTTGCCCAACACGTTTAGAGTCGCCACTGCCAATGATTATACCTGCCGAGTTCATCACATTCACATTGTGACCAATGATGGACATGGTTCGATCAACAATTTGTTGTGCTAAAGCGTGGTCGAGAATCACCATTTCGAGTTTCCAAATTGACCGTTTAATCACTCAATAAATCACAAATGGCAAACTATCGCGATGCTGCGGCTCTAAATAACGGAAGCAGCTCAAAGCATTATCCAATTACCCACACTTAAAAAGAGTATTAAACCTTCATTTTTAGCAGAGGGTTATATACTTAGAACAAAGGTTACCAATGCATTCTTCACTGTGCATTGATGCCACTCGTCTACCTACAGAGGAGAGATCAACATGGAGTTACGGAATAAATCGGGGGAAGTTGCAAATATTGCTGATAACCTCACTTTGAAGGAAATCACAGAAATGGGCTACACCGTAGATTTATGCGATGAAGCATTTGCTCCTGGAGAGCATTGGAAAGCGGAAGGTAAAACGCAAGGTATGGGCGAGTATCCAGAGGAGTAAACGTCCTGACGAGCCAGCGCACAAAAGCGTTCCACAAACAGAAAAACCGAGCGACTTAACGCTCGGTTTTTTACTTTTGAACTTCTTGAATAAACAAGCTCATCTCTTCTAGATAATTGCCGTTTGAGCATCCCCAGTCGGTGACCTCAATCAACTCAGTAACTAACTGTCCAGACTCATCATCTTGCACTCTCTGCACAAACGCTTCAAAATGTTCCAGTTGCGCCTGACTCTTAACGCCATGCACGGCATATTCTACAAGCAAGCCGTTGTACGTCTGCCAGCGCTGATCGCCCGCAACATCATTGCTTAAAATCACAGAACACTTTTGTTGAATGCTTTCAACCGCATCATTTCTTGGTGGCGCGACTGTGGAACATCCAACTAAAATCGTACCTACCGCCAATAACGTAACTTTTGTCTTATTTATCATATCGTTTCCAACTGTATCGCCACGATATGGAAATCTTATTACACCTGATAAGGATCATCGATAGCGCACCGCAGATTAATTACTTAATAAACTGTAAACTCCATACCAGTCTTAACACTGCAAGCTCATAACTCCTATTAACTCACCCAAATGTAAACAAATAGTAAAATCACCTTTACGCGATGCAAAATCGACAAATGAGATTAGCGTTCCTTTCTCGCGACCAAGCGTGCAATAATCAACTGTCTACATAACGAAACCATTTGAAGGATCAAAATGACCGCAACGGATTACCTCAACGACCTCAATCAACGTTACCTTGCGATTCACCGCACCAAAGAAGATTTCTTTTGGGAAACTTACATGGGGATCAGCGATGACCATGATGGCTCGACGCAAGCACAAACGGCATGGACAAGCTTTTTAAGCAACGCCGAGCAAATTACTGACATCAAACAACAGATTGAAGCCGCGGACTCAATTACCGACCCACAAGAGAAACAACAAACCATTACGGGTCTATCTGGTTGGCTGGCGATGTTTGAATCTCACGCTATCGAGGGCGAAAAAGCACAAGCGTTGAAAAATCAGCTCATTGCCTTTGAAGCTGAGCTCTTCGAGAAAAAACAGAACCACGTACAAACATTTACCGATGAGAACGGCGAGCAAGTAGAAGGTTCACTTCCAGTATTAAGCTCAACCATTCGCACCAGCAATCATGAAGAAGTTCGCCAATCGGCTCATCAAGCGTTGCTGAACCTTGAACAATGGCTACTGCAAAACGGCTTTATTGAACTGATCAAACTGCGCAACCAGTTCGCTCGCTCACTGGGTTATGCGACTTTCTTTGATTACTCCGTGCAAAAAACGGAAAACATGAGCACTGAGCAGCTATTCGAGATTTTGGAAGATTTCGAACAACGCACGCGAGATGCGCACCTCAACAGCTTAGAAAACTTGGCGAAAGAGAAAGGCGCAAGCGCACTCACCGGCTTCAACTTTGTTTACTCGTTCGCGGGTGACGTCATGCGTGACCTTGACCCATACGTGCCGTTCTCTAAATCTCTGAGACGCTGGGTAGAATCGTTTGGTCGTCTGAATATTGATTACTCTGGCGCGACGCTAACGCTGGATTTGTTAGACCGCAAAGGTAAGTACCCGAACGGGTTCTGCCACGGCCCTATCCCTTCATTCTACAATCAAGGCGAATGGGTCGCAGCACAGGTGAACTTCACCAGCAATGCCAAACCAGACCAAGTGGGCAGCGGCTACGATGGCATAAACACGCTGTTCCACGAAGGTGGTCACGCAGCACACTTTGCGAACGTAAAAATGAACGCGCCTTGTTTTTCGCAGGAGTTTGCGCCGACGTCGATGGCTTATGCAGAAACTCAGTCGATGTTCTGTGACAGCCTGTTAACCGATGCCGATTGGCTAAAACAGTACGCACTGGATGATGAAGGGAATTCGGTTCCTAATGAGATCATTCAAGCGATGATCAACAGTCGTCAGCCATTCAAAGCTTATGAAGAACGTAGCATCTTGGTTGTGCCATATTTTGAGCGCGCGTTGTATCAATTGAGCGATGACGAGTTAACGCCAGAGCGCATCACTAAGCTCGCTCGCGATTGTGAAAAACAGATCCTTGGTTTGGAATGCAGCCCTCGCCCACTGATGGCGATTCCACATTTGCTATCCGACGAAGCAGCTTGTGCGTATCAAGGTTATCTACTCGCGCACATGGCGGTGTATCAGACCCGTGCATACTTCCTTGAGAAGTTTGGTTACCTGACGGATAACCCAGAAATTGGCCCACTGCTGGCAAAACACTACTGGCACGCAGGCAATCACTTGTCGCACAACGAAACCATTGTCAGCCTGACTGGCGAAGGCTTCAATGCCAAATACCTTGCAGACGTGTGTAACCTGTCGCCAGAACAGGCATGGGAAGTGCAGCAGAAGAAAATCGACTCACTTGCGACGCGAGAGCGAGCATCAGTCGCTTCACTGAACGCCGCGATTAAAGTCGTCGACGGCAGTAAAGAGCTGGCAAGCAACACCATCTCTGACGAACAAATGTGTGACGATTTTGAACGTTACATCGTAGAGACTTACGGTCGATAACACGCAGAAAGCCAGGAGCTCGCCTTCTGGCTTTTTATTCTTTAGCTAATGCAATAGGAAGGAAGATCCATGTACCAAGAAGTCATCAAATTTTGGTTCGAGGAGCTATCGCCCCAAAATTGGTTTGAAAACAACCCAGAACTGGACAAGCGTATTGCATCGCGATTTGCCTCGGTATTAGAACAAGCCGCTCGTTGTGAACTGTTTAATTGGCGTAACAGCGCACAAGGACGATTGGCCGAAATCATCGTCCTCGACCAGTTTTCACGTAATGTGTATCGCAACACCCCAAAAGCGTTTGCACAAGACCCACTCGCATTAGCATTGGCTCAAGAGGCAATTCGGTTAGGTCACGACAAAGAATTAGCGCCTGAGCAGCTAAGTTTTTTGTACATGCCATTTATGCATAGCGAATCTCGCCTCATTCATGTCGAAGCTGAAAAATTGTTTCGCGCATCAGGGCTTGAAAATAACTACGATTTTGAGCTAAAACACAAAGCCATCATCGACCAGTTTGGGCGCTATCCTCATCGCAATGCGATACTGGGAAGAAAGAGCACTCCCGAAGAGTTAGCGTTTTTGCAACAACCTGGGTCAAGTTTCTAAATAACAATGAATAATGAGTTAACCATGAGAGACCACGCAGTATGCTGGCCATGCTTGCTAAAACTAGACGGCGACGATGAGCTGATCTACACGCATTCCCAGTCCGACTTAGACTCTGAATGCGAAGCCCTCATTTTTGGGCAAGATGATTACGTTATTGACTCAAATGGCAACACGTTCGAATTGAAAAACAATGGTTCGAACACCACTCTTTTACACCCAAAAGAACGAACGCTGTCCGTAGAAGAGGTTACGTCATTAATCCAATCGCATGAATTCAGCCTCGCGCAACGGTGCATTATCAAGATTCATTTCACCTCGGTGAGGCAAGCTGTTGAGGCCTTAGCTCACTAAATCAATCCCAATACGCACATCATTAAATAAAATTATCATTTTTATAATTTATGATAATTTCATGTAATCAATATCACGCCATATACTCTCCCACATCGAAACAAGACAACGTTCAAACACACATGTTGGGAGCAAACAAATGAAAATGAATCATGTCGGTATTATGGTCGGAGATATGGACAAAGCGGTTGAGTTTTACACGCAAGCGCTAGGTCTAAAAGTCGTTATGGGCAACACGAAAGTGATTGAAGAACGCGAAACGGCAATTGGCAGAATGTGTATTGCGGTCTTTGGGGAAGGCTTTAAAGGCTTCAACATTGCGCACCTTGTGACAAGTGATGGCATCGGCCTTGAGTTATTCGAAATGAAAGAGCGTCAAGAGCGCCATGAAGTGGATTTTTCTCGCATCGGTATCTTCCATTTCTGTTTGCAGACAAACGATTTTGAAGGTGCTATCAAACGCACCGAAGCACTAGGTGGCAAAGTTCGCATGGACATCATGCGTTACCACCCAGAAGACGATAATAAGCCTGCGAAAATGGTTTACCTAGAAGACCCATTCGGTAACCTATTCGAGCTTTACTCACACTCTTACGAAGAAACTTACGCTTCTGATTACGAGTAATAGCCCCATCCATATACCAAAAGGCTAGCAATACGCTAGCCTTTTTTGTTTGCTTTAAGTTGCAGTGTTTCTGCACTCGCTCTAGCAAAAAAACGTCTGGAATTTGATCATTTCTCTCACCACTTTTAAGGTCACTTTATACTTACCTCAACACAATGCAAAAAGGAGTGAAGCATGCCCACCAAAAATCCAATCGCCATCAAAGCGCTTGATCATGTTGTTTTAAGGACCTGTAACCTCGATGCTATGTTGCATTTCTATCGAGACATTTTGGGCTGCCCTGTCGAGCGCCAAGTAACGGAACTTGGTTTAACTCAACTTAGGGCAGGTAACGCATTGATTGATGTAGTGACGGTAGACAGCGAATTGGGTCAACTCGGCGGAAAGCCACCAGTTCAAAATGGTCGTAATATTGATCATTTTTGCCTGCAATTGGCGCCTTTTTCCGAGGATGAATTACTGGAATATCTGCGTTCGAACGGCATTGAAACCGAAGAGTTTGCGAAACGCTACGGCGCACAAGGATTCGGTCGCTCACTCTATATTCATGATCCGGAAGGAAATATCGTCGAGTTAAAACCTCAAGTGATTGATGAGTAAGCGAGTAAAAAAACCTTGTTATATTCTGAAAATAACAAGGTTAACTTCTAAAATAATTATTGAAGTAAGAACATATTATTAAGTCAAAATTCTAGCTGGCTCACCTGTTTCTTTTTCTCGCCACCATTGTTTATTTATCTGTTTTTTATGAACGAAAAAACTCTCCCCCGGCATTGGCGTCAGCAGCGTTATATGTTCTTTTTGACAATGGGCAAGCAAATCTAAAATCGGTTCGTCCCAGCGGTGAGTAAACAGCTCGTATGTAGCCCAATGTACTGGCAACAGTTTTTTCGCATTTAAATCGCGAAACGCTTGCACGGTATGATGAGCCTGCATGTGCCCCCAGTTTTCGACCGGATAACCTTGGCCTTTCACATCGGCAGCCACTTCCAAACAGGCAATGTCGATTGGTCCACATCGCTGTGCTATCTCGGAAAAATGCGAATCGTAAGCTGAATCGCCACTAAAATAGAGCGTCTCTTCTTTTCCTTTGATGACCCAAGAAGCCCACAGGGTCGCGTTTTTATCGAAATAAGTACGACCCGAATTATGGTTAGCAGGCGTACAAATCAGTTCGATTCCGGCATAGTGCACGCTATCCCACCAATCGAATTCCACGATGTTGTCTGCGCAAACGCCCCACTTTATCAGATGCTTGCCAACCCCTAAGGGCACATAAAACGTCACGGATTTATCAGCGTAGAAACGTATGGTCGATGCTTCTAAATGGTCGTAATGATCGTGCGAAATCACGATAATTTCAGGAATCGGCAAACAATCTCTGGCGTAGGTATTGGGAATATTGCGTTCAAACCACGCTTTTGCGACGAACGGAGAAGCGTAATCAAATACCGGATCAGTCAGAATTCGAATGCCATCGACCTCCACCAGCATGGTGGAATGGCCCAGCCAAGTAACGCGCATCGATTCACTTCGCTGCGCAAACTGCGTAGGTTGAATTGGGAAATGTGGCAGATGTTCGTTAGGACTCAATGGCGTTCTACCACCAAGATAGCTCCAACACACCTGCCAGAATGATTGCGGGCTAGGGACATTTGGCATCTCGTTTTTAACTCGGCCGTTTTCAAATTGAGGCGAGTGGTGAACACGGTGCGCCAACTGCGCATCGTAGGTTTGAGGGGAAATCAGTGAACTTGGCTTTTGTGTCTTTTGTTCACTTGTTAGGTATGTGCGCTTAAGTATCGTCTCAGACATATCGTAGTTTTGTCTCGCTTGTGAACGCTCAACAGTAGGTTTATTAAAACGTGCGTGTATGTCTATTTCGTGACCAAAATGAGGTGTAAGATGAAGATTCAGTTTCAATCAAACGTCTCCTATTTAAGGATACGGTTCTCAAACCTTCTGAATACTGCGTCGGTTTGAAAGGAGAAAACTATGGTGACTTGCAGCCAATACGATTTTATTGAAATCGCCTGTATGTTTAAGCTCCCTATCGAGATCACACTAAAAAATGGTGAAACTCATCAGGGCAACGCGTTCGACACAGGCTACGACATGCAGCGACAAGAGTGCTTGTTTTTAGATATGGATGGTGAGCACACCGCTTTCCCGACTGAACAATTAGTCGCAATGCGCGCGCTCAAAACCAATCCGCATTTTGACGAAGTGACGTTTGAGTAAACGTCCTTCTTTCACTGGCACTGTCCAATAAAAAACGCCTCTCAAGCTGACACAACTTGAGAGGCGTTCTCTTACACTATTCACCGGAACTTCATGTTATTCACGCGACCGAATGAAAACCAGCATCGGCATCATGATCACGAACATCACTCCCACAAGCTGGAAGGTGTGCACAAACGCGACCATTTGCGATTGCTGCTGCAACATCTGTTGGTATTGGTCTAACGCAACCGGGTCGGTAATAGAAAGCCCCTGATTGGCCGCCCAGTCATGCAAGTTAGGATTATAAGGATTAATACCCTCTCCCAGTGCATGCCATTGCTGCTGACTATCACGATATTGGAACGTGGTGGCGATAGAAATACCAAACGAGCTACCAATGGTACGGAACAGATTGTAAATACTCGCCGCCGCAACAGATTGCTCTTTCGGAATCGTTAAATACGCCAAGGTGGATAGCGTCGAGAAGGTTAAACCAAGCCCCATCCCCTGAATCATACTCGGCATCACAATCCAAAATGTATCGATCTGCAGTGAGTATTGCGTCATCAAATAACTACCAATCCCGATGCAGCTTAAGCCAAAGACTATTTTGATTCTGGGATCGAATTGCGGATTGAGCTTAATCACCAAAATCAACATCGCCGCTGACGCCAACCCACGCGGTGCCATTAATAAACCAGTGGTTGAGACCGGATAATCCAGCAAGCTTTCCAACAGCATTGGTTGTTGAGTCGTCAGACCAAACATCGCCATCGACACCACGGCAATCATCAATGACGAGACCATAAGGTTTCGGTCTTTCAGTAGCCACAATGGCGCTATTGGACTTTTGGTTTTCCAACTGCGATAGATCCACATCACCAATCCCATGACTGCGAGCAATATCGCGGTCTGAATCATACGTGAGTCGAGCCAGTCATCTTCATTCCCTTTATCCAACACAAACTGCAACGCGCCCACACCTAACGCCATGTAACCGATGATCCACCAGTCAAAGTTAGGTTTGGATTTGTTGTCGATATGGATATAGCGATAAATCAAAGAGGTACAGATCAAACCGAATGGCAAGTTGATGTAAAAAATCCAGCGCCAGTTAATGTTGTCGGTGATCACACCACCTACAACTGGGCCCAAAATAGGACCAAGCAAAATGCCGATGGAGAAAATCGCCATCGCTTTGCCTTTTTGCTCATACGGATAGATCTGCACTAACGTCGACTGCGCCAATGGAATCACCGACGCGCCGAAAGCGCCTTGGATAATGCGAAATAGCACCATCTCTTCAAGAGACTGTGCTTGCCCACAAAGCGCACTGGCAATCACAAAACCGATCACAGCAACCAACATGACTTTGCGTTCACCAAAACGCGACACCCAGAAACTGGTCATCGGAATGAAGATCGCTTCCGCCATGCTGTAACCCGTCAACACCCACGTAATTTGGTCTGCCGTTGCGCCCAACGCGCCCATCATGTGCGATAGCGACACGTTCGCAACGGTCATATCGATTAACACCATGATGGCAGAAAGCATCACGGCGACGGTGGCAATCCCCCGTTTGTCTGCCGTAATTTGATGGCTCATTGCACGCTACTTTGCAAATCAATGGTGACTTCTGAGCTCGCACCCACGCGAAGTTGCGGCGCATCGGCCGGTACTTCTAATGCCAAACGTACAGGGAAACGCTGTTTGATTTTAACCCAGTTACCCGTTGCGTTTTCTGGTGGCATCAAGGAGAACGATGTACCACTCGCAGGCGATAGTTGTTCTACCGTTGCTTTCCACACCACGTCTGGGTACATATCAATCACCACATCCGCATGCATGCCAGGTTTAATATGAGTAAGATCGGTTTCTTTAAAGTTCGCGCGTACCCAATAGCTGTCTTTTAAAATCACAGGGAACAACGTTTGACCCACGCTAACGACCGAGCCTACGTGCGTATTGATCTCACCGGCAATGCCATCCACTGGTGACGTAATGTCGGTGTAGCTCAAGTTCAGCTCTGCTTGCGCTAACTGTGCTCCCGCTTGTTGAACAACCGCAGCCTCTGCGCCTTCTTCACCACGGTTCGCAATGGCTTTTTCTACCGTCGCGCGCGCTTGCTCCAGGCTCGCTTGGGCATTGGCTAGTTTGTTTTTTGCCGTATCTAAATCTTGGTCCGACGCCAGTTTGCGTTTCACCAAGGAATCCGTACGTTTGTACTCCACTTGCGCTTCTGTCAGGTTAGAGCGCGCCGCATCTAAGCCCGCAACGGCTTCAGTTACCTGCTTATCGGCAACGTCATGTTGCTGGACCGCCAATTGGTATGCCGCTTTTGCTTGCTTCACTGCCAACAAATATGGGCGTGAATCTATCTTCAGCAGTAGGTCACCTTTGTTAACGGATTGGAAATCTTTAACATCCACAGAAACCACTTGGCCTTTTACCTGAGGCGCTACCGACAAAATTTTTGCCCTAACGTAGGCATCTTCCGTGCTTGGATGACTGTCAGAATACTGCCAAGACCAATACATCGCACTAAATGCAATAACACAGAGAGTGAAGAAAAGAGTTTTTACCAACTTAGATCTGGAGGAAGAATGCTTTGCGATGTCGTCGCTCATTTATATTGTCCACTTGTTCAATTATGTGATCAGTGTAGGACTTTTCGATCTTCCGACAATAAAATGATCTGCAAGGTAAAGATCCAATTTTGCATGTTGCTAAGTGGAGTAAATGATGTGCAATCAAAACGAGGATAAAAAAGAGGGGCAGTCCCCGTAACCACCCCCAAAGTCATGCCAATAATAGTAATGTGCGTGTAACTACTGGTTTTTCTTAGAACTTGTAACCGCCGCTGATCATAAATACCCAAGGGTTAATTTTGACGTCGGTTTTTTGCTTCACTCCACTTGCTTTATAAGTTGCTTCTGTCTCAATGTTTGCGTACCACGCAGCGGCGTTGAGGAACCATTGATCGTTGATCATATAATCCACACCAATATTCGCTGCTAGACCGAATGAATCATCTAATTTCAAATCTGACAGGTCAGCGCCTTTACCCGTACTATTGAAATCTTCATCAAAGAATATGGTGTAGTTCAGACCTGCACCAACGTATGGACGGAACTTACTTTGAGACTCGCCAAAATAGTACTGCACCATTAGCGTTGGTGGTAAATGTTTGGTTTTCGCGATATCACTACCAACCAAATCTGTCGAAATGTCGTGGCTGAATGGTGTTGCTGCTAGAAGCTCTAAACTGATGTTGTCTGTGAACATGTAGCCAAACGTCAAACCAAGCTGCGTATTTGAGTCAACTTCTAACTCTTCTTGAGAACCAAGAATCTTATCACTGCTGTCATTTGGAACGACAGACGCCGCACCAACACGAAGAACGAAGTCACCTTGTTTATGAGCGAAAACACTTGGTGACACGAGTGCAGCAACCACTGCTAGACTGCAGATTGTTTTTTTCATTTTTATTTCCTTTCGTAGGGCTTCGTTATGTCGTACCCAAAGGGGTGCCTACTAACTGATCTGAGATTTCAAGTAAACTCAGCGCCTTGAAGCACACGGGTATCTATATCTTTTTGAGCTGTGCGCAATCTAGCACATAGAAACCCTACTATTTTGATGGAAATCAATTTGTGAAAAATATAGGTTTTTTGTATAGAGAAACGCCATACCGATCAACAAATTATGCAAATCGGATACAATTCTGTAATGCAAACTGTGCGTGTGAGAAGCTATGCATGCTCAAAAACACGAATCCTCTCGCTAAGGTCCGTAGCCAGCAAAAACTTTTTTCTTCCTCTACGTCTTCTATTTTCAAAAAACAACCCACTTAAAACGCTCGTTTGACCCCTTAAAATCGCGATTTGAGGGGTTTGTAAAACACTGAAATACAAGAAGTTATTTTTCTGGAAAATCAGTCACTTGGAGTGCTAGTCTGCTCGCAGCTAAGGAGAAGACATGTTAAAAACCGATCTCATTTTTGAACGAGAAAACTTTTCTCATCACGATTTTCAGAATGCTACCTTTAAAAACTGCCACTTTTATATGTGCTGTTTCGACCATGCCGATCTGCGCGATGCTAAGTTCATCGACTGTCGCTTTATCGAATCCAAAGCGCTAGAAGGGTGTAGTTTTCGCTTCGCGAACTTAAAAGACGCTAGCTTTACGAACTGCATGTTGGCGATGAGCCTGTTTAACGGCGCAAATTGTATGGGCTTGGAGCTGCGTAAGTGCGATCTCAAAGGGGCAAACTTCCAAGGTGCGAACTTTGCTAATCGCGTCAGCAATACCATGTTTTTCTGTTCTGCTTTTATTACTGGCTGCAACCTCACCTACTGTAACTTCGAACGAGTGTTACTAGAAAAATGTGACCTCTTTGAAAACCGTTGGAACGGTGCGAACCTCGCAGGGGCAACTCTCAAAGGCTCGGATTTATCTCGCTGCGAATTCTCGCCAGAACAATGGGGAACCTTTAACGTTGAGCAGTGTGATCTGACTCATGTCGAACTAGACGGGCTAGATGTTCGCCGCGTTTCTCTGTTTGGTGTTAAAATTTGTGATTGGCAACAAGAGCAATTGCTTGCGCCTTTTGGACTGATCATTCTCTAAGGAAAGGCCATGAACCTGTTTAAAGACTTACCGAATAACCTCGACGAGGAAGTGTTCGAAGACCTGCTGACCCACAAAAACCTGCGTATAGAACGCATTGTCTCAACGGGGCAAACCTCGCCCGAAAGTGGCTGGTACGATCAAGAAGAACATGAATGGGTCTTGGTTCTTAAAGGAGCTGGAGAGCTGACTTTTGAATCAGGTGTCGTGCAACGACTTGAGGCAGGCGATCACGTTACGATTCCAGCTCATACCAAACACAAAGTGAGCTGGACTGACCCAACGCAAGAAACCATCTGGTTGGCGGTGTTTTATCAATAAACACAAAACGATCTTAAACCAAAAAATAGGCGCTGAGTTTGCTCGATACTACTAAGCCGTCACTGGCACTGTTTGATTTTGATGGCACCATCACCCGAGAGGATATGTTTAGCCTTTTCCTCCACTATTCTGCTTATGGCCTGCGCAAACGAGTGGGAAAGGTCGCTATCATGCCATTTTATGCGCTGTACAAACTCGGAGTGTTACCCGCTCGTGTTATGCGTCCTCTCAGCAGTTTTATTGCATTTTCAGGGAAAGAAACGCAGAAAATTGAAGCGATTGGCGCTCAGTTTGCCCACGAAGTGATCCCGCTGTACTTACGGCCAGAAGCGATGGAAAGGTTGGCGTGGCATCAGCACAGAGGCGATACCATTGTGGTGGTGTCGGCATCACTCAATGCGTATCTCAAGCCTTGGTGTGAAGCGAACGGTTACCACTTGCTGTGCAGTGAACTGATCTCAGAACAGCCAAAACTGAGTGGCTTTTACCAGCAAGGTGATTGCAGTTTAGAAAAAAAAGTCTCGCGCGTTAGGGCCACGTTTTCGCTCGACGAATTTGCGTCTGTTTATGCCTACGGTGATACGCACGAAGACATTCCGATGCTCAAACTGGCAGACTACGCGATGCTCAACTGGAACGAGTGGAGAGCAAGCGAATAACGATATGTGCTCTGATTTTCAAGACAACCACTCGACCAAAGTGGTCGTTTTAGACTGAAAAAACAAACCCTTCTCACATGAGAAGGGTTTTATTGTTCAGAGCCAGAATAAATGGCTTAACGCCATACACCCCATTGACCCGTTGTGCCAGGTTCCTCACCAGACGTCCACCACTGGGCAGTCCATTCTTTGCCGTTGTGCGTCACCACATCACCTTGGTTGTAAACGGCTGTCTTGTCCCACAAATTGGTTGGTTCAACTGGTGGCGTGACATCCGCTTTGAGCAGTGACAACGCATAACTGAAGTCTGCACTTGGCGCTAATACTTGATTCGCATTCACGTTGTTACTGTCGAACATGTAGTGATTCATCTCTTGATGCCAAATACCCACATACCAATCGCCCGTTTGCTGCGCGTTAAATTGATCAGCAATTTCTGCCGCCCAAGTCGTCGTATTGTTTGCGCTGATTGGCAGTGAAATATCGACAATTTCATTGCCTGTCGCATTAAACGTACGGAAACGAATGGTGTCACCCGCTTCTACTGGTCCGAAACCTTGCTGAACAAAGTAGCCTAGAGATGTCAGATTATTGCCCGGTTCGGTTGGATCAACGGGGTCAGTCGGCGGCGTCGTACCTGTTCCGTTTAACGTAATGTCACTACAGTTGTAGAAACCTTCACCAGCCACATCAATGCGCTGCCAACGAGTATAAAGCACTGCATCGCCGGAACGATCAGCAGGGAAAGTCACCTGAATACGGTAGCGTTTTTCCGCATCAACATACACGTCACCTGCGGTGTCGATCAGCTCTAAATCACTCCAAGTAAGCGGTTTTGAATCATCATAAGTCGGCTTGGTGAGATAGAATTCCCAGTACGATGGGTTGTGCGGCGCCTTGCCGTAAAACACCAATTCAATCTGGTTGTTTGCATCTGGCGTAACATTGGTGCGCTGCCAGTTTGGAGAAGGAATGTTCAAACCTTTCTTAGCGGCATCGCCGGCAGAACACAGTTCGCCGTCACGGACTACGGCTTTAACATGCTCCATATCTCGGTAATTTGGTACGTTTGCTGCAATTTCACTGCGTTGCACAAACGGGTAAGCACCAGATTCTTCAAAAGCCGCTTTACACGCTTGGTTGGGGATCTCATTGGTCCAAAAACCACCGTCTAAATAACACGTATTCTGACGAGCACTTGGAAATTCTACCCAGCCGTGGGCGTTGACGTTAAATGAGCTCAATGCGGCAACAGCGCTTAAGCTCAAAAGAGGAAGTGTTACATGTGATTTCATCGTTCATCCTTAAATTTGCTGACTCGCCGCTCATGAACACAAGCGGTTTAAGCAAAACTAGCAGGATGAGATTATTTCGAAGGTGAGAATAAAGGTGGAAATTGTAAGAGTGCCATCTGCTTTCCAGCATTTGTTGTGTACTTATCTCATACTCGACTGACTCTTTCGAGTCACTTCAAATTCATGTGCCACAAAAACTGTCACTCTCGTTTGGCTATCGCTCGTCTTTTGGTGTGTCCATCACCACCATCGTTGTAATCGACTTGACGTGTTCGCACTCACCCAACACATCAGCATGGAACGCTTTATAAGCGGCGAGATCTTGCGTCTCTACGCGTATGAGATATTCGTTAGATCCCGTAATGTTGTGACATTCCACCACCTCGTTTACAAAACGCACATGCTCTTCGAAACCCAGCTGCGCCTGCTTAGAGTGCGAGGCCAAACCAATCGACACATAAGCGACAAAACCCACGCCAAGTTGCTGATTATCCAGTACTGCTCGGTAGCCTTTGATCACGCCTTTACGCTCTAAATCTTGCACTCGGCGTAAGGTTGCAGATGGAGATAAACCAACGCGTTCCGACAGCTCTACATTGGAGATTCTTCCATCTCGTTTGAGCACTTGCAATATTCTTTCGTCAAATCTATCCATGATGATGTTTTATTGCTTATTTAGTTTCTAATCATCAAATAAAAGCACAATATTGACCTCAGTTCTACTTATAGTTGTTCTCAACTTATCGAGAACTGATTCAAGGAACAATCTATGGAATATCATCAACTGGGTGCTTTGGCGTTGTTCGCTTTTGTCTCCACTTTTACGCCGGGTCCCAATAACATTATGTTGATGACCTCAGGGGCAAATGTCGGCTTTAAACGCACTATCCCACACATGTTGGGCATTACCTTCGGCTTTGGTGCCATGCTAATTTTGGTGGGTATTGGCTTGATGAGCCTGTTCCATGCCTACCCGCTAACCCACTCCATTTTGAAAGTATTGAGCTTGAGTTATTTGCTGTACTTGACGTACAAAATCGCCACCAGCGACAAAACCGAAGCAAAACACGATTTTCGCCCAATGTCTTTTTTAGGGGCTGTCGCATTCCAATGGGTGAACCCGAAGGGTTGGTCGATGGCGTTGACGGCCATTACGGTATACAGCAGTGGCGGTGCATGGCTCGAACTGACTTTTATCGCCGGTATCTTCTGTTTAGCTAACTTGCCATCGGTGACATTTTGGACGGCGGCAGGTATGCAATTGCAGCGTTGGTTGACCACCGATAAACGCGTTAAGGGGTTCAACTACAGTATGGCTGCGCTGTTGCTTTTGTCTACGATTCCAATGATATAAGTCCATTTATGGTTAAAAAACGACTCACTTTACGTGGTTAGAGAAAGGATAGAGGTAATATTTTTCTTGAGGCTTTGGCGTTAATTCACAGTGTAAATTTGTTTAAAGACGCTACCCTCTTGTTAGGGAACTTGATAATCTTTAAATGAGAAAGAGAATAATTATCGAGTAAAGTAACAATGAAAAAGAAGCCTCAACCTAAAACGCTTGTTGTCACAGACACAGAAACCATCACTCCAAACATGCAGCGCATTACCTTGCAAGGTGAGGCGCTGAGCCACTTTCCTCGTGACTGCGAAGGCAGTTACATCAAATTACTGTTTAACGATATGGGCGGCGCGGATCTGAGCATCCTGTCAGAAGACGACCGACCAATCATGCGCACCTACACTATTCGACGCTTTCATCCAGAAACCAGTTCAATCGAAGTGGATTTCGTCCGACACGTAACGCAAGATCTGCAATGCGGATTTGCAGCGCGTTGGGCAATGGCCGCGCAAAAAGGCGACACGATCAGCATTGTTGGGCCAGGTAGCATCTCCAACTTAAATACTGAGGCGGATTGGTTCTTCATGGCTGCCGATATGACAGCACTTCCAGCACTTTCTGCGAAAATTCGTACGCTGCCAGAAGAGGCCAAAGGCTACGCTGTGATCAGCGTGATGTCTCCAGCCGACATTCAACCCCTAAACACGCCAGCCGGTATGGAGTTGATTTGGCTAACCGAACAGCAAACCTTGGCTGATAGCGTTCGCGAACTCGAGTGGTTAGATGGTAACGCTTCGGTATGGTGTGCGTGTGAGTTCGATTCAATGCGTGCGCTGCGCCAATATTTCCGCAACGAAAAAGAAGTCGATCGCGAGAATATCTACATCAGCAGCTATTGGAAGCAAGGCGTATCTGAAGATGGGCACAAAGTGATTAAACGTGAAGACGCGGAATCCAACCAATAGTGATTCATGTCTTTTCGATTCCAGCTCTCATCCTAATAAAAACGCCCGGCATCACCGGGCGTTTTAGCAACTTCAGTTGTATTAAAGTTCATGAAAACTCTAATCCGCTAGTTCCTGCGCTAAAAAGTCGATCAACAACCTCACTTTGGGCGATAAATTTCGGCTTTGTGGATACAGTGCCCAAATGCCTTCACGGTCGTCTCGGTAATCGGTCAGCACCTCGACTAGCTCACCGTTATCTAGAGCTTCTTGAACGTAATAGTCCGGCAACTGCACTAAACCCAAACCACGTTTGGCGGCGCCCATTAGCGCAAAACCACTATTGCATTTAATTCTCCCCGATACGCGCAAAGACTTATCACGTTTATTTTCCTTAAAATGCCAATAATCGACCGAACCAACTAGGCACTGATGTCGAGCCAGTTCGGATAATGTGTGAGGCTCGCCAAATCGCTCCAAATACATAGGGCTAGCACACACGTAATTTTGACGCGACGAAAGACGCTTTGCGATCATGCTGGAATCTTGCAGGCGGCCAAGACGAATCGCCACGTCTACCCCTTGCTCTATCAAATCCAGTTTTTGATTGGTCAGCACTAAATCGAGGTCCACACGCGGGTACTTCTCCAAAAACTGATGCAAGAGCGGCGCGAGGTTCATTTCCCCATAGGTCACAGGCGCTGTCACACGCAGCAAACCTCGCGGTTCGGTCTGCATTTGCGTTACAGCAAGCTCAGCCAGTTCTAGCCCTTCGACCAAATGTTTGCACTGCTGATAATAAAGCTGTCCAGCTTCAGACAGAGAAACTTTTCGCGTCGTGCGATGCAGTAACTTAACCGCAAGACGCTCTTCAAGTGCCGATACGCGGCGACTGATTTGTGCCACTGACGTTTTCAGTTTAGCCGCGGCAGCTGTAAAGCTGTTAGTTTCCGCTACGGCAACAAACTCGCTGACTCCTTCCCAATTCGCCATGCTGTATTCCTGTCGACCTCTTCTAGACAAATAGTGATTACATTGTTCTCGTCGCGCTACGCTTTGAAAACTGGAGAACTTTACGCGTCAGGTAACGGACGAAGATCGTCGTATTGCGCATCAAGCTCAATACCAAAATATTCTTTCAACGCATCCAGGTAGGTTTGACCTGGCTCTAGCTCTATTTCTGTTAGCTCTTCATGATTGGTGCATCTGAGTGTGTAGTTAAGCAGCGTCACCAACCCACTTTCTGTCGCTCTAGCAGCGACTCTTGCGCTAGTAAAACGCGAATTAGGCGAAGTCGAGGTAAAGAAGTTGCTACATGCAATGTCACCAGCACACACGAACTCTAGGTCAAAGCTGTATAGATTGTTCCACACGTCCGTTCCATCGGTTGAAAGCACTTGGAGGAAATAACCAAACTGAGCATCTTTGACAAAACGGAAGGTTTGTAAATCCGTCTGAATCACTTGGTCAAGGATAAATGGCAATGGCGCTCGAGGGGTATTGGAGCCAAAACCCACATCGACAATCCATGTTTGTTCCTCTAACGTCACTAACGTGATTTGATGACTACGACCTGTTGGTGTACCAGACACATGTACACGCCCTAGCAAACTTCGCGCTTCAAACCCAAGAGTGTTGAGCACATCAAGCATTAAACCATTTAATTCAAAGCAGTAACCACCGCGAGAGTGGTACACGGTTTTTTGAATAATATCTTCAATCTCAACAGAAACGCCTCGCTGCAATGCGATGTCAAAATTCTCAAACGGCAGGCAACGATGCTGCGCCACGTGAACTCTGTGCAATGACTCCAAATCGGCGGGCAATTCACTAGGCAAGCCTAGCTTGGTTAAATAGGCACTCAGATCCGTCTTATTCATAATGACTCTTACTTAGCTGATGGTTTGACTGTTTTCTACTTTAGCCCCTCTATCTAACTTCAGGTCAATCACCTTTTCCATTTCCCTTCCGCTTTAAGGAGGCATAGCACTCTTTTTACATGCTCACCTTATCATTATTACGCATATGTAAAAATCATTTTCAAAATGGACGGATTATCATTTTTACTGAAACACCTAAAATGAGCACCAACAAAACGACGCAGCGCGGTAAGCAAACCTTAACTACGCTTATTACGTCACTCCATATACTGAAAATATAAAGGAAACATCCAATGTCGCTTGAAATCAAACCTGGTCAAACTCACATAAAATCAAAAGCAATGGTCGCTTGGGCTGCAGGTGAGCCGCTTAAAATGGAAGAAGTTGATGTACAACTTCCAAAAGCCGGCGAAGTGCTAGTACGCATCGTAGCAACTGGTGTTTGTCACACTGACGCATTCACACTATCAGGTGACGATCCAGAAGGTATCTTCCCTTCAATCCTTGGTCACGAAGGTGGCGGCATCGTTGAAATGGTTGGCGAAGGCGTAACAAGCGTTGAAGTTGGCGACCACGTTATCCCACTTTACACTGCTGAATGTGGTGAGTGTAAGTTCTGTAAATCTGGCAAAACGAACCTATGTCAGGCCGTTCGTGAAACGCAAGGTAAAGGCCTAATGCCAGATGGCACAAGCCGATTCTCTATCAACGGCGAAACTATCTTCCACTACATGGGTTGTTCTACTTTCTCTGAGTACACGGTTCTTCCAGAAATCTCACTAGCGAAAGTAAACAAAGAAGCACCACTTGAAGAAGTTTGTCTTCTAGGTTGTGGCGTAACCACTGGTATGGGTGCGGTATTAAACACAGCTAAAGTTGAAAAAGGCGACACAGTGGCAATCTTTGGTCTAGGCGGTATCGGTCTTTCTGCAATCATCGGTGCTCGCATGGCTGGTGCCAGCCGCATCATCGGTGTAGACATCAACGAAAGCAAATTCGACCTAGCGAAACAACTTGGTGCAACTGATTGCATCAACCCACAAAAATTCGACAAGCCAATTCAAGAAGTGATTGTTGAAATGACAGACGGTGGTGTTGACTACTCATTCGAATGTATCGGTAACGTAAACGTGATGCGCCAAGCACTTGAGTGCTGTCACAAAGGTTGGGGTGAGTCAGTCATCATTGGTGTTGCTGGTGCAGGTCAAGAGATCTCAACTCGTCCATTCCAACTGGTAACTGGTCGTGTATGGCGTGGCAGCGCTTTCGGTGGCGTTAAAGGTCGCTCTGAGCTTCCAGAAATCGTAAACCGTTACATGGCTGGTGAATTCGGCTTACAGGAGTTCATTACCCACACAATGGGATTAGCAGACGTCAACAAAGCGTTTGATCTGATGCATGAAGGTAAGAGCATCCGAACAGTTATCCATATGGATCAATAATGCTGCCTCAGGCTCTCCTTTTGGGGAGCCTGAATTCCTTCTGCTAATTAGAGAGTTTATTCATGACCATTGAAAATGTAAGCCAAGCCAAAGTGTTTGGCGGTTGGCACAAGCAATATACACACGAATCCAATGCCCTAAACTGCACCATGCGCTTCGCGATATTCTTGCCACCTAACGCAACGAAATCAAATCCCGTACCCGCGCTATACTGGCTCTCTGGTTTAACGTGTACCGATGAGAACTTTATGCAGAAAGCGGGCGCATTTCGTATGGCGGCCGAGCTTGGCATTGCGATCATTGCACCAGACACAAGTCCGAGAGGCGAAGGTATCGCTGACGACGAAAGCTATGACCTAGGAAAAGGAGCTGGCTTTTACCTTAATGCGACGCAAGCACCTTGGTCACTGCATTACTGTATGTACGACTATGTGACTGAGGAGTTGCCTGCGATCATCGAAAGTAACTTCCCAGTCTCTGACGTGAAGTCAATTTCCGGTCACAGTATGGGCGGCCACGGAGCGCTCACCATTGGTCTGAAAAATTCAGAACAGTACCGTTCTATTTCAGCGTTCAGTCCAATCAGTAACCCAATGCAATGCCCTTGGGGACAAAAAGCCTTTACTGCTTACTTAGGCAAGGAGCTTGAAAGCTGGAAGCAATACGATGCAAGTGAACTTCTAAAACAACAACAATCACCATTACCAATTTTGGTTGATCAAGGTGATGCTGATGGCTTCTTAAATGAGCAGCTTAGACCGGAAGCGCTGATTGCTGCGGCAAAAATACACGATTCAAACCTAACCTTGAGAATGCAACCTGGCTATGACCATAGCTATTACTTCATCTCAAGCTTTATTGAAGAGCACCTCAACTTCCATGCAAAATATTTGTTTGCATAGTTAATTTAAGTAAGCTCATGAAATAAAAAATAAAGTCACCAAAACTAGGTGACTTTATTTTCTTTACGTACTAACAAATACATATCTGAATATCTATGATTTAAATATGTAAAATAATGTAACTTAAGAGCAAATTCGACATCCATTTCTCGCCTTATTAAATTCTCATTTCCGACACAGTATCTTTATTAAAAATGACACAAAGTTGCACTAAAAACCAATTAAATACCGCGAAATCATTACGAAACTCTACCATCATCCCAATACTCTGAGCTTTTAATTAAGAAGCAACTTAATAACCTTGACGTGACGTAAACCGACAGTTATTTTTGAAACATAACGTATTATAAAATCTCATCCGGTTGGCTCTATAATTATAAATAAATTACCGCTAGCACCTTTGTCCTAGCTAAGAAAAAAGAATAAAACTCAAAAGGGCATATGATGAAAAAGATAGTCGCGCTAGGTCTGTTTTTTGTTGCGCCATTCTTGTCTGCAAATACGATCGTATTTAGTAGTAGCCAGCAGCCTAGTGTCATACTGGAACTGGAAGAGATCCAAGCTTTACCTACCACTAGCTACACGATGACATTGCCTTGGCTTCCTGCTTCGTCAGAGTTTTTAGGCGTTAAACTCAGCACGCTTCTTACACACGTCTACGGAAAGGTACCAGAGCAGGTTGATATCAGCAGCTTAAACGACTATCACTCGACATTGTCCCGACAAGATATTCTTCGATATCAACCAATACTGGCTTATCAACAAGATCAGAATTACATAAAAGTCAGGAATAAAGGCCCTTTCTGGGTGATATATCCAATCAATCTCTATCCAGAGCTAAACTACAATAAATATCATGCGCAAATGGTATGGCAAGTAAATGAAATAAAAGAAAAATAATAAGAATGAAGTTATCAGAACCCTATTCTAAGAAACAAAGAATATTGCAATATTCTACCACCAGCAAAATGCTGCTGGTGGTGTTTGCCGTTTCTTTGCTCCTCGCGAATGTCGTGCTTTTACAGCAAACACGTTCACTCTCACAAAATTTTAATAACGAACAAAAACAAGCGACTTGGTTTTTATTCCAACTCTCCAAAGAACTATCAGAACTTGTCGGCGAGGCCAGACGGTTAGATGAAAACGTATTGAATATTGATGGTGCAGAGCTTCAATACGAGTTAGCGTGGAGTCGCTTTGACTTATTGACCAGTAGCACGAAAGCCAATAAGTTCTTTTCTCGGAACAACATGCACCTTTACTTCATTAATCTTTTTGAAGAGTTCAAAGAGCTAGAAAAACAACTAGTAGAAGCTAGAACAGGTGACAGCCAAGCTGCTGCTGCATTTTATCGTTCAACTCAAACACTATATTTAGGCTTAATAGACTTCGTTAATCAAAACTTCCGTCTAAGCAGTAAAGCTTATGAAGCACAAAAAGGTCAAACCCAGCGCTTAATGCAAGCACAATATATGTTGTTTGCGACGTTCGTTTTGTCGATTATCTCTCTAACTTATTTCTTTTATCGTGAATCCCATTTTCATAGAAAATTGGCGCTAAGCGACCCTTTGACGAACCTAGGGAACCGCAATGCACTATTCATAACCCTAAACAAATTTACTCAAGAAAAAAGGCCCTTTTCTCTCTGGATTCTAGATTTAAATGGTTTTAAAGAAGTCAACGACACACACGGACACCAAGTTGGCGACACTGTACTGCGGGAAATCGCTAGGCGGCTTAATTCTATGGCACTCAATGATTTTACTGTTTATCGCATGGGAGGAGATGAGTTCGCGGTTATCCTTGAAGGTGAATATCTCAATGAAGAGAACGTACGTGAGCAGATAAATACCGTCTTTGATGCACAAATATTAAACTCCGATAAAGTCTCAACACTTTCAACAAGCATGGGCTTAGCGCAATACCCTAAAGACAGTGACAATGTTGACTTTCTTATCAGCATAGCGGATAAGCGCATGTACAAAATGAAATTTCAACGTTAAACGGTATATATGATGAGAAAGTTCATGCAAGTACTGCTTCTACTGGCAGTCATTGCGGCAGGTGTGTTGGCTTGGGTATTTATTCCATCGCACGAAACCATCGGGCAAAAAACGCTTGAGCAGGCACTCAACGACGACTACAGCCTCGTTGGACATCGAATCTACTCAACCGATCCGGATGCTGGCAACCGATTCGGCTACTTCGTATTAGCAACGGGCCAGAGCATTGAAGAGCAAGAGCCGTTTTTGGTCACTTCGGATCAGTTTATTCGCATGGAGAAAACGGGTGATAATACCTTGTCTGTGACCGTCAATGGCCGTATTTACCATTATCATAACGACTTGTGGGTGCCAAAATCAGACGGGAAATTGCAGCACTTTTTAGTCAGCGCAACCGCCAAGTACGTACGCTAAAACGGGAACCTTACTCCCCCCAAAAAAACAAAGCCCCGCATACACTGCGGGGCTTTTTACGTGAAGAAGAAAATAACATCGAAAGAATGAGCGTTACTTCGCTAATACTTTCTCTTTAATCACTTTGAGTACCCCAGCCTCTTGGTTGCTTGGCGCAGAATAACGAGCAATTTTCTTAATCTCTTCGTGCGCGTTGGCAACCGCGTACGAATGCTCACTGACTTGCAGCATTTCGAGGTCATTGAGGTAGTCACCAAACGTCATAGTTTCTGCCGGAGTAAAATTCATCGTCTCTTGAAGATGCTGAATGGCCGCACCTTTAGAGGCCTCGGCATTCATCACATCCAGCCAGATTTTTGCACTCACCACGACTTTATGCGTTGCGCCAAACTTTGCGTTCATGGTCGGGAACAGGAGCTCTTCCGAACCATCAAAGTGACAAATTGCTACCTTAATAAACTCGTCTTCGACCTCAAGCAAATCCGGCACATATTCACAGCGGTGGTAGTACTTTTGAAATTCTTCCAGCGATTGCTGATCATGCGTTTCGATGTACGCCGAGCGCTTGCCACACAATACGATGTTCGCCCCGTCAATCTCACGAGCCGCTTTCACAATCTCCAACACTTCCGCTTTAGGAATGGTACAACTGTAGAGCTCATTGTCTTGGTACATCACTAAGGTGCCGTTTTCAGCCACATACAACAGTCTGTCTTTGATTGGCGCGAACGTGTCTCGCAGACTGTAATACTGACGACCAGACGCAGCGGAGAACAAAATACCTTGCTCTTCCAGTTGCAAAAACAGATCGAAAAACTCTGGATCCAAACGACCGTATTGGTCAAGCAATGTGCCATCCATATCGGAAGCAATAAATTTGATGCGAACTTGTGACATTAACTAAAACTCTAAATGACGCTGCGAAAATATATCCATGTAAGGTACAGGATCTTGTATGAATCTCAAGTCGGGATGACGACGCCTTTCGCTATTACCAAGGATGCTGTTTAAAGTAATCTTCACTGTGATCGATGAAAGCTCTCACCGCAGGAGACAAGTGTTTACGTGATGAATACAGCGCGTAAATGTTGAGATCATTTGGCTTCCAATCCGGCAACACCGACTCAAGCTGACCCGATTTGAGATAGATATTGCTCAAATAGGTTGGCAGCATCGAAATACCCATGCCTTGCAAAGCGCCATGCAATAACGCCGTGGCCTCATTGCTGGTTAGGCGACACTCAATTCCCACCGATTCGAACTGGTCGCCCTGAGACAAATGCCATACGTGACGCTCAAAGTTTTTGTAACCCAAACAGTCGTGTGAAGATAAATCTCGGGGATGCGCGATCGCGTGGTGAGTTTGTAAATATTGCGGTGATGCTACCAACACCGATTCGCACACCGCAATCGGCTTACCAATCAAAGAAGGATCGGGATCTGACGCAATTCGGATCGCCAGATCGATACGTTGTTCGGTTAGATCACTCACTGAATCTTGCAGATCTATGTCGATATACACTTTGGGGTGCTTTTGCATAAAACTGTTTACTACGGGGATCAACTGTGAGAATCCAAATGAAGTACTAGACGCAAGACGGATTTTTCCGGACAGCTCACCATCAGCGGCAATGTTCGACGTCAACGTATCGGCCTGTTTTAACCAGCGCTCAATCTGAGGCAAGCTGCGCTCCCCTGCGGTGGTGAGTGACACCTTGCGCGTAGTGCGGTGCAACAAACGAGTTTGTAGCCAGTTCTCCATCGACTCTACATAACGAGTCACCATTGGCCGAGACATGTCTAACCGCTCGGCGGTAGCGGTAAAACTGCCAGAATACACCACATCTACAAATACTTTTGCTGCCGTTACTCTATCCATACATTTGCTCGAAATAAGAAATAGTGATGCACATTATTGTGTATTTTTTCGAGCGTATCAATTTCCTAATATAGCTCCCGTTCCCAAGCCATCGTCGCTTGGCCCCAAATTCTTTAGGAGCTTATTATGAAAAAATTCACTTTGATTGCTGCATCCATTTTAATGGCAAGCCCTGTTCTAGCGGCAAACCACTCTCCCCTTACTCTTGAGGTTTACAACGCCGACGGTAACAGCTTCCACGTAAACTCAACCTTGGTATACGGTGAGACTGACGCCATGGTTATCGACACTGGCTTCACCAAAGCTGACGCGATGCGCATTGCCGCTAAAGTGCTGGACTCAGGCAAAACGCTTAAAACCATTTTTATCAGCCAAGCGGACCCAGATTACTACTTTGGCGCAGAGGCCTTACACCAACAGTTCCCTGATGCGCAGATCATCACAACGCCAGCGGTTCAAAAAATTATTAAAGAGAAATTGGCTGGAAAGCTGGCGTACTGGGGGCCAAAGCTTGGCGCAAACGCACCGGTAAAACCAGTGATCCCTGTCGCGTACGATAAAGCATCATTAGAGCTAGAAGGTCATAAGATTGAAATCCGTGGTAACCATGGCACATCAGCACACCGCCCTTACCTATGGATTCCAGATAACAAAGCGATTCTAGGTAACGTAGCCGTGTACTCAAACGTACATTTGTGGATGGCCGATGCCGCTGACCAAACCGCTATCAATGCTTGGGAGCAACAACTTAGCGAGATGCTTGCGCTTAAACCTCAAGTGGTCATTCCTGGTCACATGAAAGCAGGCACAAAGCTGAACGCAGACACCATTCGCTACTCGCAACAATACTTGCAGGATTTTCAGCAAGCGAAAAAACACAGCAATAACAGCGTTCAACTCATTGACACCATGTCAGCGAAATACCCAGAAGCTCAATTGCCAATCGCGCTAGAAATCGGTGCTAAAGTGCATACTGGTGAAATGTCATGGTAACCGTGCATTACTTCTTCGATCCCATGTGTGGTTGGTGCTACGGGGCATCACCACTCATCGAAGCCTTGATGGACACCTCTCAATTTAAGGTAGAGCTTCATCCCGGCGGTATGATTGAGAAACGCGCGATTGAATCTGAATTTCGTCAGCACATCATCAACAGTGACGCTCGTATCGCAACCGAAACCGGAGCAACGTTTGGTGAAGCATATCTGCAACGCGTGAAAAGCGAAGATGCGTTTGTTCTTGATTCTTATCTACCCACACAAGCGATCTTGAGTGCGGAGAAAATGGGGCTGAATCCATGGCACATGCTAAAGGCCATCCAATCTGCGCATTATCAGCTCGGGTTAAAAGTGAATGAAGCATCGACGCTCAAAGCCATTGCAGAATCGCTAGGTTTAACAAGTGATGCGTGGGAGCAAAACATGGCGTTAAGCGAAGCCGAACTAGATGAGAGAATTCGCTCTAGCCGACAATTGATGCGACAGTTACACGTTGGTGGTTATCCAACCCTGATTGCAGAAGTAAATGGCGAGTACTTGACCTTGCCGCACTCGACCTACTACGACAAACCGGCACAGTGGAAGCTTGCATTACAAAAACTGCAATAAGCTCTTCCCCACTCGCTCTTGTTCTTAATCCAAGAGCGAGTGCCAACACCGACATGGCAATCCTGACTCAAACAGGTACAATCCTCGCTCGATTTTTTACTCGCGCGGATACCCACCATGCACTCGCCTGAACATTGTTTTACTCGTTTTACTGCTGATATTTCTGGCTATGAATTGCCAACGCAGTTTACGTTTCCGTTCTACTACACGCCGCATCCTCTTTGCGTTATGGCCGCAAAGCAATTGCAACAGCACTTATTAGCGCAAACCGACTTCGAACACGATTTTGGTTTGGTTAATGAAGAAACGGGGCGAGGCAAAATGTTTGGCGTATTGCTGGTAGAAAACCCTCAAGGCGAACTCGGATTTTTAAGTGCGTTTTCTGGCAAAATTGCTGACCAAAACTTGATTCCAGGGTTTGTCCCTCCTGTGTATGACATGCTGACCGATGAAGGTTTCTTCCGCGCAGAAACGGATGCCATCAACGCCGCCAATGCGGAGTACAAAACCTGTGCCGCGAATCCGGAATTGGCAGATCTTAAAGCGCAAATACAAGCCGACCGAGCCGCTTATCAACAAGAAGAGCAAACACAGCGCCAAGTGATGATTGACGGCCGCGCCGCACGCAAACGACAGCGTCAACAGGGCGAGCAAACACTCAATGCCGATGACCTCAAAATCTTATTGGATGAGTTGGGTAAGCAAAGTGTCGCCGAGAAAAACGTTCTCAAATACTTAAAGCAAGCGTGGGATGAAAAGCTTGCAATCAAAGAAGCGCGCTTGGCTGAGTTAGAGCAGCAACTTGCTCACCTGAAAGAGCAGCGCAAAACGCTCTCCAACGCTTTGCAGCACAAATTGCATAAACAATACCGCTTTCTAAACAACCATGGCAAAACACGCGACTTGGTGGACATTTTTGCGGACACCACAAACCCAGTTCCACCAGCAGGTGCGGGGGAATGTGCTGCGCCAAAACTGCTTCAATACGCGTTTAAACACGGATTCAAACCGCTGGCGCTGGCAGAATTTTGGTGGGGTGTGTCGCCAAAGTCTGAAGTTCGCCAACACAAAAAATTCTACCCATCGTGCAACAGCAAATGTCAGCCGATTTTGGGCCATATGATGCAAGGGCTGGATGTCGAACCTAATCCATTGGCGGAGAATTGGGCAGAAGACAAAGAACTAGAGATAATCTACCAAGACGACGCTATGGTCGTCGTCAACAAGCCCTCGGGCTTACTTTCAGTGCCTGGTAAAACTATCAAGGACTCTGCTTATACGCGCCTACAAGCGATGTACCCTGATGTGGAAGGGCCGTTTGTGATTCATCGTCTCGACATGGCGACCTCTGGCATTTTGGTGTTTGCCTTAACTAAGCGCGCGAACAAAAGTCTGCAAAAACAGTTTATGGCTCGCGGCGTACAAAAACGTTATATGGCACTGCTCGAAGGCGTATTAAACGAGCCTGAAGGGGAAATTTCACTGCCAATGCGTGGTGACCCAGACGACCGCCCACGTCAACTGGTGTGTTTTGAACACGGGAAACATGCAGAAACCTACTGGCAACTGATTGAAGTCAAAGATGGACGCAGCAAGGTATACATGTATCCGAAAACCGGGCGAACTCACCAACTACGTGTACACAGTGCTCATCACATGGGGTTAAACATGCCGATGGTTGGTGATGGTTTATACGGCGAAAAATCGAATCGCTTACACCTGCATGCTGAGATGCTAGAGCTGGATCATCCATACAGCAAAGAGCGTATGGTGTTCCAAGCTGAGTGCGAATTCTAACGTCTTCCCGATTTTAAATAACAAAAAGGCACTGACTATCAGTGCCTTTTTTTGTTTTCTAACAACAGAATAAGCGTGATGCGCGATACCGAAAACCGTTAGCTCACCTTAAACTTGGTCCACACCTGAGAGCGCCAACGTCTTGCCATGATGATACCACGTACCCATTCATCGAGAGCGATTGCCATCCAAGCCCCTAAAACGCCATAACCCAAGTGGATGCCAAAGATGTAAGAGAAAAGCACGCCTAGTCCCCACATACTCAAAATCCCCATTTGCACTGGGAACTTGATGTCACCCGCGCCTTTGAGCCCCGCGATAAAAATCAGGTTAAACACACGTCCGGCCTCGAGCAAAATTGAGCCCATGACTAACGAACCTGCCAATGCGAGTATCTCTGGTTGATCGGTAAATACGCGCAGAATCTCTTCTCTAAACAGGTAAATCAGTGTGGTTGCCGCCGTTGATGCCACAAACCCCACTAAGAAGTAGATTTGTACGCGTTTTAAAATGCTACTCACCCAACCTTTACCGATGTAGTAACCGGTCTGAATTTGCGCAGCCTGACCAATTGCCAGCGCGAAAGCAAACGAGAAACGGGCAATGTTTTGCGCATAAGTGAAAGCCGCTAACGATGCCGTCCCCATTTGCACCACAAAGTACACAATGCAGATTTGCGCCACGTTGTAAGACAGCACTTCACCCGCGTTCATACCGCCGATTTTTAAGATTTTTTTGTAAATCTCTGCCGGTACTTGTTTCATAGTCGACATTGGTAGTTCAATGCTACTGCGAGCGAGAATAAACCATAACATTAACGTACCGATGACTTGGCTGACGACGGTTGCTATTGCCACGCCTTGCACACCATACACAGGTAAACCGAATGGCTGGTAAAGCGCAATATAGTTACCAATGATGTTGAACACACCCGAGATCAAATTCACCACCATTGGGGAACGTGAATAACCATGACTACGCAGAATAGTTGTAAAAACAACGCCAATCGTAACGTTAAACGTCATCGCACCGCTTATCAGCAGATATTCATGAGCGTACTGCTCAACTTGCGCTTCCAAGCCGTAATACGGGAGTAGATATATCGCACCAAGCACGGCAATCACACTCAATAGCACACCGACGAGCACAGACAACGCAATACTCGCAACACCAACGCTCACTGACTCTTGCTCGCGTCCAGCGCCATTGTATTGGGCAATCAAAATCCCCGTACCGCTACTGACAAACGTCGAAACGATGATTAAAAAGAAGGTAATCTGCGTGATCACACCAACAGCGGATACGGCTTTGTCTGAGTAGCCACTCAGCATGAACACGTCACTGGTTCCTAAAGCCGTCCGTAGCAAAATTTCGACAAGAATTGGCCAAGCTAATGCCACGATGGACATTCGTTGGTTGATGTTTTGGCTTTTAGGCATGCTTGTAACCTTTCCTACAACTAAAAACTGCCTCACAATTTTGTGAAGCAGTTTAAAAATAGTGACTCGAACGAAGCTCGATATGAGGTTGTGATTTAGCGCGGATTCTAGTCGCATATTGGTCATAACGACAACAATATTTCGCCCTGTTTCGGAAAAATATTTCTAATGCATTTTCGAAACGACATATGCCTTGACGATACGTAGAGCAGAGATTGGTGAACAATACTCTCAATCAACGAGCACCGAACAGAATTAGGATAATCAATATAAATGCGTCTAACTAGATACATTACTTTGAGTTATCAGTCCAACCATATAGAGCTATGAAGAACCGTCATGAAAACCTGCATGCGCCACCATTCCTCTTTGAACACTCGCACCAAATCACACTGATGGCTTTGCACTAAAAATGACTGATATCACATTTGGAAACTTTGTTGTTCTATTTATCGCGAAAATACCGCCTAGAATAAGCGTACACGTTAATTAAGCAAGGATACGTAATGTCGACATTGGCTGGGGCGCGCTTAGAAGAAATGGCGGACATCCGTTCAACAAGAAAAAAGAAAATTGTCTTTTTATGCTCCAGTATCGCCGCTGCCTGTTTAACTTATGGTTTCATTGCTCAATCACTTGAGAATAACTGGGGTTTAAGCTTTTTCCATGCTTTGTGTGCCTTGGCATGCTTAGCAATCAGTTATGTAATAAAAGTCCAGCGGCACCATCAATACGCCGACTTATGGCTAAGTGCTGTCTTAATGTTCGAAGGGTTATTGTTACTTCTGTATAACGACGCTCCGTCAGGCAAGATGCTATGGCTATATCCTATTGTCGCCACTCTGGTATTAATTAATGAGTTTAAGGTCGGTCTGTTGTTCAGTGGCACCTACATTTTACTGATCTTTTTTGGGGTCGCTTTTTTAGATCGACTGCCAACAGCCACAGAAATCATAGAGCGGAGATTGATGCTGACCCTGATAGCGACCGCGTTTGTGTGTCACACGTTCTCGTATTACTACACGAAAGTCCTCAATTACATTCAAACACTGTATCGTGAGGGGATTGAGGAGTTAGCATATTTTGACCAGCTCACTGGGCTTGCCAATCGCTGGAGCTTTGAGACTTGGGCGCGCGCAAAGCTCGATGAAATCAAGCACTCATCTGATGACAGCATCACCGCATTGGTCTTTCTCGATATCGATAACTTCAAGCACATCAACGACACCTACGGGCACGATATTGGTGACCAAGTACTTCAAGCCTTCGCCACTCGATTAAAAAATAACATTCGCAACAAAGACAGAAAAACCGATAAACATGACTACTCCATCGCTCGATTTGCGGGCGACGAGTTTGTAATCATGCTTTACGATGTAAAAAGTAAAGATGACCTCGACAGCATCCTAAAACGGATCGTGAATCTGTTTCCGACAGGTTACCGAAGCTACGATATGATTAACGAGTTAACGATGAGTGTAGGTGCTGCTATCTATAAGCAAGATGCAAAGGATTTGTCTGAATTGACTCGATGTGCAGATAAAGCAATGTACGCAGCTAAACATACTGGTAAAAACCAGTACGCCTTTTATGAGCACTGCAATACGGAAGAACAGTCAACATCTGATGCACCAGCGGTACCAGAAGCTTGCTAATGACTAAGCGAACACATGCATCACCCAAAGCCCCACAACGAGGAATACGATTAACCACACTACTTGCAACGTTCTGTTCGGCTTGTCTTGCTGACGAGTGGGGTGATCTTTAAACGCACGGCCCTTCATTTTGCCCATTAAGCTCTTTCCTAGAGCACGTCGATAAAATTCACGTCTCTTATGAGCGGCATTGGCAACTTCGGTAAAGCGCTGTCTTTGCTCATTGGTGAGATCTTTGTCCTCGTAACGAGGAGGGAGATCAGAATGCTTGCGTTGTACTGCCATCACTTCCTCCCTGGTCGATGGGTACATTTTTATTAAGTATATACCCAAATAACCAAAAAGATGCGTTATAAGTGAAGCACATAGACGAAAAAACCACCCGAAGGTGGTTTTATGACGAGCAACAAATGAACGCTAGAAGTACTCACATAAATACGCAGTCGCTTCTTTCACTTGAAGCTCAAATGAAGAATTACCTTCCACTTCAAAAAACTCACCACTTTGATAAGTCGTCCAATCGCTCTCGCCAACACGCTTGACCACAAGCGCACCTTTTACAACCGTCATACGCTCTGGTGCTTGAGTACCAAACGTGTACTCACCAGGAAGCATCACACCAACGCTAACATCCTGATCTTTCTGGTTAAAGCCTAGTGATTTTACACTACCAGCAAAATAGCTATTTTCCTTAATATTCATTATTGGTTTCCTTATCAAAAGTCCGCTCTTTTTTACCTTGTTTCTTTCCGTTACTCAAGCTTTGAAAGCCATTAAACTCAACGTAGTAACGCACATCCTTTGCTACTGAGCGAGAACCTCTTTTCGCGAGGATTAATCAGGCGACCTAAACCGAGCAAGAAAAACTGCGAAGTAATGAATGTGAGCAAACAACAAAACCATCAATAAGATGTGTATCTGAATGTAAAAGTGGACATTAGATCATAGTTTCGTCGTCTCAATGGCGGGATTGTTTGTTTTTAAAAAGGAAGGTTTCCACCATGTTAAAAAAGTGGAGAAAATTAGATCTATGACGGACTCGACTCGCCGAAGGCGAAAAGCACGACAAGAACCAAAACTTTCATTTTTGGCTCGCCACCAATCCAAAATCCTCAAGAGTACATTTGTCTGCTTCGGGATGGGTCTGTTGACGTTTTTTGGCTATCAAATCCACCTCTCCTATCAAGACCACATTGATCCGGAAAAGGTGTACGGCGAATGGATTGAGATTGGCGCGCCACCCTACCAAACAGAACGTCTCGTTTTCACTGAAGATGGGGTATACCGAAACCATCGACTTATTACGACGGAATTTGAATTCGATGGCAAGGTCATCACGTTGAATACCGGATTAGGAAAGACCGCGTATCAGATCTCGGGCTCTCATCTTTCACCTCAAATACGCCGTATTGAGCCTCTTATTCCAGATCAGCGATTCATTCGTAAAGGATTTGAGCATACCGTTCAGGGCTCAGAAACCGGCGCAGCCTCTAAACGTCGCGCCGCGTTGAGTGAACACTTCAGCCGTGACTAATACGTCTTCACGGCTATTTTTCCTTTCAATTCTCTTTCTATATCAATGAAACAAAACCTTAATAAACAACAAAATAAGGCCTTCATCGCATTTAACTAACTCGTTACTGAGTAAACAATAATTTTAGTTTCTGCTGAGATTTTATAAATTATTGACTCAGTCTGACACTTTCTGTGTAACAGAGTGCGAGTTTTAGTTAAGTTCTCTCAAGTGCCTCGAAAACCGTCTTAATTTTTTTTGACGAAAAAAAACTCTCTGAAATGCTGAGTGTGATGCTTTTGCACGTGGAGTAAATCCAATCATCTTATCTGGTGCAAGAGCAGCCTATGTTCTAGGTAGAACATGAATCCAAGGATTGAGAGAGAAGTTATGATTCGATTTAACCTATGTGCAGCTGGAGTTGCTTTAGCGCTATCAGGTGCTGCAGTTGCGGCTCCAACCGCACCAAGTATCGATATGTACGGTTCCAACAACCTTCAGTTTTCTAAAATTGAACTCGCGATGGAAACCACGTCAGGCTACTACGACATGGTGAAATACCATGAGCAAGCGAAGATCACTGTTAAATTTAACCAGTGGAGTGGCACACCTGGTGACACTTACAACGTCTATTTTGATGGTGTAAAAGTAGCAAGCGGCCCTATCACTGGTAGCCAAACGACAGCTTCGTTTGAATACGGCCAAGGTGGCTTATACCAAATGGAAATCGAAGCATGTGATGCGACAGGTTGTGCGAAAAGCGCACCAGCTGAAATCACGATTGCAGATACCGATGGTTCTCACCTGAAGCCACTAACGATGAATGTTGATCCAAACAACAAAACCTACAATACCGATCCAAGCGTCGTGATGGGTACGTATTTTGTTGAATGGGGCATCTATGGCCGTGACTACACCGTCGATAATATGCCGGTCGACAACTTGACTCACATCCTTTACGGTTTTATCCCAATTTGTGGCCCAAATGAGTCTGTGAAGTCTGTTGGCGGCAACAGTTTCAATGCGCTACAAACTGCTTGTACAGGTGTGCCTGATTATGAAGTCGTTATCCATGACCCTTGGGCTGCTTATCAGAAGAGCTTCCCACAAGCTGGTCATGAATACAGCACGCCTATCAAGGGTAACTACGCAATGCTAATGGCATTGAAACAACGTAACCCTGATCTAAAAATCATCCCATCGATCGGTGGTTGGACACTGTCTGACCCATTCTTCGATTTCGTGGACAAGAAAAACCGAGACACATTCGTCGCATCAGTTAAGAAGTTCCTGAAAACTTGGAAATTCTACGACGGTGTTGATATCGACTGGGAATTCCCTGGCGGCGGCGGTGCAGCAGCCGATAAGGGCGACCCTGTAAACGATGGCCCAGCATACATCGCACTGATGCGTGAACTGCGCGTAATGCTTGATGAATTAGAAGCTGAGACAGGCCGTACTTACGAGCTAACGTCCGCTATCGGTGTCGGTTACGACAAGATTGAAGACGTAGACTACGCAGATGCGGTGCAGTACATGGATTACATCTTCGCAATGACTTACGACTTCTACGGCGGTTGGAACAACGTTCCTGGTCACCAGACTGCGCTTTACTGTGGTTCATTCATGCGTCCTGGTCAGTGTGACGGTAGTGGCGTTGATGAGAACGGCGAACCGTACAAAGGTCCTGCTTACACAGCAGATAACGGCATCCAACTTCTTCTTGCTCAAGGCGTTCCTGCAAACAAGCTAGTACTTGGTACAGCAATGTACGGTCGTGGCTGGGAAGGCGTAACTCCAGATACACTCACAGATCCAAACGACCCAATGACAGGTACTGCTACAGGTAAACTGAAGGGCAGCACAGCGCAAGGTGTTTGGGAAGATGGCGTAATTGACTACAAAGGCATTAAGTCATTCATGTTAGGTGCAAACAACACTGGCATTAACGGCTTCGAGTACGGCTACGATGCACAAGCAGAAGCACCATGGGTATGGAACCGTACAACGGGTGAGTTGATCACATTTGATGACCACCGTTCAGTGCTAGCAAAAGGTAGCTACGCGAAGTCTCTTGGTCTTGCTGGTCTATTCTCTTGGGAAATTGACGCGGATAACGGTGACATTCTAAACGCGATGCACGAAGGTATGGCTGGTGGTGTGGTTCCTCAACCAAACCGTAAGCCAACCGCAGCCGCTGGCGCAGATCAATCGGTAACAGGTCCTGCAAATGTGGTTCTAGATGGCAGCCTGTCAAAAGACTCTGACGGCACCATCGTAAGCTACGCTTGGGAACAAGTATCTGGCACAGCAGTGGCACTAACAGGTGCAAACTCAGCGAAAGCAAGCTTTGATGCAGCAGAAGTTACTGTTGAAGAGCAATTAACTTTCAAGCTGACGGTGTCTGATAACGAAGGTGCAACGGCATCTGACCTCGTTGTAGTAACAGTGAAACCAGCAGGTGTTGTTGACCCAGTGAACAGCGCACCAATAGCGCAAGTTGTTGCTCCAGCAACAGCAAACGCTGGTGACGTTGTGGTTGTAGATGCATCTGCGTCTAGCGATGCAGACAACGATACCCTGACATTCAACTGGACTCTACCTCAAGGTCTGAATGCAACGGTTGAAGGCTCCAAAGTCACGTTCACTGCTGCGGAATACCCGCAAGACACAAGCTTAAGCTTCACTGTAAGTGTGAGCGACGGTAAAGCGTCTTCATCGGCAAGCGCGACAGTGGTTGTTGCACAGCACACAACCGATCCGAACCCTGGTACTTGTGACAACGCATGGGATGCGAGCGCAGTGTACACAGGTGGTAACCAAGTGACTCACGCAGGTAAAACGTGGGAAGCGAAATGGTGGACTCAGGGTGACGATCCTAGCCAATCTGGCGAATGGGGCGTTTGGAAAGAAGTTGGCGTAGCTAACTGTAACTAATTTCAGCCTTGCAGACTTTCTGCTAAATAAACAAAGGACAGCTTCGGCTGTCCTTTTTGGATTTAACCTCTTAACGAGGAGAGCAACACCAGAGACGAAAAAATCTGAGGTGTTACTTTCAAATCGAATTAGCGCAAAACGGAGCGAGTCAATCAGTAAAAGTAAGGGTTACCAAGCACTATCGAGCAAACGGTCAAAACTACTGAAGACTTGCTCACACTTCATCACTCGACCATGCCCCTGACCTTGTGTTGTCACTAACTCAACGTTTTTAATCTCTTCAGCCGCTTTTGCCGAGACACTGTATTTGGTGAACTTGTCTTGCTCATCATGAATAATAATGGTGTGAGACGGACGCTCAGACAAACGCTTCATCGGATCAATGGACTGTAACGGATAACCAAATTGGTCTTCAACTTCTGAAACCACAGCATTAAAAAGCTTCATCGAGTAACCGGAACGCGCAATGCTACCGAATAAGTTCTCTACGTAATTTAATACCGGAGCAATAAGCAGCAAAGGCTTGTTTTCTAATTTACTGTGCCTACACTCAAGAGCAGAAGCGGTGCCCATGCTGTGCCCAACTAGGCCAACAATATCCTCGACCGTATCCAACACATCTTCTAATCCTCTGACAAACCCCGGAATGTGCCCATACTGCCCCTCACTCTCACCATGTGCCGGATGATCGTACGCCAAAGCAGTAAACCCTTTCGACGCAATATGTTCCATCAGTGGATAAAACTGACTTGCCGTTCCAGACCAACCATGAGTTAGCACCCAAATAGGTCCAGAGCCCAAAGTATAGGTTTTGATGATGCCTGCATGCCCTTTAATTTCACCTTTGATAAGCCCTTGAGGCTCAATATTTTTAGGTTGCGTACGAGCAGGTGTCAGAAGAAGCTTGCGCGCGGTCTTCTTTGCATGTGACGGGGCCAGTGTATGGTGTAACCGAGTACTAATGTTCACCAAACTGCGCTTAATACTGAAACGTTGCGATGTATTAAAGTAAATTTTTTCACTCATAATCATGTCCTTAACTATCAGCTTTGCACAAAATAGAACGGTCGTGCTTTTTACGCTGATAAGAAAGAGCGAACTCAGCCGCTCTTTGTGATTTTATGTCTACGAATCTGGGAAGCGAATAACCGATATTAGCCTTTCCAGCGAGAAAATAAGTTGTCGATCCCTTGCCAAAACAGACGCAAGCTTTCTTGCTCACCTTTAATTGAGTAAAAAACATGCGCACTCAAATAGAGACCGTACAAATCAAACGTTGCTTGGCGTGTATCTAAGTCTGCTGCAAATTCTTGCTTCTCTTTGCCTTTCGTTATTTGGATCTCCAAATAGCTCAGCCAAGTGTCTATGGATTTACGCAGTCCGGCCTGAAGCGGGCAATCTTTATCTGCCGTATCATTCCAAGCGTCAAGAAACATACAACTTCCTTGGAATGCGTGATTCCAAGTCATCCAAGAGTCGAGCAACCCTCGAATTTTACGCTCGATATTGCCATCCCCGAGTTCTCGAGCAGGCTCAATAACCCGATCAGCGAACACTTTATTGGCGTGATCAAGCACCGATAGCTGTAAATTCAACTTCGAATTAAAGTGGGCAAACAGACCACTTTTCGACATACCGCATTGCTTGGCTAACTCTCCAATCGTAAGACTTTCTAATCCGTCTTCGCTGGCGATCTCAAAAGCCCGCTGCAGAATAAACTCTTTTGTCACTTTTCCTTTTTGCATAATCTTATTTTTAGCACGATCGTTCTTTTTTGCAATCTCGAGTTAACTGGTCTAACCATTATTCAGTACTATTTTCGACTCACGAATCAGGTATTGATTGCGTTAATAGGTTAATAATTAAGAAGTTTGAAGTAAGTCTTAATTTTCGAAACAGCTTCAATGTAAGCGCAAGTCTGTTGACTTTTTCACGTATTACTTCAACAACAACCTGCTATTTTCACCTAAGTTTTTTATTTAGGTAAACAATGTAATGGCAAAGAAACAAAAAATAGCCAGCTTAGAGTTTGCACGTATCATTGCAATGCTTGCGATTGTGGGTTTGCATTGCCAGATGGCACTGACGTACTGGCAGTGGGATGGGATACCATGGGTTGGCTATATGCTCAACCAACTGGCTCGTTTTGCTGTTCCGCTGTTCTTTCTCATCTCGGGTTATCTAATCCAGCCGAAGTTGAGTCATTCACCTATCGATACTCTTAAGAACTACGCCAAACCGTTAATGAAGGTTTGGCTCATTTGGAGCATGATCAGTTTACTGATGCCATTCCAATGGCAGACGGTCGCTGAGGCAGGGTATCTCGCAGAAAGGCAAGGTTATTGGGGGTACTTAATGTCAACCCCGATCAATTCACTCATCGAAGGCGGACTCGTTCATCTGTGGTTTATTCCGGCTCTGGTCATTGCCGTAGCGTTAATTGCCTTTCTCGTGCATATCAATATGGTGCAACTGATACTGCCAACTGCAGTATTGCTATACATATACGGGGTCTTTGCTGGCAGTTACGCGACCATTACCGACCTGCCAGCGCCTTTCTTTACTCGTAATGGGCCTTTTTTCAGCACGTTGCTAGTTGTTCTGGGTTATTTCGCACGAGAAGCGCAGTGGCGGTGGTCGCGAAACAATACGGTTCGATGCATTATTCTTGGCATGGCACTGCATTTTGGTGAAGCTTACTGGCTGATGCAACATGACATCGCTTTCAACTCGCACGACTTCCTATTCGGTACCGTTATCTGGGCTGTAGGTGTCTTTATGTGGCTTTTGGCTCACCCTCATTTTGGCGGCATGCCTTGGGTCTTCAAACTATCTCCTAGCGTGTTAGGGATATATGTTAGCCATCTGCTTATCATAATTGTCATGATGAATGTCGCTGGATTTATCGGGCTGCAACACCTCGCGAAAGATGTGTTTATTTATCCTGCAACGATTGTTGCAACCATACTGCTTGTGAAAGCAATCGACGCTTCACCGTTGAAAAAATGGCTCCTACGCTAAATGCATTCAGCTCTAGATATAGCTAGCTTTAACTCAAAAGGGTTAGAGCTAGCCAGTTAAAAATGAGATTTCTCTCTCACTGACCAATTTTTGACTTTCTAATCCTTCAGAATTTGCTTTCACTCACAAAAAACATTGTTCATTTCCTTTAAATTGGCTCGACTATTACAACATTGCTCATTAAACGGAGGCTGTATGTGGGCAGGTCAAGGACTCGTTCCTTTTTTAGAGATTAGTCACTGGTTAACTTACGGTTTATATGCCGCTGCGGTTTTATTCGGCGCAGCAAGCATTGCGTCACTCAGAAAATAGTGGCGCACACTATCATTTCCTAACTCCTACTGTTAATTCGAGCTCTCTCACAACTAACTCATTCATTTGTGGCTAATATTTCTCCAACCAGACAAAGGAGAAATGTCTATGCCAATCTATCCAATTGTGGCTTTCTGCTGTTTGTTGTTATCTAGCGCCACCTTTGCTGCATCAACCAATGAACTGAACCTTGTTAATTCTGGTGTCGGTTACGCGGCTCTGATTATCTTTTCGATCGCTTACATACTGGTTATGTTGGAAGAGTATCTGAAAATGAGAAAATCCAAGCCAGTGCTGCTCGCTGCAGGGTTAATTTGGATTCTGATTGGCTACACCTTTGCTCAGCACAACCAGCCTGAAATCGCCAAATCCGCACTAGAACATAACTTGTTGGAATATGCCGAGTTGCTGCTGTTTTTGCTCGTGGCGATGACCTACATCAACGCAATGGAAGAACGCAAACTCTTCGATGCCTTACAGGCGTGGATGGTTGGTAAAGGTTTTGGATTCAAAAAGTTGTTCTGGCTGACGGGGTTTCTCGCTTTTGTCATTTCACCGATTGCCGATAACTTAACTACGGCCCTTTTGATGTGCGCTGTAGTGATGAAAGTCTCTGGTGATAATCCTAAGTTCGTCAATCTTGCTTGTATCAACATTGTTATCGCAGCCAATGCTGGCGGTGCATTCAGCCCATTTGGTGATATTACAACCCTGATGGTGTGGCAGGCCGGTCATGTCAGCTTTGCTGAGTTCACTCCGTTGTTTGTACCGTCATTGGTGAACTACTTGGTTCCCGCATTTTTGATGTCACTTTTTGTTCCAAACACAAAACCGAATACGATTCACCAACACGTTGAGCTAAAACGCGGGGCAAGGCGTATTGTCGCGTTGTTCATTTTGACGATTGCCACCGCAGTCTCTTTCCATGCTGTGCTGCACTTCCCACCCGTTATGGGCATGATGATGGGCTTGGCGTACTTACAGTTTTTCGGATATTTTTTGCGCCAAACTCTCAAACACTCACTCGCAAAAAAAGCAGCTATGGCAATTGCCAATGGCGATGATCAGGCATTGAAGCGCTTAGGCTCAGTGGTTCCGTTTGATGTGTTTCATCGTGTGTCTCGAGCCGAATGGGACACCTTGTTGTTCTTCTATGGTGTTGTGATGTGTGTTGGCGGTTTAAGTTTACTTGGCTACCTCGAACTGGTTTCAAACGTCATGTACACGCAATGGAACCCAGTCTGGGCAAACGTAATGGTTGGTGTCCTATCTGCAATCGTCGATAACATTCCGGTTATGTTTGCTGTACTGACTATGGAACCAAACATGTCGATGGGCAACTGGCTACTGGTCACATTAACCGCAGGTGTCGGGGGCAGTTTGCTTTCCATCGGATCCGCGGCAGGCGTCGCTTTAATGGGAGCCGCGCGTGGGCAATACACCTTCTTTGGCCACTTAAAGTGGGCTCCCGTCATCGCCTTGGGTTATGCCGCCAGTATTGCGGTACACTTGTGGATGAATAGCGGTTTATTTACTTAAAAGCACCGACAATCAGGTACTTAACTTGCAACACAACCTAGCGGTCGGATGGATGGTTAACGCCATCCATCACTTCAATCGCTCCCAACTCATATGGGTTGACGCCCTCTAAGCAGCCGACATTATAGCCATACTCACTCGGGTCAGAACGACGCTGATGGTGCGTATAAATACCGCACTCGCCACAGAAAAAGTGCTTCGCAGTGTGTGTATTAAATTGATACTGCTTCAAGACGTCTTCGCCTTGCACAATACGAATACCGTTCAAAGGTACAGATGCGACAATCGCGCCACGACGTCGACACATAGAACAGTCACACCGTCTCGGTTTCTCAATACCATTGGGTAACGCCAGTTCCAACTCAACTTTTCCACAGTGACAACTCAGTCGATGTAATGTGTTGATTTGGGTGTTGCCAACTTTCTTAATCATAACTTTTCCTTGTTGTTTTTCTATCTGTGTACATTATGTTAAACAGGTTAATATCATCATAATCTCGTCCAAAAACTCGACATCCATCACTTTTCGCGACATTTTATTTGCCGATTTGTTAGTTGCTATTTTGGCGACTGTCTATCGCGTCCGTGAGACGTGTTATCTCCGGCGCGTTTTTTAAACCAAGGAAATTAATTTATGGACAAAGATCATAGCCTAAGAGAGAACCTCTTGGCTCTGACGCTCGGCAGTGCGTTAGTGTCACTTGGAGTGATATTTTTTAGCAAAGTAGGATTGCTCACTGGCGGTACGGCTGGCTTGGCGATCTTCCTAACCAAAGTGAGTGACTTCAGTTTTGGTCAGATATTTTTCGCTCTTAACCTCCCTTTTTATATTTTATCTGTGATGCGCATGGGTTGGCGCTTCACTATCAATACCTTTATTGCGGTTTCGATTGTCTCTTTTGCGGTCGATCATCTGCATCATGTGATTGAGATTTCACGAATCGAACCTTTCTATGCGGCACTTTTGGGTGGTGGGCTGATTGGAATCGGTATGTTGGTAATTTTCCGTCACAAAATGAGTTTGGGTGGCTTTAACATTCTAGCGTTGTACCTTCAGGAACGTTTTGGAGTTCGAGCGGGTAAAGTTCAAATGGCGTTAGATTGTGCCATCGTGGTGATGTCACTGTTCATTGTAGATGTGCACCTTATCGCTCTATCTGTTCTAGGTGCCATCGCAACGAACTTGATTTTGGCGATGAACCATAAACCAGGACGATACCAAGCAAAAGCGCAAGCAGCATAATCATCGCTGCATAGTCAACAACCCTAAAGCCCCCAGCCAGTCACTCGGGGCTTTTTTCATTCAACGCTAAGATCACGTCAACGAGCTCGTTTTGCAGTGCTGCTGCATCTCTTCATCCAATTTAGCTTTATATTTCTGACTAAGATGGAAGTGTACTTGCATCAACAAGTCATGTGCGTGGAACAGCTCAAACGCGTCGCTACCATTTTGCTGACAAATAGCCTCACAGCGCTCAGCATGCACTTTGGCTTCTTGCGGTTTATCCGCTTTAAGCAAGCTCATCGCTAAGCGATACTCTGCGCGCTCTTCTTGCATCCAACCCCCTGCCACTTTCCAATAGTCTAGCGCGAGTGTCGCTGCTTCTAACATCTTCGATTTTTCCATGCACGTGCGCTCAGCCAGCGCTTCGTACTGACATGCTAAGTTGTTCGCAGTGATCGCGATAGCGCGCGCTAATGGCCCTTCTGCATCGTTCGGCGTCGTTCCTAACGCTGCCTTCACCAACCATTGACTCGCCAGTTCAAGCTGAACAAGTGCAGAAAGTTCATTCGAAATCAAAGCGTAAACTCGGCGTTGTTCTTGCTCTTCCAATAATTCCATATTGTCAGTGCCATCTACGAAATAGCGCGCAACGGCAATACTGCGTTGAAATGCAAAACTCTCGGCAACCTTGCGTTCATCAAAGTGCTCTAAACAAGTAAGAAACTGTTCTGGGCACTGGAGATGCCCAATAGCGGTATGCAGCATCAATGCGAATATTCGCTCGATTTGGGTAACGTCTTCCACCTCGCTCAGAGCCGTTTCTAGCTGAGCATAAACTTGTTCGGGATTTTCCTCGTGATGCTGCCAACACTCACTCATGAAGGCATCAAAATCCGTTTTGAAAGGCATGTCCTTATTGTCCTTCTTCTATTCGTATAACGATTATGAAACTCTACACTATCGTTACCCCTGTGTAGCACGCTTAATCCCAATACGAGAATCGCCTCACTTAAAGCGGTGTACCTTGCTCCAACGCGAGCAAACGTTGCTTGCGCTCCACTCCACCTGCATACCCAGTCAGTTTTCCGCTTTTGCCAATAACGCGATGACAAGGCACCACGATAGAAATCGGATTCTTCCCGTTTGCTAACCCAACAGCACGCACAGCTTTAGGGTTACCTATCGCATTCGCGAGATCTTGATAGCTCCACGTTTCCCCATATGGAATGGTCGTTAGTGCCTGCCAAACTTGATTTTGAAAATCAGTGCCTGTCGCTGCAAGGGGCAAATCGAATTCGTTGCGCAGACCAGCAAAGTATTCATCCAGTTGGGTGACAGCTTGGCGCAAGACCGGATGCTGCTCGTCTCGCACTCCCAGCTCACTCGGCTTAGTGGTGCATGTTTCAAACCAAATGCCAAGTAAGCCCTCAGCGTTCGATTGGATAGTCACCGTTCCTAGTGGACTCGGCATTTCGGTATAAAATGTTTTCATGATTGATTCCATAAGTGAAACGTCGCGTAGCTTCCCCAAGGGGCCGCAGTGTGCGTATTCAGTGATGGGTAACGCTGCATCGCCTTTTTCACCACTAAGTCTTTATCTAAAAAGCAATCGGGTTGAGATTGCCCTCGCAGTTGAGCATAACTGACGGTCCAAGGTCCAATGCCTTTCAAAGTTAGCCACTGCTGGGGGTCAGCTTCTGAGTTGTCCTGCATAAACTGGGCGAAGCGCACTAGCGTCTCTTTACGGCTTTGCGGCATGCGCAAAAAGCTCACGTCGGCGTTTGCAATATCACTGGGAGTCGGGAAAAAACGTTTTTCTGACTCTCCACTAAGTGTGGCCACCAATAAGTTAAGTTGACCAATCGCCGCTTTAACCGACACCTGCTGGCCTAAAATCGCTCTAACCCCTGCTTCCCATGCATTCCATACACCAGGAATACGAATACCTTTACTCGACACGAGCCCAGGCGCGACATACTCCAAATGCTGCTCAACAGTACAAATATCAGTGTCAAGATCGAACATACGACGAATGTCAGACACCAAGTTTTGCAGCTTCGTTACGTCTTCAATTTCAAACGCCAGTTCTAAGTATCCTTCACCTTTTGTCGCTTTAAACCAGGCTTTGCTGTTATCCAAAAAAACGTTGCGCTGATAACTCTCATCCCTCACCAGCTCAACCCCCTCAACCGCTCGCAAACGATAGAAGTCCAACATGTGCGACCAATTCAACTCACCTCGATAAGGTAAGGCAATTCGATTGCAACCCGCACCATCAAACTCTTTACGGCGTACTTGAGAAGGCGTTAGTTTGAGAAACTTTTGAAAAGCATCGTTGAAGCGGCGCGTACTGTTAAAACCGGACGCAAACCCCACGTCGGTGACCGACATAGAGCTGAAGTGAAGCAACTGTTTGGCAAACATTAGTTGCTGATATTGCGCATACTGCTTGGGTGACATACCTAGATACTGCTCAAATAACATACGTAAGTAACGGTCAGAAATCCCAACACGCTCAGCCAACTCAGACACCGAATGGTGATGCAACTCCCCTCTATCAATTAACGAAATCGCTCGTTGAAAGGTCGTCTCGACACCTTTCCATGCCCAAGATCCAGGAGCGCTATCAGGTCGACAGCGTAAACACGGACGGTACCCTGCTTGAAGGGCTTGCGTCTTATCAGCGAAATACTCAACATTTTCTTCTTTAGGCAAATTTGCCGGGCAAATCGGACGACAAAAGATTCCCGTTGTTTTTACCGCCACATAAAATCGCCCATCAAAACGACTGTCTCGCGCGACTCGCGCCTTGTGACACTGCTCAAAGGTCAGTGAGGTATGGGGGTGAATAAACATAGTGCTTTCCTTGCTCATGCCTTTTGTCATTTATTGTTCATAGGCATCGTTCAATATAGTGTTATTGTAGCTTGCTTAAGCGCCCATAATTAGCCATTTTCGGAACTCAATATTGAGATTTATTGGCATTAGCGCTTTTGTACACTAAAGTTAGATCCAGAACATCACAACAACGTCGGCTAAAGGGAATTGGCATGGACTTACATACTTGCGTAATTGTATTAAGAAACCAAAAGGTTATTACCAGTAAATCCGTAGATCATTCTATTGGAATCATCGAACGAGACTCAGATAACGAGATCTCAGAAATTCAGATTAATGCGACGGATGGACGTAATATTCGAACTTATCACTACAACAATGTAGAGGAGTCATTAGAGAGCTTAATGAACCTCTGACGGTTTTCTTTAACGCACCTTTCTCCCTTGTTAAAAGCGAAAGCAATAGAGCACAGTACATGTGCTCTTTTTTTGTTTAACAGAAAAAATGTTTATCGAAAATAATGACAGACCTTGATTTAAAACAGACAATAATCGGCAAATTAAAACCCAAAAAACATTTCAAGATATTGATTTAAAATAACAAAAACCTCTCATTCGATTTTTTAGAACGAGTTTATCAAAATCCTCCCGTTATTTTTATGTTCGCCTCTACCTAAACTGTTCTCAACAGCACGGGAGCACACGCTTCCCACTCATTGAAAAGAGTCAGAGGACAGAATCATGAAAGCACTATTACAGAAAATTACCACGTCAAACGCAGGTTACAGCGCACTATCACTTCGCGTTCCAATCGGCATTATCTTTATGGCGCACGGCGCACAAAAACTGTTTGGCTGGTTTGGTGGCTACGGCCTAGAAGGCACAGGTCAGTGGATGGCATCTATCGGTTTAGGTCCTGGCGTACTCATGGCGTTACTTGCGGGCAGCGCAGAGTTCTTTGGCGGCTTGTTCATTTTACTTGGTCTGCTAACTCGACCAGCAGCGGTTGCTTTGGCGTTCACGATGGTGGTAGCGATATTCTCTGTCCACTTTGAGAATGGCCTGTTCATGGCAAACAACGGTTACGAGTTTGGCTTGGCATTACTGGCAGCGAGCGTTTCTCTGGCGTTCTCTGGCGCAGGTAAAGCAGCGTTAGATAACTTTTTAAACAAAAAGCTCTCTTAAGGAGGCCTTATGATTACGGTAAGACATGCAGCAGACCGAGGTCGAGCAAACTTTGGCTGGCTTGATAGCAAACATACGTTTTCTTTTGGTAGCTACTACGATCCTCAACATATGGGCTTTTCTGAGCTGAGAGTCATTAATGACGATGTAGTCAAGCCTGGCGCGGGTTTTGATACACATGGCCACCGTGATATGGAGATCATCAGCTATGTGTTGGAAGGTGTTATCGCACACAAAGACAGTGAAGGTAACGTCAAAACACTACCTGCAGGTGAATTCCAACTCATGTCGGCAGGGAAAGGGATTTACCACAGTGAGTACAATGCGTCGAACCAAGATACGCTGCGGTTTCTACAGATTTGGATTCAACCGAACACATTTGGAACCAAACCAGGTTATCAGCAAAAAGATTTTGGTCGCAATCCTGGGTTAACGACTATCGCTACTCCAACTGGAGAAAACGGCACGCTACTTATTAAGCAAGATGCGACTTTGCATCAGTTAATTCTTGAGCCAAGTAGCGAACTAAACTTTGAGATTGAGTCGGGCCGAAATCTATTCATCCATCAAGTGACAGGCAGCCTTAGTGTCGACAATACCACTTTGACGGCTGGCGACGGCGCGAAGATTGAACACCAAAGTAAGGTTGTTTTGCGCAATACATCAAACGAAAGCACAACAGCCCTGTTGTTTGACTTACCATAACTATCGATTCATCGAGATAAAAACAAAGCCGCCTTAATTTCTCAAGGCGGCTTTTTCGTTTTTCTGGCTTTGCATTCAACGCTATTCGTCGGAAGTGCCAGAACCAATTTGCTGAAAACTGTAAGCGGTCAGTGGATCGATCTCTTTGACAATTTCTTCCACTTGCTTAATCGCGTCTACAGACGAGCTAGCTTTACGATAGCTCAAATAGATAGGGCGACACCAATCTTCTACTCCAGACACCTTGTGAAGCTGCCCATTAGCGATAAATGGCTCCACGAGAGAGATTGGTAAGTACGCGGCTCCACCCTTCTCTAAAATAAAGTCCAATGCGATACGCGCTGTTGAAGTGCGTAAATATGGAGCTGGAATCTTAGGGTGACGCTCAGAATGCTCTGAGGAGAAACGCGTCCCCCAGTCAACGTACACATATTTGTTTTCGAAAACGGTGTCTAAAGAATCTTTCTCAGTTGATACCAGAACGAGAACAACATCCGCCACTTTTTTACAGTTAAGCTCATCAGCTTTGATCTGATCGAACGCAAATGCCATATCTAACGTGCGCTCTAGCAAGCTACGACTGAGCATCTCACGTCCCATCACTTCTGCCATGAAGCCATAACCACCAAACGAATCTGTGACGACACTTAAACAATTCTGTAAATAAGCGTCCCAAATGTTTGGCGTGCCACCTAACGTTAGTTGCAGCGCTTTGCCATCTTCAAGCGATAATTCTAGCTTCGCTTGTTGCAATGTAGTGACCATTACCTCGGCATAGCTGATTAAGCGCTCACCTGCAGAGGTCAACTTTATGTTATTTCGATCACGAATAAACAATTGCGTATCGAAGTAACTTTCCAATTGTTTGATACGTGCGCTCACAGCGGCTTGGGTAATATAAAGGTTCTCAGCAGCACGTCCGAAGTGACGAACTCTTGCCAGCTCTAAAAATGTTCGAAAGACTTTTACATCCATAAACCATCTCCTGGTTAATATAAAACCAGATTAACAACTAATTAAAATCATGACGACAAAAAAGTTTTGTTTTTCTTTTGTTAGATTTAAGCCTAATTTTCGCCGTAAGTTCACTACATTCATCAATAACGGTTACAGAGGCTGTTGACATGTCTGACACTGAATTCCGTCATGGCAAAAAACGTTTTTACGATAACGTAAAATTCCCACGCGGCTTTGCAAAGTCTGGCGATTTTACTCTTTCAGAAGAGGAAATCCTAACAATTTATGGGGATACAATGCTTGGCTTAGAGTCAGGCGAATTAACACCTGAAAACAGCGAAGAGAAACACTTCATCAAGGTGTTAGAAAACCCGGGCAAAGCAAAAACAAAACTTGAGCGTACGTGGCTAAAGTACACCCAACTTGCTCGTGGTCGCAAGCGCTTCCATACGCTAAATGGTCGTAACAAGCCTGACGCCACAGAAGAATACATTGAAGAGAGTTTGGTTGAAGACGATTAATAACCAATAACCTAGTTCTCGCCTTTTTCTAGCAGTAGGCGAAAGCTCGTTTGACTTTACTGAGCGAGCAAGACAAGCTCATTTCTTCTCCTAAAGCCCAAGGGGGCATTCTCCCAAGGGCTTTTTTAATATTTGGGTGATGACCGTTTACTTGGCGAGCGTCGCAATCTTTTTCAGAAAGCTCTCTTTCAAATGCTCTTGGTCATATTCCAAGTGATAGGTGTTGTGGAAGCCAATTTTTAGCTCAACACCATTCCCTCTCAAGAAAACGTTGTACCCATCGTAGTCAGAAAACGCTTCTACACCTTCATACATTTTACCAAATTCGGTTGGCGTACCGTTGTTCATCACACATTCGTAAGCCTGTAGTACTTTGCTCGGATCTAACTCATTTTTCATACCGAATTCCTCACTGGTTTACACATTTCAATTATGGTTAAAGAATGAGCGCCATGCCATATCTAACCCATAATATTTGAAGTTCGTGTGCGATTTCGCACTCTGTAGGTTGTTAAAAAACAAGGTTAAGTGCGAAGGCAGAACTTAATTTAGATCATAAATTTTATCTATTGATTCGTCAGTTTCATAATGCAATTTCTTTGTAAAAAATCGTCTTATAAAAGCATTTAGATATAAAAATCGTCGACAAAACCAACATTGGTTAAAGAAAAAGCAAAATTTTGACCTAAAACAATAGCAGTTCGCCATTACTTATTTTATAATGCGAATTAATGTTTCAGTACATCGTCAATTCCAATAACTAGGGGCACAAAATGAGACTTATCCCGTTAACTCGAGCAGCACAAGTAGGTAAGTGGGCAGCTGCGCATATCGCTAAGCGTATCAACGACTTTAAACCTACTGCTGAGCGTCCATTCGTTCTGGGTCTACCAACTGGTGGCACTCCTCTAGCAACCTACAAAGCCCTAATCGAGCTTTACCAAGCCGGCGAAGTCAGCTTCAAAAACGTCGTGACTTTTAACATGGATGAGTACATTGGCATCCCTGCGGATCACCCAGAAT
>NZ_JADDYH010000038.1:392543-393441 GCF_015163595.1 Vibrio sp. OPT41 | reverse complement strand
CTTACCGCTCGTTCATGTACAACAACTTCTTTAATCACATTGATATTCAAGAAGAAAATATCAACCTACTGAACGGTAACACAGACGATCACGACGCAGAATGTAAGCGTTACGAAGACAAAATTAAGTCTTACGGCAAGATCAACCTGTTCATGGGCGGCGTGGGTAACGACGGTCACATCGCGTTCAACGAGCCAGCGTCATCTCTTTCTTCTCGTACTCGCATCAAGACCCTCACTGAAGACACTCGCATTGCGAACTCTCGCTTCTTTGACGGCGATATCAACCAAGTGCCTAAATACGCGCTGACTATCGGTGTTGGTACGCTTCTAGACTCAGAAGAAGTGATGATCTTGGTCACTGGCCATAACAAAGCTCAGGCACTTGAAGCAGCCGTGGAAGGTTGTGTAAACCACCTATGGACAGTTTCTGCTCTTCAACTTCACCCTAAAGCGGTGATCGTATGCGACGAACCAGCTCAACAAGAACTGAAAGTGAAGACAGTGAAGTACTTCTCTGAGCTAGAAGCAGAAAACATCAAAGGCTTTTAACCCATAGGATGGCAGCCTAGAAACACACTAAAAATACAAAACCCGTGTTGAACACGGGTTTTTTCTTATCTGAACAGCGGGCTTAAGTCGTCAATAAGCTTTAATACCAAACTGACGAAGACGCTTAGGAAGCACTTCATCCAACTTGTCTAGTTCACTCGGTTCGACTTCGATAAGATTGAAATGATGCTGCTCATAAACAGTACGAATGGTCTCACGGTCGGCCTGAGCCATCTCCCCATCGTCACTTCCCCAAAATTGCAAATAGACTTTGCCGCCTGGTAAGTAAAAATCGCTAGTGACATCTTGGTCAATCGGCAGCTGACGCTCATAAGCGTGCACTACAC
>NZ_JADDYH010000038.1:290387-392492 GCF_015163595.1 Vibrio sp. OPT41 | reverse complement strand
CAGCCAAGTACAGCCAGTTGTCAATGAGCAACTCCCCCTTAGAGCGCACGTAATGCCCATCTAATGTTCGGTGCTTGGCTTCAAATTTTTGGCGAAAGCTTGAGTACGATTTATCCGTAGAATGTGACTCCGCGTCTTGCCCTAAAAACTCAATGACAGACTGCTTAAGACGCTTGTTACGCAGCACCACATCGTGCCATACGACAAAGGTATTTTGTGTTTCTTTATCGGTTCTTTGCTGCCCACCAGCGCGCACACCAGCTTCTGTGACACTCCATCCCTCTTCGGATTTGGTCAACCAACCCAGTTCACTCAAAAGCTGATTCATGCGCTTCGCATTCAATTTCAGCTTTTCACCCAGTTGTGTCGCGCTCAATGTTTTCCCTGAGCTGGGAGTCAGCTCAATATGTAAGTTGGTCGGCCAGACGATGAACTGGCCAAATTTAGGGTGATCCACATACTCACCGCCAAACTTTGCCCCTTCTTCGGTCAAAATCCACTTTTCATCTTGGCGAACGATGTAGCCTGCACGTTTGAGATCGGCAAACAGCAGCTTAGCTTCTACCTTGCGCATTTTCGCTAATGCCGACGTCGATATTTTTTCAGACATGTGGGTACCTCATGCTGCTGCAAAATGAACACTATGTCGTCATAGTAACGCATTGATTTCACGGCTTGAAGTCAGGCAAACAAGATTTCGTGTTACAAATGGCAAAGCCAGCGTATAGGTGCTGGCTTTGTTATTTCGGTAAAAAAGCGAATGTTATTTAATAAAAGCGATGCATCCTTGCAAAATCACTAAATTCACAATGTCGATGAAGAATGCACCGACAATTGGAACCACCATAAATGCTTGTGGTGATGGACCATATCGACTCACGATGGAGCCCATATTCATGACCGCAGTCGGTGTAGCACCTAACCCAAAACCGCAGTGTCCGCTAGCGATCACCGCCGCATCGTAGTTGCCTCCCATCATGCGGAATGTTACGTAGTAAGTGAACATCGCCAACACTGCCGACTGAATAGCAAGAATAATAAGGAATGGGATCGCAAGATCGAAAATATTCCACAATTTCAAACTCATCAAGGCCATGGCAAGAAATAGAGATAGTGCAACCGTGCCAAGAATATCAACGGTTTCTAAATCAACCTTGCGCGCCTTCGTCACTTCCATGATGTTAGTGATAACAACACCAATAAACAGCGCATACACAAAATCGGGAATCATTAGCCACTTGATGTCAAAACTGCTTACCCAACTCTCCAGATACTTCGCGCCTGTCACGCAAAGTAAAATGATGGACAAGCTTTCAACGACTCTTTTCGCTGTGACACGATCTTCCTCATGTTCGTTGTACGTCACCAGTTCAGGGAAACTCTGATGACTTTGATTGGTGCGTCCGTATTCCGATTCCAAGTTGTGTTTGTTTAGTAGTTTTTGTGCAACAGGGCTGCCAATAATCCCGCCCATCACCAAGCCAAATGTAGCAGAAGCCATTGCCACCTCTAGAACATTATGCAGACCATACATTTCTTGAAAAGTTTGCGACCACGCAGCTCCAGTTCCATGCCCGCCAGAAAGCGTAATGGATCCGGCGATCAACCCCATGAGTGGATCTAACCCCAGCGCTGTTGCTAAGGACACGCCGACCGCATTTTGGATAAGAATGTAGATCGATGCCACAACTAGGAAGATGAAAACCTTCGCACCGCCTTTAATCAGTTGGGTGTAATTTGCCGCTAAGCCAACGGTTGCAAAAAACATCAGCATAAAGACGTTTTGCAGTGGTAAATCAAAGGAAACATCCACACCGTTTAAGTGCATCGTCGTGATGACGCAAGCGACCACTAGACCACCAACAATTGGCTCTGGAATATTAAATTTTTTTAAGGTTGGTAACTTGGTATTGATGAACTGCCCTAAAAACAACACGCAAATTGCGACGAGGAACGACTCCTGTGGGCCGATAGATATTACCTGATTCATGAGACCTCTTTACTCTACTCTTTCTCATTCATTGAGCACGCGCTCAACGTGAGATAGGTGCCTAAGCCAGTCAGATTGCCTCTCGAAACTTTTGTTTTCTAGGCCTCTTTGACCATCAATTCTCATCAAGTAAGAAATAGGCAGACCTAAAATTATGCTAATTATCATTCAGTGAGAATATTCATTTAGAACAGGTGATAAGTGTATTAATGGGAAGAGAAAAACAACACTTCTCAACTTATGAGAAGCAATTAATTTCCATATAAAACAAAACCTCAAAACAACGACCACATAGGTGGATATTTAGAGCGAATGAGACAGGCGGATACACTAGGTTTTAAATTATTACTTTCTCTCTAATGCACTAGGTGTTATACATATATATAACACCATCTCAACCAAGAGATTCACTCATGACTAATTGGCATGATCGCCAACCGATATTTCGACAGTTGGCAGACCAGATCACGCAGCAAATACTGCAAGGTGTCTGGCAAGAAGGCGATGCTCTGCCCTCCGTCCGTAGCATCTCTGCAGATATGAAAATTAACCACCTCACCGTTATGAAAGGCTATCAATTGCTTGTTGATGACGGGCTAGTGGAGAAAAAACGCGGTCAAGGTATGTTTGTCGCTTCAGGAGCAAAGCTCAAATTACTCGCAGACGAGAAGGCACGTTTTCTTCAGCAACAAATTCCGCAGATAGCCGACACAATACAGCGTCTGGATATGTCACTCGACGAATTCATTCAACAACTAAAACCACACTTGAAAGGTGACCAATGAGCGCATTAGTCAGTGTAAACAACGTCTCCAAGCAATATCAGCAACAAGGAGAAGCACTGCATGAAGTGAGTTTCGACCTACATGCAGGACAAGTACTTGGCTTACTCGGCCATAATGGCGCAGGTAAATCAACGCTTATTAATGCCCTACTCGGTGCACATGAATATCAGGGCACTATTCGTATCAACGGATTTGAACCTATTATGCAACGCGACAAGATAATGCAGAGCTTATCCTACATCTCGGATGTCAACGTTCTGCCAGATTGGATGACCGTTGCTCAACTGCTTAACTATACCGAGGGCGTGCATCCAGGGTTCAATCGCGCCCAAGCAGATACGCTACTTCGTCAAACGGACATCAAACCTCGTGCGCGCATCAAATCTTTATCCAAAGGGATGAAGGTGCAATTACACCTCGCGATTGTGATCGCGACCAACACCCAAATCCTCATATTGGATGAACCGACACTCGGGTTAGATCTCGTGTATCGCGAGACGTTTTATCGTCACTTATTGGAATGGTTTCACGACGGCGAGCGCGTGTTGATCATCGCCAGTCATGAAGTATCAGAGATTGAGCACTTGCTGACAGATGTTCTGATTCTTAAGCATGGTCGCCCCGTTCTGCAAACCTCGATGGACAGTATCAGTGAAGACTATTTCATTCTTGAAGCCAACGACGAGCACCGCACACAAATTGAAGCGATGAACCCACTCTCGTCACAAAAAGGCCTCGGTTCAACGAAATGGTTACTCAAAGCCCAGTATGCCCAACAAGCAGAAACAATGGGTTCCATCCATGGGGTGAAGTTAGCGGATCTATTTTTAGCATTGCAGAAGGAGGCAGCGTAATGCGTTCAGTTGTCGCGATGTTGCAAAAAGAGTGGTTAGAAAACCCTCTTGTTTTACGTATTCCACTGTTTGTGTTGGCGTGTGGAGTTATTCTCTTTGTGAGTTTAATGAGTAACGATACTCTACAACACAATATGTTTTTCCAAATGAGCTTTGGTGGCGATGTCAGTGACATTCACAAAGAGCTTGGTGATGACGTCAATATGTTGATTTCCGGAGGAGCAGGGCTGCTGTCTATCTTGTTAGCCGTTCAGTACTTCCCAAGAACGCTACGCAAAGAACGGGCGGAAGGCAGCATTATGTTTTGGCGCAGTATGCCTGTCAGTGACATAAAAACCCATTTAGTGAAGCTAGGATTTGGCTTATTGGTGATTCCGCTTGTCTGCTCGGTGCTCGTACTCGCTGCAAATTTAATGTTGTGGTTGCTGAACATCTCTACTGATCACCAATTGGCTTTATTGTACCGCCAAGCCTCGTTAGGTTACGTGCTGCTGCATTGGGGAGAGTTTTTAATCAGAATGTTGTTCACCGGTATTCTGCTGTTACCGCTGGCATTAACTGCGATGGCTATTTCACAAAAAGTGAACTCACCACTGGTCATTTTGTTTATCGCCATTTATGCGCTGCGTTGGATGCCTATCGCACTTTTTGGTTTCTACGGGCTAGATCAGTTTTTCTCCGAAGTGCTTTACCTTCCGCTGCACGCCATTATTACACCAAACCCATTCAATGCCATTCCTCAAGCGGGTTGGTTAAACGTTGGCATTTACGCCTTCATTGGTATTCTTGGTTGGACAGCTAGCCTCAAGTTCAGCCGAACTATCCAATAATGCTTCGTTCAATAAACGACCAAACCAAGTCATAAAAAAACGGTCACAACCAGTGTTGTGACCGTTTTATTTCGCCTCTAGGAGCTCATCCACTTAACTTTAACCAAGGAATGAAATGTAGCCTTGCAAGATAATTAAGTTGACGATGTCGATAAAGAAAGCGCCCACAATTGGCACCACCATAAATGCTTGTGGCGACGGGCCAAATCGGTTAACGATCGAACCCATGTTCATTACGGCTGTTGGGGTTGCCCCCAAGCCAAAACCGCAGTGCCCCCCTGCAATAACAGCAGCATCGTAGTTGCTTCCCATCACTTTGAACGTAACATAGTACGTAAAGATTGCTAAGACGACAGACTGCACAGCTAAAATAACCAAGAATGGAATCGCTAGATCGAAGATATTCCATAACTTCAAGCTCATCAGAGCCATCGCTAAGAACAGAGATAGCGATACCGTACCTAACATATCTACCGTTTCGGCATCTAACTTACGAATCTTGGTCACTTCCAAGAAATTCGTAATGATCACACCAATGAATAGCGCATATACGAAGTCTGGAATCATCAGCCATGAGATTTCATACGTGCTTACCCATTGCTCGACATACTTGGCCCCAGTAACACAGATCAGTAGGAAGAAGAGTTTCTCCACCACTTTTTTCGCCGTTACTTTATCTTCTTCGTATTCATTGTAAGTCACCAACTCCGGGAATTTCTCGTGAGTTTTGGCATCTCGACCACCACGACCATACTCAGACTCTATGCTGTTCTTTTCGACTAGGCGCTGCGCTACAGGGCTACCAATGATACCGCCGATGATCAAACCAAAAGTCGCTGATGCCATTGCAATTTCTAAGACGTTATCCAATCCATACACGTCTTGAAAGGTTTGTGACCACGCAGCACCTGTACCATGACCACCAGACAGAGTAATCGAGCCAGCAATTAACCCCATCAAAGGATCTAAACCGAGCGCCGCCGCAAGTGAAACGCCAACGCCGTTTTGTATGATGATGTAAAACGATGCGACAGCTAAGAAGATAAAAACCTTCGCACCTCCTTTCATCAACTGAGTGTAATTTGCGGCCAAACCAACTGTCGCAAAAAACATTAACATAAACGTATTTTGTAATGGCAAGTCGAACTCTAAATCGATGCCGTTGAAATGAAGAGCAGTAATCATGCAGGCTACAATAAGACCACCTACAATCGGCTCAGGTATGTTGAATTTCTTTAAAATCGGTAGCTTAGCATTAATAAAATGCCCCAGGAAAAGCACACTAATTGCGACCAAGAAGGACTCCAGTGCACCTACAGATATTAAATGATTCATATCGCCTCTTATTATTGTTCTCTTCATTCTCCGTAATGAATGAGTGTTAGTTTAACCTTCGTTCAATAGCAAATTTTCTCGCTTTATTGTTTCGAAAATACTCAAAAAGTTGGTGTAGATGCGCCTTAGGCTAGTTTAAGGGGCGCTCCTTAAGCGATGTGTCAGTTTTTACGCTGTTAGCAAGCCCTTAAATGTGAAAGGAGCTGATACAGCTCCTTCAAATGGCCCCTCGCAATACCTGTGCGTTATCGCTTGGGGTGTCGTGTTGTGAGTAAATTCTGGGTGACACTTTCTGAACCACTTCGGGCTCCCTTACTTAAACAGAATGTGTCAATTACTATCAAACAAAGTTCCTTCCCGTTGTAACCGCTAAACGCCGAGAGCGCGTTCAAAACAATTGGGTTTGCCTGTTCCTGTCGTAGCTTTTCAACTCTGGCTCATGGTGTATAAACGAGCCGAATCCAAGGAAACTCTCAGGCTGCAACAAACGTTTTCGTTACAACGGAGCAGGATTATAACATATCGCTGATAATTTTCTTCAATTCAGTGACATTCACCAACCCCATGGTTAAACCTTGCAATGATTAACTGCCTATTATCATTTTCACAGATAAAGATCGAAGCACAGTTACTCAGTAAGCTTCTTAGAAAACGATGCATAGCCAATAACTTCACCGCCGTTCTTATCCAAGAGGTCTTGATAAACGCCCTAGAGAACCAAGCCGCCGAAATATGCGATGTTATCATGATTGCTTTTCGAGACCGATGCCCCGACTTTGGCTGATGAGTACAACCCCAACTATGCATCAGGCAAAAACATGTATAATTTTTTATACAAGTTATTCAATAACAAGAGTCCCACATGAACATTCATTCGCTTTGCCCTGCGCTATTACTCAGCGTCGTCTCATCAGCTACAGCAGCTGAAAGCATTCGTATTCAATATTCTCCCGTAGAGACAACTCATGAAAAAATCGCCCAACAATCGATTCAAAGCAGCGATGTAAACACCATCTTTGTTGAGCTATCTCAGGCCCACTTTCCATTTGATAAAGCTCTCACGCTGGTTTACGGCGGAGAAGATGGTCCAATGTATGATCCTGAGACACACACAATATACGTTCCTTACACTTTTTATTTGGAGTCGCTCAATTACTTCTCCAATAATCAGTATGAAGAACGCTTCGGAAAATCCCCAAAAACAGGGGCGCTAGATACGTTATTGCACACTTTACTTCATGAAGCTGGGCATGCTTACATCGAAGATAAAAGCATCCCTGTTCTCGGAAAAGAAGAAGATGCGGTCGATAATTTTGCCACTATTTTAATGATTGACTTCCTAGAAGATGGCGCAGATATGGCCATTAGCGCCGCCGACATGTTCGCATTCGAATCCGACGACAGACCGGACTACTACGATTTTGGCGAGTACATTGACGAACACAGCTTTGATTTGCAGCGTTACTTTTCAACGTTATGTCTGGTGTACGGTAGTGATCCTGAGCAATACAAAGCCTTACTCGATGAAGTAGAAAAAGACTACCTGCGTGATCGCAAAGAGTTCTGCCAATTCAATTACGGCAACATTCGCGACAATTGGCTGCATTACTTGCAAAACAATGAACCAAAAGAAAATTCGCCACGTAAAAGCGATTAGAAAATCTCAAATAAGAAAACCGCAATGACAAAACTCACCATATTTTATGACGGAACCTGCCCGCTTTGTGCCAAAGAGATGAAGGCGCTAAAACAACGCGATTCCAAGCAGCACATCAAAACCGTCGATATCTATAGTGATACATTCGCAGATTATCCGCAGATCGATCCTGAACAAGCCAACACCATTTTGCACGCCCTCAACGAAAAGGGGGAACTTCTGCTTGGGTTGGACGTGACTCATCGTGCGTGGCAATTAGTTGGTCGCGGTTGGCTCTACGCTCCACTGCGTTGGCGCCTCGTTAAACCTGTTGCTGACTGGCTTTACCTCAAATTCGCAAAGAATAGGTATCGCGTCTCATATTGGTTAACAGGGACTTCTCGTTGCAATAGTGGGTCGTGTTCACGTTAATTGTGATCCCGCTTAAAAATGCTACGACCTTCGTCTAGATTTACAAATTTCCAGTACTTCTGATTGATTAACTCGGTTAATCTCTAAGCATTACAACAATAAGTATTAACACTTTTATCAGGCAAGCTTATTCAGCTTGTCACTTGTAACGCTGCGCCGAGAGAAGGACGTCTCTATGAATCTGACGATCAGAAAACGACTATATATCCTTTCAATAATTCCAATTCTAACTATGGCAATAGGCATGATGTGGTTCACCTACGTACAAACCACGGCCTACAACGAGCACGAGATTGAGCAAACTCGAAGTCGAATGATGGAGATGAAAAAAGCCGAACTCAAAAGTTACGTACAAATGGCGCGTTCCGCTGTCGAGCCGCTACTCGCACAAAATGCCCCACTGGAAGAAGCATTGCCTATCTTGAAACAGTTGGAGTTCGGTCAATCCGGCTACATCTTTGGTTATGATTCAAAAGGCGTTCGCGTCGTGGTGGGTAAAAACACCAAAGGCATCGGGGAAAACTTCTATAACTTGCAGGACAAGAAAGGCAATTACCTGATTCAGGATTTGCTAAAAAATGCCAAAACTGGTGAGTTCACGACTTATTACTTCCCGAAACTCGGTCAGAGTGAAGCACTACCGAAACTGAGCTACTCAGTCTTTATTCCTGAATGGGACTTGATGTTGGGAACGGGTTTCTACACGGACGATATCGACGCCATTGTGGCAGACATGGAAAAAGCCGCACACGAAGATCTCAACACCACACTAACTGCGATAGCCCTGTTTTGTGCCTCGATTACAGCGATAGTTGCAGTCTTTGCCGTGTTTGTTAACCGCAGCATCATGAAGCCTATTGAGCAGTTTGATGCTTCAATTCACTCTTTCGCACAAGGCGATGCAGATTTAACCGCGCGCATGGAAGAATCGAGCGTGCCGGAGTTCACGCAGCTGAGCCGCAACTTCAATATCTTCGTTGAAAGCCTGCAAGGCATCATCAAGAGCGTTAGCCACGTAGGACAAGAAGTGGTTTCAGAGACCAACGAGATGTCACAGCGTGCATCGCAAGTGGATGAATTAGCTTCTGGTCAACGTGAAGAGACCGAACAAGTCGCAGCGGCAATGACCGAGATGACAGCAACGGCGCACGAGATTTCAAACAACGCTAACCAAGCAGCGCAATCAGCCAGAGACGCCGATGAAAACTCACAACAAGCAAAACACATTGTTGATTCCGCAGCAAACTCTGTCGAAGCGCTCGCTTTAGAAGTGTCAGAGGCCAGCACGGTGATTTCTCGCTTAGAAAGCGATGTACAGAACATTTCTTCTTCGCTAGAAGTGATTCAAGACATCGCCGAGCAAACCAACCTATTGGCACTGAACGCAGCCATTGAAGCAGCCCGTGCAGGCGAACAAGGTCGCGGCTTCGCAGTCGTTGCCGATGAGGTCCGTAAACTGGCGAGTCGCACTCAAGACAGCACAGGCGAAATTCACCAAATGATTGAGCAGTTGAAGTCTGGCTCGGATGCGGCAGTGAAAGCCATGGGTTCGAGCCAAGCGCGCGGTGAAGCAACGGTTGAGGAAGCACGAGCTGCCTCTGCCGCACTGCAAGAAATCCAAGCCGCAATTGCTAACATCATGGACATGAACACCCTGATCGCAACGGCAACCGAAGAGCAAAGCCAAGTTGGGCAAGAGATTTCACAACGTATTGAAGTGATCTCTCAACAAAGCAGCCAATCGGCGCACCTTGCGAATCAAAACCGCGCAGGTAGTGGCAACCTAAACCACAAAGCTAACGAGCTATACGACTTGGTCGGTCGCTTTACGGTTTAACGCTTTCCTCACCCACTCACCATTCAAACAGCGACGCCAAAACGTCGCTGTTTTTATTTCTGCTATCCTCATACGACTTAGCTATAATGCCGCCAACTTAGCACCCATAAGGGCAAACCAGATGATTATTATGACCACCAATTTCGGTGACATCGAGATTGAACTGAACCTAGAACGAGCGCCAGTTAGCTCAAAGAACTTCAAAAAATACTGTGAAGATGGCTTCTACAACGGCACCATTTTCCACCGCGTTATCGATGGCTTTATGATTCAAGGTGGCGGTCACACCGAAGACATGGCAGAAAAGCCAACGCGCGGACCAATCGCGAACGAAGCAAACCGTGGTCTAAAGAACCTTGTTGGCACTATCGCAATGGCGCGTACCGATGCACCGCACTCTGCAACGGCACAGTTCTTCATTAACTTGGAAGACAATGATTTCCTAGACCACACTGCAACTACCAACCTAGGCTGGGGCTACGCCGTGTTTGGTAAAGTGACCGCGGGTATGGATGTCGTAAATCGCATCGCGAAAGTGAAAACGACCTCTAAGCTTGGTCACGATGATGTGCCATGCGATCCAATCATTATTGAGAAAGTGACAGTCAGCGAATAAGCCCATTCATCTCTTCGGAGAAGTCGTCGCTATAACGACAAAAGCGCCTAACGTCTGATGACTTAGGCGCTTTTTGTTTTTGTTGCTGAAACAAATGAGCAGCGAGTTTACAGTGTAAAGAGTGAGCAGTTCTAGCGATTACATCCCTTTGAACAAACTTTGAGATGCACGGCTCACAGCGAGCTTAGTTTCTCCAACGTGAACAAACATTCTTCCAGCAAAGTCTTTGTTTACTTTGCTAATTTTGCACACTTGCACAACGCTTGAACGGTGTACTTGCCAGAACTGTTCTGGGTTAAGCTGCCCTATCAACTCTTTCAACGAGGTGCGAATCAAATACTCCTGCACTTTACCTTGTCCTTGTTGGGCATATACAGAAACGTATTTTTCTTCCGCTTTGAAATACAACACATCAGACGTGGCAATCAGATGAATATCTTCCCCTTGCGTCGCTTTGATCCACTGAAGATATTGCGGCGTTTGTGGCGCGGATAATTGTTGTAACTGTTCTAACAGGCTGCTCATCTGCACATTACTGCTTTCTTTCTCTCGCTTAGCAAGGCGTGCTTTCACACGTCGTCAGGAGGCGCTCATCCGAGATAGGCTTGAGCAAATAATCGGCGGCATTTTGCTCAAAAGCTTTGATGGCGTAATCATCGTACGCGGTGACAAACACAATCAAAGGTGGATTAGCGAATTGATTGAGTTTTTGCGCTAATGTCATGCCATCCAAAACTGGCATACGAATATCAAGAAACGCGATGTCAGGTTGGCTTTGCTCAATGGCTTGCAACGCTTGTTCACCATCCGCGACTTTGGCTATCACCTCTAGCTCTGGCCACACTTCAGCTAGGCTTTTATCAAGATGACGCCTCAATAGCGGTTCATCATCAGCAATAATGGCAGTAAACCCTGTATTCATTCCTTTCTTCCTTGATTACGATTCCATTGGCCAGCGCAAGCGAACACAAACTCCACCCTGAGCAGACTCACTGATAGAGACCTCTCCTTGCCCTGCGAACAAAGCTTCAACTCGCTGCTTGAGATTACTTAGACCCACGCCAGAGCCCATGTGCCCACTAACGTGATTCAAGCCAACACCTGTGTCTCTGACTTCAATCTTCAAGTTCTGCTGTTCGCGCTTAATGAGCAAGCTGACTTCACCACCTTCTCGCTTTGGCTCAATACCATGGATGATGGCGTTTTCGATTAAGGGTTGAAGCATCATCGGCGGTAGCTCGGTTCTGCCTAATCCCTCTTCCACGTCAATCTTGTAACTGAGTCGCTCACCCAAACGGGTTTGCTGAATACCTAAGTACGCCTCAAGTAACGCCGTTTCATTGTCTATGGTGGTGTGTTCTTCGCGTGAGCTTTTAAGCGTTGCACGCAGTAGCGCGGTTAACTGTTCTAGCATCAGCTTGGCTTTATCGACATCTTGCGACATGAGCGCACTGATATTTGCCAAAGTATTGAATAAGAAATGCGGTTCAATCTGGCTTTGCATCTGCTTAAGCTGGCTCAGCAACAGCGCACGATCTTGCTCTGCTTTCTCGCGTTTGATGGCTTCCAACTCTCGTTGAGCGATTGCATGTTGCTCGCGTGAGTAGAAATAGAAAAAGCACATAGCACTGAATAACAACCCCATGAGACCAACTGACAGCATACTTGAAATACCGAAGTATTCCCCAAGCCAAAGCTGGGCGTTCACCACACCAAACAATAGGCAAGCCGTCAGCGAGATAGCCACTTCCGCCAAACGAGGAATGGTAGGAAACAGGCGGTCGACAAGCCATGAGAAGAAGATAGCCGAATAGCCAAATCCAAAGCTAACCGCTACATGAATGTAAAATGGACCGCCCCAAGCAGAAAGCGTCATTGCTGCGATAAAGAGACAAAATGCCGTGGTCACTAATAAGCTACGCGGCCATCCACTTTTCACCACTGATTTTGCTGAACACATTTAGAATTTCCCTTTGATGTTAAATACAATCATATGCTTATCATTGATTTGTGCGTAAGCAGATTGGTCGTCTCCGGTTAAAAAGCGTGCGGCAACTTCCACTTCTACACTTTGATCGCCAGTATCAATCCATTGGTAGTTAAGCCACTGCGTGACAATCACACCACCATCTTGGGGCGACAACATCACATCCAACGTGGGGGTTACATCACTTAGCCAGCCCATATCCGCTTTACCGTTCCATGCAGCCCACGCTTCCACATCCCAACTCCAGTGCAGCATTACGTTATGCTGAACGATATTGGCGTGCTGAAACCCTTGGGCGTAGCTTGTCGCAAATAGAGACGTTTGGGGATTAATGGTTTCAGAGAGTAGTTCGCCACGCTCTATTGCTTGTTGCCATTCGCTTTTCGACCATGCTCGGCTGTCGTACCAATATTCGGCAATCACGTTGTGTCCGGCTTGGTTTGCCCAGTTCAATCCAACTAAAGCTTGGAATGCGCAGCCCTGCTTCTCAACCGAAACGGGTCGGTAAAGATCATCCTGCTGAAACTGATAGCCGACACTTTGCTTTTGCCACAGCATGGAACCGTGCATGGCGATGGATTCATCCCACACAGCAATGGCACTGGCGCCAAGCAAACCTCGGCGCACATCATCGTAATAACCAATAAGTTGATACTCGGTATCACCCACCAGCGCATAACGACGAATACCAACACCTTGTTGCTCTGCGGCTTGATCAAGTGCACTTTGGTCTTGTTGCCCCCAGCTTGAGTCCGTCGCAATTACGGTCCATTCGCCTGACATATCGTAGTGTGAAAGTGAAAACACACCCGCGCCCTCTTCTGCGACTAAGCCTACAGGATTTTGTCGATAAGGCTTAAACAGATCCAAAGGTCGGTAGCCATAACCCACGCCCCAATCCACGCGCAACTTACCCAAACTCACATCAAGAGTGGTATCACCGACTTGCCACTCCCCTAGCCAAGCCAGTTCACGAATCAGCAGTTGGTTATCAGCTTCACTCCACCACTCACTCTCTCCTTGTTGATTGAGGTACAAACCTTGGCTGTACAGAGCAAACAAGCCACTGAAGTTTTGATAGTTCACTTGCACATCCAACAGTGCATTAAGTGAATCACGAGAACTGCCCTGCGCCTGCATAAATGCGCTGTCACGCTGCTTGGCAGTTTCGTAACTGACAGCCCAATCCCACTCAAAACTCAGCTCATCATTGGCAAAAACTGGGGCTGCTGCGCCCACACACAACGACGCAGCAATCAACAAACTGGTGCTTTTGTTAAGGTTAGGCTGGTGCGATTTCATGTGACTTCCTTGCTCGTTTTCATGGTTCTATTTAAGGAGTTCAGGCTAAAGCTGAGTCGTATTGGCTTTCGGCAAATAGCTTGGGTTGTAGAACTTGTTGTCCAGCTGCCAAGGCACGATCTCTTGATACTCGATAACGGTCTTTTTGCTCGGCTGAATGCTATCAAGCAAGGTCATCTCACTGACGTAGTCTTCACCGTTATCGCTTGCACGTCCGTATTGCGCTTGCTTGGCGAGTTTGCCAGAGCGCAAGTAGAGATCGGCTTTGATTGGAAATGCATCTTGCTCAGACAACCATAAGTCGATCTTCTGATAACTCGCCCCTTTGGTTTTCGCGGTTAAGGCAAGGTGATAAGCCGCGACACTTTCTCCGTTCACAGCGACGGTTTCTGTCGCTTTCCATTCACCTTGATAATCTTGGCTCCACGTCAGGGTTGAGATGTCGCCGATAGACGCTTCACCAAGCAGCTTCTGCATTGGCGTAATGCGAATCGGACGGCGGCTCTTTGGCATTTGCAGCCAGTAGTTGTCGCCCATCATCAGCATCTTTTGCCCAGCTTCGACTGCTGATTTGAACACCACCAGCGATTCACGATTTGGACGCGTGTACACGTGGTAAAGGCGGGTTTTATCTAACTCTTGGTCTTGATATAAGCGCACCAGTGACACCACTTTGGAGGAATCATCTTGCAAGCGGTAGCTGTCGGCTTTTTCAATCAATTGCGCAACTTGCTGTGCATCTAGTGCTGTTTCATTCGCACTGACATTCATGCTTGCAACGCCAGTTACCATCAGCAATGCAATTGGTAATAGTGATTTGAAATTAAACATAAATCAGTGCCTCCGTAATTGGCTTGTTCACCCCTTTGCGTGCCGAGAAAAACGCCGCAACCAAACAAATCATCAATACTGCAAATCCTGCTATAGCTACCAGCTCCCAAGAGAAGTAAATCGTTAATGGGTAACCTTCTGTGCGTCCTGGCGGTGGCGGCATTTGCACATCCACAACCATCAGTAAGACGGTGACTAGCGCCGTAAACAAAGCACCGATTAAGCTGCCAATCACGGCAAGTAACCCTGCTTCGCGCAAGAACCCAGCAATAATTTCGCGAGGGTAGCTACCAAGTGCTGACAAGGTGCCAATTTCACGGGTGCGTTCCGTTACCGACATGGTCATGGTGTTAAACAGCGCGACAAATACCACCAGTGCCATTACTGCGCCCATGATGCCGAAGATACGGTCGTACAAATCTTTCACTTTGAGATAAAAGAACGCACGTTCTTGCCAAGGCGTAATTTCAATATCTTGATCACCAAAGTTCTGTTTTTGTTTACTCAGAACCGAAGCCACTTGTTGCTCGACTTGGTTAGTTAAACTGGTATCGAACAGAAAGACAGATAACGCGCTGACTTTGTCTGAACCGAGCAGCGATTGCGCGCTGTTGATGTGCACATACAACTGGCGTTTATCAAGCTCAGGTACGCCGGTTGAGTAGATGCCACGTACTTTGAAGTCATACGCGTTCAATGCACCGTCGGTTGTGGTCGCCAGCAAGGTAATCCAATCGCCAACGTGTACGCTTAAGTTGTTCGCCAAATCAACGCCAAGCATCACTTCTGGCTCTGCTGGGTCATAACGCGATGCATGAATGTTGGACAGCGTCTGCCCTTCACGTACGTCTAAAAACGGTCCTTTCATATCGAATTCGCGTTCGTTAACGCCAATACCGATAAAGATCGACGACTTGTTGCCGTTGGAAATCAAGCCACTGAACTCAACTCGAGGCTGCACACCTCGCACTTCATTCAACCCAATCAATTGCTTGGTGATGTCGTCGGCATGAGTTAAACCGTTACTCAGCGGCATCTCTTCTTCTTTGGCGAAATAACCCGGCGTGGTTAACGTCAGATGCCCCGTGTCACGTGCTGTCGATTCTTTCAAACTGTCGTAGGTGTAAAGACCAAAACCACCCGCACTGGTTAACGCAAACACCGCAATGGCGATGATCAGCATCGACAATAAACTGCGGCGGCGATTGCGTTGCAGATTCAACCAAGCAAGGCGAACCGAAACAGGAATTAGCTTGCCCATGAAACCTCCTCCACACTCGCGTGCGTTTGGGTGATTTTGCCATCCACCAACTCAATGGTTCGATCGCAGCGAGATGCCATACGAGGGTCGTGTGTAGCGACGATAAAAGTGGTGCCAAGCTCGTGTCCGAGCCCTTTCATAATGTCGATGACCTTGTTGGCAGTTTGGCTATCAAGACTTGCGGTTGGCTCATCGGCAATCACCAATGCCGGTTTGTGCACTAAGGCGCGTGCAATTGCCACACGCTGCTGCTGGCCGCCTGATAGGTTGTCTGGCATGTGATGAATAAACTCGCCTAAGCCAACGTGCTCTAACATTTGTGTGGCGAGCTCGGTTTGTTCTACTTTTGAAAAGCCATTGAGATGTAGCGGATACGCCACGTTCTCTAGTGCCGTCATCACGGGAACAAGGTTGAATTTTTGGAACACAAAGCCAAGCTTTTCACGGCGCATTTTCGCAGCCTGCATTTGTCCGGTTGGGTATGGGCTACCGGCAAATGTCACCTGACCTTGGTATTGAGTATCCAGCATGCCAAGCACGTTAAGTAGGGTGCTTTTACCTGAACCAGACGGTCCGCATAATGCCACCATTTCGCCCGCAAACACTTCACCAGACACATCTCGCAATGCATGCACCGTTTGGCTGCCAAGGGCGTAATCGCGGCTAAGTTGATTAAAAACGATCATGACGCCTCCCTAATATTTCGCTAACAGCGCTTTCGCGGTTTGCGTTTCTAGATTGCTGTCACCCAATTGCTCCATTTGCGCTAACCATGTTTTGGCTTGTTGAACATCTTCAGCGCGCAATGCAGCTTCAATGGCGTAGCGATAAATCCACGAAGTAGCCGCGAAAGGTTGCTGGCTAAAACTCGGTTCATCGAGCAGAGAAAGGTACAGCTCGTAGCCACGCTCAAAGTGATTGAACATGTCAGGTAGAGAAGTAAAGGTGGTGGCTGCCATAGCGGTGGCTAGTTGATATTCCGGCAAACCTTGTAAGCGTTGTTGATCTTGCAGTGGTACTGGCTGATTCGCCATTAGATCCAAACCTTTTTGGATTGTGGCAAGACCGCGCTCGGTGAACTTCATCTTGTTCCAAGGCATAAACGCCTCACGACCTTGCAACGTTTCAGCACTACCTAAATACACCAAGGTCACCGGCGTTGCGCCCTGCTCTTCAAGTTGTTTGGATAATTCGCCGTAAACGGTATCAACTAAACCAGAGTCACCCTGCGCCGCTTGGTTGAATTGACTGAGTGTGCGCTCGCTTGGGTTAGCCAGAGCCAGATTGCTGCTGAGTGCAAATGCGGCGATAAACGTACTTGCCAGTTTAAGAGCTTTGATTGAGCGAGATTGAGAAACCATCATGTACTGTCCTTAGTTGAACGTGATTTGATGGTTTGAGATTAAGGGAGAAGATCGCACGCTGCTTTTGCATGCGACCAATGGCAATTATGCGGAGTGAATGGTATTGAGAGAGGATGAATGACATTCACTTAAACAGAAAATACAATTCCGTTCATTCGTAACGCTACATTTTTACGGCAGTAACAATAAAAACACTGGCTTAAAATCTGAGGCTAGTGTATTTATCCATCCCACAGCTACCCATAACAGACAGTGTCGCACTCTCCTTTCTTACACACCTTTGCATGGTGTCTGTTGTTTCCAAATCGAGATTCTTAGCATCGGAATAGTTTGAACTCTTCGAGTTTTAGTTGTTTTCGCACTCAAAATAGGTGCGTTATTAGGTCGTTGAAAATGAATAAGCGTTATTTCCCAAGAGTTGATTTGCCACTACTCATGGCGATCATTCCGATCATGCTGTTAAGTTCGCTCACTCTCTGGAGTGCCAGTAGCTTTAATGAGGCGATGCTCTTCAAACATTTGGCGCGCTGCGGACTGACATTAGTTTGTATCTTGGTCATGTCCTCGATTCCAGCGTCCAGCTATCAGCGCTCAGCTCCATATCTCTACATTATTGCGGTTGCGCTACTACTTGCTGTCGCTTTATTTGGTGATAGCACCAATGGCTCTCAACGTTGGCTCGATATCGGCTTCTTCCGCTTTCAACCGTCTGAGCTAATCAAACTTTCCATTCCAATCATGATCGCCTGGATGCTGCATATTGAAGGAGGTCGACCAGACAGTCGGAAAATTGCGCTTTGCTTACTTATTACAATGATTCCTGCCGGGTTAATCGCGCTACAACCGGATTTAGACGGTGCAGTTTTTACCGTCATTTATGCATTGTTCGTTTTGTTTTTGGCTGGCATGAGCTGGAAAATAATCTGCGGGTTTATTGCGAGCATTTTAACGTTAGCACCTATTTTATGGTTCTTCGTTATGGAAACCTATCAAAAGAGCCGTGTAACACAGTTCTTGCACCCTGAGTCCGATCCACTGGGTTCGGGTTACCAAATCATCCAATCTTTGATTGCGATTGGCTCAGGCGGTATGAAAGGCAAAGGTTGGATGAATGCTACGCAAGGAACACTTGGGTTTATTCCAGAAAGTCATACGGACTTTATTTTTTCGACCTATGCGGAAGAATGGGGCTTTGTTGGCAGTTTAGTCTTACTCGCATTGTACTTGTTTATTACTGCACGCGTTATGTTGCTTGCATGTCAGTCTGACCACTTTTTTAGTCGGCTGGTAAGTGGCGCATTAGCGATGAGCTTTTTTCTGTATGCTTTTATCAATACGGGCATGGTGAGTGGCTTGTTGCCAGTAATGGGTAGCCCACTTCCCTTCTTTAGCTATGGCGGCACGGCGATGCTAACTCAAGGTATCTGTTTTGGTGTAATCATGTCGCTGTGTTATTCCAAATATCGTAACGTATAGCTCTGCTTGAGAAAAAGCGATCAAAAAAGGCTTCCCTGAAGAAGCCTTTTTACAACGATATGAGCGAATTAATTACAGCTCTGCGTTGTGGTAAACCTGCTGAACATCATCACAGTCATCTAGAAGATCTAGGAATTTCTGGAACTTCTCAGCATCTTCACCCGATACAGGCGTATGAGTTTGCGGAACGAATGTGATTTCTTCAACATCGATCGTTAGATCTGGGAATGCACCGTTAAGCGCAGTTTTTGTTTTGAAGAATTCTGTGTGAGGTGCGAATACAGTGATAACACCGTCTTCCAGCTCAACGTCAGTAACGTCTACGTCTTCCATCATTAGCGTTTCTAGGATGATTTCATCATCGTCGCCTTTGAACTGGAATACCGCTTGGTGGTCGAACATGTGAGAAACCGAGCCCTCAACACCAATTTTCGCACCGACTTTCACAAAGCATTGGCGTACATCTTGGAAAGTACGGTTGCCGTTGTCTGTTAGACAGTCAACGATAACGCTAGTACCGCCAGGGCCGAAGCCTTCGTAACGTGCAGGAGTGTAGTCTTCACCACCGCCACCGTTCGCTTTGTCGATCGCTTTATCGATAACGTGCGCAGGAACTTGGTCTTTTTTCGCTTTTGCGATCAGGTGTTTCAAAGACAAGTTCATGTCTGGATCACCACCACCGTTTTTCGCGCACATGTAAATTTCTTTACCGTATTTGGAATAAACTTTAATTTTCGCGCCTGCAGTTTTCGCCATAGAGGCTTTGCGCACTTCAAAACTTCTTCCCATCGGGATGTCTCTCTAAATTCAAATTTAATGCGAAGGATTTTAGCAAAAAGCGAAACCTTTTCAATTTCGCTTAGCAAAGGAATAGGGAGGTTACCTCATTCGTCACATTGGATTGAACCATTGCCACGGTTCGCGTTAAGCGACACCCATTACTCGTTTGTACTTTTCGACCGATTGCTGGAAAAACGCCTTTTCATCAGCATCGTTAATCTTGGACAACTGTTCTTCTATTGCTTCAGGACCAGATTTGGCCTCTCTGAGCTTCCAAACCAAAAACGACGCCTGCTTATCCAGTTCGATTTTGTTTTTTTCGTCAGGCGGCAATAGGGATAGATTAAACGACATTCACAGCCTCAAGGTACTTTAAATACTAGCCGGGCACTATATCACACAGAGTTACAATTACAGAATAGAAACGCACTTAACTTGATCGATTTCAAGTTAACTATTTAGGCACAGCGCTGATTTTCAGTGCTTTTGGTAAATGCTGTTCGAATATTTGTTGTAATCGAGTCTTGGTAACGGGTTTAGCCACGAACTCGTTCATCCCGACATCGAAGCAATGTTGCTGATCCTCTTTAATGACATTGGCACTTAGCGCAATAATTGGAACGTGTTTCCCCCACTCTCCCATTTTTCGAATTCGCTCCGTAGCAATAAACCCATCCATCACAGGCATTTGGCAGTCCATAAAAATCAAATCGAAAGGCTGCTGATCACACAGCTGCAATGCTTCTTCGCCATGGTTGGCGACACTCACTCGCACACCCAGTTTTTCTAACATGATGCGAACTACCTTCTGATTGACGATGGTATCTTCAACAACCAATACCCAAGGTTTATCATTATCTTGAGGGCTGATTTCGTTGTCTTCCGCTTTCCGGAAATCTAATACATTAAGTTGGTCGGTATAGGTCGATTGCGCATTTATTACAGCAACAGGAATCGAAAATTCAAAACAGCTTCCCAGCCCAAGCTCACTTGTTAGTTGTATTTCCCCTCCCATCAAGTTAACCAACTGTGCAGCTATCGCCAAACCAAGCCCTGTCCCACCATACTTTCTGGTGGTACTACCATCAGCTTGTTGGAAGCGTTCGAAGATTGCTTGTTGGTGCTCTTTCGCAATACCAATACCAGAATCCACAACTCGAAACCGGATATGAGCGGTCTCTCCATCAAGTCGAGATAACGCTACAAGAAGCTTCACATGGCCGCGCTCGGTAAATTTAATCGCGTTGCTCAACAAATTGTTCAGAACTTGTTTCAATCGTGTGGCATCACCTTGCACTTCCGTTGGCAAGTGAGGATCAATATCGCTGAGCAGCTGTAAGTTTTTCTGCTTGGCTTTGACACTATGTAAACTGATGACATCGTCAAGTAGCTCGCGAAGATCATAGCTCGTGTATTCTAGCTCTACTTTGCCAGCTTCAACTTTAGAGAAGTCCAAAATGTCGTCGATGATCGTCATTAGTGAGTGAGAAGAACTGTCAATGATCTCTACAAACTCTTTTTGTTGGGGATCGAGGTCGGTGTCATTGAGCAACGACGACACACCAATAATGCCATTCATCGGTGTGCGGATCTCATGACTCATAGTGGCAAGAAACTCACTTTTCTTACGATTAGCGACTTCTGCCCTATCGCGTTCAGCCTCTAACTCAGTCTGGTGCTCTTTCACTTTCTCAACACTTCGGTTGTATTTCTCTGCCAAAACACTCACTTCATCAAAGCACCATCGTTTAGGGAGAGTCACTTTACTCGGCACTGTACCGCCACGAAAATCGCTCACCGCACCAGACAGCAATTGTAACGGATTGACCAACAAGCGAAACGCCACCCAAAGAACACCAATGATGAGGACAAGAATTTTGATCGCTTCTGTCGTAAGTAGAAAAAAGAACTGCTGCCAAAGATCTTCATATATCGCGCTAAGATCCGATTGAACCGTTAATATCGCGAGATCATACGTTTTATCGCCGACCCGATACTGCATCGGCCAGCTTCTCTCGACAACATCCTCAGAAAGCGCCGAACCTAATTCAATGATAACTTCGTCTTCACTAGCAATACGTAAGTAGTCCACCGAGGGCATACGCATTGCACCTTGAGCTTGTGTCAGCAACAGCTCCCTATCCTCTACCCACAAACTCGCAGAAAAGCTCGATAAATAGCTAGACTCAACCTGCTTTAATTCAACATCTAAATGGGCTAAATCTTCGTGAAAAACTCGATATAAGCTCACTGTAGAAATGATGACCGTAAAGATTAAACTCAACGTTAATACCGCCAACATAAGTTGGTTGCCGATACTAAAACGACGTTGAGATCGCTCTTTTTCATCCATATGAAACCGCTCCGATAAACTTGCGCTACTCTAAATATAGCTACGCACAAATAATAATCGAGGATACGATGAAAAGACTTCTACTTAGATTGGCTTTTAGCTTAATTGTTGTAAGTTCTCATGTGACCGCAAGTCAAGTGAACTATTACGTCATTGCTGAACAAGCTCGACCATTTCAAATTGAACAACAGGGACAAATGCACTCCGGAATTGTGACCGATATCGTCAGCGCTATCTTCGCGGAGTCGGATTACCAAGTGAATTATCATACTTATCCATTTAAACGTATGATTTCCATATTGGAAGAAGGCGCTGAGCCAAACTGGTTAACTTATGGCAGCCCGAACTGGGGCAAGGTGCAATCGGAAAATTTATCTGAGGAGCCCATTTACACTGTAAAACATGTACTGGTGTCTAGTAGCGAGAAGCCTTTAGAATTCAAAAATATGGATACGATGCATGGTCGTTCTATTGTATTACTGCTGGGGTTTGATTATCCAAATTTAACACCGTTCTTTGAAAATGGCAGTGTCAATGAAATGCGTGTGAAAGACTACAGCGCCGCATACCGAGTGATAAGCCGAACCCCTGGAGATACAGCTTTTGTCGAGATGGAATCCCGAGTCCTTTACAACTTAAAGCGACTCAATTTGCCGTTAGAGAATTTTCAGATACAGCCTTTCAGCTCGGTTATTCCTGACTACTCAATCTACCTAGCTTTTTCACCTCAAATGCAACCAGAAACTCAAAATTACATTAATACACGACTCGTTGAATTAAAAACCTCAGGGGAAATTGATGAAATCATTCAAAAGTATCAATGAATCAAATCATTAACAAAAACGCCAACGATGATACGTTGGCGTTTTTGTTTCTGTAAAATCTGTAGCACTTACTTAGTGTGGTTAACAAACTTAGGATCAAACATGTGCCCCAATTTACTCGCCTTGGTTTGCAGGTAATGTTGATTACTTGGGTTATTCCCTTCTTGTAATGGCACTCGTTCAATGACGTTAATATCAACCGCTTTTAAGGCGGCGAGCTTGCGTGGGTTATTCGTCATTAGACGCACAGCGTCAATCCCCAAATGCTCTAGCATTCCTTTACAGAACGCGTAATCACGCATATCAGCGGCAAAACCTAAACGCTCATTTGCTTCCACGGTATCTGCGCCATCATCTTGTAAGTGATAGGCACGAATTTTATTAATCAAGCCGATTCCACGCCCTTCTTGACGTAAATAAAGCAGCACGCCACATCCCTCTTTGACGATGTTTTGTAGCGCTCTATTAAGCTGAAAACCACAGTCACAACGCGTGCTAAATAGAGCATCTCCGGTAAGACACTCCGAATGCAACCGAATAAGTGGTGCTGCACTTTTTGTTGGCTCGCCATAGACCAGAGCAAGATGCTCTTTATTTGTCGCGGCTTCAATAAAGCCGTACATCATAAATGTGCCCCACTGGGTGGGCAATTTGGCTTTATCGATAAACTTCACGAGATTGTAAGGCTCAACATGTCTCAGCTCTGCTCGAACATTCATCAGAATCTCTCCTAGATGATTTTCTCCTTTACCATCTCCCCCGTCTCCCCAAAAGGCATCTTTATGAGAATGCTCTGTTAGGCAAGCGTTACCCGTTCTCATTAATTGCTGCGCTAATGGTGGATTTTGTAGAAACTTTTCCCTAACGATGAAAGCCATAACAGCCAACTTTATATCGTCCCAATCGCTTCTGACAAAGTGTTCGTATTTACGGCTTAAAGCAAACGCTTCATCAGGGGTGCTTGCGTGCTGAATTTTACTTTGCAACTGAGCATCGAGAAACTTTTGGGCTTGGTAATAATGTTCGCTGGTGGGCCAAGTTTGGGAGGAGATATTGACTGGGGCATGGCAAAAATTTGAGAGAAAACCGTGGGGCTCATCGGGCTCATAAAAAAGGATTTGATCAACCATACTTGCGCTCCTTGCTTTGTGGTTGCGATAATCAACAAAAAGCATATCGCTACTGATATATCTAGTAACACAAGGTCAGATTGTCAAACTTCTTCGGGACGGGACGTGAGTGTGAAACTCGTGCTTTTGAGGCGCAAGACAGATAAATGGAGGTTTTGAATAAGAGAGTAATAGAGTGAAAAAATAAAAAGGGCAGTCCGTCGACTACCCTATGGGTTGCTAAACCAACCTGAGGCGATCAGTGTATCAAGCCAAGCTCCCTTGCTTCTTCAATGGTCAACCCACTTTCACGGATCTCACGTAACGCTTCAATGCGTCTTCTGGCTTCTGCTGATTTCACTGTTTTCTCTGGCTTCACAACGGTTTCCTCATCAGGTAATTCCCATTTGTGAGCGATGTTGGTCATCTCGTCATGGTCGATAGAATTAATGGACATATTTCCTCCGAACACACCATGTTTTCGATGCGTAATCTATAGCAAAACCGGAACAAGGTGGTAAGAAAAACTGTAGGGAAATGTGACCCCTCCCGCCCTTTCGTTAACTCCTTAATAGATTCATCATTTAAGTTTTGCCAAGGGACAAATTTACGATTAAATTTGAGTAATTCCCCCTACGAAAAGTGTGCTGATCTAGCTCTCAATTCTGCTCTTCTTTAGTTTTATCAACGACGCATTACACCACTTCCTGTTTCACCTAACTTTCGAGTCACTTCACTGATTCATGGTTTGATACTTTCTAAAAACCGCCACACCTGATAATGATAATAATTATCTTTTAGATTGGTTAGGTGTTTATATGGATGGTATTAACTTAAGTCATGCATACCACAATGACCCGGTCATCCAGATCCGAGATTTGTGCGTCGATTACATCACTGATAATGGTGATTTTAATGCGGTAAAGTCCGTCAGCTTTGATATCGGCAAAGGCGAAGTATTTGGTCTTGCCGGTGAATCTGGATGTGGTAAAAGCACAATTGCATTCTCAATAAATCGTCTTCATAAGCCGCCAGCGTTCATTTCTGGCGGTAAAATATGGTTTGATGGCAAAGATATCCTTAGTATCTCAGACTCTGAACTGACCGCTCTAAGGTGGAGTGAAATCGCCATGGTGTTCCAGAGCGCGATGAACTCACTCAACCCTGTCTTAACGATACAAGAGCAATTTGCAGATGTGTTACGACATCATCAAGGCCTCACTAACGCTCAAGCAAAAGATAGAGCAGAAAAGTTGTTGGACTTGGTCAATATTCCTCGAGAACGCTTAGCAGAATATCCTCATCAATTTTCAGGAGGAATGCGTCAGCGGTTGGTGATAGCCATTGCTTTGTCTCTAAATCCAAAACTGATCATTATGGATGAGCCCACAACAGCATTAGATGTAGTGGTACAGCGAGAAATTTTACAGCAAATTTATCAGCTTAGAGATGAGTTCGGTTTTTCAGTCCTCTTTATCACTCATGACCTGGCACTCATGAGCCAACTATGTGATCGAATTGCAATCATGCGTCACGGAGAAATCGTCGAAGTCAATCGAGCATACGATATACGCAATCATCCTCAACACCCTTACACGCAAAAGCTATGGGCTTCTTTCCCAAACATCCATGACGTCCACAAACAACCAGAGTTACAAGGAGCGTAACCATGAGCCAACCTATCATCCAAATGAAAAATGTGATTAAAGAATTCAAAGTGGGCGGTGGTTTAGCGAAAGAGGAAACCTTTCGTGCGCTTCAAGGAGTGACTTTTGATCTGTACGCAGGAAAAACCTTGGCTTTGGTTGGAGAATCAGGCTGCGGTAAGAGTACTTGCGCTCGCTTAATAACCAAAGTCTATCCTGCAACGGAAGGCGAGATCCTTTTCAATGGCACTGACATAAATGAGATCACGTCACGATCGGCTCTACAAGAATATCGCAGTAAAGTACAAATGGTGTTTCAAGATCCGTTTGGCTCTCTCAATCCAACTCATACCATTCGCCATCACCTAACACGTCCTTTAAAAATTCATAAACAAGTCAAAAACGAGCGCGACATCCCAGCCCGCTTGGAAGAGCTTCTAAAGCTGGTGGAACTACCTGAAGAGACATTGAATAAGTTCCCTCACGAACTCAGTGGTGGGCAACGTCAGCGAGTAAACTTAGCAAGGGCTTTAGCGGTAGGTTCGCAAATCATTCTTGCGGATGAGCCTACGTCTATGCTGGATGTTTCTATTCGCTTGGGAGTGTTGAATTTAATGCAACGAATGAAGCAAGAACTGGGAATTGGTTTTTTATACATCACTCATGATCTGGCGACTGCGCACTACATCGCGGAAGAAACCGCAGTAATGTACAAAGGGCAAATCGTTGAATGGGGCGACACTCATTCAATACTTAAGAATCCGCAGCATCCTTATACTAAGCTGTTGATTTCTGCCGTTCCTGATCCTGACTTACCTTTTGGTAACTTAGTGAAAAATGAACCAAACTATTCGATAGATGCCGATGAAATTCGTCAACGTAGCAGCATAATTGTCGACGAATTTGATCAAATAGGGCCAAATCACTATGTAAAACAATGGACCGAGGCAGCGTAATGGACTTGAGTACTTGGCAAGATCAAATCGCAACGTGGTACGAACAGCGGAAACATGATCAAGTAGAAAAATTGGAAACGATCTTATATCAGGTGCCTGATGACGTGTTTGGACCCGAATTGAGTGCTCTTCAAAGTAAAGCGATTGCTTGCTGGTTGGATGGATGTTTACGCGTGTTTCAACATGCAAGCTACCAAGACCCTCAGAAAGCATATCAAACCTTGCTTTATACGAGTGCAAAGCTTGAACAAGCAGCATGCCAAGTCTCGACTGATATTCTGATCAAAGATTGGTGTTTGAGACGACTTCAGCATCTCACCGTTGTGGCGTTAGAGTTTTGTAATCAGCAGTGTGATCAAAACAAGTGGCAGGAACAAGCCCATAGCTTAATCGAATCACATGTTGCGTTGATGCGTTCATTACATTGGAATGAACTCAAGAAGCATGATCAAGGTTTAATTAGCGGAATTTTAGGCAAAAAAAAGCGAGTTTCCTGAGGAGAAACTCGCGAAGTCTATTCAGAATGAATGTAACAATATGAGCCAATCTATTAATCATCAGAAAGGACAAAAGGTTGTCTATTCGGGATAAATAGTAGTATTAGGCTTGGCTTCTAATGTCAGTGGTTTGTAAGAGTTAAGTCTGTTTTTTATCATCGAAAGACATTGTTACATTTCAAACCGATACATCACACCTATAGCTTGATACACATCAAGCGACACTTTTAAATCGCCATTTCATCCAAGGCACGAAATACCATTTCATCCATGTGACCATCGAAGATTTGACGACAAACTTTCCGACGCACCGCTAACCCCGCAATCAAGCGCTCGATGGTAAGATGCTTAACATCGTTCTGGGTGTTAAACAGCTCGACGGTTTTACTTAATGTCTCATAAGGAATCGGCTCATCCCCTACCCTTAGCCAATCGAGCTTCTCTATGTAATCTGAGCACTCTTCTTTGATTGAGGCATACGAGTGCCCTGTCATCGCAGACAAAGCCGTTATACTGCGTTCTAGAGCCTCTGGTGAGGTATATTTAGATAGAGTAATGGTGATCTCATCAGCATTGATCTCTACCAAATGTTTTCTTTGCTTCACGCGTCGCCCTAAATTTCCTCTTGGAGACGGTGCTTTGCGTTGAATGGGCTCAAATTCGCCGTCTATGATGCCTGAGAGCTCCTCAAGCTGTTGTCGGGTTACCATCTCATTACGAAGTGGGTTTGGCAGCGTAGGCGCCATGTTACGCTTTCCTGCGTTGGTCGTTCGCGCTCGTGAATAACGTAAGACCTCTTCGACATCACATTTGATGTCGATCTGGTAGTCCATCACTTTGTCATTTTCGATCATGGTTTCGATCGTCAGGTGATAACCCCACAAATTAACGACGAATAGATCATCATTCCCTTTTCCATCAGACAAACGCTTTAGTTCTCGGATCAGATCCATGGAGAAACGTCGCCATTCAATGTTACGTGCAAGTTTCTGGTTTAACTCACTCAGTAGCATGCAATCCGTGTGACGACGAACCATGCGACTACGGAAGAAAGAGTAAAGTTGAAACACTAAAGTATGTTGTTTCAAGATCTCTGGCGGAAACAAGAAGAAATAATCGCGCGTTAACAGCTCTTCATAAAACGAAGGTTCCCAAACTAAAATATATAAGTTTGGCTTGATACGAATTTCACCATCGCTTCCCTCCACAGGTGCCTCTTCAGAGGCCGTGATGGTTCGAGCAAGAAAACGAAAACGATCACTTTTGAAGCCCTCTGGCATGTTTTCACTTAGCCAACGTCCAGTAAGTTCATGGAGCTGAAAATCAGTGAATTCAATGCGATCAATGCTATCGCGAATGGAATCACGAGCTGGGCCACTGTCTTTTTTGCCTCTGAGCGACAAAATATCAGTGATGTATAGCGGCGTTTTGTTTGGTACGTGAGCCGCATCAAGCTGATACTGATCTTTGTGATGATCATGGTACTGAACTGTTAACGTGAAGAGAGCGAACAGGGTCATGAGATCATCCACAGTCATGATATTTTTGGATGATCGCGTCTCAATAACGGCTTTTGTGCCAGAGATCGACACCATGGATTTCTGATAACTTTTTCGGGTTCTTGGTGGCGCAAGTGCTTGATCAATGATCCCAGCCCAATTTGTTGGAGATACAACAAATTGATCGGCTTCATCTTTCATCGTGGGAGGTGTGTTTAACCCGTGCTCATTCAACAAACGTTTGTTTACTTGAGTCTGAGCCAATGCTTTCGAACGTTTTTGTTTCTCGTTCTGGCGAACTTTGTCTGTAACAAGACTTGTTGCTCCCAACACAGATATAAGCTGATTGGGATTCACAAATTTATGTAGCATCGTTTTACCAGCAAGTCCCTCTTCAAAACGCACTGGAGTTTGAGTAAATAAACCAATATTTACTGCCGCGCGCAAACGTTGTTGCAGAGCTGCACGTGTGAGTTGCCCATCTGTTGCTTCCACAATCTCTGTGGTTGAAACCAAACCATCCTTGCTGCTGAAGCCTCGTAATGAGATCAGATTAAGCAACTCTAAGATGCTTTTGGTCACCCCTTTGAAATGTTGGTACTGCTCTACCCAATCCGCAGAGGATTCATGTACCTCAAAAAGATGGCCATCTTTGTGGCTTCTCGGTGCTTTAATCAGAATTTTTTCATCAGCCGTCATTTTAGATCCAGATCACACTAGCCGTAGTTGTGCTATGGTTCCGAAGAATAAAGAAAAACAGATCATAAATAAAGAAAAAAGATTGTTTTTTAAATAACTGATCTTTTTGATTAATCTGATCTTAATTGATTATATGATCTAATGATCTGGCTTGAAATTTCTCGCTAAGCTTTTGTTCTATAAGACTATTATTTCCATGTGTTTCGGAACTATGATCATAAGAAGTCTGAAAGTATGATCAACAATAACCTGAAAGCATGATCATATTTATTCGTAAGCATGATCATTAAGGTTATGAAAAGATGATCAAAAGAGTCTTGAAACGATGATCATGATGTTTTTACAGGTTATCCACAGATGCAGTATTTAATAATGATCTTCACGATGATTATATTGTGCATTGGTGATGTTATTTATACTCGGATCGATGATCAAGAGCCAATATATCTATCGTTCTGGCGTCCATATTGATGAGATATCACTCATCTGATTAAAATACATTCAAGTCGCTCATATTTAGAAGTAAATCCTAGTCTCTGCTTATTTACAGGAAGCATGATCATGAGAGCGTGATTTATCATAGCAACTTGAGCAAGTTCATTGTTCCGGCTTCTATAACGTCAATTTCTGCTCAATCCCCCATTCTGTCTGCACTCAACCGTAAATCAGAGAAGAAAACTCATGCTTCCGAGAGATTCTAAGGCTTGATCATATTTCCGATTAATGGATCTTATTTTATTTGCGTGTTTACACCGTACTCTGCTCTATTTTTCCATGATCATGCTTTCGGATTTGCTTATTAACACGGAAGCATGATCATAAGCATACCTTGATCATACTTCCATAGATGTTTCGCTGGAACTGCCCTATTTTGCTCGGAGACATGATCAAGGTGTTCAGGTCTTTATTGTTCCGATATTACTTACTATTTATCGTTTAAATTAGGTTGGTTTAACATAACCCGTAATTTAGCTTAAGATTATAATCGTTCCGGTAGAAAATTGATTTACATTGTAAATGAGTGACGCTGTAACACTTTTTATTTTTAAGTTTAGGTGTCCACTTATGAGAAGATTATTTGATTAAAAATAGTTATCTTTTTGACCATAAATCATAAAAGCGTCGATTTGGGTGTTTTTTTATGTGATGGTAATTCAAAATGTTCGTGCACCTTTTTGTTGTTTTTGGTCTTTACTGCTGTACAATTGCAATTATAAATCCTTCCAACGGAATTTGGCATGAAAAGAGAAAAAACGATTGAAAACCTTCTTGAGTTAGCGGAGCTGACTCAGCAGGTTCAAGCTGACCGTATTGAAATTGTTTTAGAAGAGCGAAGCGATAACTACTTCCCACCAATGTCGAAAGCGATGATGGAAACCCGTTCTGGTCTAACTCGCCGTAAGCTCGACGACGCGATTGGTAAAATGGAAGCCGCTGGGCATCAATTTACTAAAAACAACGCGAATCATTATTCAATTACGTTAGAAGAAGCACACATGCTCATGGATGCGGCTGAAGTGCCTAAATTTCATGAGCGTAAAAAGAATTCAGGTAACAAACCTTGGATTATTAATGTGCAGAACCAAAAGGGCGGTACAGGTAAATCAATGACCGCGGTTCATTTAGCGGCATGTTTAGCGCTAAATTTGGATAAACGATACCGTATTTGTTTAATCGACTTAGACCCACAAGGCTCGCTACGTTTATTCCTTAACCCGCAAATCAGCATGGCAGAGCATGATAATATCTATTCTGCGGTAGACATTATGTTGGGTAACGTGCCTGATGGTGTGGAAATTGACAGTGAATTTTTACGTAAAAACGTATTGCTGCCAACGCAATATCCGAACTTAAAGTCGATTTCAGCGTTTCCAGAAGACGCGATGTTTAATGCGGAAGCATGGCAAACGCTATCTGAAGACCCATCACTCGATATCGTCCGTCTGCTGAAAGAGCAACTGATTGATAAAATTGCTGATGACTTCGATATCATTATGATTGATACCGGTCCACACGTTGACCCATTAGTATGGAATGCGATGTATGCATCAAATGCCTTGCTCATTCCTTGTGCGGCTAAGCGTCTGGACTGGGCTTCAACAGTAAACTTCTTCCAGCATTTGCCTACGGTATATGAAATGTTCCCGGAGGACTGGAATGGTCTTGAGTTTGTTCGCTTGATGCCAACCATGTTTGAGGACGACAATAAGAAGCAAGTTTCTGTTTTAACTGAAATGAACTATCTTCTAGGTGACCAAGTTATGATGGCTACTATTCCTCGTAGCCGTGCGTTTGAAACCTGTGCCGATACCTACAGCACAGTATTTGATCTGACAGTAAGCGATTTTGAAGGCGGTAAGAAGACACTAGCTACCGCGCAAGACGCTGTTCATAAAAGCGCACTGGAATTAGAGCGTGTGCTGCACTCTAATTGGCCGTCATTGAATCAGGGGTAATAAGTAAATGGCTTTGAAAACGTCTGAATTAAACGCGAAATTATTTGGCAAAACGAATAAGCGTCGTGTTGTGACTCCGCAAGAGGCGCAAACTGCGGCAAAAGAGAAAGCTCAAACGATTGAACTAGCAGTTGCAGGTGAAAATATTGTTCAGTTTGAACTTGTGCGTATTCCTGCAAATAAAGTTGCGACAGAAACAACAGTATTTGTTGATAACGCTCGTGAGCAATCGTTCTTAAACGAACATGCTTTATCTGATGTTTTAGTCACACTCAAAGAGCGTGGCCAACAATATCCAGCGGTGGGTCGTAGAACTGAAGATGGCAAGATTGAAGTTTTAGATGGTAGCCGTCGTCGCATGTCTTGTATCCTCGCTGAACAAGATTTTTTGGTTTATGTTGCTGACAACATCAATACTGACCATGCTAAGTTTTTGTCTGATGTGGCAAATGCTCACAAACCGCTCTCTTTATACGAAAAAGGTAAAGAGATGCAGGCTAAGCTTGATAGTGGTGAAGCTGAGGATCAGAAAGCATTGGCAAAAATGTTCCAGTGCAGTGAAGCGTTGGTAAGTGGCGCTTTAAAAGCCGCAGCATTACCGTTAGAACTGCTTCAAGCGTATCCGAATGTTGGCGATCTCGGTCGCCCAACAATCGTGAAACTGCACAAACAGTTTTCAACGCTAACGCCAGAGCAGCAGCAAGAGCTGTTAGATAAATGTCGCTCTAGCGAAGGGTTTTTATGGCAGCGAAGCACAGCTCAAGGCGTTGCTCGTCTGACAAAAGAAGTCACGGAAAGCATCGAAAATTGGATTACTGAACTTGCACCAGCAAAACCTGGTAAGAAGACGGAAAAAGTCGACTTAGTTAAAGGTCGAGCAAGCTATAGCCGAAAAGGTAGCAGCCTGGCGTTGAACTTGAAGAAAGTTGACGACAGCTTAATGGAAGAGATTCTTGCGTTTGTACAAACCAAACTGCAATAACAAATGATGATTGAATCAACCGCCTCCGGGCGGTTTTTTTATATCTGAGAAGCGTCAAATTAAAGATGTGATACCATTACGTCAGTTCAACGTTGGATAGACAAAATGCAGACACAATCTGATTTCCTTTCATCACTTCAACATCAAGCTCACCAATCTTTCCAAAGGATTGGTGTTGTCATTCAAGGCGAGGCTTCTTGGCAAAATGCGTTGATGTCAGAGTTCCATAAAACGCAGCGCCATCAACGTTGGTTTTCTGTTGGTGATTTTGGTTTGAAAAACGTATCCAGTGTTTCGTCTAAACAAGGACACATGTTGCTAGGCAGAGAGTGTGACGTTCTATTGTTTGATGCTCGAAATGGCTTTGACGCCAATAGTTTTACCGCCGCGCTTGGCTCATTGGTTGGCGGCGGTTTTCTTATTGTCATTACTGAGCTGCGACAAAATGCGAATTTTGCTCAGCAATGGATGCACAAACAGTGGGAGAAGCTCGTTGTTATTGAGCAAGACAAACCATTGCCAACGGCTCCAGACATCAAGCAAGCAGAAAAAGAAAGCCACTACACGGAACAAGAACATGCCATTTCTCTAATTGAAAAGGTGGTGACAGGACATCGAAAGCGACCGTTAATTTTGACCGCTGATCGTGGGCGCGGAAAAACAAGTGCCCTCGGCATTGCGTGTGCGAACTTATTACAGCAGAAGCCACTTAGAATCTTAATTACGGCACCATCTATAAAAGCCGTTGAGCCTGTTTACCAACATGCTTTACGTTTACTCCCTAACGCACAGCGCATTAAGAAGGACAGATTAGAATCAGGGCAGGGAGCCATTCAATTCATTGCTCCTGACGAACTTCTATCGAGCAGACCTGAATGTGATTTGTTACTTGTCGATGAAGCGGCTGCAATTCCAGTTCCTATGCTCAAAAGCATTACCGAACATTATCATCGACTCGTTTTTTCTACGACTGTTCATGGTTATGAAGGTTGTGGCCGGGGCTTTACGATTAAATTTGTTGATTGGCTTCAGAAACAGCGTTCGGGAATGAAAACATGGCACATGACACAGCCCATCCGCTGGAGCATGAATGATGCGCTTGAATCATGGCTCTATGACGCGTTTTTGTTGGATGCGGAGTTAACGCACCATCAACTTAAACAGGTCGACTCAATTTCCCTTTCTAAAGCCGATAAGAACAATTTGATATCGCAGCCTAGTTTGCTGCGTGAGTGCTTCGCTCTTTTGGTGAATGCTCATTATCAGACCTCGCCGAATGATTTGATTCACCTTTTGCAAGACGACAACAGTCAGCTCTATTTTGCTAAGCAAGATAATGCGGTTGTGGGGGTGATATTAGCGGTCGAAGAGGGGGGCCTTGACGATGAATTGATTGAAGAAATCCAGCTTGGTAAGCGTCGTCCTAAAGGACACTTAGCCCCAATTACGATTGCAAACCACCTAGGATTCCCGAATGTCGCGAATCTATCGACGCTGCGAGTCATGAGAATTGCGGTTCATCCAGCATTGCAAGGCAAAGGCATTGGTCAAAAAATTCTGCAGCAACTTGAGCAAATGGCTGCTAAACACATTGCCTACTTATCCACGAGTTTTGGTGCGACGGAAGAGTTGCTCTATTTCTGGCGACAATCGAACTTCCGTACAATTCGCTTAGGGTCAATGCGCGATGCTGCTAGCGGTTGTTATTCAGTCTTGATGGTCAAACCTTGTGATTCCCAACAGACGGCTTGGGTCGACCAATCTCAGGCGCTATTTGAAGAAATGTTGTCTAACAATGTGGCTGACGTCTATCCAAAATTAGAAGCCCCTATTTTTCGAGCTCTATTGCCGCAACCTTTGGGAATGAGTCCACTTCATCCCGCTAAGTTATTACTAATTGAATGTTATGCTGATGGTGGTAACAGTTATGAGTCTGTGTCTGTGTGGCTTCAACAGTGGTTACTTAATTTAGGTTTGAACTCTGTTTCCGACTTGATGATTAGTAAGCTTTTTCTTAACCGTAGTTGGACTGAATGTGCTCAGCAATTTGGTTTACCTGGAAGAAGGCAAGTTGAGCAGCAGTTAAGGGACGAAGTAAGACACATTTGGAGCGATTTACACTGTAAACAATAAAGGGAAATTTACACTGTAAATGAAATTATTGGGAGCTGATTTTACACTGTAAATCCAGCTCCTTTTTGTTTCAGCGTGTATTTTGATTGAGCTTTAGGTTAAATCGAGTTTTCTCTTAATATCCTGTTTAACCGTTATTGATGGATTACTTTCTTTAGTGACGTGAGCCCTATAATAAGAAATGCGAGGTTTGTTCAGAAAACGGATTTGGTTAGACTGAAAGTGTTGATGGGAAGCAAAGTGGTAAGGGTATGTGGAAGCTGTGTCTTGAGTTATCTGAAGATAAGACCAAGGTGATAGCCCGTCTTCCGGGAGAAGTGGACCTCGGTGGTGAGCTAAATCAAAATGAATTAAACGAGCAGCTCGTCGCAATGAACGCTGAAAGGATGTTTGTTGTTGAGGGGGAAGTCGTTAGGTTCATTAACTGCGCCAAAGAACGTAAAGCCGAAGCTTACGAAGGCATCGTCATTGCGGAAAAACGCAACGCGCAAGTTGAGGTCGAATTATCGAATAATGACATGCTCGCCAGTATGAACGTTGTCGGTGCGTACGGAGGCCGAGGTTTACGTGGCCCCGAGATTGTTCAAGCCCTTGCTCAAGCGCGAGTTTCGAAAGGCATCAACAAACTGGCTTTGAAGAAAGTGTTGGTTGTCAGCACTCAGCTCAAACCCGGCGAAACTTTTTCTCAACCTGTAGCGGTTGGTAAGCAACCTATCAAAGGCAAAGACGCACTTTTTACTCCTCTCGTTAAAGACATCACCAAACGCATCCTCAAACCCAAAGACGGCCAATCTGCTAGCGACAAAATTGATTTACGTAACCTCGGTGAAACTATCGCGGTTGACGTAGGCGATGAGGTGATGCGCCGCACGCCTGCGACCAAAGGTACGCCAGGTTTTACTGTTCAAGGGCGAGTGATTCCTCCACAAGCTGGAAAAGACAGCCCAATGAAGCCAGGCAAGGGCACCGAGATAAGCAAGCACGACCCAAACCTATTGATTGCATCGGTATCCGGTACGCCTCTAATTAAAGACAAAACCATTGAAGTTGATAACGCACTCTGTCTCAATAGCGTTGGCGTGAATACAGGTCACGTGAAATTCAAAGGGAATGTGATTATCGGTGGCAACATCGAATCCGGAATGATTGTTAAAGCGACGGGCTCTATTACTGTAGGCGGCTTCATTGAATCGGCTGAAGTACAAGCGCAAGACGACATTCAAGTTGGTAAAGGGATCATTGGCCACACCGTGAGTGATGGCCAGCCAAAGAGTTGTCACGTCAAAGCCAAAGGTTCGATTCGTGCCAGCTACGCCCAATATTGTGATTTGCAAGCCGGCGAAGATATTGAGTTGGCGGTGCACAGTATGAATAACGATATTGTTTGTCGGCGCAATCTGACGGTGCTGGATGCGAACGGTAGGAACGGTACGCTCAGCGGCGGAGATGCAAAAGTCGGTGGCAAAGTGGTGTGCTTACAATTGGGCGTAGAAGGCGACACCGCCACAAAGGTAGAAGCGTTTGCGCGCTATTCTGCATTTAAGGAGCGATTAGCAGAGCTCAAAGATCAATACAAACGCGCTCAAGAAGGAACGATGGATGTGATTCGTAAAGAGCTCGAATTTAAGAAACGTCCTAAAGCCGAACGTACCGACGAAGAACAAGCTCAGATTGACGTGATGAAAACACAAAACAACGAGCAGCTTGAAGCGATAAAGCAAAAGCTAGAACAAACGGAACATGACTTTGAAGTCGCGTTAGAAGAAAATATTGTCGAAGCCAAAGAGCGTGTCTTCACACGCGTGACGGTGCAGTTTGGCGACGAACAAGTAACGACAAAGCGCACTCATGGCGGTTGTTCGTTCCGTTTCAATCAATACGAAATTAAAGTCTCGGCGAACTTGGAAGAAGAGGACGTCGCTGCGGTTTAAGCTTTCTTACTCATTGAGCCCACACGTCGCAACAAGATGTGTGGGCTTTTGTTTATCTACAAATCGACAATGTGCTCTTGATAGTAGTCCGCAAGCGCACCGACTTGGCTGCTACACATTACTTTCATTGCTTGTTTAATGTGTTCTATTGGCCAGTTCCACCATTGGATATTGAGTAGAGTCTCAATCTCTTTATCGCTAAATCGTTGACGTACGACTTGGTTGTTTCCAACCACCACCGAATAAGGTTGCACGTCTTTCGTCACTACGGCGCGTGCTCCGATGACGGCTCCATCGCCGATGTTTACTCCGGGCATGATCATCGCCTCACTGCCAATCCAAACATCGTTCCCCACCACTGTATCTCCGGCACGCTCGAAACCGTCTTGTACGCCTTCTCCAAATTCTTCAGGAGAGAAGGGGAAGGTCGAAATCCAGTCAATGCGATGACCTTGGTTTCCTGCCATCATGAAGGTGGCTCCAGAAGCGATGGAACAAAACTTGCCAATGATTAATTTGTCGATGCTATCGGGTTCTCTACTTTGCCATTCTTGAAGTGTGACGGGGTCACCCAACAAGTAGCGTACCGCTTGCTCTTCGAAGCTTTTTTGATGATAGAAGCCCGAGTAATAGCTGTAATCGCCAACGATGATATTGGGATTAGTGATGTGATCTTTAATGACTTGACCTTTTAACCACGTGTCGAAAACACTCATAACTCATCCTTTCAAATTTAGGTTGTACAGAGTTTAGAGGCTTTCTATTATTTCCAGTAGTTTGATTTTAGAGATTCAGAATTACTGTATGGAAATAAAATGGCTCAGCTACGTACCACTTTACGTCGCTTTGTGTGAGGAACGAAGTATTGCTGGTGCAGCAAAGCGACTGAATTGTTCGAATGCGCATGTAAGTCGGCAACTTAAACAGCTTGAAGACATATTGTCGGTGCAGCTTATTCAGCGAACTACGCGCCAGTTTAATTTGACCTACGATGGTTTGCGGTTTTATCAGCAGGTAAAGCAACTGCTCGAAGGCGCTGAGCAGATCAATGAGCAAGTCATGGCAAACGAGATCGTATCGGGAAAATTGAGAATAGCGGCGTCCGCTTCTTTCGGAGCTGCGTTACTCAGCCAAACATTGATCGAGTTTCGATTGCAACATCCACAAGTGAGCGTCGAAGTGATCTTCACAGAGACACCTCTCGACTTGATTGAGGCTGGGTTTGATATCGCATTCTACTTTACCGATACTCCTCCAGAGGGATACGTCGGCCATCAGCTACGCACTTTACACTGTAAACCGATCGCTCATCGCTCGTATTTAGCTGATAAACCAAATGTAAGTACGCCAGAGGAGCTTGGCGACTTGGAGCACATCCTTTATAAAAGTCGTGACTTGGTGTTAGATAAATGGACGTTTACGCATAAACAAACTCAGCAGCATTGCAGTATTGGGTTAGAAAGTACGCTGAGTTTTAATCTTGTCCAGTCCATGTTGGATGCTACTTTGGCTGGCTGTGGTGTAGCCATGTTAGATGAATTTGCACTGGCTAAACTCGAACCTGCACAAAAAGAACAACTCGTGAGTTTGCTGCCAGAATGGCAAACGGATGCGATTTTGCCGCTTTATCTGCTTTACCCAAAACGTGAGCACTTACCAAGAAGAACGCGAGCGTTCATTGATCACTTTAGGAACATATATTCTGTCGGCGAATAGCGACAACAAACTTAGCAACTATTGAGGAAGCAAAGGAATGCGAAAACACTGTATTGCGATTGGTGGTGGTGGCTGGATGATGGGAGAGAATCCGAGTCCGCTCGATCAATACATTTTGTCTTTGTCTGGTAAGGAGAATCCAAACATTTGTTTTCTACCGACAGCCACGGGAGACGCCGATGAAGTGATTGAACGTTTTTACGATGCGAAGCTTAGTGAGAACGCAACCCATTTTCCGCTGTTTAAGTTTGATGCTGGTTGGAAAGAAACGCTATTTGAACAAGACATCATTTACGTCGGTGGCGGTAATACGCGTTCGATGTTGGCCATTTGGCGCGAATGGGGAATCGATAGAATACTCAAGCAGTGCTATGAGCAAGGCATCATCATTTGTGGCATGAGCGCTGGTGCAATTTGTTGGTTTGAGTTTGCGGTGACAGACAGTGATCCCGAAGCATACCAAGTTATACGTTGTCTCGGATTAATTGACGGTTTGGCTGCGGCGCATTTTTCTCATGTAGGTGAGAAGTTCGAGGTTTTCCAAGCCTTTGCTCGTTCTCAACCGAGCATCACTTGTTATGGCATTCACGATTATGCGGCATTGCACTTTGTCGATGGAAAATTGTTAGCTACTGTCACCAGTTTTCCTGATGCAGGCGTGTTGGTCAAAACAGGTAACGAAGAAAACATATTACGAGGGTGAGCTTCTTCAAATCAGCAGTAAAGGCAATAACTACTGACCGGACACAGAAGAAGCTCATGGATTCAGCTAACTTACATTAAGTATCGTGCTTACAGCTCGTAACGCAGACCTAAGTGGTAGTAGCTTTCGTCTGCGTGCGCACCGCCAAACGAGACTTCTTGTCCATTGCTGTAGCCACGCGAACCGTTACGATCAACGTAGTTTGTGTAGATAGAAGAACGAGGCGTCAGTTTGTATTGCACTTCTAGCGTTGTATCTTTCAGCTCTAGCTCGTCACCCTCACTGTTTTCTAAAGAACGATAACCAGCACGCAGTGCCCATTTGTCATTTACACTGTAAACCGCCGTCAGTTCCATCACTTTGTCGGTACTGGTTTGCGAGTAATAGCCCTCTAGTTCATCTTCCGAGTACAACGCACCCAACATCAAATCTCCTAGGTAGTAACGTGTACCTGCGCCCCAGAATGTGTAATCGGTGTCGTTGCTTTCACGTGCATCACCTTTATTTTTCTGCATCGCCACCACTGGTGCCAAGGTACCCCAATTCTCCATGTCTAGCGTATAACGCAGTGCAGCGTTGTAACCGTAGTCAAGCTCAGAAGTGTTGTTTCCTAAAATGTACGCGACAGAAAAATCGAAATTACCTAGGCTGTTTTGGTATTGCAACGTGCCATCTTGACGGAAAACTTGCGTCGCGGTTTTGTCGACTTTATTCGCTTGGCGCGCCATAGAAACATCGGAAGAAGCGAACACATCACCAATGTCGGTAAACATAATTAATCCAGATGCCACGCGACCACCAGTAATGCGACCATAATCTTTCGCATCAATACCCGCCCACACATAACGTGCGGTCAGAGACGGTTTGTCGTTTACTTGGTTTGCGTATTCAGCGGCACCCACTTGGTATTGCGCTTGGCCGATGATCGACGCGTACTCGTTGATGGTTTGTGAACCGTTTAAACCAATACGGCCATCAAATTCGCCATTTGCATCGCCATGCTCATCATTTTTACTGGTGACATTGAAACCAAGACGAGAGTAAATATTTAAAACTGACCCATCTTCCGCTTGATACAGCTGCGCTGCCATTGCGTTTGATGCCATCAATGTAGGGAGAAGTAGAGTCAAAATGTACTTTTTCATGATTAACGACCTTTCATTTCTATTGTTTTAGGTACGACAAAGCCCCTTCCGAGTAACGGAATAAGAAAAATTGTCGTGAAGTAGAGAGAGGGTGCGCCCTTGTTTGCCAAGGGCGCGAGCTAGTCCATTCCTATAGGGGAAGAATGATTTAGCTTAAATCGACGTCTTTGCAGCCAAAGAAGTAAGTCGCGAGGAAGCCGACGATGTAAGAGATAAGCAGGCCAGCAACAAACACCATCATGCCCGGGAAGATGCCATTTTCTGATGTCATGAGAGGAATTGCCACGATACCGGACGGGCCAAACACCGTATTAAGACCAACTGGTAAGCCAAGGTAAGAAACTAAACCGATAAAGAAGCCGCCCGCAGCACCACCAATACAAGCTGTAACGAATGGTTTTACGCGTGGTAATGTCACGCCGTAAATCAATGGTTCGCCAATGCCTAGAAGACCCGGAATAATAGCGCCTTTAACTTGAGTGCGCAGTAGAGCGTCTTTTTTGGCTTTGAAATACAGCGCCATTGACGCGCCAACCTGACCGCCACCAGCCATCGCCAGGATAGGGAATAGCGAGTTAAAGCCCTGTGTTTCCATCAATGCGAAGTACACGGGAACAAAACCCTGGTGGATGCCAAATACCACAGAAATTAAGAACAAACCTGCCAAGATTGCAGCGCCTAATGGGTTATCGTTCAAGTTGAGGAACAACCAAGACATCCCTTTAAACAGCTCGCCGCCGATTGGCATGATGATCAAGAAGGTTACCGCGCCCATGATCAACAGAGTGATAACGGACGTTAAGATCATGTCCAGATCATCTGGCATGTATTGACGAACCTTACGCTCGACTTGCGCACCGATGATCGCCGCCAAAAGTACGCCGATAATGTTGCCGCGCGGATCAATCGCAAAGCCGAAAAACTCGTTCATGCCAGAGTAAATGCCGGATGTCGCCTCTGGGTTGTAACCCAGCACAAACAAAGAGGCGAGAATGGCACCATTAACACCAGAGCCGCCAAACGCTTGCTGCGCGTTGTAACCAATCAGAATACTTAAGAAAGCAAACAGACCCTTACCAAAGACTTTCATGTAGGCAATCAAATCCAACATAAACTGGCTTGGTGTCTGGTCGAGAACAAACATCTGTTCCAATAACGTCGCAAAACCTAGCAACAAACCAGCGGCAATAAAGCCAGGGATCAACGGCGTAAAGATGGTGGCAAACTTGCTTAAAAAACGCTGAACTGCACTGGTTTGTTTGCTCTTCATCTGTTTTTTCTGCTCGGCCGCGACGGCAGAAAGATCTTGTTGCGGCATATCTGGTTCTTCACTGTCACCAGAGGTTAAGCTGTCGATCAGTTGATTCATCATCTCAGCCGCTTGTTGAGCTTTTCCAGGACCGAGAATGATCTGAAACTGCTCATCGCTTTCCACCACACCCATTACGCCGGGAATTTGCTTGATAACTGATTGATCAGCCAAGCCATTGTTGGCGAGCGATAAACGCAAACGCGTCATACAGTTACCACATTTGCTTACGTTGCTACTGCCACCCACTGCGGACAGCAACTGCGATACTGTGTTTGAAGTTATTTTTGCCATAGGGTCTATCCTTCAGAACTCGGATTATTTAATTATTATTTAGTGCTGCGCGAATAAAGCCGTTGTGCGCGGCGAGGCGTGATTTGGCTTGTTCGGCATCCAAATCGGCCAAAATCATTAAGATGGCGGTTTTGCAGTGGCGACCACAGGCATTTAATGCTCGCTCTGCTTCTTCTTTTGATGCGTCGGTTGCTTCCACAACAATGTTGGTTTGGCGTAGGATGAGCTTGGCGTTAGTGGCTTCTACATCCACCATTAAGTTGCCAAATACCTTACCGCTACGAATCATTGCGCCTGTCGTGAGCATGTTTAGCACCAGTTTTTGTGCGGTGCCGGCTTTCATGCGAGAAGATCCAGTGACAACCTCTGCGCCAACTATCGGCAGAATCGCGATGTCGGCCGCTTCTGCCATGGTACATTCTGGATTACAAGCGATAGATGCGGTCGTGGCTCCGATGGATTTAGCGTACTCCAAACCACCTAGCACATAAGGTGTACGGCCACTTGCTGCAATGCCTACAACCACGTCATTCTTGGAGAGGTGAAGTGCTTTTAAGTCGTCTTGGCCCATTTTCGCGTTGTCTTCTGCGTTTTCTACCGCTTTTAAAATCGCTTGATGTCCACCAGCAATTAAGCCAATCACCATATCTGGGTGCGTGCCGTAGGTAGGAGGACACTCGCTCGCATCAAGAATGCCTAAGCGACCTGACGTACCAGCTCCCATGTAAATTAAACGGCCACCATTTGCAAAAGCTTGGGTAATTGCGTCAACTGTCTCTGCAATTTGTGGTAGCACCGCTTTTACCGCGAGCGGGACTTTTTGATCCTCTTCATTAATGACTTGCAGCATCTCGATGGTCGAAAGCGTATCGATCTCGGCACTGGCTGGGTTACGGCTTTCTGTCACCAATCTGCTTAAATCAATTTTCATGTTTTGCACTCTTCGTAATGTTCAATCTGAGGGCGATTTTATGGAATAAAATATTCAGGTTTGGTGATAAAAATCACACTTGAGGTTATTCTTTATGCAGGAGAAATTTGGAATAATGAGAGAAAATATACGTCTATTACATCCGGGATTAACTGTCTTGGTTAGAATAATCAGGGGGTTAAATCAAACGCCTATTATTTCTGTTTTGGAATAATTTATTTAAAATTTTTGAGGTTTTTGTTGTGTCAGTTATCAATAGGATAGTCGCGAGGCGTACTCAGCTTTCGCAAAGCGGTCGTTTGGTTGGCGATTGGATTGTTGAAAACGCAGAAAAGGCGGCGCTGCTCACCAGCCAAGAACTTGCGGCGCAAGTAAAAGTGAGTCAATCGAGCATTGTGAAATTTACTCAGCGTATTGGCTTTAAAGGTTACAGCGAGTTTAAGTTAGCTCTGAATGAAGAGATTGGCCGTAAGCATGCGATGGGGTCGACACCGTTGCACAGTGATATTTTGGCAGATGATCCCATCGCGGTTATTTCACAGAAACTGGTGAAAGCAAAAACAGATGCTATGTTTCAAACCACCAATACGCTGTCTTACGAAGCGTGTCACCAAGCGGTGAAATGGTTGAGTGAAGCGCGTCGAGTGCAAGTGGTCGGGATTGGGGGCTCTGCACTGACCGCGAAGGATTTAAGCTTTAAACTGCTTAAACTTGGTATTACGGCGCTTTCTGAACAAGACAGCCACGTGCAGATTGCTGTTGCCCGCACGCTCTCTCCAGAAGATGTTCAGATCGCAATCTCGTTTTCGGGTGAGCGCAAAGAAATTCTCGTCGCGGCAGAAGCGGCAAAAGAGCAGGGCGCGAAGGTGATTGCGTTATCTGCGCCTGGAAGAAGTCGCTTGCGCGGTATTGCCGATATTACGTTTGATACGATTGCCAATGAAACGGAACATCGCAGCTCATCCATTGCTTCGCGTACCGCGCAAAACGTGATCACCGATTTGCTGTTTATCATCTTGGTTCAGCAAAGAGACGACAGTGCCCGTCAGTTGATCAGCGATATCAGTACCGACATCAAACAGATCCTCACATGATCGCTTGTTTAACAGCGGACTAGAGATCCGGATCGTGCCTCAGCAAAGCAATAAAAGCAGAGAGATGTTTTTCAATGGTGAGATCGGCAGAAATCGCGGGCAATTCCAACGTGATGCAAGGTAAATCACGTTCACTACACCAAGTGCCGAATGAGCCGGGTGTTTCGTAGTCGACATCGTCAACGATTGGCAGTTGGAACTGCTCGTGGAGCCATTTGGCAAGGTCGGAATGTTTGGGATCATCCACAAACGCAAGCGGTTCATGAAACGACACCACAAACTTTGGCCTGCGCAGTTCAATCAAGTTAATTAATGCGCCAACTTCTGGCTCTAGCTGGTTTTTAGAGCCTGTTTTCACCTTTACGTCTCGAATGGGTGTGTGAGAGCTCCATCGATACACGGTGCCATGCTCAGTCCAATTTTGGGTTGGAAACGCGCGATTGAGATCCACTTGGTTTGCATTTGCGCGTGTGCCTAGCTGGTTGCCGTCCGGATTCATTGACAGAATCACATCATGTCGTAAGTTTTCTGCAGGCAAGCTTCTTAGCGCGCAGGACAAACCTGCAATCGAGGCCGTCTCGTCCCCGTGAGTGCCTGCCAAAATCAAACCTCGCGAAGCACTTTCGACTTGAGCCGGAAAATACAATAATGGCGCACCAAGCACGGATTGACCGTATGATGTTGGCCGAATTAAAAATGCCGCTCTTTCCGTTCTTGGAATTAGACTCACCGTAATCTCCTGATTGATGAAGTAGTATCAATATCTAAGCTAATTACACCTAGCTAAACTGAACCGTTTAAACTCGTCAACGGTTGAAATGTTAATTGTGGCACTTGCTTCACAAGACGCGTTAGGAGAACGAAAAACGATATGGATTTTAAAAAACATTCAACGGCGTTGCTGATTTCCTCTTTATTCACCCCTTTTCTTGCTACATCAGTTGCTGCGGAGACCTTACCTAAAGGCATTCAACTTGCCGCAGAACAGCATTTAGTACGTGCGAATGACGCAGAGGCGGCGACGCTTGACCCAGCGAAAGCCGAAGGTCTGCCAGAAATGCATGTGATTCGTGACTTATTTGAAGGGCTTGTGATTCAAGATCGTGACGGAAACATTATTCCCGGTGTGGCAGAATCATGGGAAACCAACGACAACCAAACCTTTACTTTTCACTTGCGCAAAGACGCGAAATGGTCGAATGGCGAGCCTGTGACGGCGGATGATTTTGTCTATTCACTGCGCCGAGCGGTGGACCCGAAGACCGCTTCTCCAAATGTTTGGTATCTCAAACTCACCAAGATCAAAAACATCGCCGATGTAGCAGAGGGCAAAAAGCCTTTGGACGATCTCGGTATCAAGGCAGTGGATAAATACACCCTACGTTTTGAGTTGGACAGTCAAGTGCCGTACTTTGTTGCTATGACTGGGCACACGTCCATGATGCCAGTGCATCAAGCGACAGTGGAAAACCGCGACAAGCCGTGGAGCGATCCAGACCAATTTGTTAGCAACGGTGCATTCACATTGGATAAGTGGGTCGTGAATGAACGCATTGAACTGGTTAAGAGTCCAAGTTACTGGGACAGCGCAGATACGCATCTAAACAGAGTGACTTACATTCCGTTTGAAAACCAAAACGCGTCTATCAATCGCTTTGCGGCAGGAGAGCTGGATATCACGTCAGATGTGCCGACTCATATGGCGCAGAAGCTTAAACAAGATTACAAGCAGGCTTACACGGTGGTGCCATTATTGTGTACGTATTACTACGCGTTCAATACCACTCGTCCGCCATTTGATGATGTGCGAGTGCGTCAAGCGGTGTCGTACTCCATCATGCGCGATGTGATTACGAATGGTGTCACGCAAGTGGGCAACCTTCCTGCTTATACTTTTGCGCATCAGTACACCGCAGGGTTTGATGCGACGCCGCCTGAATACAGTAAGTGGAGTCAGCAACAACGTGACGAGAAAGCGCGTCAGTTGTTAAAAGAAGCGGGTTACAGCCAAGACAAGCCGCTCGATTTTAAATTGCTGTACAACACCAGTGAGGCAAACAAATCGATCGCGGTTGCGATAGCGTCGATGCTACAAAAAAATCTCGGTGCAAACGTGGAGTTAGAAAACCAAGAGTGGAAGTCGTACTTAGTGGCGCGTAAACAAGGCAATTTCGATGTGATGCGCGCTTCCTGGTGTGGTGATTACAATGAAGCGTCTACTTTCCTGAGCTTACTTCGCTCAGGTTCCTCGGGTAACTTTGCACGTTACAGCAGTGAAGCGTACGACAACGCGATGAACAGTGCATTGACTGCAACCAATGAGAAAGCACGCCAAGGTTTCTATGATCAAGCCGAGCAATTGTTGGCGGCGGATATGCCAATCGCACCGATTTACTACTACATGCAAGCGCGTTTGGTTCGTCCTACGGTTGGCGGTTTTGCCAAGAACAACGTAGAAGGTCGTATCTACTCGAAAGACCTCTACATCAAGAAGTAGCGCTCAAAACAAGCGATAAATATGAAGCCCCGAAGATGTATCTTACGGGGCTTCTTTTTATTGTTAGCGAGTGGAGAGCTTGTTCACGAGCATAGCGACTCGTTTGCCAAGATACTCCGCTGTTGCAACATCAGAAGCATGCAACTGACCACCTTCACCACCTTGTGCAACAATACCACCTTGTACACCATAACGATTCAGGTTTTGCTCCCCAGAATTGCTGATCTTATCCAACCCGACCCACATCATGCCGTGTTGGTTAGCGAGCGTTTGTAGATATTGTAATGTGCAAGATTGGTCGCCATTCATTGCCCCACCACTGGTAAAGCCAGCCGCGATTTTGCTCGCCCATTTTTGGTAATACCAAGATTCACTGCTTGCATCTGCAAATGCTTTAAACTGCGCTGCTACACCGCCCATATAGGTCGGTGAGCCAAAGATAATCGCATCACACTCAGCAAGTTCATCCATTAGTTTAGGGTTCACAAAACGTCCCTCAATAATCTCACTGCCTTCAATTCGGTGAGAGAGGATTTCACATTCATCTTGCTGCTTAATGCCTTGTTGTTCAACGCCTGCGGCAATCGCGCGAGCAAGCTGACCAGTAACGTCGGTTTTAGAGAAATAAATAATCGCAATTTTGGACACAATGGTTCCTTTTTTCATTGTTGATTTTTAATCGTGCGACTAAGGCTAAAACCTCAATCTAAGTTGAGGTCAAGAAGAGATTTGAGATAGATAAAGTACGAATTGGCATCTAAAGAGCTTTCTTATAGGGTAAGTCGACGGCATAACTACAGTGAATGCAACGACGATGAATGTCGTGTATAAAAGCGTTAAAGGAAGATCTTAAAGATGTAGAAAACTCTCTTGGGAACAATGATAAAGGTACCGATGCTAGTGATGATTAATAGGCGGAAAAATAGATTAAAATATGTAAACTCAGACCTGATCCAAGGCGGGAAAAGTACATTTCATCGTTTCTTAAGGCGAGGGATTATTATCATTATGGTAGGAGGCCTTTCTACAGCCTCTTCCACGGTATTTGCACACTTTATAGCGGGTGTGTTTGATGTGGATATGAATGTTCATCCAGAGAGCTTAGAAGAAAAAGTGCATGCACTACTTTTTGTTTCGGTCAGTCTTGTTTTTTACCTCTTTTATGCCCTTATCTCGCTAAATATTAGTGGGTGGCTCATAATGAAGCTAAAAATATAAGCTTAACTAAAACCATGTCCTTGTATTTTAAGGAAGATGGAACTAGTGACGATTTTTTCTTTGCTTGCACCATCTCTATTTTTTGTATTTATTTAAGGTTCGTAAATAAGAAGCTTCCTTTGGTTAAAGTGGCGCTTTTGGTTTCGGCGATGTGTCATGTTTTTATCATGAAAGAATACAGTGGTGACCTTCAGCTTATACGTTTTGTCTCTTCACTGTTTTTCGCCATTAACTTTGGGTTATTTGTGACCACCAAGTGATACTAAAAAGCCGATGTAGATACATCGGCTTTTTAGTGGGTTATTTCTTTCTGCGAGTATAAATCCGAGATTTTGCTTTACTTGGCTCTGGCTTGTTTTTTGCCAGCTTTAGCACTGCTTTTTGCAAAATCTGGTTGTTTGGGTAAGTGATCAAGTTACCGTTGTCGTGCTTAATTAACACGTGAAACATGCTGATTTCTTGAATCTCACCGCAGATGTCTTCATCTTTGTCTACGACTTTAATTCGGTCACCCACTCGATATGGGAAGACAAAAAAGATCAAAAAGCTGGCAGTGATGTTGCTCAGAATTGACCACTGCGCAATAAATGCCACACCTAATACGGCAAAAATGGACGATAGGAACAAAGACACATCGCCATAGCCAATACCTGTGATAATGGCAAAAATAGAGGCGGTCAAAAATAGCAGCGCGACATTGAAACAGCGCTGAATAAAACTCAAACGAGCCTTTTTTACACCTTTCGTTGTTGCCAAATTTAGGATGGCTCTATTTACAATCCTCTTCAGGATGCGATACGCGATCAGGACAAAAATGCCCATCAGTAGTTTGTAACCGAGGGAGCCCGTAGTGAAATACTGGCTCACTTGCTCTAATTGGATCCAATCATTCATTTCTTCATCTCGACGATATCTAGAAAGCGGCTTTTATAGCTGATTTTTTGCTGTAAGTAATCACAATTTTTCTTTACACCATTTGTCTCTGTGTTGAGGTACCACAGAGTACTGTATAAGTTAATCAAAGACTTAGTGAGCATTACGAACTTTTTGGCTTCATTACTTATATTCAATCAAAGCTGACGTGATTTTGAAGAGAGCAATCTTTGAGCTGTATCCCATATCCGACATTCTATGACGCTAGTTCCTTATAAACGAGCTGAATATGACTTTTGTCCTGATAACCTAAGGTGTATTAATTGAAATAGCTTTTAGGGCGTTGAAAAATGGAAGAAGATGAAAAGGCGATTATGATTTTATTCGTGATTGTTGGCCTTGTACTCGTTTGGGTCGCGCTTGAAGAACTTAATTATCTCGGGCTCACAATAAAATAAGCCCCGTTAAACACAAGTTAAACGGGGCCCTTGTCTTTTATCAATGTGAATTCAGGCTAGCTAACCGCACGCACTTTGCCTTGTTTCAAATCGTTCAGCACTTGCGCTTTAGGGCCATCTGCGATGATGCTGCCTTTCTCCATCACAATTACGCGATCAACGATGTCGAGCATAGACGTTTTATGCGTAATCAGAATCAGCGTTTCACTAGGTTTCAACTGTGCTAATTGATGTTTAATGTGCATCTCTGAGCGATTATCCATCGCACTGGTTGGTTCATCCATGAGTAGAACAGGAGGACGACCCAAAAATGCACGAGCGATCGTGACTGCTTGACGTTGACCACCCGAAAGCATTGCACCACCTTCACCAACTTGGCGTTCTAAGCCCGCTGGGTCAGATTGCGTAAACGCAGTAACACCGGCACGATTCGCTGCGTCTAGTACGTCACGGTCATCGGTTAATGGGCGACCTAGCGTAATGTTGTCGCGGATAGAACCAAAGAACAGATTCGAATCTTGCGGCACACAACCAATATTACGGCGAATGTCGACATGATGCAGCTGTGCGATGTCGGTATCATCAATGCGAACATGACCTTCCGTCGGCTGATACAAGCCCATGATGAGACGTTCTAACGTGGTTTTACCCGAACCGATACGGCCTATGATCGCTACTTTTTCGCCTGGGTTAATGGTCAAGCTCAAATCTCGAATCGACGCCACCGGTGAATCTGGGTAGTGGAAGGTCACGCGTTCAAGTTCAATTTTGCCTTGTACTATTGGACGGTGAATGTAACGTTTACCTTCTTCTTGTTCATCCGGCATTTCCATGACTTGATTGATAATTGTCATAGAAGACTTCGCTTGGTTGTAGCGCGTAGAGAGTAAGGATAACTGAACCAAAGGACCTATCGCGCGGCCGCTAAGCATGGTTGCGGCAATCAAACCACCCATGGTTAAGTCGCCCTCTGCAATCAAGTAAACGCCTAGGATGATCATCCCTACGTTACTACTTTGCTGCACAAAACCTGCTGCGTTTTGAATGCTATCCGTAATTCGGCGGCTTTTTATATTCCAGTTCGCCATGTGCGCAACTGCCTCTTCCCAGCGGTATTGGAATTGGCTTTGCGCACTGAGCATTTTTACGGTTTCTAACCCAGCCAAGCTCTCTATCAAATTGGCATATTTTTGCGATGCTAGGCGTGAACCCTCCTCAATGGAGCGGCGCAGCGGCCCTTGTATCAGTAGCGAGTGAATAATCAAAATGACCACGCCCACCATCGGTACATACACAAGATCGCCAGCCATTAGCCATATAATCACTAAGAACAAAATGGCAAAAGGCAAATCAATGAGAGCACTGACGGTCGCTGAAGTAAAAAACTCTCGAATAGATTCGAATTCTTGTAAATGGCGAGCGAAGGCACCGACCGAAGGCGGCTTCGATTCCATTCTAATCCCCATCACTTTGCTGAACAGTTTGGATGAAATCAGAATGTCAGACTTCTTGCCCGCCACATCAATGAAGTAATTTCTCAGCGACTTGAGAATGAAGTCGAACAGGAACACGACAAAGATGCCGCTTGCTAGTACCCATAGGGTTTCAAACGCAAGATTCGGAACCACTTTGTCGTACACCAAGCGAGTGAATAGCGGAGCGGCAACCGCAAAGAGGTTGATGAGAAGTGATGCGATTAAAACATCACGGTAGATGCGTTTTGACTGCCACAAGGTTGACCAGAACCAGTGGCCTTCGTTGGTTTTGAGCACTTCGGGAGAGCGCTCATCGAAACGGAATTGCTTTTTAACTAAAAAGTACCGACCAGTGTATTGCTCAAGTAGGTCTTCTAATGGAATAGAGATCGGCACCATTCCACTTTCTAGGGTGGTGACTTCGGCCTCGCGTTTCTCCATATTGATGCTGTTGAGAACGCAAGAGTCACCGCCTTTAAGAACTAAGATTGCTGGCAGAATTAGGCTAGAGATGCTCTCCAGCTCTGCGCGGTTTTCCTTGGCAACCAATCCGGCCCTTTCCGCTGCTCTTGGTAGCAAAAATGGGGTCAGTTTACCGTCAGATAGCGGTAGTCCGTTGACTAGCGCTTCTGGCGAGTTAGCTAACCCATAGTAACGGCTAACGTAGATGAGCGAATTCAGTAAAGGGTCTTTCATCGTTGATAAACCTTTTTATTCCTTGTCGACGATGAATCCTTGGAATACCTCAACAAAATGTTCAGTGAGGAAGTCCAACTGGATTTGAGTTTCGATACGCGATGCGATAGTCGTAATACCAAGGTTGTGGGCAGTACGAGAGATCGACGTTAGCGTGAATTTCTGTTTTTCGTCGTGCAAGTTGTGTGTGAATAGGTAATCGAGCTTCACATAGTTCGGGCGGAACTCTTGGATGTATTCCAAAGATTGGAAGTTACGTCCGTAGTTATCTACGCCGAACTCAGCACCTGATTGGCGAATGGCATTACATAACAGTGCTGTGTGGTGAGGCTGATCGATAAAGCATTCCTCTGGAATTTCAAAGTGTAGCTTAGAGGCCACTTTGGCGTGTTTTTCCAGCATGCTAGTTGTCCAGCGAATAAACGATGGTTGAGACAAGCTGCTTTGCGCGATGTTAATCGCGACTGGGTCATTAAGTTCACCACTTTCTAGCATCTTAATCATTGATTCAATGACATACTGGTCAAAGATGTTGGTGGCGTCTAACTGTTCTAGTGCGAATAGGTATTGATTCGCACGATACGTTTCACCATCTTTTTCGATGCTTGAAAATACTTCGTTGTGGAATACTTTACCCCATGTGTTTTTCGCAGCTTGGAAACGGAATTTAACCCAATCACTATGAATGGCTTCTTCAACCAACGCTTTCCATTGCTGTTTACCCATCAAACTAGAAGGTGTATCACTGCCAATGAAGCCGTATGGCTTGTCTGGTTGCGCTTTGGCTTTCGATAGTGCGTTGTCCACCATCGAGAGGATTTCAGAGCGCGTTTTCTGATCTTTGCTGTGTGCAACCCCTAGTGACGCTTTAGGTTTTGCTAAGCCTGTTGGGTCAGTATTTAGGCCGTTCACACAATTGACGATGCTGTCCGATAAAATGCGTAACTCGCTCTCATCCATATGAGGGAAAAGCAAGCCGAACTCATCACTAGATAAGCGAGCAATAGTGGCACCCGGAACATCAATGGTGTTTTTCAAACGTTGAGACAGTTCTTTAACGTGGGCATCTGCGCGTTGGTAATCTTTGGTCTCGTAAATGTCCCCAATGTATTCAGCATGGAGTAGCGCGATACCCCCTTGCGTTTGCTCTGCAAGCCATTGGTCAATTTGGTTGATGTAGAATGAGCGGTTACCCAATTTAGATATAGGATCGAGGTAAGCTTGAGCACGCAGACGTTGAGCCTCTTTGGCTTGCTCTTTGAATGATAGCTCGATTTGAGCAGACATCATGTTAATGCCATCTACCACCGCGATAAGATCTTTGGTTCTTGGACGAGCAAGCGGTTCACCAAATTGGTTATTCGCGATTTCATGCATTTTATTTACGATGGCCGTTAATGGTTTTAGCGAGCGACGTAGGATGTATGAAATTGCCACTAAACCAGCTAGAAAAATAACACTGAATACAGACAGCAAGCCAATAAAACCTTGCCAGAGCTGCTCGTAAGCTGCGCCTGGGTGGCTAATGATTTCTACTTCGGCGAGCTGCATCCAACCACTGGTCACAACACGCTTATCGTGAATCGCTTTAAATAGATTCATGTCGATAAACCATTGTGGCACCGTACTTGGTTTAACTGGGTAAGTACGCACGATCTGGTAGTCAGAATCTAATGCTGTAAGACGAACAACGGAGTAGGTGCTGCCGTCAAATAGAGCATTAATCACGGACTCAACCGCGACTTTATCTTTGTCCTTTAGGTAAGGAGCCAGTGCCAAACCTACGGTGTTAATAGTGTTGTTGACCTCTGAACGTTGCTGTTGCTCCAAGCTGTCTCGAGTCGTGTTGAATTGGATTACGAATACTGATGCCAACAAGAGTATAAAGACCGTAACCATCCCCACCACAAGCTTCTTATATAGGGTCATGTTTCTCACTCGTCATAGTTAATTTTAGGTTTATTTAACTGCAACTTACGTTCGCGCGAGCGTAAGTCATTCCAAAGGCTCAACCGTGATGCTTTCCCTGCCAGCTCTCCAGTGCTAGCAGATGACTTCATCAACCACAGGTTTGTACCATTAAAACTGTATATCGGTAGCAAGTCGCTACGCTTAGAGGCTCGGACAATGTCAGGATTGATATTATCGAGAATGAGCGGCTCAGAACTTGGGGTAGGGTAGTAAGCTAATACCATGTGAAACTGATTCAGTTCGATGGCTTTTACGTATATTAACCGCATCTTTGAATCTGGTATTCCTAGCTCGAGTAAAGAGAAGTACTTAGCAATAGTGAAATCTTCACAGTCTCCTGCGTTACTCCCTAAAAATTCGAGTGGCGTAGCCCAATAATCTGTCTTTCCCCACAGTTTTATGTCGTCAACGAAATACAGCTGATTAAAAAAGTCGTTAACGCCAGCGAGCTGTTCATGAGTCTCTAATTGTTTAAATAAGTCGAGGTTCTTTCGCCATGTATTTACGCGCAATCCCGCACGTTCGCCGTACACCGCTGTGACCGTATTGACCCATCGTTGTTCTTTACTGTTCAGCGCACCAAGTTGGAACGACAAACAACTTAAGCTGATTAATAATGTAACTTTACGCTGCAAATTGGATCGCATATTCGACTCGTATCACAAGTATACTCTTCTAGAGAGTTCGTCAGTGAGAAATAAGTGCTTTTTATTTAATCACTTATCGCTCAATACTCCCTATCGCGAGTATCTTAATGTGGTTTACTCCTTCAAGGCGTTCGTTTTGGCACTTAAAATCGGTTTAAGTAGATATTCCAAAACGGTTCGCTTCCCTGTGATGATATCGACCGATGCTGTCATTCCTGGAATGATTGGTAAATCTGCATCTTGACCAAAGTTTGTTTTTTCGGTGCGTACACGAACAATGTAGAAGCTGTTGCCTTCTTCATCTTGAGTGGTATCCGCGCTGATATGTTCCAACTCACCCTCTAAACCGCCGTACTTTGTGAAGTCGTAAGCTGTAAATTTCACGATAGCATGAAGATCTGGGCGTAAAAATGCGATGTCTTTTGGCGCAATTTTCGCTTCTACCAATAGTGTGTCTTCTGTTGGTACGATCTCGACGATATCCATACCAGGTTGGATAACACCACCGACAGTATTGATGTTCAGTGTTTTGATTTTGCCTGTTACTGGCGAATTCACAACCGTTCGGTTTACTCTATCTTCCAAGCCCACCGCTGATTCAACCAAGGCAGATAACTGGTCTTGGGCGCTGTTGAGTTTCTCTTGCTGTTCAGAGCGGAATTTGAGTGCAACATCAATACGGTTGAGCATGGATTCTCGAATCGCTGATTGCAATACGGGAATCTTGAGCTCACTGGACGTCATTTCACGACGGGTATCGTTGACTTGGCGCTGTAATTTGAGCAGTTCAATACGAGGAACAACGCCCTCGTCTGCCAAAGGTTTGGTGATATCGAGTTCTTTTTTCGCGTATTGGTAGCTTTGACGTAAGTTCCTTACTCGTGCTTGGATCTCTACCAAGTCCTGCTGCTTTTGCTGCACTTGTTGGTCAATAACAGAAAGTTGGTTGCGTAAATTATCTAGATCTTCGCGATATTCTGCTTTTTGACGCTGTGTGAGTTGAGGTCGAGTCTCTTCCAAGGTTGGTGGGAAGGTCAGTTTACCGTAATCAAGTAGTACACTTTGACGCCAGTTTTCCGTTTCAAAATCACGATTAACGGCAACACTGTTAATAGAAGCGGATAGTTGCAGCACAGATGCGGTAAGGTTGGCAACTTGTTGCTCACGTTCACGAAAATCTGAGCGAAAGCGGGTGTCATCGATAAGCAGTAACTGTTGGCCTTTTTCAACCAACTGACCTTCTTTGACCAAGATTTCTTTGACTAAGCCACCTTCTAAGTTTTGGACTACTTGTATCTGTGAGGAGGGAATCACTTTGCCTTGACCAACCGTGACTTTGTCGATTTCAGCCCAAGATGCCCAACCTATTGCTGCAATGAAAAATAGCACCATAACCCAGAGCATAAAACGCGCGCTGTTGGGGGTATTGAGGAGCAATGCTGCAGTTTTGTCATCAACAAAATCCAACTCTTCATCGTTGAGTTTGTTGTAGTTATCTCGGCTCATCACAGTCCCTGCTTATATAATTACGGATTATCTTTTTGATCTTATTATTATTAACCGATCATGTCAGCATGCTCGGCTAATAAAATATGAGAAGAGGGTTATTCTCTCTTCAAATGAGCTTTCTTACACTTTCTAAATCAAACAAAAGCATAATTAGCGCCGGAGTATAGCTATTACGCCTTGAACTTGGCTTTATCCAACTGATGTTTTTTTAGTTTGTCGTACAAGGTTTTGCGTGATACCTGTAATTCTAGTTGAACCTCTTTGAGTCTGCCGCGATGTCTTTGCAATGCATCGAATAACAAGCAATATTCAAAGTATTCTGTGCGCTGAGTCATACTCTGAATTTCAAGACTTTTCTCACTGTTCCAATCTTCCATTCTAAAAGTATCTGGCTTGAGGGCACGAAGTTCAGCAAATTGGCGTAGCTGCTTAACGTTTTCTGGCCATTCGAGACTGGAGAGGTGTTTGACCTCTTCTAGGCTGATATGTGGCGGCTGTAACTGATATCGACTCGCTGTGTGGCGCACAAAGTGCTTGTATAAAGGCCCTATATCTTCCTTTCTTTCATCGAGCGTTGGTAAGTGAATTAGAGTCGCCAGGGGTTTTAGAGGTGGCTCGGCTTGGGTGGTCGCGCCAAAAACACGTTCAAGTTTTGGGTGCTTGAACAAGTATTCCCATTGTTCAAACGACACATGCTCTGCGCTATGTAAGTACAAACTGCAGTGGCGTTTTCCTTCACTTAAGCGGTGTATGGCTTTGTCGAGCGCTTCTAATGAAAGCTCATAGAGGTCTTCACCAGAAGCGGCGATTAGCTCACTATCCGGTGTTGCATGTATGTCGTGGGCAAATTGTGCAGCGAGTCGCCGACCCGTACCATCTTGACCTACAAAAATGAGCGGCTGGCTTGTGGGCGCACTGATCAAGGCGCGACGAATGCTCACCATGGCCTTACTGTGACCAATCATTTTCGGACCAACATGAGTTTGCATGTCGAGCTCTTTCTTAAGCCAGATGTTTTCTTGCAACAAGTTCAGTTTATCGCTGGCATTGTTGAGCGATTTCATGAGCTGTTCCGTTGAAAACGGTTTTTCTAGAAAGTCGTACGCGCCGCTTTTCATCGCATCTACCGCGGTTTTCACATCTCCATGTCCAGTAAGTACGATGAATTGAAAGTGATCGTTTTTGCTTCGCAAAGTTCGCATAAACTCCAAGCCATCCATCACGGGCATATGGATATCGGTGATGATAATCGCAGGTGTATTTGAGTCGATTACGCGTAAGGCTTCTACTGCGTTGGGTAAGCAGGTGACGTCTATCCCTTCAATCAGCAGGGCTTGAGACACGGCATCACGAATGTGTGGTTCGTCATCAACAAAGAAAACTGGGTTATTCATGGTCGTTTTCCACTTCTGGGGTACGTTTATTCTGATTGACTATTGGTAGCGTCACGATAAAGGTCATCCCTCCTGCTTGTTGTTCTGTGTTCTGATGTTTATAGGCACAGAGGGAACCGTGATAGCTCTCTATAATCCGCTTGGAGATTGTTAAACCTAATCCAAGACCCTCCGGCTTAGTCGTAAAAAATGGGTCGAACACTTTTGCTAGGGCTTCGTCTGACATCCCTGGTCCGTTATCGGAAACAAGAATGTCGCAACTGTCATCATGACACTGAACAGCAATGGATATTTGCGGATCGATACAGTGGTTTTCCATCGCTTGTGCGGCGTTGTGGAAGAGGTTTATCAGCACTTGTTCTAATTCAACGCTGTGAATGGCCAGCTTCACATCATAGTCGATGGCCGGAACTTTTAGTGTTACTCCTTGCTTAATAAGCTTGTTGCTCAAAATGCTGGTGGCAGTATGTACCGCGTCGTGCAGTACTGAGATTTCATTGTGTGAATCGTGCGTGGCTTTCCGAGTAAAGACTTTTAAGCGGGCAATGACTTCCGAAATGGTGTCATTAAGTGTCAGCATTTTGCCCAAATTGTCAGCGACCATTGGGTATTTTTCCATTGCCAACAAACGCTGCGAGTTTTCGGTATAGGTTCTTAGTGCGGAAAGTGGCTGATTTATCTCATGATTAATACTGGCTGATAGCTCGCCCAACAATGCCAATTTCGCGGCTTGCGTCAGTTCTTGTTGTGTTTGTTTAAGCTCTTGTTGGCTTTGCTCATATTGGCGGATGGTCTGTTGTAGTTTTTGGTTGGCTTCACTCAGAACTAGTGTCCGTTGCACTACTTTTTCTTCTAGGCTCACATTGAGATGGGCAAGGCGTGCTTTGTTAACTAGGGTTTGGAACCACGCTAACGCAATTAGAGCAATGAGCGCATATAAGATCAGGAAGACGATATCGGCCTGTAAAACGGCGGCAAGAACGCTGTTGTGGTTAATTAAGGCAACGACGCGAAACCCTTTATCCAATAAGTGTGTTGCGTATGCGAGGTAATTCGGTGATAGAAGCAATTGATTGTCATCAAACTCCGTGACACCACTGTGTGCCGTTAACTCACCAAAATATTCGGGTAAGGTATCGCCATATTGACGCGTTTCGGTAAGTTCATTTATTGCACTCGATGACAGTGGGAAAAGTGCACGATAGCGCCAGTCTGGTAAATTGCTCATAAACACGACATTGTGTTTATCTGTAATGAGTACGTCAGTCGTGGTTTGCGAAAGGCGCTGTTCTAATTGCTCCAAGTTCACTTTTACTGTGATCACGCCAACGACTTCCTCATTTACCCACAGCGGAGATGAGAAGAAGTACCCACGTTTATTCGAGCGCACGCCTAATCCAACATATTGAGCGGGCTCACCGCGTCGCGCATTTTTAAAATAGGGGCGATAGCTAAAGCTAGAGCCAACAAACGTATCTTCTTGCTGAAAGTTACTTGAGGCTATGACTAACCCGGTGCGGTCATGAACGTAAATCGTATCGGCCAAACTTTGCTTCAACCAATCTGATAACAGTAGGTTGAGCTCTTGAGAGGGCGTTCCGCGCTCTACTGCTTTGAGTAGTCTTGGGTCGTGACTTAATAGGTTTGGTATCTGTTCAAACTTTGCCAGTTCGTAGTCCACTTCTTGTGACACTTGCGCGGCTTGTCTCTCTAGCTTTTGTTGCCATTGATCATGTTGGTATTGAGTTGCGTAATGATGAGTAAGCGCAAGCCCTGAAATGCCGACGGCACACAGTAGCAGTAAAAAATGACGTAGGGCTTTGGGGTTGAGTAAGTTCACGATCGGCTCACTGGTTTTTTGTGTCATGGTATCAAATGACGCACAGTGATGCTGTGAGCGGCAACGATAACAAGCACAATGATGTCCTTGTATTTCCTCAGTATCGGGAGCACAATCGACAAAAACGAGTGAAGGAGTAAAGATGGAACTTGCTGATATTCGTCGTGAGTACACCAAAGGTGGGCTGCGTCGTAAAGATTTGAAAGCTGATCCTATTGATCAATTTAATCTGTGGCTAGAGCAAGCAGTTGAAGCGGGTTTAACGGACCCGACTGCGATGACAGTTGCAACGGTTGATGAAAATGGCATGCCGTTTCAACGCATTGTTCTATTGAAAAACGTCGACAAAGATGGTTTTGTGTTTTACACCAACCTAGGCAGTCGCAAGGCCCAGCAGCTAGAGCATAACAGCAATATTAGTTTGCACTTCCCTTGGCACCCGTTAGAGCGCCAAGTTCATATTACTGGTGTGGCTGAAAAGCTTACCGCCGTAGAGAATATGAAATACTTTACTTCTCGTCCTAAAGAGAGCCAGTTGGCCGCAATCGCGAGCAAACAAAGTAGCCGTATTTCTGCCAGAGGTGTGTTGGAAGGTAAGTTTTTAGAGCTAAAACAGAAGTTTGCTAAGGGTGAAATACCAGTACCAACCTTTTGGGGTGGCTTTCGCGTAAAACCAAAGAGCATCGAATTTTGGCAAGGTGGCGAACATCGCCTTCACGATCGTTTTCTTTTCTCCCAGCATGATGGAAGTTGGGACATTGATCGTTTAGCGCCATAGGCTTATGGTCCCTCATGAATAAACAAACACCGCCGAATTGGGGCGGTGTTTTTGTAGGTGGAAGCGATGCGAATTATCGCTCTCCATTCAACACAACCGATAATTGATGCTTAAGCAGCGTTTTGGGTACAACAGAGCCGTAGCCTGCTTCCATTGCTTTATCTATTAGTTCGTTCTTGCTGTTCGCTGCAAACTTATTACGTAAGCGTGCGACGTGACCTTCAACGGTTTTTGTTGATATGCCCATGACCTGAGAGATAAATTGAGGCTTTTTGCCATAGAGCAAGAGGAAAAGCGTTTCTTGCTCGCGGCATGTGAGCTTCTCTGGTTTTGGTTGTAAGTCAGAAAAACGAAAGATGGATTGTTGATTTGGGTTGGTACTGATTGCACGACAAACCCAATACCCGACTTCAATCACGGCGGTGTCGGTGAGTTCCCTTCCGTAGAAAATGGTGCCTACGATGTCGCCTTTGTCATCTCGCCACGGTGTTTTAGTAAATATATGTGCTCGCCAGCGGCCATCTGGATAAGGGTGGATATCCAGAATTTTTAGTGACTCGCCAGTTTCGAGAACGTGTTTATCTTGGCGTTGAAATTCTTGCGCGCATTCAGTGGTTGGGCTGGCCATATCAAAATCAGTTTTACCCAAGCACTCCTCGGGCGATGTGTGCCCTAACAGTTCTGCGTATTCCTGGTTTACGTATAGGAATACCGAATCTTTATCTTTGCATCCCCAACAACCTGGTAGCTGTTTAAGGAGGGATTGTTCTATGGTATCGACTGAAATATTCACAAAAGGACTCACTACATACTGCTTTTACCAATACAGAGACGTCCGTGTTACATGGCTCGTATTGATGTTGCCAAGTAGGCAGTTACGTTGCTAGAACACGTTCGTTGATTGGCGCTCAATCCAATTAAATTCATGGTGTTCGATGTTTTCGTCAGGTAGTCATAGACAACGACGAAATGGAACGAAGAGTTTAATTGGGAAAATGGTCTGTTTCATTACAGATATGTGCGCTCACGGATGTCCGCCTAATGTTCGGCTTACAACTCGTATCGTCCTTGATCATGCTTCCTACAACTCAGTTGTAATGTGTTTGACTTTCATATCACTTGTGAGCGAAAGAGCAGCACCTAAGCATATGAGAGGGACAGTGAGACAAAAGCTATGATATCAGCTTATGCCATTGTTTTCATTGTTGAGAAGCGAAAAAAAAGCCAGCCTGAAGACGGGCTGGCAACACAAGATATAATCTTGTCGACGTGTAGAAGAGGTTCTAAATTACCTAGCGAGGGTCTGCTAAGTAAGTTAGAGGTATCAATGAGATACCGAGAGCTTTAGATCGTATGCATCTTAAAGCTCGATAACTAATGTATTGAATCAGAGGCATATTAGTAAGGGGGGAAATCCCTCTATGTTGAGTTTAAGAGTGGGTTTCGATCCGTTTCAGAGACGACTTATCTAATATGGAGCACGGTGTTTTACAAAATAACAGATTGTTCGGTAACAAGGATCTTTACATTGATTGATTATATATACGTAAGGTGTTGCCTATCTATCCGTTTTTGTTAATAAAATTGGTTGCTCACTGACCGTAAATTAACCTCGCATGATCATCGTTCCGGAACTATGATCATGTAAATGAACTTGATCATGCTGATTTGATCTTGTCGATTGAGTTGGGTAAAAGTTGCAACCCAACAAAGAAGGTATATGATGCGAAGATGTAAGCTGACCGTGTAAAGACGACTGTTTAAAATGAGTGACTCAGATAACCAAAAAATCCTTTCATATCAAGAGATTATGCTGCCGAAGCCGGCGGAGCTGATCACACTTCCGTCTTATATGGATTGCCACGATCATTCTTATACGCAGATCGTGATTGGTTTAAAAGGGCAAGCCGAATTTGAAGTGCGCGGGCGAGGTAATCTTGTCGGCCCTGGTCAAGGTTGTGTGGTCACCGCATGCTCTGATCATGCTTTCGGTGGCGTCATCAATCAATCGGATATTTTGGTGCTGAATATGCCCAAACCGACAAATGATGATCCTGACATGCTTCAAAAAATCAATAACCTGGAGAGAGACCATGTCTACTTCCAGTTAGATAGTCAAATTCAGAAGCTGATACAGATGTTGGTTCAGGAAATGCGAAACCATCCGGATGACCTGCTGTTAAGTCGTGCGTGTAACGACACTGTGATTGCGTTAATGCAGCGCCATATCTCGGCATTTGAGACCAGTCGAAAAGAGTCGCGCTTTGATTTGGAGGCGATTGATCGTTACATTGAGCAGCACCTGAGTCATAAGATTAGTGTGGCTCAATTGGCCGGGCGAGTGTTTCTTGGGGAAAGTCAGTTCCATTGCTTGTTTAAAGAGCAGATGGGGATTACACCTCATCAATATGTTCTCGGAAAGCGAATCGACATGGCTCGCGAATTAATCGAGCAAGGTCACCTTTCTTTAGGGCAAATTGCCGAGTTTACTGGCTTCTCAAGCCAGAGTACTTTTACTCATACTTTTACTCGCTTACAGGGAATATCACCTTCCCGTTATAAAAAACAAGTTGGATAACAACGCGTTTTTTTAGGTCAAATAATCATCAATTAGAATAAAGCCATGCACTATGCATGGTTTTTTTTATGTTTTATTCACGTGACCTATCTCTCGTTTTTTTAAATTCTCTGTTCTTTGCAGTGGTTGATATGCCACTTGATCCTACATTTTCTCTTAGAACGAGCTCTTCACAAAAATCTTATTGATATTCTTGATATTTTGTTGTGAATGCAATGAAAAAATTAAAATTTACAACACAAAATATTACCTATTTGAATGTGACTATGTGGATGTTTTGTTATAAAAGCGAGTTTTTGGCAAAAATGTCGTAGTTTTTGACAAGTATTCTTATCGGCCTCAAAATACACTGCCAGCCATTGATAATCCTCGAAGCGGTTTTCGAGGAGTGAGATTGAGGAACACACATGTTTACAGCTACGAACGTGTTGACACCGGAATTTATCGGGCAGCCGCTTGATAAGTTGTGGTCACTGATCTCGCCATTATATATGGTGGACGAGTCTCAATGGCTAGAGCAACTATTGCCACTAGCGACGCCGACAGAGGATGAAAAATCGGCGATCACTACCCAAACGACCCACCTTATCGAAGCCATTCGTGCCGATAAGAAGTCAATCCAGATGATTGATGCTTTATTGCTGGAATACAGCTTAGATACTCAAGAAGGTATCTTGCTGATGTGTCTTGCAGAAGCATTAATGCGCATCCCAGATGCCGCGACAGCAGATTCTTTGATTAAAGATAAGTTGAGTGTCGCAGACTGGAAATCTCACCTGAAAAACTCTGACTCTGTGTTTGTTAACGCATCAACATGGGGCCTTATGCTAACAGGTAAAGTGGTTGGTCTTGGTGAGCAAGGCACCCAGAGCCCAGGTCAGGCTGTAAACCGTCTGGTAAATAAATTCTCTGAGCCCGTGATTCGTAAAGCCATGTATCAGGCAATGAAGATAATGGGTCACCAGTTTGTTCGTGGTCGTACGATCGAAGAAGCGCAGAAGAACGGTCGCCCAATGCGCGACAAAGGTTTCACCTACTCGTTTGATATGTTGGGTGAGGCGGCGTTAACTACAGCGGACGCGAACAAGTACTTCAAAGATTACCTAATGGCGATCGAAGCGGTGGGTCGCGAGACTTACGGTAACGACACCAGTCCAGCGCCTTCGATTTCCATCAAGCTTTCTGCATTACACCCGCGCTACGAAGTCGCAAATGAAGAGCGTGTAATGACAGAGTTGTATGACTCACTAATGCAACTACTAAAACGTGCTATTGAAGTCGACGTTGCAATCACAATCGATGCAGAAGAGGCGGATCGCCTTGAGCTTTCCCTGAAGCTATTTGAGAAAGTATACCGTAGCGATCTTGTGAAGGGTTGGGGCAAGTTTGGTTTGGTTATTCAAGCCTACTCAAAACGTGCGCTACCAGTCTTGGTGTGGCTAAATGCACTCGCAAAAGAACAAGGTGACGTTATTCCTCTGCGTTTGGTTAAAGGCGCGTACTGGGACAGCGAAATCAAGTGGTCTCAACAAGCGGGTTATGCAAATTACCCAGTATACACTCGCAAAGAAGCGACGGACGTTGCATACCTAGCTTGTGCTCGTTTCCTACTTAGCGAAGGTGTTCGCGGTAATATCTACCCACAATTTGCAAGCCACAATGCTCACACGGTGACGGCAATTGCTGTCATGGCGGAGCACAAAGAATACGAGTTCCAGCGCCTGCATGGTATGGGTGATTCACTGTATAACCATGTTATGAAAATGTACGGTCAGCCAGTACGTATTTATGCACCTGTCGGTAGCCATGCTGATCTTCTTCCGTACTTGGTTCGTCGTCTGCTTGAAAATGGTGCGAACAGCTCGTTTGTACACCGTCTAGTTGATGCGCGTTGTCCAATTTACGAGTTGACCCATCACCCTGTGGATGTGTTGACGGGTTTTGACACGCTACACAACGACAAGATCCCATTACCTGCCGACATTTTCCCTGAGCGTAAGAACTCATATGGCGTCAACATCGACATCGACAGTGAAGCGAAGCCATTTGAAGCTCAGGTCGAAAGCTTCATGGACAACCAGTGGGTTGCAGGCCCGATGATCAATGGTGAACGCTTTGCCGAAAGCATGATCAAGGAAAATGCGGCTGAGATCATCACCGCACCATACGATCGCCGAATTGAAGTCGGCAAAGTGGCATTTGCAACTCTTGATCACGTTTCCGCTGCAATTGATGCGGCGCAAACTGCTTTCTCTGATTGGAAAACCGTTCCTGTTGAGCAAAAAGCGGCTTGTTTAGAAAAGCTTGCTGACTTAATGGAAGAAAACCTGGCTGAGCTGGTGGCGATTTGTCACAAAGAAGCGGGTAAAACGATTCACGATAGCATTGATGAAGTTCGTGAAGCGGTGGATTTCTGTCGTTATTACGCGAAACAAGCGCAAAACCTACAGCCATTTGAGCTAGAAGGCTTTGATGGTGTGAAACGCATTTCTAGCCGTGAAGGTCTTGGTGTGTTTGTGTGTATCAGCCCTTGGAACTTCCCGTTGGCTATCTTCCTTGGTCAGGTGACGGCAGCACTGATTGCGGGTAACACAGTGGTTGCAAAACCTGCTGAGCAAACAAGCTTAATTGCCGCTCGCGCTATTGAACTAATGCTTGATGCTGGCTTCCCTGCAGGTGTGATTCAGTTACTTACTGGTCGCGGCGCTGAGATTGGTCATGCACTGACTTCTCATGATGCTATTGCTGGTGTGGCATTCACTGGCTCAACGGCAACGGCGCAACGCATTAACGTTACGCTTTCGGAGCGCAGCGCGAAACCGGTTCCGTTTATTGCGGAAACAGGTGGCCAAAACGCAATGATTGTGGACAGTACTGCATTGCCAGAGCAGGTGGTGCGTGATGTGATTCGTTCGGCGTTTGCATCTGCTGGTCAGCGTTGTTCTGCCCTTCGTGTTCTATTTGTACAAGAAGATGTAGCAGACCGTATGATCAACCTGATTCAGGGTGCGATGAATGAACTGCATGTTGGTTTACCTTACCTACACAAAACAGATGTTGGTCCGGTTATCGACAGCAATGCAAAACAAAAACTCCTCGCTCACCTTGAGCAAATGAGCAAAACACAGACTAAAGTCGCTCAGCTACAGCTGGATGAATCGTGCCAGCATGGTGACTTTGTCTCACCAAGTGCGTTTGAAATCTCGGGCATCGATGTGCTGAAAGAAGAACAATTTGGTCCAATATTGCACATTGTTCGCTTTAAAGCGTCTGAATTACCGAACGTGGTTGCGCAGATCAACAAAACGGGTTTTGGCTTGACGATGGGTATCCATAGCCGTAACGAAACCACGTACCGTTGGATTGAGAAGCATGCTCGAGTAGGTAACTGCTACATCAACCGAGACCAAGTTGGCGCTGTGGTTGGTGTACAGCCGTTTGGTGGTCAAGGCTTGTCGGGTACTGGCCCGAAAGCTGGTGGTCCACACTACCTATTCCGCTTTACTCAACATCTTCTTGCTCAAGCAGAAAACGCATAAGGAGTCGCATTATGGTTCATCAGATCACCTATTTTAAAGATGCATTCTCTGCGTGGGAGCAGTGGAATCTGACTGATTTTGATTACAAATGCGAGCATGTTCTGGCATTTAAATCTGCACTAGAAGGGCAGCAGTCTACCGTTGCCAAGGTGGTTTCTTACCACTTGCAACAAGCATCAGCTCTTCTTGCAGAAACTCACCAGTTAGTTGGCCCTACAGGGGAAACTAACGAACTGTATGCCGCAGGACGCGGTGTGGCTTTGGTGATTTGTGAAAACAACATCGAGCCTGCTGATAATGCGTTATACAGTGCTTTTGCGATGATCACCTGTGCCTTAATTGCAGGCAACAGTGTGGTCGTTTGCAGTGACAATGCAGAGCTAAACCAATTGGTTAAGCAAGCTGTAGCGTTGGCAAACTTCCCATCTAACTTAGTCCAGGTTGTTGCGTACGATGCGTCTGCCCCGTTGCTTGAGAGCGATGTACGTAGTGTGGGTTATGTTGGGCGTTCACAGGTTGAGCATGCGCTCAATCTTCAACTAGCTAAGCGTGACGGTGCAATCGTCGGCTTAGTTTCTGAAACGGATTTAGAGTCACCGAAATTGGCTCATGATCCTCATCTCTCGTTGCGCTTCATTACTGAGCGCACTCGAACGATAAATATTACCGCGGTGGGTGGTAACGCAACTCTACTCGAGTTGGGGAACGAAACTCACTAACCTGACTTGTAATGCCAATCTGGAGTAACTGGACTGAGAGTCGGTCCAGATTGGTTTTTTATACTCTGATGTATTGCTGAGACGGTAAAATATCAGGGCAGGCAAGGAAGGAAATAATTATAACGAGGACTATCTAATGATAGAAAATAGCTTTGCTATCACGTCCACTTTTGTGGCGTATTTACTGATTATGGTTGCTATTGGCGTTTACGCGTATAAGAGGACTTCCAATTCATCTGACTACTTCCTAGGTGGCCGTAGCCTAGGTCCGTGGCCTGCTGCATTATCTGCAGGTGCTTCAGACATGAGTGGTTGGTTGCTGCTAGGCTTGCCTGGCTATGCGTACGCTGCGGGTATCGAGGCCTTCTGGTTAGCCGGCGGTCTACTTCTTGGTACATGGGCAAACTGGCTCATCAGTGCAAAACGCCTCCGTACCTACAGTATCCAAACTGACGCGCTAACGTTGCCAGAGTTCCTGTCACGTCGCTTCAACGATAAGTCGAAACTGATTCAGACAATCTCTGCGTTTTTCATTCTTCTATTTTTCCTTTTCTACACCAGCTCAGGTTTGGTCGCAGGGGGCAAACTGTTTGAGACGGTATTCGGTCTAGATTATACCTACGCTGTTATCATCGGTACGGTGTGTGTCGTTTCTTACACACTATTCGGTGGTTTCCTAGCGGTATCTTGGACTGACTTAGTGCAAGGTCTGCTAATGGCGGCTGCGCTAATGATTGTTCCTATAGCGGTAATGGACGGTGGTTTAGGTCAGCTAAGTTCTGATCTACATGACATCAACCCAGAACTTGCAACGCTATGGAATGACGCGAAAGGCGAACCATTGTCTGCGATTGCCATTATCTCTCTAGCGGCGTGGGGCCTTGGTTACTTTGGTCAGCCACACATCCTAGCGCGTTTTAAAGCGTCTCGTTCAAACAAAGATCTAACGACTGCACGTCGTATCGCAGTGATTTGGACGGCACTATCTATGGTTGGTGCAATGCTTGTTGGTCTTGTTGGTCTGGTTTGGGTTACGGGTCATCCGGGTACTCAACTAGAGGACGGTGAGAAGATCTTCATGCTATTGGTTAACGCAGTATTCCACCCTGTCGTTGCGGGTATGTTGTTAGCAGCAATCCTAGCGGCGGTAATGAGTACCGCTGACTCACAGCTCCTTGTTTCATCTTCAGCGCTTGCAGAAGATTTCTACAAGCAAGTATTCAAGCCAGAAGCGTCTTCTGAAGAAATCGTAATGATTGGTCGTATCGGTGTTATCGTTATTTCGCTTGTTGCGCTATTCCTAGCGATGACGCCTGATAGCTCAGTACTCGGTCTTGTATCTTACGCTTGGGCTGGTTTTGGTGCGGCATTTGGTCCTGCGGTTGTACTTAGCCTTTACTGGAGCGGTATGAACCGTAACGGCGCGTTAGCAGGTATTCTTGTTGGTGGTATCACTATCGTGGTTTGGAAGCAGCTAACTGGGGGTTGGTTTGATGTGTACGAAATCGTACCGGGCATCATCTTCTCTACGCTTGCTATCATTGTGGTAAGTAAAGCAACGGGCGGTGCTGCGCAAGACGTGTTAGACCAACACCAGTCGTTCGAGAAAAAACTGGTTGAACTAGACTAGTAACTTCCCGTATATGAACACAAAGCCCGCTATTTTAGCGGGCTTTGTTTTATCTGAAACTTAATTAACGTTAATGGTGGTAGCTTGAGATCAAAGCTTAGCATTGCTCGGTTAGATTGGAGTGTTAGTCGCGACGAATTTTGGCGTAAATAACGGTGTTACTCAACTCTCCCGATGTAGTCAGACGTTCGTTTCTGAGCTCTCCTTCGAACTCATAACCACAGCGCTCGGCTACAGCCCGGCTCTTTTGGTTGGTGCTATCAGCATGAATTGCGATTCTCTTGGCGCCCAAGTCATCAAACGCATAGCGCTCAACTTCGAGCACAGCCTCGGCAACATAACCATTGCCAACGGCAGCATTATCTAACCAATAACCTATCTCAAAGGATGGTACGTCGGGATCTCGAATCATCAAGCCGACCGCACCCAGTAAGCGATCGCTTTCCTTTTCAATGATGTAGTAACGCAGCTCTTCTTCGAAGTTTTCAAAGTTTGCGATGGCTTTCTCTGTCCCTTCTATCATCGCTTCTAATGTCAGCACATGAGGTACCCACGGCAGATAGACTTCGAGAGTTTTTTGGCTGCGAACGACAGCTTGATGCGCCTCTTCGGCTCGTTCTAAACAAGCAGGGATGAGTTTGAGACGTTTCGTTTCCATGCCAACTCTCCTATGGGTGAAAAATGAACGGAAAATCATTTAAACAGATGTACTTAGAATGATCTAGTCAACGCCGTCATATTATTCACTTGGTTTGCCAGAGAGAAACTGAGAGAATCGAACCGTTATCAAACCAACTAGGTTCATTATGAAACTTTTAGTAAGAAACTTGGCTCGTCACATGACCGAGCAAGATATCCGCAAATTATTCTCAGCGTACGGCAAAGTAGAACTGTGTTCGCTAGTGCTTGATCAAGACACGGGTTTGTCGAAAGGCTTCGGTTTTGTCATCATGCCGGACGAAGCAGAAGCCATTTCTGCTCTTGAAGCACTGAATTTGACGAACGTAGAAAAAAGCAAAATTCGCGTGAAAGTCGCACAAGACTAATACAGAGAAAAGCCAGCGTTATTGCTGGCTTTTTTGTCTTTCTATTTAGAGACCAAATTGGCAACATTCTAGAATGTCTTCTCTTTTCGTTTTAGCGAAATTGATCATCAATTCTCTCTTCAAGTTGTTTCATTAAATCCTTTAACTGTAGAGAATCGAAATTGTCTGAATTCGGCACTTGGTAAGCGTCGTTGACTGTGTAGAGCATCAAACTTTTGCTAGAGAAGAACTCTTTCTGTATTTGGACTTTGACAATGTCATCAAGAGGTAGACGGAAGTAAACCGTTGAGCCCTGGCGGTACTTCAAGGTGTTGGTGCTTGCATCGATATCTAGCGTTTTAGGATTGAACGCGCGGCGCGTGAAGTACGTTGAGAGCAGTTTCAATCCTATTATTGTGAGTGCTACGAGTCCAAACTCGACGATCTTGTCTGCTAGGTAGGAAAAATAGAACAGCGACAACAATACAGTTCCTAGCAAGAAAGGGTTGTTCTTGGGCAGATTTTGTGAAGTTTCATGGATGATCATCCGACATATCCCTCTTCTATACGCGGTAAACTCACCGCACCAAGTAACTCCTCAGTGTTTCGCAAGGTAATAGCGTACGCCACGCCTTGATGCTGCTGATACATCGGATCGTGCCTATCTATCCATGCTTGCGCCATCGGTCGCTCATAAGGATGAGGGATGTTTGCTGTCATGTCGGCAATTCGCTTATCTCCAGCGAGTAAAGCCACTTGTTGGCAGTCATCGATATTGAATGGCCGGAGGACGAGTCTTTCGGTAGTGAGAATCGGTTGTATCGTCATGCATTTCTTCCTTGATGAGACGGCTATAGCTGCTAACAACTGGTTTGCGGGGTAAATCGAGATAACAAGGCGTCTCGAAAGCTCGATCTAGCCAGCTGTAAAGTTGTCATGCGCCTTACTAAATAATAAGCCCGAACAATTGCTTATGTGTAATGTGTCGTATTATTACACACATAAGCACGTTTGCTCATATTGATGGTACAAAAGTTGAGGTCTGACCAATGTCTCAGTTTTTTGATACTTTCGTTCAATTTTTTGAAGATAGGGCACAAAAAATTAAAGGAGCTTTTTAATTGTGGAATTATTTTGAACAAAATATGTCAATTGTCAGTAGGACGAAAAAGTAGGGAGAAGAGAAATGCCGGATATATATTGCGCAGCTTGTAGAAAATCAACGCAACATAAAGTGATTATGAAGCGTTGCGAGCCTCAGTCTGTTGACTCGTTAACAGGCAAAATGGTGAGTTTTACACAGCTGATGGCGAAATTTGTATCAGGTGAACATTATTACGAGATGGAGCCTCAATACTACTGCCGTTGTTGTAATCATCGTGCAATTGGAGAGGTTGTTCCACATCCTACACGGCATACATCGGCCGCACTCTAACTCTGAGTGATAGCCATGATTAATGGCTAAATAGGGCGGCGTTGCCCGAACGACATATCTATACAGGCGTGTCATGCGCTTTCAAATTTGCGACTCCGCGGGAGCCGCTAGGTTGCTTTTTCTCTTCATATCACGGTTACTAAGTGAGCGGCAATAATCATAGCTCTTTCCCTCCTTCGTTGTTTTCTGGTTATTCTCTGCTGAATTTCACATGCTGTGCATTTGATGGTTTGCAATTTTTTGAGCAACGATTAATGTGATGCTTTCTAAGTGGTTACAAGGAAGTGGGTTAATGAGTTATCAATTGGACCGGATTGATTTACATATTTTGAGAGTGCTTCATTCGAGAGGCAGAATTCCGGTTGTAGAACTAGCAAAGCTGATTAACTTAACGACTTCTCCATGTTCTGACCGTGTAAAGCGACTAGAAAAAGAAGGGTATATCAATGGTTACCATGCAGAGTTGAATGCGGAAAAGTTGGGGCTGGATGTGCAAGTATTCATCCATATTCGTTTAGACCAAACCAGTTTTTCTATTTTTGAAAAATTTGCGAAAGCGGTGGAATTGATGCCTGAAATTGAAGAGTGCTACTCGCTCTCTGGAGATTTCGATACCATGATAAAAGTTCGTGTTAAGAGCATGAAAGCGTATCAGGAGTTTATGTCGAGTAAGTTAGGCACGCTTCCGGGCGTGATTCAAACTCGTAGTGAAGTGGTCATAGAAGAACATAAAACGGGATTTGGTGTTAATCCCGAGCTCCTTGGTTAGGCGAGGCATGTGTTGAGCCTCCTTATTTAGCGTGGCTTGGTATATTACTTTTTCTCGATTAAAAAAGGAGCCGAAGCTCCTTTTTTAATAAATCGGTGAGCGATTATGCCCCGATAAAGGTGCTGATAACGCCAATTAAACCACCAAAAACACCGCCCCAAACGACTAGCCAGCCAAGGTGTTGTTTGATCATCTTTTGCACCATTTCTTTAACTAATGCCGGTGTTAATTCGCTTAAACGTTGATCGATGATACCTTCAATGTTCTGCTTTATCTCATCCATCATTGCAGGAGATTCGAATTGCTCTTTCAGTGCTTCTTTGATGTTATCGCTCTTGCTCAACTCAATGATGGATTCTTGCATCTTTTCGACGAAAGGTTGGCGCATGGGTTGTAGCGCTTCCGAGCCGCCAAACATCGCTAGCATGCCACCAAACTGAGAGCCTTCAATTACTTCCACTAGGGAATCAAATGCTGGATTTAAATCTACTTTCTCAATTACTGGTTGAAGATCGATGTTCACACCGCCCGCCATTTCTTTATTCAAGAATCGGTCAATGTTCGCTTCAGTAAAAAACTGTTCCATCATCAGGTTTTTGATAGCCAGTTTAAACTCTTCAAATCGCGCGGGGATCACGCCAGAACCGTATAATCCAGGCACTTTCTCAAACAGCATATGGATGGCAAGCCAGTTGGTGATGGCGCCTGAGAACGCAAACAGCCCTGCATACCAAAGATAGTCGTTTTGTAATTGATGACCTCCAGCCATCAAAGCGATAGCGAGGACATTCGTTAGCAAACTTTTGTTCATAGTGACCAGTTATATGTGAATATCGGAATAAATAAGTGGGCCTGATTCTATACCTAAGTCACATTGAGATGCTAGGTTTTGCCGTGATGAGTGACCGTGTTGCGAAGGGATAAAAATGGATGTACGGAAAAACAAAACCCGACAATCATTGTCGGGCTACTGCTTTTTCTTAGAAAAACTAAGATTCTATTTTTAATTTTAGATGCGGTAGATCTTACAACAAAGTTGGCATTTCCATCTTTCTGAGTAGCCAAATAGCTTGTCAGCCCAACTTGGTTTGAGTTGTACGATCTGCATTGAACCACATTTACACATAAGCTAATTACCTTATTGTTAATATAATAACTAAGCCATCTATTGAGTATAGCTGTTTCTCAAAAAGTGAAATGACAAATGAAGACGGCTCAATACTCTGTATTGTGTTCATTGCAATGGATACGCAACGAGGCGGTATATTAGCAGAAAAAGTGTGAGCTTTATCATGGAGAGTGTTTCATATATGAGAAACCACAATGGCTATATGAGCGTCTAGCCATGGATTAAAATAAAAAACGGCGCTTAAAGCGCCGTTTTTATTGAGCTTATCACTCGTTAAGAAGCGTGTTGATTGTCTAGTTCTTCAGCGATAAATCCGCCAGTTTGATGCGCCCAAAGCTGGGCGTAAATGCCGTTATTCGCAATGAGTTCTTGATGAGAACCTTGTTCAACGATGCTGCCTTTATCTAGCACGATGAGGCGATCCATTTGTGCGATGGTCGATAATCGGTGAGCGATAGCAATAACCGTTTTCCCTTGCATTAATTCATTCAAGCTTTCCTGAATCGCCGCTTCGACTTCTGAATCCAGAGCCGATGTTGCTTCATCCAATACCAGCAATGGTGCGTCTTTGAGTAGCACACGAGATATTGCGATACGCTGACGTTGGCCGCCAGACAGTTTCACACCACGTTCACCAACTTGCGCATCGTATCCGACATTACCAAATGGGTCGGTCAGAGTTTCGATAAACTCATGGGCATGCGCTTGCTTAGTGGCTTTCAGCAAATCTTCTTCTGTCGCATCTGGATTGCCATACAAAATATTGTCACGAATTGAACGGTGTAGCAGAGAAGTATCTTGGGTCACCATACCGATCTTTGAACGCAAAGAGTCTTGTGTGACTTCTGAGATGTTCTGTCCATCGATCTTAATGCTGCCGTCTTCGACATCGTGGAAACGAAGTAACAAGTTCACCAAAGTCGATTTCCCGGCGCCGGAGCGCCCAACCAAGCCTACTTTCTCTCCTGGTTTGATGTTGAGATCGAGATGGCTAATTACGCCTTTGTTCTCGCCGTAATGGAAGCTTACGTTATCAAAGTGAATGCCTCCTTCAGTGACAACCAAGTCTTTTGCGCCTGGTTTATCTTTAATATCAATAGGCTTAGAAAGCGTTTTCATTCCATCGACAACGGTTCCCATGTTTTCAAAGAGGGCGCCAACTTCCCACATAATCCACATCGACATACCGTTTACGCGCAATGCAAGACTAACAGCAATCGCAATCGCGCCAACGCTGATGGCACTATCCAACCACAGGTAAATCGATAAAGCAGCAACGGAAAAGACCAAAATATAGTTTGAGATCTCTACAGCGACGTCGAAGCCGGTCACTAGGCGCATTTGACGATAGACCGTATTTAAAAATCCTTTCATGCCTTGCTCGGCATATTGGGTTTCGCGCTGGCTATGAGAAAACAGTTTGACGGTTTGAATATTGGTATAACTGTCGACGATACGCCCTGTCATTGTCGAACGTGCATCGGCCTGCGCTGAAGCGACGTCTTTGAGCTTAGGGACAAAATAGATTTGGATAGCGATGTAAGCGAGTAGCCAGACGATCATTGGGATCATCAAACGCCAGTCTGCCGTCGCTAACATAATGATCATGCTGGTAAAGTAAACCGTAACGTAAACAAACACATCCATAGCTTTCATTACGGTTTCGCGCACAGCTAATGAGGTTTGCATGACTTTCGTTGCGACTCGACCTGCAAAATCATCTTGATAGAAGTTCAAGCTTTGATTGAGCAAATACCGGTGTGCAAGCCAGCGGATAGACATTGGGTAGTTGCCCAATAACGTTTGATGAACGAGCAACGAGTACAAGATCACCAATATAGGCATGACAACCAGCAATAAGGCTCCGTAGAAAATCAAATCCGATTTATTGTCTTGTAAGAACGTTTCTGGATTGCTGGTAGACAACCAATCAACCAGTTGTCCCATGGCGCCAAACAACATTACCTCAACAACAGCCACAATTGTGGCCATCAAAGACATGATGATCAAAGGCTTTTCATAACCACGAGTGTAATAACGCAGAAAAGCGAACATCCCTGAAGGAGGCTGATCCGGTGTAGATTTGGGGAACGGCTCTGTAAAGCCTTCAAATCGTTTAAACATAACTCATCCTAAAGTTAAAACAGTGCCATTTGGGGTGGCTAAATCCATCGATTCACGCTGCTTTGGACGAAACCGCGTGTATGAGAGTTTCTTGCCTGCTCCTCGATAAAGCAGACCGATTGACGAGAGGGGCGAAAAAATAGTCTAACCGATTGTGTCTTAAATGTAACTAGTTGGTTATGAGTGTGATTGTCTATGGTTCTGATTCTTATGATGAATTCTTATCATGTTCATCACGGTGCCATAAAATCTTAAACCTGCAAAGTGACAATAAAATTTAGGGAAAAATAAACTTAATGCAGCAAAAAACACTTTTGTGCAATTAAATTAATTGTCAAAACAGCAAAACTGAAGTTAACAATAAATTTACAATCTCCTCATTCTAGTGATAAGGAATATATTGGATGCTATTACACGAATCAGTGACCCAATTTGCTAATGGGAAAGAAGAAAGCACGCAAAGTGCTCAGCGCCAAACCGCAAACTGCGTAGTGATGGTGCCACCGAAAGAGTTTCGTTTTAATGAAGAAACCGCACAAGATAATGAGTTCCAACATAAAGTGTCACTCAGCCAAGAAGAAGTCTCACGTCGAGTAATGGCCGAGTTCGCGAGTATGGTTGCAACGCTGCGTCAAGAGGGCGTTCAAGTTGTTGAGTTTGATTATCCAACTTCAGATGTTGCGACGCCAGACGCGGTATTTCCAAACAATTGGTTTAGCACTACGCCAGATGGCACGTTGTACACCTTTCCAATGGCCTGTGAAAACCGTCAAAAAGAAGTACGTCCCGATGCGCTTGTGGCAGCACTAGCGCAAGCAGGGCGAGAAGTTCATCGACGCAGCAGTCTAACTGAATATCTTGACGAGCAAGCGTATTTAGAAAGCACGGGTGTGATGGTGTTTGACCACCTAAATAAAACGGTCTATGCCGCACTCTCACAACGTTGTGATCGTCTGGTTTTAGAAGATTACGCCGATCGTATTGGCTATGAACGAGTGATTTCTTTCCAAACTCGTTTGCCGTCTGGTGCGCCGATTTATCACACCAATGTGATGATGGCGGTTGGCGAACAGTTTTGCGTGATTTGTGACGAAGTGATCCCAGAATTTGAGCGTCGTTTTGTAATGAAGTCACTCGCCAAAGACAAGCAAGTCATCTCAATTTCGCTTGATCAGATGAACCAGTTCTGCGGTAACATTCTGCAACTGGAAACGATCAACGGCGACAAGGTGATTGCGATGTCGCAATCGGCGTACGATGCATTCTCACCAGCACAAAGAAACCAATTGGCGACGCACGGTAAATTGCTGCCATTCGACGTTTCTACCATAGAATCTATTGGTGGTGGTTCGGTTCGTTGCATGTTGGGTGAAGTGTTCTTACCGAATCGTAAAGCTGTGCTTTAATAAACTGCACATTTCTTTTCAGCCGCAGTGAAAGGCTGATGAAGCGTTCTCTTCAAGGGTTTTTAGCCGTTAGCTCTGTGGCAGTACAGACTAACGGCTTTTTTGCGCTTTTTAGTTTTCTGACGATTTGCGTAGGCGACGCTTGGTTTAAGCGCCTAAAATAGGATGGTCCACCTAGCAGATTGTGGTAAAGTCCGCGCCTGCGTTTTACCGCATCTTCATTATTTTTATTGCTTCTTCAACCCAAAGTACAAGGTTTTCGTTAATGCCATTTTCTACTCTCTCATTGAGTTCTGAGCTGATTCACGCACTGCCAAAAGACTTCAATAAGCCGACTGATATTCAAGCGTTAACGATTCCTGAACTGTTAGCAGGCAAAGATGTGTTGGCATTGGCAAATACAGGCAGCGGCAAAACCCTTGCTTATGGTTTGCCGTTGTTAGAAAAGCTCAATATAAATCCTCAGCAAAAAGCCCTGATTCTTGTGCCAACGCGTGAGCTGGCAATGCAAGTGAGTGAAGCAGTTAACCAAGTTGGTCAAGTTATTGGTATTAAAACAGTGTGCTTGTGTGGCGGCGTTGATAAAGAGCAACAACAGCAGGCGCTAGCGACAAATCCTCATATCCTTGTCGCGACGACAGGTCGTTTGGTTGACCTAGCAAACAATGGCCTGGATTTGAGCAATGTTCATTATCTAGTATTGGATGAAGCGGATCGTTTGTTGGATATGGGCTTTTGGCCTGACGTACAAAAGATTTCGATGCAAACCTTCAATCAGCGTCAAACCGCGATGTTCTCGGCAACGTTTTCAGATGAGTTGAAGGATAAAGCGAAGCTGCTTATGCAGGCACCAAAGCAAGTTGCAGCGCATCAAGAAAATAGCACCAACCAAGATATTGCTGAAACGCTGTACCTCGTCAACAAAGGCAGTAAAACCAAGGCATTGATTGAACTGATTCAAAAAAACGCGTGGGCTCAGGCATTAGTCTTTATTGGTGCGAAAGAGAACGCCGATGGCTTAGCGAAGAAGCTGAATAAAGCGGGCATCTCAACCAATGCGCTGCATGGCAATAAGAGTCAAGATGAGCGAGAAGAAGCACTGGCGCAGTTTAAATCTGGGCAAATTCAGGTGTTGATTGCCACCGATCTACTAGCGCGCGGCATTCACATTGAGCAATTACCTGTAGTGATCAACTTTGAACTGCCAATGCATGCAGAAACTTATGTTCACCGAGTAGGACGTACCGCTCGCGCAGGCGAACAAGGTGTGGCGATGTCATTGGTATGTCATGGTGAAATGGACGCACTAAACGCGATTCGTCACCTGACTCAACGTGCATTGCCAGTGCAAGATCTGGTTGGTTTTCCAGTAACGGATAAGCCATCAACTGGCGAGAGCAAACGCGCGCCACGCGATAAAAAAGCCAACCGCCGAACTAATGCTAAGAAGAGCATTAAGCAGTTCCAAGGTAAGTCGAAACGCCCAGCCCCGAGTGCGAAGTAAACCAAAAAAACACGCTCTGACGGCATAGTCGGTTCAGAGCGTGGCTTAAATTTTACTTTGGGGTGTTAACCCACAGTTGGGCCAACCAAGCGCATTTCCCAATCTTCAACTTCGCCAGTTTCTAGGCGGCGCTCGACCAACTTGCCCCAAGACTCGACTAACGGCAGCTCAGACAGCTTAGTGAGTTCTTTTCTATCTAAACAGCCAGTGAAAACCGCGCCCATGATGCGAGCCAGTGGCCATTCTGGATAAGGTCTTTCGCACAGAATAATCTCGTCACCTGCACCGATATCGCCTTCTTCCAACACTCGGAAATACCAGCCTGTTCGAAGCGTATCTTGCAGTCTTCTCGCCATGTCGTGTTGGTCAAAACGTACGTTAAGTTTCCAACAAGGCATGCGACCTTGCGACACTTCCAGTAGTGTTGAGCCGATGCGAATTTTATCTTTCAAGCAAATCGTGGATTCGGTGACGCCTTCGGAGCTGATGTTTTCGCCAAAGCCGCCGGCGGATTGGAAAATTGGTCTTTTGCCTAATTCTTGTTGCCAGATTGGGTAGTGCTCGCTTGGGTAAATATGAAGCGCTTTTTGAATGCCACCATGAAAGCGCGGATCACCTTGCTCATCACTGGTAAAACCAAGCTCTGTTGCGTGCTGGCGCTCAGGTAGCACTTGTTTGTTGATTGCGCTTTGCGCTCCATGAGCATAAGGGACGGTTTTCCCTGCTAGCACAGCTTTTACGACGCCGATTTTCTTCATATAACCTCCTTATTATTTGAATGAGAGATAAAGTGTTTACCTTCATTCGCGATGCGGAGCATGATAGCCTAGTAAACTTGTGTCGGTGTAGGGATGAAAAGACAACTAACAATGCTAACTCGCCAAATTGATTCGAAGTCAGGCGTCGTCACCTCCAATGAGATGATGGCCGCGAATCCCCATTCTCCTGTTTTAGTGAAAACCATCGACATGCCAAAAGGTTACATTGATGCGCTGCATCAACACACTTGGCATCAAATCATCTTTCCTATCAAAGGGTTATTGCAAACACAAACGGAGCATTATCAGCACTTGGTTCCGCACACCTCTGCGTTATTTGTTCCTGCGGGTGTTCAACACGAGTCGATTGCTCTAAGCAATACGATATTTGTTGGCATTTACCTCAACCCTGAGTTTGGTGCGACGTACGAGCCACAAGTGAGAACCATTGCTTTAACGTCGTTTTTAAATGAGCTTTTACAAGAGATCCGCAGACTGTGTGAAGGTGAGACAAGCCACGAAGAAGTGTTGCATTTACTGGCGGTGCTGCATGATCAAATTTTGAAACGCAACGTGCAGACATTTCAGTTATTGCTGCCACAAGACAGACGACTAAAACTGATTTTCGAGCAGTTGACCGACGAGCCCGCGTTGAGCTGTTCGCTAAAAGAGTGGGGGGAGAAAATTGGGGCGTCTGAGCGTACTTTATCACGGCTGTTCGCCAAGGAATTCAACACTTCATTTCTACTTTGGCGGCAACAAATTCGGCTAATTTACTCGCTTTCTTTGTTAGATGAATCGTTGCCAATCCAAGCCATTGCAGACCTAGTGGGTTATCAAAATGACTCATCCTACATCAAAGCATTTAAAGCCTATTTTGATATGACGCCACAACAGTTTAGAGTGAACGGCGCATCGCGCAGGTAGAAATACAGAGCTTCGACTTCACTTAATGCTTTTGAGTAGAAGTCGCGAAACTTCCTTTTTGAATTTCAATTACATGGTATGAATAACAATGGCACCAACGATAAATACTCGAGTGAATCAATTCTGTTTTGGTCAACCCAAAACGTCGCTGTCGTTGGAAAAAGAGCCCCTCAAACCGCTTGCTCAGGGCAAGGTTCGGGTGCGACTGGAAGCCACCAATATTAACCCAAGTGACTTGCTTTCCATTCATGGTGTTGGGCAATACTGCCGCGTTCACGTACCACCTCGCGTGCCGGGATTTGAAGCGGTTGGGCGTGTGGTGGAAGTCAGTGCAGTTGGTCAAACTGACCTTCAAGTTGGGCAAAAGGTGTTGGTGGCGATGAGTGGTACTTGGCAATACTACATAGATGCCTCGCCTGAGAATCTTTTTCCGCTACCTGAGAGTTTGGAGAACGGCTATGCCTGTCAGTTGTACATCAACGCGTTAACCGCGTGGGTGATCACCACTAAAGTAGCTAAGTTGAACAAAGACGATGTGGTGATCATCAATGCAGCAGGGTCAGCGATCGGTAAGATATTTGCCCAGCTCGCCCATTCACTGGGTTTTGCACTGATTGCTGTGACCTCAAAGCGAGACGAGTATCCGTACGATACTATTCCAGTGTTGGACGCGAAGAAAGACTTACAAGCGCAGCTGCAAACGCGCCAACTGCCACAACCAACGGTCGCTCTGGACGCGATAGGTGGTGAGGCTGGTACGGATCTCATTCGTACCTTGAAAGAAAACGGCCAATACATCAACTACGGAACATTGTCGTTAACGCCTTATACGCCTGAGTTTTTTGAATCGATGAAGGCCAACAACATCGACTTTAGTACATTCTTTTTGCGGTATTGGGAAGAATCGGTAGGTAAAGGCGGGAGAAAGACGGTGTTCGCTGAAATGTTAGAACACTTTATTAGCAGCGACATAAAGTTAAACGTTGCATATGATCTGTCGTTAGAGGACTTTCAAACAGCGATTGAAATGGTTGAGCGACGCTCGTCAGCAGTGTCAGGAAAAATCATTTTGACGCTGTGAATTACAGTGGGCCTGTTGAGAAAAGGGAGGATAAAATCCTCCCTTTTTTATGGGTTTATTTGTAATGATAGGGCTATTTTAGATGGAAGATTTGCTCTGTTTCGAGCGATGTCATCGCACGTACTTGACGCCAAATGTAATAAAAAATACCGAACATCATCAACATACTTGGGATGGCAATCATTGGGTAACTGTACAGCGTCATTTTTCCTAACTCTTCGTTAAAGGCAGCAGTACCAGAAGGGCTAGTCACAATCCAAGTCGCAAGGAAGTAGTTCATTGCAGATGAGAACGCAAAAGTACTTGCAAACAGGTAGTTAGAAGACATAAGGCAACGTTCGAACGCATCGGTTTTACCATTTTCTTTTAAACGTTGGTTAATCAACGCGAGGTTCAACACAGTGTCATTCAGTACTAACTTCTGCATCAGCGGGTAGCGGGTAAACGTTGAACCCAAAACCGCTAAACCGATCAGGCCAGGAATCAGGGCTTCTTTTAGTGCTAACCAGCGTGTATCAAGCTCTAACAAGCCGATGCCACCAGTTAGTAGAACACTGATAAAGCCCAGAGCAGAAATAAAGTTAAATTTCTTGTTACGGACAAGGTCCATACCGCCATAAATGATAGGAAATAGCAAAGCGACAACCAGCGCCATTGCTGTCCCTAGATGCTCATCGCCACTAAACTTCATCAAAATGAAGGAAGGGATAAATACGTTGAAAAGGATTTCAAATAAGGGATTCGGCTTTTTCGCCGTCGTGTTACTCATAATGTTTTACTGACTCTACTCTATGTCGGCTGTTATTGTACTTTGACAAGAAGTGTTCATCTAGTCGCGCTTGATGTAAAGCGTTAAAGCGTCGAGTTGTGTAACGACTTATGAAATAGACCGGAGCATAGCCAGTTAGTTTACATGATTGACTACTTTTTGTGTCTTAATGACTCTCCTTCTGTGCGATGATCTGATTACGCGCTCTGAATAATCGAGTCGCCACTGTGTTGTGGTTGAGCCTCAAGGCTTGGGCAATTTCATCATGATTCAACCCAGCCACTAAGCTCAAGAGCAACGGCTCTCGGTATTTGGGTTCGAGAATCATCATTTGTTTTTGAAGCCAATCTTGGGCCATGTCGTAGTCACTGCCAGGGTAGGTTTTTGTCTGTATTGCACACTCATCAATGTCGACAAAATCGTACTGTTTTCTATCAAAGCGCCGAGCATTCTCACGACGCAAAATAGTAATGAGCCAAGACTTCGCGGCGTTGGGGTCATTTAATTTATCAAAGAATCGCCACGCTTTCAGAAAGGTTTCTTGCGCTAAATCTTGAGCAAGGTGGTGATCTTTGCATAACCAATACGCGAGACGGTAAATCTCTTGGTATCGATCTTTCGTCAGTGCTTCGTAACGTTTATGTTTTTCCATAGCATTAAGATAAAAAGTTTGGAGAGCACGTTGTGTCTGCCAGATGAACGACAACCCTTTTTATCGCTTTTACAGTGATAAAAAGGGTTGTTCGATTAGGAAGACAAATTCGAAGAGTTAACCTTCCAAATATCGAAGGGTGACTCTGATTTCTTTCTTACACGCTTAAAATGGTTGGTTGGAAAAGCGTGAGTACTGGATGGCATCTGCGACTTCCTGAGCTTTAGACTCTGAAGTCATAAGGTGAAGTAGCTTAAGAGCAGCTTGATAGCTAACTAGGCTACCGTTCGAAGTGATAACGCCATCATCAATGACAAAATTCTGGTCGACTTGTACTTTGACTGCTGGGTAATCTCTTTGAAAGCCGTTTTCACCTCCGGCCCAAGTTGTTGCTTTTTTGCCGTTTAAAAGGCCAGCTTCGGCTAACAAATACGCGCCAGAGCAATTACTTGCCATCCAATCTGCCGCCTTTGAGGTAGTTTTAATAAAGTGAATGAGATCTTTATTTTCGATTAGTGCATCCATGTCATAGCTGGATGTTAAAACCAATACGTCGAGTTCCGGCAGATCACCAATCCAAGCATCCACACCAATTTTTAATCCTTCTTCAGTGGTGATGGTTTTCTGATCTGAGACGGAAATGGTGAGCACGTCATAATCACTAAACCAAGTGAGACGACTTGCGACGCCAAAAACCTCTAAAGGCGCAGTAACATCAGAGGTCAGTACGCCATCGTAAACCAGAATACCAATTCGTTTATCTGCGGCATGTGCTGTTTGAAGCATCCCAAAGAATAGGACTAGTGTCGCTATCAATAGTTGTAGTGCATTCTTCAATCCGTTTTTACCCATGGTTTTTTCCTCGCTAACAGAGCATCAAGTTATTGAGGTTCATTATATTTAGGCTAATTAGTGATTGAAGAGCCACTTGGTCTTTACTAAAGTGAATAAAATTCATGAATAGAGTTCATTGGTTATATGGATAAGATACGGTCCCTACGATTTTTTATTGCCACTTTAGATGGCGGTAGTTTTGCTGCGGCTGCCAAAGTGTATGGCACTGACCCTTCGACCGTGAGTAAAGCCATACATCGTCTTGAAAGCGATTTGGGTATACAGCTTTTTCAACGTTCTACGCGACAGAGCCGCCTGACAGAAGCTGGTCGTAGGTACGCAAATACTGCTAGGTTTGTACTGGAGGAGCTGGCGGCATGTGAGGATTCATTAAAAAGTCACAATGATGCGCTTTCAGGGCAGCTTAAGATTAATGTGCCAGTCTCGTACGGTCGCCTCTATATTCGTCCTTTATTAAAAGAGTTTTGTCGCCGCTACCCTAACATCACTATCGATATTCATTACGATGACGCCTACGTTGATATTATTGAGCAAGGTATTGATGTGTCGATTCGCTCTGGTGTCGTTCACGATAGTCAACTGATTGTGCGTCAGCTGAGCCCTATCGATTTTATCATTTGTGCCAGTCAGGATTACTTAGCGCGCCATGGTGTTCCGAGTGGCCCGGATGTATTCAATGACCATTCTTGGGTTCGTTTTCGTTTTAAACAAACGGGGAAACTGTTGCCGATTCGGATGCCAGAACCAGACGGTGCGAGTGAATATGACCCCGAAAGAAACTACATTGTAAATGACGGTGAATCTATGGCAGAGCTTTGCGCAGAAGGCTTAGGATTGACTCAGATCCCTCATTTTATCGCGAGGGACTGGCTTAAAGCGGGGCGTTTAGTGCCGATATTTCCGAGCATGCGCCAAGCAGGAAATGGCGTGTATCTTCTCTATGCCAACCGGGAATATGTGCCTGCACGAGTTAGGGTGTTCATCGATTTTATCACTCAATCAATACAGGATATGGATGAAACGCCATTCCATACTTGGGCTGAAACGTTGCCGATTTATCGACCGAACCAAGGTGATTGAAAACTTCATGTGAGTCTTTGGTTAAAAACCCCTAAGCTATATGGTGCTTTTATTGGTTTTTGTTAGTTTATTGGGCGTTATTATCGAAAAGCGCAGTTTGCTCTTCGTCACTCATAAAGGAAAGACAATGCCAACTAAGATCTTAGTGCCTGCTTTGGCCCTACTTCTCAGCGCATGTGGCGGCGATGGGGAGTCGTCAGCCCCAGCAGAAAGCGGCTCACAAAACACAGGTTCCACATCGTCACAAGGCACATTTGCCGAGCAGATGCTTGCAGCGGTCAACAGCGCCCGCTCTACTACACAACAGTGTGGCGCAACCACCATGCCACCTGTTGGGGCCCTGACTTGGAGCTACGATTTGGAAAGCGCCGCTTATCGACATTCAAGCGATATGGCGAACAGCGATTTCATGAGCCACACAGGCTCTGATGGCAGCAAAATGTCAGATCGAGTTAACGCAACGGGTTATGCTTGGAGCGCCATTGGTGAGAATGTCGCCGTAGGGCAAAGCAGCATTAACGCCGTCATTAATGCTTGGTTATCGAGTGAAGGTCACTGCCTTAATATCATGAGTGCGGATTTTGATCAGATGGGCGCGTCGCTTGTCGAAAATCACTCTGCACGCTACGGATATTACTGGACTCAGGTTTTTGCCAAACAGCGCTAATGCGATAAAGAAGCCTGATAGATAAAATAAAACGCCAGCAGTCACTATCTGCTGGCGTTTTATTATTTACATCTCTTTTAGCTTGTCAGGTTACGAAGTTTTGGGTCATCCGCCAGGTATTCAACAAATTCAATCTCAAAACCGGCAGGGTCAACAAAATACACATTTTTGCGGTATGGTTCATCAGCACCAGGTTGGGCAATCGGATAACCTGCATCGGTTAGTCTTTTGATGATTGCATCGACGTTGTTGGTCACATAAGCAAAATGCGCTAGCCCAACTTGGTGCCCGCTCAACTCGCGGTTTTCTCCTTCGCCATGGTCACTCATGGCTATGTATTGATACTCGTCGCCAAAATGTAGCCAGTTTCTTGGCTTGCCATTCCATTCGCCTTTACCTTCATCACGCACGTACCAATGTGGAAATGCAGTTTGGTAAAACTTCAGCATTTCAGGGATATCTTTCACGACTAAGTTAATATGTTCTAGTTGGATCATGATGTGCTCCTTTTTGTCATTTTCTAGCCAACGATGAATATGCTAAAACCTCAAGTAAAGTTGAGGTAAAGGGCTTTTTTAAAATTTTTTAGGGTTGATATCTTTGGATCTGGATACATTGAGAGATTCGGTGGGTTTGGTGCTTTGAATCTGAGAGCTGGGTTAGGGGCTTGCAACCTTGTTTCACCTTTTGTTTGTTCGTGTTCTTGCTAATCATTTTCGATCGAGTTTTTGGTGAGTAGATTCCCAGTCTCACCTAGGTTCGCGGGAATGACGGAAAGAGAGCTAAACGAGCAGCGTCATTCTGAAGGAGCCTAAGCGAGTATTCAGAATCTACTTTCAGTGTGTTGTTATGTTGCGTTGTGAATTGAATTATCCGCGAGCACAGAACCAGTTCCTCCCTTTTGAGCTCTGCGTGTTGAGAGCTTCGGAGTTTGATACAAGGGGAGGTTAGGTGGGGTTGCTGGTTGAATGTTGGGTAAAGTGCTTGCAACCTTGTTTCAACTTTTGTTTGTTCGTGCTACTCATTTTCGATCGAGTTTACGGTGAGTAGATTCCGAGTCTCACCTAGGTTCGCGGGAATGACGGAAAGAGAGCTAAACGAACAGCGTCATTCTGCAAGAGCCTAAGCGAGTATTCAGTATCTATTCGCAGCGCGTTGTGATGCTGGTGGAGTGAACTGAATTATCCGTGATTGTAGAGCCATTCCCTCCAGTTTGAACTCGGAGCGCTGAGGGATTTGTTTACACCTCTCCCCAAACAAAAAAAGCCAGCAGTTAATACCTGCTGGCAAAGTCTTTGGGCTTCTAGGTTTTTTTGATTTTATTTCTTGTTACTCATCGCTGTCACGGTGCCCCGATTGGTTTTCCGGGGAAGAAAACACAGCACCGTGCGCTTTGTGCTCAAGAAATTGGAGATTAACCTTGCTTACGGATTAGGTAGTCAAATGCGCCTAAGCTTGCTTTTGCACCTTCACCCATCGCAATGATGATCTGTTTGTAAGGAACGGTTGTTGCGTCACCGGCTGCGAACACACCTTCTAGGCTCGTATCGCCACGACTACCGACCTCGATTTCGCCGCGCTCAGATAGCGCTACTTCTGAATCTTTTAGCCATTCTGTGTTTGGTACTAGACCGATTTGAACAAAGATACCTGACAGTTCAATCTCTTTGATCTCATCTGTGTTGCGATCTTTGTACTTCAAGCTTGTTACGCGAGTACCGTCACCCACTACTTCTGTTGTTTGCGCCATCGTGATGATGTCTACGTTTGGTAGTGAGTTCGCTTTGTCGATAAGCACTTGGTCTGCACGAAGTACGTCTGCAAATTCAAGAACCGTTACATGTTCTACAATACCAGCAAGGTCGATAGCAGCTTCGATGCCTGAGTTACCACCACCGATAACTGCGGTTTTCTTGCCTTTGAACAGTGGGCCGTCACAGTGTGGGCAGTACGCGACACCTTTGTTGCGGTACTCTTGCTCACCCGGAACGTTCATTTCACGCCAGCGTGCACCAGGGCTTAAGATGACACTCTTACTCTTCAGCGTTGCGCCGCTTTCAAGTTGGATGTGAATCAAACCATCTTCTGTATGTGCTGCGCCCATTAGCTTCTCAGCTTGTTGCTCAGTCACGACGTCTACGTCGTATTCTTTTAGGTGTTCTGCTAGGTCAGTTGCTAGTTTTGGACCTTCAGTACGTTTTACCGAAATGAAGTTCTCGATTGCCATGGTGTCCATAACCTGACCACCAAAACGCTTAGCAACAACGCCAGTACGAATACCTTTACGAGCAGCGTATAGTGCAGCTGCGCTACCACCAGGACCACCGCCGACAACAAGCACGTCGTATGGGTCTTTTTCGCTCAGTGCTTTCGCCGCTTTCTCGCTCGCGCCGTCATCCACTTTGTTTAGGATTTCAGTCAGAGACATACGGCCTTGACCGAATAGCTCACCGTTCACGAATACACTTGGTACTGCCATGATGTCGCGTTGTTTCACTTCATCTTGGAACAAACCACCGTCGATCATGGTTGCTTTTACTTTCGGGTTGATCGCCGCCATCATGTTGAACGCTTGAACCACGTCCGGACAGTTTTGACACGACAATGAAATGAAGATTTCTACGTCTAGATCTTTGTCTAGTGCTGCGATTTGCTCAATCACTTCTGGTTCTAGTTTGATTGGGTGACCGCCAGAATGAAGCAGTGCCAATACTAGAGAGGTAAATTCGTGACCCATTGGCAAGCCTGCAAAGCGTAGTGCTGTGCCTTTTGCTGGGCTAGTTACCGCCATCACTGGTTTACGTGCGCTTGCGTTGTCGTCACGTTCAACGGTGATTAGGTCGCTCATCTCTGCGATTTGGTTCGCTAGAGACAAAATGTCATTCGATGCTTTGCTTTTATCTAGACTAACCACTAAACGAACTTCTTCTTTTACATTAGCCAGATATTGTTTGAGTTGTTGTTGGATCGCTTGGTCTAACATAGTTGTTACTACCTTAATTAAATAGTTACCAATCAAAACAAGTATTTGTTCATTCTTGCTAGCTAAAATCGTTGATAACTGCGTTATAGATTTTGTAGTTAGAGTAACTAGCTATCGAAAATCTATGCCTGGTTCTAAACGATTTTTTCTACGCAATTACTGCACACCTACTTATTCAGATAGGTAATAAAAAGTGGTTACTGTAGATAAAACCTGAGGGGGAGAGAGCAAATCAGGCAGAAGGTCGTCAAGGTATCTAACCTGAAGTGCTCTCTAATTCAGTTCTAATCAGAAAAAGGAAATCGGGAACTGATTAGAACTTAAATTTCAGTGGCTTAGATTTTGCCAACTAGGTCTAGTGATGGAGCTAGTGTCTCTTCACCTTCTTTCCATTTAGCTGGGCAAACTTCGCCTGGGTGCGCTGCTACGTATTGAGCTGCTTTCACTTTGCGTAGTAGGTCTTCTGCGTCACGACCGATACCTTCAGCAGTGATTTCCATTGCTTGGATAGTACCTTCTGGGTCGATTAGGAACGTAGCGCGGTCTGCAAGACCTTGACCTTCACGCATCACACCGAAGTTGTTTGTGATGTTGCCTGTTTGGTCGCCAAGCATGTGGTACTGAATCTTACCGATTGTGTCTGAGCTGTCGTGCCATGCTTTGTGAGTGAAGTGTGTGTCAGTTGATACTGAGTAAACTTCTACGCCACGTTTTTGTAGCTCTTCGTAGTGGTCTGCTAGGTCGCCCAGTTCTGTTGGACATACAAACGTAAAGTCTGCTGGGTAGAAGAAGAATACTGCCCATTTACCTAGAACGTCTTGTTCTGTTACTTCAACGAATTCACCGTTTTTGTACGCTGTAGCTGCAAATGGTTTGATTTGAGTATTAATCATAATTTACTTTCCTTTGAATGTTTTAAGCTGAGCTGTTGTTGCTTTCGGAAAGTATATTCTCATTGGAGTGTGTTTAAGGAAAATCGCTTGTAACTATCCTATTGATAGCCATTTCCTATTTCACTTGATAGGGAAATCCGATGTAAGTGAGTTTGCTTTGATAGGTTTTATTGAAGATGAAGGCAGATTAGCAATAGAGAATACCGATGATTACTTTGAGTAGATCTTCTAGCTAAGATCGAAAGAGCCTGCATCTCGGCAGGCTCTTTCTAATAGGAAGTGGGGAAGCGAATGCTTCTATTTTGTTAGCTCAGATTGTCGAGCACTTTGCCACATAGCTTCTTCAGCATGATCATTTCATCCAGCTCTAAGGTGATTTTGCACATCATGGCGTTTGGCACAGACTTAGCTTGTTCTTTAAGGTCACGACCTTGTTCTGTTAGGTTGAGTACGCGAACGCGTTCATCGGTTTCACTGCGCCCACGCTCTACATAGCCTTTTGCTTCTAAGCGTTTAAGTAGCGGCGTGAGTGTGCCTGAATCCAAATGCAGTTGCGACCCCAATTCTTTCACACTGGCACCGTCTTTCTCCCACAGCACCATCATCACTAAGTACTGCGAATAAGTCAGATCAAGCTCGTCCAGCAACGGGCGGTAAGCTCGGATCACTGCATTTGCTGCGCTGTAGAGCGGGAAGCAAACTTGGTTTTCGAGTAAGAGTTTATCGTCGTCGGTCATGGTGTTGTCGGTGTAACACTGGCTCATTGGCGTTGCCTACCTGCTCACAGAGAAAGAGAGTCATAAAATAAATTGTGCACAATATAGTTGCAAACGATCTTTACTTCGATATAAGATTGCAAGCAATTAAATTGTGCGCAACTTAAATTAAGAAGGACACTCGCATGACTACTCTATACAAAACTCAAGCTACCGCTTTGGCTGGTCGTAATGGTCAAGTAAAAACTGATGACGGTCTTCTCGATCTAGAGCTGTCATACCCGAAGGAAATGGGCGGCACAGGCGCAGCAACTAACCCAGAACAGCTTTTTGCAGCGGGCTATTCAGCGTGTTTTTCTAACGCGATTTTGCACGTAGCACGTGAAGGTAAAGTGAACCTGAAGAGTGCACCCGTAACAGCGGAAGTGGGCATCGGCCCGAACGATAAAGGCGGCTTTGCACTAACAGTGAGCCTAGCGGTAGAGCTAGACATGCCACAAGAACAAGCGCTAGAGCTAACGCGCATTGCACACCAAGTTTGCCCATATTCAAACGCAGTTCGTGGCAACATTGATGTGGCAGTAACGGTAAACGGCGAAGCAATTTAAGCGGTTTCAACCACTGCACAAAGACAAGAAAGCCTGCAAGCACGCAGGCTTTTTTTGATTGGTATGAGTCGAGAATACTTAACGCGACTCTAGCGGGTAAGAGCGGTAGCTCCACATGCCGTAAGTACGCAGAGCATCGCGGTAGATACCAAGCAGCTCACTATCGCTGGCTTTGGCTAAGTCTTTCAGTGGCTTGTCTGGATAGCTCACTGTGTCGAAAGTGATGCCTTGCGGACCAGTTTGCCAGCTTGCGATTTCAAACAAGGTTTGACCGCGGCGCACGTGGCTCGCTGAGCTTATGATGGTCGCGTGTTTAATGTTATGACGCGCCAATGCGTAGCTGCTGAATAGGGCGTTACCTACCGTGCTGGTGGCGTAGTTTTCTTCAATGATGCGATCTTTGCTGATGCCTTTTTCAATCAGCCAATCCGCCATTAACTTGCCTTCGGTTTTGTGGTTCTTCGGTACACCACCCGTCAATACGATCAATGCGTCTGGATTTGCTTTCGCCATTGCTAACGTAGTTTCCAAACGCTCAACCAAGATTTGATGCATTGAACCATCTGGGTTCAGCGCGTATCCCAACGTGACGATTGCGCCTTTGTCATCCAATTTGCCTTTGTCGGCTTTCTCTTTTAGCGGCGTGGCAAGTACGCGGTCAACGGTGTCGAAGATGCGTTGGATGTCTGCCGCTTTACCTGCATTGAGCTTAGTGAGCGTCGCCATGTGTTTCGCTGATTCCGTTTGGTTGCCCTCAAAGCGTTGCCATACCGCTAAGTAAGCGTGCAAATCCACATCGTCTGGTGCAACAGAAAGGGCTTGTTCAAACAGTTCAATCGCGCGGTCTGCATTCTTGTTGTAGATCTGCGCGTTGGCCGCAGAAATCAGTAGGTCAGTACGGTACGGCTCAAGTTTGTAGGCTTCTAGTAAGCGGTCGGTGACAATCTCCATGTTGCTCGGCATTTTGGCGGTAAAACCTGCGTGCGAGATACGCGCAGGGGATCTGAATGCTTGTACCGCGTCATTCAGCAGTTGGTCGACAACCTGACGTTTAGTGACGATCTGTGAGTAGTCGGCGGAAGATTGGACGGCGGCATCGTTAGCCGCGATAGAGTATGGGGCAGCAGTCAGCGCAATCACGCTACCAAGAGCAATGGCAAGTAAGTTCTTCTTCATGGAATGTCCTAGAGGTGCTGTAGTACCTAGTTTTTATTGTGCCTAGCGTTGTAGGTCGAACGGGGTCGATGGAGTTTTTTCAGTCTAGGTTCGCTTCATGAATAATCTGTGAAATGAATCCCAACTCAGCCGAGCGAATGAATGCGCGTGGCCAAAACGCGAAGTAGGATCACGAAAATACTGAGGTATTCGTTCGTGTTCTAAGTAATTGGATTAAAAGATAAACAGCGTTTGGAAGAACGAATTTAAGCAACCAGAGTAAGAAATGAAAAAGCCTGCAACGATGCAGGCTTATGGTTTATTTGATGGCAGTGCAGAAGCTAACGTCTGCATGGTGCGTTTGTGGGTCGAAGCTGTGGTAAAGCTCAAAGCAAGGACGATCGTCGTTCTCAATACCGGATTCAATCACTTTGCTCATGACATCATCCCATGCTTTTGAGTATTGGCTCGGGTCAGTAATGTGCTGGCGCATCACCGCATACTGACCGCCGGGGAAGTCTTGCAGCTCAATACCTTTCGGAACTTCCGTGTCTTCTGGCACCATTAGACAGATGTCAGTACGGCACTTCTCGTCTGGCGTGATTTCAGGATTATCATGGTAGATGAAGATGCAGGTATTGCCTGCCAAACCTTTCATTCCTGCCCATTGATACAGGCGACCTGATGGCTCTTCATAGCCTTGGCCGTAAGGGCCGTTTACACGAATGTAAGCCAGTTTTGCTTTTTCAAAGTTTTGCGTTTCCATTGTCATGCTCCATTTGGTGAGTTCAGAGCCAGTATATGAATCGCTTGGTGTTACTTCGTTTCCATTCTTGCGCAACGTGTGTCCAATCTTGCTGTTTCGTGCTAATTCAGAAAACTGCTGGTAGTTTTCGCAGTCACGAAAGGCCGTCGGTGTAACGCCATAATGTTGTTTGAAGGCTTTGGCTAAGCTCTGTGAGCTAGAAAATCCGTACTCTAGGGCAATGTTTAATACCGGTTGCTTGGATTTGAATAAGTCATCGGCGGCGGCTTCTAGACGTAAACGTCGAATGAAATCAGCCAATGTCTCGCCTTGCACGGCTTTGAAGGTACGATGAAAGTGATAAGGGGAAAGGTTCGCCAGCGCAGCCACTTCTGGCAGGTTGAGTGGTTCATTAAAGTGTTGTTCTAAATAACGAATCACAGGAACCAGTCGTTGGTGGTAGTCGACGCGCATCGGGGTATTTCCTTGTTCTGTTCAGCTTGTATTCTCTGCTCAAAGCCTACCGCAATCCAACAAGCTTGCAAGGGAGCAGGGTGAGAAATGCGTGGCGAGATGAGCGTCAATCAGTCACACTCAACGAGCAGATGTTTAAGCAAAAACGTTGCGCTTATTATCTTTACTAACCGCTAGGACAATCATGATAGCTTGGAAACAGTCTCTGCCAGAGTACGAATGGCTCATTCATCAAATTTGGTACTTGGAAGTGCCAGAGGGTGAAGTCATTGACCCCAAGCCGCACCTTATTCCAAACCCGCGTGCTCATTTACTCTTTACGCCATCAGAGCAAGGCTACAGCTACGACACGGGAGACACAACGCTTGCTGGCAAAGGCTGCCACTTATTAACGGCTAACGAACATTTACTGTTGTTGGAAGATACGGCTCCCATCAAGCGTATCGGTATCACCTTTCGCCCAGAGGGTTTGTATGCCATTGAGTCACTTTTTAATGATGCATCCCAAGTTAGTGCAATTAACCAATGCGAATGGTTTGAGTGGCTTAACGTGGCGTTTGACGAGCGCTTTCAACTGGGTCTATGGCAGCTAGAGTTGCAAGATTCACCGCAATGGTTGCTGAACTACATCAAACAACATCTAGATGCGTTAGATACCGACCCTTGCCGTACCAAACCGTTTTTGGCATCACAAAAAGCGGTATCCGTGATGGACGCTCAAGCACTACGCTCACCTGAGTTAGCGATGGATATTGATGAGATAGCCAAACAGTGCGCCTGTTCTCGAAGAACGCTTGAGCGCAGTTTCAAGCAAGTGGTGGGGTTGAGCGTTAAGCAGTATCAACAAATGGCACGTCTGGAGCAGATGATTTTGACTCTCTACAAGCAACAAGAAGCGATTGATTGGGCGAGCTTCTCACAGCAATTTGGTTTCAGTGACCAATCACATTTGATTCGTACCCTCAAACAGCAGCTAAGAAAAACGCCGAGCAAATACTTGAAAAAGCGCGACTTAACCATCGATATCTATGGCGACTTTGAGTCGTAATTCATTGCTAATCAGCCCGAAAGTTGTCGCAAAAATCCAATTTTTCTCTTATCCGCTGAGCTACTATTTTCAGCAGATAACGAGGTAACACATGTCATATCAAAAACTAAAACAAGGCGAAGCCATCCCATTTAACGAATCGTTGACTATCCAACTGATTCAAGGCTCTGATCTACAAGATATTATCGAGATGTTGAACGATGATAAGGTCAATCAGTATCTGTTCTTCGCACCTGCTGACAACAGCCTATATGAGGGTTTCTTTGGCCCTATTATTGAAAATACGGCACAAGCGATTAAAGACAGTGTTTGGCCAGATAGCCCAACGTTCGTGATTCGTGACCAACAAGGCCAGTACATGGGTATGTGTGCAGTGACCGCAGTGATGTTCTTAACTGGCAACTACGAAGTAGGTTATCAATTACCAACTTGTGCATGGGGTAAAGGCGTTGCGACTCGCGCTTGCCAAATGATGACCGACATTGGCTTTACTGAGCTAAACGCCCATAAAGTCAGTGCCGATTGCTACGCTTCTAATGCTGGTTCTTACAAGACGTTAGAGAAAAATGGTTTTACTCAAGAAGGCCGTCAGAAAGACTACTACAAACTAGAGCAAGGCTTTGACGACAAGCTTTACTACGGTATGACCGCAGAACAATTCGCGTCTTTAAATCGCTGATTATTAGCCGACAAAAAAGTAGCGAACAAAAAAGGCCGTTAACCCACATGCTCGGGTTAACGGCCTTTTCTATATTCAGCGCTAAATGGCTAAGACTTAGTTGCCTTGGTTTTGGCTTTGAAGCTTCTCTTTTGCTTCTTCAACCTTTGAGAAATCCAATCCCAACTCGTCTACGGCTTCTTTAATTAGCGCAGGGTTTTGCATCACTTGCGCCATCAGCATTTGTAGCTTGTCTTGTGGCAAACCTAGTTGGCTGATTGTTGCCATTGCCGCTAGAGGGTTTTGCGTCAGAGTCTGAAAAATCTCGTTGATTTGTTCGTCGCTGATATTGTTCTCTTTCAGCAAGGCGATAATTGGGTTCATCATATTTCCTTTCAATCATTCATTGGATGACACTGAGGTGCAGTGTATCACTCGGTTACCGGTGTTTGTACTAGCTGAATAATTGGGGCTCCCGCTCAACATTTCAATACCCCGTTAGCTCCATGTAACCAGTCCCAGAATGAGAGCCCTCAATACGTACTGGGCCTTCCCAATAAGGTACCGAAAGCGGCATTTTCGCGTTCGGGTTGAGAGCAGAAACGGTAAGATCAATTTGCTGATTTGGAATCGACACTTGCCACTGGGTTGGATACTTTCGCCCTTGGATTTCTGTTTGCTTGGTTGCTATTAAGCGAATGTCTTTTTGAGAAATGGCGATGCCAGAGCCATCTTGCTGCATCAGCTTTGCGCTGGCGTAACTAGCTTGTCCGGTTTTGGAATCCCGCAACTGGAACACCACCAAGCTAGTTTTGTCACTCAACCTCAGAGCAAACCAGTCCCAGCCTTGTTGTGAGTCGAGTAAGAATTGCGAGCTCCACTCTCGATCTATCCAGCCTTTGCCGGATACTTGATGGGTTTTGCCATCGATCGTGACTTCACCGGAGACATCAATAAACGGTTGGCTGTAGTAATACGAAGCCACCTGACCATCGCCACTTTTGGTACTGTAACCTTGCTCGCCTTGCTTTTGATAAGGCGCAGTGCTGGTAAGCGTCAGCGAATAGCCAAACTGTTTGGAGTTTGCATTCAATGTGGCAGGGAAGAGGTCGTTGGTTGAAGAGGTCCACTGCCAATCATCGAGGTAAACCCGAAATGGAGACGTATCAACACCTGCTAGAGAGGATTGAGCGCGTGACCATTTTTCATCGGCGTAGTGTTTGTCCGTTGTCGTGACCGCGCTGTGCGCCATGTAGATTTGTTGAGCTTGCCACTCGGTTTTCTTCACGTCATCTTCGTCCGTTGGCGGCGCAGCAGCAAAGCGAAATTGTGTCCATTGAACGCCAAGTGGGTTGCCGTCTTCATCAATTAAGTTAGCGGTTAAGTACCACCATTCATGACGAAAGTTTGGGTGCGCTTGATGATCGGTAGGAAAGGTGAGTTCCACCCCTTTTTCTACGGGAGTGAATAGGTTGCTCTCGCTTTGCGTATCTCCGCTTCCCAGCAACGTGCCCATATTTTTTTGTTGGGCATCTTCACAACCGAACAGGAATAAACTGCTTATGAGTAGAGTAAGCTTGCTTGCCAATCGAACCATCACAACACCTCGCTTTGCAAACTGGATACGACAGGCTTGCTGACCAATCGCCACAGCGGAATCAAGGTTGCAATCACCGCCACCAAGATGGTGATCGCCGCAATACTGAGCGCATCACTCCAATTCCACAGATAATTTAAGCTCCAACCAAAAGCGCGTAAGGTGACGATGTCTGTCAGCACATAACCCACCATTGCTCCGAGGGGCAGGGCGATAACCAGAGTAAAACTGACCAAAGCGACGATCTGTCCGACCACCATGGTCATTAATTTACGACGACTAACACCAAGTGCGTACAGCCTTGTAATGGCGGCTTTGCGTGCGTCGAGCAACATGAAGCAAGCACTGAACAAACCAATCACCGCGACCATCAACGTTACGCCGTTGAGCGCGCGCGTAATAGCGAAGGTCTGCGAGAATATATCCAAAGCGATGGATTTGATTTGCGCCTGATCGTAGAGCTGACTTGGATGCAGATTCAATTGCTCGCACAGTTGCTCATAGACGATTTGTGGGTCCCCCGAGACTTTAATGCCAAGGCTTGTTGGCAAGTCGGTAAATCCGCTCTCTTGCCATAACTTTGGTGCTAATAAGACTTCACCGTTGGGTGAGCCGTAATCATGGAATATCGCACCCACAAGCAGGTTCTTATTTGGAACGGCATCAAGCGTGAGCGCGCTACCCAGTGATAAACCCAGTTTGACCGCGGTTGGTTCACTGATAGCGACTAACTCACCTTGGTAAAAGCGTGACCAGAAGTTCTCCAAATGCGATTTGAACACCATGGTTTGCTCTAAGGTGTCTTTGTCTTTGGTGCCAAGCAAAATCGGTAAACCTTGCAGGTTATCATCGACGTAGTATTGCTTGTAGACGGTCTCAACCTTGTCGAACTGCCCTAATGCGCGCTCTACATCAGCGATTTCTCCTTGGGCAGGGCTGACGTAAATGTCGGCGTGTAGCCTTTGTTCTAACCACTGTTTTAGGGTGGATTCAAAGCTGCCCACTAGCGTGTTCATCCCCATATTGGCAGTAACGGCGAGTAGCAGTGCCATCATGGCGAGAGAAAGCGGAGAAATCAGCTCACGCAACTCAGCAAACAGATACTGCATCAAACCGGAAGTGGTGCGCTTTTCACACCAATTGGCTAACACGCTGAGTGTTTTGGGTAGATACAAAGGAATCGACACCACAAGCACGCCGAGCCACGCCATGGTAAATCGGTGATGCTCACTCAGCCATAATCCTGCAAGTGCGAGAGCCGTCAACGCAGCACCTATCACGAACAATTGGTTTTCGTTAGAGGCTTCCGGCGCTTGATAAAATCCGCCATGAGAGGAAAGCGGCTGGCGCACTCGCTGTTTAAAGTGCTGCCAACATGCCAATAGGGTTGCGGTTAACGTGAGTAGCAGGGCTTGCGCCCACCATTGCCACTGCCAAGTGCCGGGCAGCAGTGTCGCGCCATAAAGTTGTTCTAGAGTCAGTGCCACGGTCGGATGTAACCAGTGGCTAAGCTGCATGCCCAATACAAAACCGAGGGAAGCGCCGATGGTAACGAGAATAGTGAGTTCAACTAACAGCGCAGAGAACACAATGCTCGGCGCAACACCCGCTTGTTGAATTTGCACTAACAGCCGATTGCGTTTAAGCAAGCTGTACTTTACGCCGTTGTAAGCGATGAACAGCCCGACTAAAAACGCGAGTAAGCTCATTGCGGTGAGATTGAGGTGAAAGCTGTCGGTCAGTGAGCCAAGGTCAGTGCTTTGATTATTGGCAATCCATTGCCCTTGATCGCCAATGAGGCTTTGCCATTTTGCTTGCGTGTTTTTATTCCCTTTATCACCTGACTGGAAAACCGCAATGTAACTGAGCTGTCCTTGTTTATTGAGCAGTTGCTGCGCAAAACCAATGTCCATCAACATTCGGCTACCTAACTGCCATTCGTCTGGTAGCACCACCACTTGGGTTGGAATGTCATCCAGAGTTAGGGTTTCTACTTCCCCTAAGTTTTGATGTTGAGATTGGCTCATCATCACGATCGGCTTACCGGCCAAAAGCTCAGGTAAAGGTAAAGCACTGTCGAACAAAGACACGTTTTGTTGGTTTTCTGACGAATAGCGCGAACGTGAGGAAATTGCGGCAATCAACTCACTACCTTGCACTGACCAGCGACGCCCTTGTTCGTCTCTCACTCGCCCTTCGATTACAGGTAGTGCTGCACTGAGCCCGTTTTGTCTAAGGGTGAAATAAAGAGACTCGGGCAGATAGTTTTGCCCTGCTGGTGGAATAATTAAGTTCTGAGCTTGTGCGCTAAGCTGCTCGGTAGATTCCGCATAACTTCGTTTGGCATTGAGGTTGATGGCTTGCACCGCAACGAATAAGGTCACAGCCAACACGATACCGATCAGAATCGCGGCGGCTTGCAGTGGCGCCTGCCGATAGTGCGCTGCAAACAGATTCAGGGCGAGTCGAGTATGAGTGAATCTGGTGTTTGATGGCTTAGTTTGCTTCATGGTGAAGCTCATGTTTGTTTACTTGATGGCTGTTCTGTAGCTGACTGTTATCCAATCGCAGCCGTGCTTTCATAAATTCAGCGCATTCATGGCTGTGGGTCACCAAGAGCACGGCGGTATTGCCTTGGGTGGTGATTTCACTGAGCAGTTTCATCACTTCTAACCCTGCTTTTTGGTCAAGGTTACCTGTGGGTTCATCGGCGAGTAGAAGCTTAGGTTTGTGTGCCAATGCACGTGCGATAGCGACTCGTTGCTGTTGACCGCCGGAAAGGGCAGAAACATGTCTGTCGAGAAGTTGGCTGATGCCTAGAGTCTCGACCAAATAATCGCACCAGTCGTTCCATTTCTTTTGATTCAAATGCAGAGGGAAGGCGATGTTTTGCTGCACGTTGAGCGGCGTTAATAGATTGAATTGCTGGAAGATAACACCGAGTTTTTGGTGTCGAAATCGGCTCCATTGTGGGTCTTTCCAAGCCGCCGTGTTATCGCCATCTAACCACAACTCACCATCGGAAAGCGGCTCAAAGCCAGCGATGACATTGAGCAAAGTACTTTTGCCGCTGCCACTTGCGCCCGTCAGCGCAACACTCGCTCCTGTGTTCAACGTGAAGTCGACGCCTTCCAACACGCGATGTGTCTCTTTGCCATCAACAAAGCTTTTGCTGGCGTGTTTGAGTGTGACAAGTGGGCTTTCCATTTCCTCTCCCTGTATTCAAAAGGTGTCGTTTCTTTTGGCAATCACTATTGCAGTTATGTCTCTAGAAACTTTAGACAACAATCAGATAAAAACAGCGATTTACATCGAGTTTAGGGTCTGTTGACCTTTCGAGCTGATTTTTGCAGCGAATTGTTGGGTGTTTGTGCAAGGCAGAAGCTTTGATGTGTAGTTAGCCTACATGAAAAAGCTGATAACGCAGGAGAAATGACCAACAAACGCTGCCCAAAGGGTTCGGCTAAAATCGTTCTATGCTTTGTTAAGGAGTATTTACTTAGAATGCTAGGCTACACACTCCTTGCCTCGCCTAAAACGATTTTATCTCGAACAAAACTTAATCTCGAAAGATAAACAGACCCTACTTTGTACTGAAAATAAGAGGGAAGAGATTAAATGAGGAAGGGATATGACAGGCATTAAAAAAGCCCGAGTCAAACTCGAGCTTTCAAAGATATTCAGCGTGGTCAGCTTACACGTAGTACGCTTCAACTTCGCCTTTAAGTTTGATTAGCATTGGGTTACCGAAACGGTCTTTTGCTTTAGGAGAAGCAATTTTCACCCAACCTTCGCTCACGCAGTATTCTTCTACGTCTGTGCGCTCTTGGCCGTTGATACGAATACCGATTTGGTGCTCGAAGCATTCTTTGATGAAGAATGGGCTACGTGGGTTACCCGCTAGGCGATCTGGTAGAGCTGGTTTAGCTGTGTCTGTCATTTTGTGTGACCTAAATTCCGTAAAAAGTGCGCTATTGTAGTCAGTGCACTGTATGTGTTCAAGATATGTTGAGAGTGGATGCGTTGTTTAACTTTCAAGTACCGCCTATAACCCCTTTAAATACTGCGCGTTGGCTGTTGGTTGAATCATGGCATTCAGCGTTTGGACGGCTTGTTCACTGTGATCTTCAAGTAGAGCTAAGAACGCGTCAATCAACTCAGGTTTGCTTGCTGAGACTTTTGTTTCGGTCTGGATATCACACAGATCGATCAACACATCGGTAAACAATTGCGGCAGATCGTGCAGCACTTGCAGGTTTAAGATGTTGTGCTCGCTGTAGATTGAATTGTGGCTGCCTTTTTGTTTTTGCACCAAGTAAGGATTGTCTTTTAAGTTGATGATAGACGTGCGTTTATCACAGCGTTTCAAACAACTTTTGTTGACCTTCACCTTACGGCATCCTTCGGTTTGTTGAAACAAACATTGGCGGCTCGTGAGTAGAGTGTTCGGGTGATAAATGCTGTAGAAGCTGCGCATGTTTTTCGGACGCTTTATGTGACGCACCTGCTTCATATTCAGCTCGTTAGAAACAAACGCGCCACTTGCCGCGAACTCGTCTTGAAGGCATTTAAACGCGTATGAGTTCACCGTGTTCAGTTGTGGGCCTGCCACCCAGCCTAAGCCGAGCTCTTTTGCGATCATGCCGACACCTGAGTTGTTGGTGATCAACAACTCAGGTTGGATGGTTTCCAAAAATACGCGCGCGGCGTGGTAGTCTTCGCCAATCAAAATGGCTGGGAACCAAGGTTTGAGCATTGGGTTGGCTTGGAACAATTCAATCATCGCGCTCAGTTCACCAGACAATCCCATTGGCAATTGATAGTAAACATCAACGTCGTGGTATTCGCACAGCATGGCTTCTTGTGCTGACGAGATCAGAACCGATAATTTTGGCGCACCTTGGCGAGGTTCTGGTTGAGGTAACGTTGGCAGAGTTGGCACATCAATCGACCCTTTCAAGCTGCTGCCGGATACTTGTGTTGAAGTGACATCGAACGACTTAGTTTGCTCTGCCACTTTCTCAATGATCGCGGTTTTGTCATCGTAGAGTTTCTTTTTCACCGCTTGTACATCATCAGCAGACTGGCATTGGTAAACCTTCGAAAAATGCTTTACAGCATGGTCGCGCGGGTTGTCGATGTACATCGCCTTGCCGAAATCACCTTGCAAAAATGCGTTGGAGAAATCACGGTTGAACACTGTGTATAACTCTGTGGTGTCTTCAGAGAGTTCCAAACCCTCGCACAAGCGATCAATCTGTTTACGCCAGTTATCGACCACGGTGTACACGTAGTGGGATTTCTTAATGCGGCCTTCCACTTTCAACGAATACACACCCGCATCAGCAAGCGCTTCCAAGTCCCCAAAGGCGGAGTTGTCTTTCATATTGAGTGGGTAGTTGTTGCCTGTTTTGGTCGTTTCGTACTGTTCGCGACAAGGTTGGCTACAGCGTCCACGGTTACCTGATGCGCCATTGCGAGCGGAACTGATGTAGCAAATTCCGGAGAATCCGATGCAGTATGAGCCGTGGACAAACACTTCCATCATTACGTTGTGCTCGCGACCAAATTGCGCCAGATGTTTTATCTCACTGATGTTAAGTTCGCGAGATAAGTTTACTCGGCTTGCGGTGAGCTGGTTGAGAAAGAGGATTTGGCCTTCGTTATGCGTGTTCAGTTGCGTTGAAGCGTGCACATCCAAATCGGGAAAGTGATGTTTGAGAATGTAGGCCAGACCGAGATCTTGTACGATCACGCCATCGATTTTGGTGGTGTTCAGTTGGCTGAGCAAGCGAACAATCGCTGGAATTTCACTTTCTAAAATCAGCACATTCAACGTTAGGAAAATCTTACAGCTGTGCTGATGGGCCAACGTTAACACGCCATTTAAGTTATCTAAAGTGAGGTTGGTCGCTCGGTTACGAGCATTGAAGCGGTCGAGCCCACAGTAAATTGCATCGGCGCCAGCGGCAATGGCGGCTTTGATGGAATCTAAATCACCACCGGGTGCTAATAACTCAAATTGATCGCGTGTCACTACTTTTCTCTTTCTTACTAAAATAGGCTGCAAATGTTACGTATTTCACGCTTTTGATGCTCAGCTAGTTAACGCTTTATTAATCTGAATCAATTAATCCGTGTTACACGGTCGACTCTTGAGTGGGTAGAGTGCAATTCGCGATAGCGGAATTTGACTTCTATAGTTTTCCTACACTTGGTTTTTCTATATCTAGTTTTCGACTCAGAGAGAGGAAGGGACGACAAATGAAAAAAGTAATCATTGGGTTGGTCGTGGCGTTGACGTCATTGAGTGCATTGGCTGGGGAGGGTGTGGTAACCGTTGCGAGCACGCATTCAGCAAAAAATACGGCGGATAAATTTGTCGCTATCGCGCAAGAAAAAGGGTTGAACGTCTTTGCGCGCATTAACCATCAAGAGAATGCCACGAAAGTCGATATGACGTTGCGACCAACCGAAGTTATCGTGTTTGGAAACCCTAAAGTAGGCACGCCACTGATGATCTGTGCGCAGGAAGTGGCGCTCGATTTACCCCAAAAAGTGTTGGTGTATGAAGATGATGAAGGCAAAACGTGGTTAGCTTATAACGATCCTATTTATTTAAAGCAGCGCCATCATATTGAAGGCTGTGACGAGGCATTGAACAAAATCAGCGGCGTGCTGGGCAATTTAACCAACGCGGCGGCGAAGTAGGGCTGGTTATTGGCTTCGCTTTTTTTACTCCGAAAACGAAAAAGCCAACCTCACAAGGAGGTTGGCAAATCTTACCTAGATTGGGGGAGGTAAGATCAGGAGGTGGCGAGTACGCTGTGCACTTTTGACTTAATTGAGTCAGACTGCGTGCCGAAAATCGCTTGTAAACTGTCGCCAATCACTAACACATCTCGCGCGCCAAGTGCTTTTAGCTTAGCAACATCAACGTTAGCGATGTCTTTCACCGAGACACGCAGACGAGTGATACACGCATCGACTGACTTAATATTGGCTTTGCCGCCCAATGCAGCTACTACATCCACCGCAATTTCATCAGGCTCTCCGGTAATCTTCACTTCTGCAATGTCGGTTTCACGACCCGGCGTTTTCAGATCCAACTTCACAATTAGGAAGCGGAACAAGCCGTAGTAGAGCGTCGCCCAGATTGGACCGATGATGATGAACATCCACGCGTTGCTCGACATTGGGTAGTAAAGGAAGAACTGGATCGCGCCGTGCGCAAAGTCAGTACTGTGTTTGATTTCCAAAAATGCGGTGATCGCAAACGCAATACCAGTTAGGAAAATATGGATCACGTACAGCACTGGCGCGACGAATAGGAAGGTAAATTCGATTGGCTCTGTGATACCAGTTAACCAAGAGGTCAACGCCGCAGACATCATCAAACCGCCGACGATTTTCTTACGCTCAGGAGACGCGCAGTGGTAAATCGCCAATGCCGCTGCTGGTAGCGCCCACATGGAGTACATAAAGCCACCAGACAGATAACCTGCGGTTTTATCGCCCGCGAAGAAGCGAGTGAGCTCACCGGTAAACTCTTTGCCGGTTTCTGGGTCTACATAGCTGCCGACTTCAAAGAAGAACGGCGCATTCCAGATGTGGTGCAAACCAACCGGGAGT
>NZ_JADDYH010000038.1:285095-290331 GCF_015163595.1 Vibrio sp. OPT41 | reverse complement strand
AGTGAACGTTCGCCCGCGCCGTAAACCGCCCACGCGAGTACAGGGTTTTGGTACGCTGCCCAATGAGAGAATGCATCAAGAAGTTGTCCGACAGGTGGCCATGCAAACGCGAGAATCGCACCAACGACGATCGCCGATAGACCGGTGACAATGGACACAAATCGCTTACCCGCGAAGAAGCCCAAATATTCCGGCAGTTTGATGTTGTAGAAGCGGTTGTACATGATTGCCGCCACCGCACCGATAAAGATGCCGCCAAACACCCCGGTTTGCAGCGTCTCAACGCCCATGATCGTGGCGTCAGTTTCTAGGCCGCGCAGGCCAGTCACGATACCGAGCGATGCGTTCATAATAATTAGGCCAACTAAGCCTGCGAGCGCAGCCGCACCGTCATTGCCTTTTGATAACCCGAGCGCCACACCGACCGCAAACATCAACTGCATGTTGCCGAACACGCCTTCACCGGCGGCGAGCATCACTTTGTTGACCGCGTCTGGAATAAACGCAAAACCCGCGTTACCAATACCCAGCATCAAGCCAGCCACCGGTAACACCGCCACAGGCAGCATCAACGACCGCCCTATTTTTTGTAGTTGTCCAAATATACTTGCAAACATGGTTTCCTCCTGACGAATGCCAGTGTTGTAGGACCTGATTCCTTCAGGTCATGTTGTTTCACGTAAGGTCAGGATGATCATAGCGAGCAAGGCGGCGCCTAAGGTTACAAAAGGCAATCAGTTTGTAAGTGGCCGCTTACAAATCTCTTACACCGAGAAGTGAAAATTGCAATCGGCTCGATTGTGCATGGGCGTTTAAGAATGCATCATATTGGCCAGCGCCAAACTCAGGGGCAGGCACAGGGACGGACACAGGGAAAGTAGGATGGAAAACAAGCAGATACTGGTCGTCGATGACAACCTCGACCTTCGCGAAGCGTTGTCGGATTACCTTGGCCGCGCAGGGTTTGAAGTGCTTTGCGCGGAAAACGGCGGCGTGATGTGGCAACTGCTCAACGATCACCATCCTGATTTGATCATCCTCGATATTATGATGCCCGGTGAAGACGGCTTTACCCTGTGCCAGAAACTGCGCAAAAACTCCGATATCCCAATAATCATGCTGACCGCCGTCACTGAAGAAGCCGACCGAGTCGCAGGGCTAGAAATGGGCGCTGACGACTACATCACCAAATCATTCAGTCCGCGTGAACTGCTCGCACGCATCAAAACCATTCTTCGACGCAGTCAATCGACCGCCAATGCCAAACTGACGCGTAAAGTGCGTTTTGACGACTGGTTGTTAGATACCGTGACGCGCCAACTGACCCACGTCGCTAGCCGCGAAGTTAAACAACTCAGCGGTGCCGATTTGTCGTTGCTTGGTTTATTTGTCAACCATGCACAATCGATATTGTCGCGCGATGATATTGCACGTGAGATTTGGGGACGCGATGCTGACCCGTTTGAACGCGGCATTGACGTGCAGATCAGTCGCTTGCGCCATCACCTTGAAGATAAAGACCGCTCGCTGATCCTAACGGTGCGCAACAAAGGCTACATGCTGACCACGGACGTGCATTATGAGAATTAAACGCTGGACGGGATCACTGGTCGTTCGCACGAGCGTGTTCCTATTGTTGGTGATCGTTCTGGCGCAGGTATTATCCGGGATTATCTGGTATCAACACGCCAGCGAACGCGATAAAGAAGGTTTGACTACGACGGCCAAAAGCTTGGCACTGAGCGCATCTTCCACCATCGCTTTCTTTCAAACCCTGCCTTCAGAATATCGTCACTTGGTGCTTAATCAATTACGCAACATGGGCGGCACGCGCTTTTTCGTTTCACTCAACAATCACCAGATTGACGTCGACCCGCTGCCAGATAGCGAGCGCAAAAAACTGGTCATCAACCAAGTGCGCGAGGTATTAGAAAGTGAGTTGAGCGGCATTCCTAATATTGAGGTGGAGTTCACACAACGTGACAAACTCAAAGTGTTCAACAACGAGCTACCTATCGACGAACTGCCACTATTGTGGGCGCATTATTCGCTTTCGTTTGGTGACCTCAATCCACCGATTCTGGTGATGCAGGTCGAAGTGGCGCAGAACGAATGGTTTTATCTCGCGGCGGTGCTGCCCGCGCCTTACATCAACCTCGAGACTAACTATTTTGAGCTGCGCCAATGGTTGACACTATCGCTGTCCGCGCTAATGCTTTTGCAGTGTACCTGGTTTATCGTTCGCAAAGAAATTCAACCAATTCGAGAGCTGGCAAAAGCTGCAACCCTGATGTCGAGCCGGTTAGACGTGCCCAAAGTGTATGAGCGAGGCAGTAACGAACTTAGAGCAGCGGTCCGTGCGTTTAACAAAATGAACCGACGCATCGACAGCCACATTAAAGACCGCGAAATGCTGTTCAGCGCCATCTCCCACGATCTGAAAACGCCAATAGCCTGCCTAAAACTACGAGCGGAAATGCTGGATGACGACGCCGACCGAGAACGCTTTGTCCGCCTGAGTAACGACCTAGATTTGATGGTCAAAGGCGCATTGCAATGTATTAAAGAGACCGACATCCACGAGGAAATCGAGCCGATCAATTTCACCCAACTGATTCAGCACATTTCCGCCAATATCGCCGATGCGCCGGACACAATTCGCATCCACGGTGAAATCCGCTCCCACTTTGCTGGTAAACCGTTAGCGATTAAGCGCTGCATTCAGAATCTGGTCGATAACGCGCTCAAATACGGCCATCAAACGGACATTAAGCTGAGTGAAAGCCCAGAGTCGATCCAGATTGAAATTGAAGATCACGGTGACGGTGTTGACGATTTATTACTTGAAAAGCTCTGCCAGCCATACTTCCGCGCTAGCAACGATAAAGAAGGCAGTGGGCTGGGGTTAACCATTTCACAGAGTATTGCAAAGGCTCATGGCGGCAACTTGTTGCTGAGCCATTCTCAGTTTGGCGGCCTCTGCGCCACACTGACTTTCCCGAGAGACTGACTATGAACAAACTGGCATTCTTGTTCCCAGTGTTACTCGCCCCTAGCGTCGCTGCTCTCGCGGAGCCGCCACATGGGGTAGAGTTTTTACATTGGTGGACTTCTGACGGCGAGCAGAAAGCTCTGCAAACACTTAAAGCCCAGCTGGAACAACACGATATTGAGCTATTGCAAAGCCCGGTGTTAGGAGGAGGTGGCGACAGTGCGATGACGGTAATGCAAGCTCGCGCCTTGGCGGGCAACCCACCAAGCTTTGCGCAAATTGAGGGGCCAAGTATTAAAGCGTGGGATGCCATCGGTGTTTTGTACAACGTCAACGCGGTGGCCGATGAGCAGCGCTGGGACGAGGTGCTCTACCCGCTGTCTATCGAAATCAATAAAACACAAAACGGCTATATCGCTCTGCCACTTACGCTGCACCGTTTGAACTGGCTGTGGGTCAACCACAAGCTACTTAAACAACTGAATCTGTCCGCGCCGAAAAATTGGCAAGAGATGTTTGCCGCCATGGAGCTTGCTAAGAAAAATGGCGTCGTACCGATCGCGGTCGGTGAGCAGCCTTGGCAAGTCGCCCAACTTTTCGAGAATTTAGTGATCTCCACTGGCGGTGTTGAGTTCTACACCAATGCGATGGTTAAACTAGAACGCGACAGCATCGACAGCGACACCCTGCGCCAAGCGCTGACGCAATTTCGTCGCCTGAGTTTGTTGATTGACAACCAATTACCTGACAGTAAGTGGGATACGGCGACCCAAGCGTTAGCCGACGGTCAAGCGCTGTTTCAAATCGGTGGAGATTGGATTTTGGGTGAGTTGCTCGCCAATCAAGTCTCAGTTCCGCAAGAGGTCGGCTGTTACCCAACGCCGGACAGCGATGGTGTATTCCTCTACAACATGGACAGCTTTGTGTTTATGTCGAGCAAGTCGTTTTCTGCTGAGGAGGCTCAGCAAACCGCGAGCGTGCTGGCAGACGTGGAGTTTCAAGCTAAGTTCAATCGGTTAAAAGGCTCGATTCCGGTACGCACCGATATCGACATCAGCGATTTTAATCCGTGTCAGGTCCAGTCATATCAAGACTTTCACTACGGCGTTAAGCACAACCTCGCTGTGCCGAGTATGATTGATTCGATGGCGGTCAATCCGGTTGCTCAGCAGGCGATAAACTCGGAAATCTTCCGTTTTTACCGCAATCCCAAAATGGAACCCGACGAGCTGATAAAACGCATTATTGCTATTTCGCAAAGCGGTTAATGGCAATGAATTTGTGCCGAGTGGAATAAAAAAGCCCCAATGATTGGGGCTTGAGTAAAGCGAAGTATGCCGTTTAGAAATAGTGGAAGATCGGCGGTTCATGCATCAAGAAGTTTTGATGGGAGATGTTCCACGCATAGGCGCCCGCTAAGGTAAACACAACATAATCACCAATATCGACGTGGGCGACGTGTTGATTGCGTGCCAGCACATCTTTGGGCGTACAAAGCTGGCCGACAAAAGTTGCTTGTGCATGCTGAATTGGGTGAGAAATCTCGTGGTGTTGCTCGCTTTTCAGGATGACGAATGGATGATCATGGCTCTGCGCTGCTGGCGTGCGGAAATGGTGGGTTCCTCCGCGCGCGATGACAAAGTTTTCGCCAAGATTTTGCTTAATATCCAGCACTTCCATTACGTAATAACCGCATGCCGCCGTGATGAAACGTCCGCATTCAAAACGCAGTGTCCAGTCTTGCACTTGCTCTTTAGCGATGAGGAATTCCAACTTGTCGCAAAACTCCATCCACGGAAAGTGTTGCTCAGGGGTTTGGTAGTTGATGCCCATGCCGCCGCCCAAGTTGATCATCAGCTCACCGAGTTCGAACTCCTGCTGCCACGCCTTCACGACTTGGAAATAGCGCTGCATCAACGCTAAGTGACGTTCAACATCGAGCTGATGCGACATCAAGTGAAAATGGAAGCCTTTGAGTGACACTTGCGGGAAATCGCGCAGCAACATCAAAGCATTACTCAGTTCGGACTCGTCCAAACCAAAAGGAGTCGGCTTGCCGCCCATCGCCAACTTGCTGAGCGTGATGTCGCCAATATCAATGTTCATACGCAAAAAGATCGAAGCAGGGCGGTTGAGACGCTCGGTTAGTGCTCCAATGCGTTGCAGCTCGGTGAGGCTTTCGACATGAATTGCATCAACATCCAGCTCAATCGCTTGTTGCAATTCACTTGGCATTTTTCCTGG
>NZ_JADDYH010000038.1:269593-285047 GCF_015163595.1 Vibrio sp. OPT41 | reverse complement strand
GCCACCGAAGATCAATGGCTTATCGAGTTGTTGTTGGTGGAGGTGTGTCAACTCCCCGCCAGATGCCGCTTCAAAACCATCGACATACGGCGCGAGCGTTTTGAGAATCGGGCCCGATGGATTGGCTTTGGCTGCGTAAAATAGCTCGACATTTTTCGGCAAAACGTGACGCAGTTGTTTGATGTGTTCTTCTAAGGCGTTTAGGTCATACACGTAAGCGCACAAGGGTTGATTTTGCTGCTGTGCGAGCGTGTGAACTTGTTGGCTAACGCGTGTCGGTAGAGAGAGGGAATTAGACATGTTGCGCTCCTTTTTCGTGTTGCTGCCAAGGCGCGGCGACTTGGGTATAGCCCGACTCCTTATCGGCTTTTTGCATCAAACGAGTGGTGAAATTATTTTTGCTTGGGAAGTGACCGCCATTCAGCAACGCTTCTAGTTCCGGCTGTTTTCCATTCACTGACTGCCAACGCACAATGGCACTTTGCACCGCATTCCACAGCGTTTGCTCTAGTGGCTCATCACCTTCTGCTATGAAGAAAATCGCTTCGCTGATGTTGTTGATAAAGGTGCAGTATCCGATGCGATTCCAGCCTTGTTCGCGACTGTAGTAAACCGATTGTCGCGCGCGTTCAGACAAGTCAGTTAATGTTTCTTCTGGCCAAAACTCCGGCAGTAACTTGGTGCCTTCCAAATCACGAATCCAGACACAACACGGCATCTCTTGCTCAAAGCCAATCAAGGTGTTTTGCAAATGCGGCTCAAACGCCACTCCGTGTTTGAAGTAGTAATTAAACACGCCCGGAATTAGGCAATGCAAATAGCGTTCAAACCACAGTGTCGCGATATCGGAATAGCGAATTTGCGTAGTACGCGCTTTGTTTTTAAGGCGTTGAGCAATACAACTGTCGCCGTTTTTGTCGTAAGCAAACAGAGCGCCAGCGAGGGTTGGTTTTAAGATGTCGACTTCGCTCAGCGAGAAATTTTCGCGATACAAAATCCCAAACGATTCGCGCGCTTTGGTGTTGTCATCCCAATTACGCTCAGCGACACTTTCTAGATTTAATGTGGTGGCGTAAGGCTCTGTCATCACTTTAAATACAGGGTTGTGCAGCTGTTCGTTTTCTCGAATCGGTTTGAGAATCGACGTGAGCTGCACGGCGCTGTCGAGTTCGTACCACGCGTTTTTGCGCACGCAATTGGTTAATCGTACGTTGATGGAGAATTTCGCAAACCAATCCATATCTGGGTGGTAGAGGGTACGAACTGAAGAGGTCGGCTGCATCTTTTCACCACCTAAACCCAGTGGCGTGATCTTGCCTTGTTCAATGGCACGCTTCACGCTTGGGTTGCTCAAAATGGTGTAGCTTTCCCAAGGATGACAAGGGTAGAGGGTCTTCCCATTGCTGGTGGCGTGTTGTGGCGCGAGCTGTTGTAGCATGTGCTGAGCAGGGTTAGCTTCTCCGTCGGAACTCAGCACATCAAGTAAGGACGTATCCACTTCAAACCAGTACAGCGGGACTTGCGCGCCGACTTCTGGAGAAAACGCCAAGAGATCATCCATGGTGACGCCCGAACGACTTTTTGGGGTCGGATGGAAAGTATGCCCCCAAATCAGAGACTGTTCCGAAGCGATAAACTCGTTGTGATGCGATTTGGGCGCGACGTTGAGAAACTGCTCGGTAACCAGCACGCTATTTTCCAGTTGTTCGATCAGCTCATGGTTAAATGGGATCGCCAATACCTGCTTGAGATAGTTAAGCAAAAGCGTAAGAGTTTGCGTGGCATCCAATTTCGCCCAACCAGATCCCGGCATTTTCGCCCATGGCAGTTCTGCCAATTTGATTTTGCCCAGTTTGCTCGCGTAGTGAATCGGCAAAACCAGCACGCCATTTTGTTGAGAAAGATAAACGGCTACCCGCTGCTTGGCGGAATAGTTGCGTTTTAACGTTTGGGGTAGCGATGTCGATTGGTAGTGCCATTCCACTTGTTGATTCGGTAGCGCAAATTCACGTAAGTAACAATTAAGAACACCCATAATCGTGTTGAGTTGGGCCTTCTCCCGATTGAGCTGCACATCATGCGCGCGCAACTCGCTAGTCTGAGAGGATTGAGTTTGTAACATGTTGATTTCCAAATTTTGAATGGAGAACCAGCGCGATCAAGGTGATTACGCTGACTATCGCAGAAAGTAGGAAAGGAACCTCAAGTAGCCCCAAGCTAGAAATGAAAGAAGCGCAAAATCCCGCTGCCACGCCACCCCATTTGGACATGGCATCAAAGCGAGAAAATACTTTGCCACTGAGTTTGCGATCCAGATGGCTCGCAAGATGCTGATGCAATCCGTGATAGCAACACACCATCGCGATGCCGAAGACAATTCTCGCAGCAATGAGTGCGGTTTCGGACGCAATCAAATGCAAGGCAGAGCTCACGGCAAGCAATGCAAACCCGAGCCACAACGTGCGCAGCGGTTGATGGCGATTCAGCCCATCTGACAACACGTGGATTTTGCCTGCCAGCAACAGATAGATGCCATGCGGCAGTGCGTACAAAAAACCGATCCATGCGTGGTGAGTGATGCCATATTGCTGCACAAACGGCGAGAAATAAGGAAAGGTCACCACCATGGAAAACGCAAACCCGAACTGAGCAAAGAAGATCCAACGAATGGCATGCATTGCGTTTTTCTGTGCAACCGGTTTTTCTTGCTGAGATTCTGAGTTTGGCTTTTCGAGGTTTCGTTCGGCAGGTTTATCCGCAGGCAGTGTTAGCGTGATGCCCATAGCAATTAAAGGCAAAACGCATAACCAAAGATACGCGTTGAGCGGGTTGGTCTCTGACAAGCTCCAGCCGAGCCCAATGGGCGCAACGATCAGCGCCAAGCGAGCAGATAGTTGGGTTTTATTGAGTGACTTGCCGAGTGTTTTGGCTTCTTTAATTTGACTAGATAAGTAGCTGTTCGAGGCGGCCATGGTGCCGCCAAAGGTTCCTTGAACAATAAGACCAAACACAAACATGGCGAGGTTGTCTGCCAAGCCGCACAGCGCAAACCCTGCTGCAAGGCCAAGTTGTGCACGCAAGAGTGAGCGGCGGCGACCGTAGCGATCGGCAAAGTTGCCCCAAAATCGCGCCGCCAACGCAGTACAAAACGTAGGTAGGATAAACAATACCCCTGCCCAGTCCGCATCAATGCTTGCGCCTAACGTTGGCAACACGACGGGTAGAAATAGCGGCATACCTAACGCGGCAAACGCAGCGATAAAGTGGCACAACAACACACTGTAGATGAGTTTGGTCATAATCGTTAACGTACGCTTTTTTTGATGGCTTCTATGTAGGCGCGTTGCGCTTCTTCGCTAGAAAGCAGTAAGAAGTTCGGGGCCGACAAACCATAGAACTTATTGATGTCGCTCGCGCCGGAGGCTTCTTTCGAGAGCAAACTGCCAGAGCTCAACAAGTACTTGGCGTACAAATCAGGCGCCTCTTGCAGTAACTCGCGTGCCAGTTTCGTCTCTAACCCTTCGCCTTCTAATCGGTTGAGTTGTTCTGAAATGCTTTTGGCCACGATGGCGTAAAGCGATGCTGAAGAGGCAATGCCCTTCGCTGCCATGGCTTCTACAATCGCTGCGATATCCAGTTGTAATGTGATGGTGGTAAACATCTGACCGAGCGCCAATTCATTGTCGACTTTGATGCGTTGATCGAGCAGTTCATCGCAATCCACTGGAAGTAGTTTTGCGCCGTGTTTTTGGGCAGCATGCTCTGTTGCAAAGTGGAAGCGCTCTGGCCAAATTCGCGCTGCGTCGTTGTCTTTCATCGCGAGCGTCATTTTGCCCTGTTGATCAAATGCAATGATGGCGTTTTGCTGGTTGGACTCCAATGCAATGCCATAACGAAGCCACAAGGTAAGGTGTACTTGGCATAATAGGTCGACGTAATCTTTGAACCACGCCAGCGTATCTTGTTGATAGTACTGCTCTGCCAAGTGTTCTAAGAACAAGCGGTCGTCAGGCATTGGGCTTGCCAGTGCGGCAACCGGAACTAGCGCTTTGTCTTCGCAATGAATAAGTGGGTACTCACGTACGATGTACGCGAAGGTTTTATCCTCGCCGACGTGTCCACCGTGTTTTTCGTTGCAATGGAACAAGCGACTGTTTAAGTCTGCGTCCGTTTGTTCAAGGTGGCTGAGTAGGCGTTCAAACCAGTGGCCGTCATACAGTGTTGAAGGCTTGATTAAGCGAATGTTTTTCGTGCCTAGCGATCGCATGATCAGCGGAACTTTGATGTGAATGTGCGGTGCGTCGTTGACGACCACCGTACGAACGGAAAGCGTCGGCGTCACGTCTAGATACGTTAAAGGCGCTTCTATCATACCTTCGGGTAAGGCTTCTAAAGATCGCAGGGTGAGCGGATGCGCAGGGAACAGTGCGTGGCTCAGTGCAAAATCAGCAGGAAGCCCAACTTGCTCCATGGTTGGCCAGCAATCAGGTTGTTCGCTGGTTAATGTCACCAGTGATTTTTCAATCGCAATCCAATGCAGAGCAAAGCTTGGTGCAAACTCGGGCGCGTACTTAGCAAGGTCTTCATCGCTCAGACCAAACTTCGCCCGCGCAGTTGGATAGTACGGATGGTCAAGGTAAGAAGCGATCTGGTCGGCTAGCAGCAGTTTTTGATGCCAAGAACCAAGCTCGGATATTGGTTGAGAAATGTGGTCTGCGTGATGATGAAACGCTTGGTCACACAGCGCTTTGTGTTGCTCTGCACATTCTAGTTCTTGAAGGTATCCCGCCAACAATTCGTGAGAGCTGTCATGCGCCAGTGTCGTTAGTAGTGCAATCCACTCTTTGTAATGTTGTTGATGTTCGACTTGGCCATTTTTCTCCACCCACCAACCTTGTGGTGTTTCGTCATTGGCGTGACCGTAGCGCCAGTGCTGCATGTAATACGTTGGCGCAACGGGTAAATACAACGTGAAATCAGAGTTGGCAAATATCAGCCAGACTTGCTCGCCTTGAGGAACAATTCCCTCTTTTGGCGCGTCGCTACTGAACTTGGCTTTTGACAAAATGCCAAACATGTCTTCGCGTAAGCAAGTGTCGATCAATCGTTGCGTTAGATACAAAGCGTTGTCGTTCATGCTGCCACCTCACGAGTCGGAGCTAGATCGAAATTGCTAAGCGCGTTCTGCAGCGCTTGGTCGAGGTTTCGCCCTGATGGTGAGACAATCGAAATTCGGGCGAGATAATCCTTATTGGAATAACTCTGTTGGAAGTGTTCTCCAGCGGTTTTTAGTACCTGTTGCTGGGTGATGATATCGTCATCGTGTTGGATGAACGACGTCGAACCTCCGTCAATCACACCACTGTGCTCCGCAACCACATAGTGCACGTGCGCTGACCCATGAATTTGGTAATCGCCGGCCAATCTTCGGCCCAAATGCAGACCCAAAATTGTGCTAAACCAACCGAAGTGAGCGAGATTGTTGAGCAAGAATTCGCGGCCATCTCCAATACTGCGGTAGTTAATTTCCACCAGAACCGGGCCATTTTCCGTAATGATAAATTCGCTGTGGCAAACTCCAAAACCAACGCCGAACGCTTTAAGTTGAGCCAAGCAAGCTTCTCGGTGAGCAATGCCGTTTGGTCCGTTCCAGTCTGCGGCGGTTTCGATAAAGTAAGGCGGCTCAGAGAGCGACACATCAAAACCGCCCACGGCGATAAGTTGGTTACCGTCTCCTAAAGTTTCGAGCGTAACCAACGGTCCTTGAAGAAACTGCTCCACCAGAATGGCGGCGTTTGGGTGCTTTTGCCAAAACGCCTCGGAGTAAGCATCGAGCTCGCTTTGGGAGTCACAGCGCTGTACATCTAAACTCGCCACGCCTTCTTTGGGTTTTGCTACGACAGGGAAGGCCATGCCTAATGCCACATTCGAATGGCGATGCAGCAAACAGCTTTGTGTGTTGGGTAAGGATTTTTCATTTAACACTTGTCGAGTTAAGTGTTTGTTTTTGGCCTTTAACGTGACAGACCAATCTTTGGATGGGAGGCCAAAAAATTGCGCGCAGATGGCGGTGGAAGTTTGTAAGTGATCACTATTGCTGAAAATAGCGTCTGGCTTTAATTCATGCTCCGTGATGGTTTCGATGAGTTCTAATGGGTTGAAGACATCACATTCTAGAATGGTATCCGGATTAAAGTGACTATCATGACTCGCCAACTCTAAATGGCTGAGCTTATGGTCGGTGATAAGAACGACGTGAAGGTCCATCGCTTTAGCTGCAGGCACAAAGCCGTGAGTGACTGCATCGTTAACGACATGACTTACGATAATCATCGTAGATTTCATGAGCTTTCCTAATTTTCTAACATTTTCTTCTAACGTTGATAAAGTCGCTCACGGTCGTCTTCCAATGTGCCTCTCTCGAGACGGAGGGCAGAAGTTTTAGTATTTATTGTTATGATATTTGGTTTTTTTTGTTGTTAGTTGTGTTTTTAGGGTAAATAAATATAGAGCATAAAATTAATATTGCAAATAGAAATAATATTTGTTCTTATTTCCATCCGTTGGCTTTATAACAACTAAACGGAATTATGGAATGAATAAATTATTGACCCTGACCCCCTTGGCGGTCGCGATTGGTTCTTCATTAGTAGCACCAAGCGCAGTGGCTTCAGAAGAGACGAACTCAACCCCATCAGCAACTGAAACGATTCAAGTCTTCGGTCATCAGTACGAAGGTTATGCTGAACACATGCCTCAATCAGGCACCAAAACCGATGTGGAATGGCTTGATGTGCCACAAGCGGTATCCGTAGTAACGAAAACAGAAATGCAAGACCGAGGCGCGGTGCGTTTAGTGGATGCGCTAGATGGGGTAGCCGGGGTCAATAACACCTTGGGCGAAGGCAGCCGCGATCAGTTCATGATCCGTGGTTTTGATTCACTCAACGATATGTACCGTGATGGCTTGCGAGATGACGGTACGTTGCAGTCTTACCGCAGCTTAGCGAACGTTGAACGCGTTGAAATTGTGAAAGGCCCTGCGGGTGCTTTGTATGGCCGTGGTTCGGCTGGGGGCATCATCAACTTGGTGACGAAACGCGCTAACGGTGAGAATTTTACTCACGTAAACGGTAGTGTAGGCAGCAACAACCAATATGTTGGTCAGGTCGACAGCTCAATGGCGTTTACAGATAAGGTCAACGGGCGTATTAACTTGGAATACCGTCAAGCCGACTCGTACGTTGATCATGTTGATTCAAACGATTTCTTCATTGCACCGACCATTCGTGTGTTACCAGCGGAAGGTCACACCATTGATATTGACGTGGAATACGCCCATCAAGAACTAGTGCCGTATCGTGGTGTGCCATCAAAAAATGGCAAGCCAGTTGATTTGCCAGTAAGCACTTACTTTGGCGGTACAAACGACTATCAGGAGTCAGACAGTCTCCGTATTGCGGTGGATTACGAATGGCGTCTGAATGATCAATGGGTATGGAACAACCGAGCGGCGTTCAACCATATCGAACTTGAGCAAAAAGGCACGCGTCAGGGCAAAGTGACGGGTAATGAAGTGTCTCAAACCGTCAACAACTTTGGTTACGATCCACGTACTACGACCACTTTACAATCTGAGTTGGTTTGGGAAACCAGGGACAATCAATTGATGGTGGGTGCAGATTTCAACCAGATCGATATCGACCTAACGTTGGCAAGTGACAAAACGCTTCCTCCGCAAAATATATACGACCCAGTCGTTGGTCCAACGCCTGATCCGGGCTTTAAGCCATTTCGTGACAATACCACCACCACGACAGGTTTGTATGTGCAAGACGTCTATACGTGGGGCGACCTTTCTTTGATCGGTAACGTGCGTTACGACTCGATGGAGCTCGAACAACAAAAAGCGGGCTCAGATAAGGAAAAGTTGGATGATGACAAAGTCAGCTACCGTGCTGGTTTGGTATACCGCATCAATTCCGACACATCCGTATACGCCAGTTTAGCGCGCTCTTGGCAGTTACCGTACGCTGGTATCTACATCAATCCAAAATTGGCGGAATTCTTCCACACCGACTTAAAAGAGGTGGGTGCGAAAGCGTACCTTTTGGATAACGCATTAATGTTGAATGCGGCACTGTTCCAGATTGATCAAGAGCAACCACAAACTAACGTGGACGGCGATGTGATCGATAAAATTGAAGTGCGTCACCAAGGCATTGAATTAGAGGCTCGCGGCCAAATCACCAAACAGTGGGACATCTCTGTTGGTTACAGCTACTTAGATGCGGAAGACAAAGCCACAGGCAAAAAGCCTAACGATGTATCAGACCACTTGTTCTCTCTTTGGAGCACTTACCAATTGGATGACAACTGGCGTTTAGGCGGTGGTGTGAAGTACGTGGGCGACCGTTACGCAGGTAACGACGAAGCCGTCGCACTTGGCGATTACACAACGGTGGATTTGATGGCGGCGTACACCACTGGTCGTCACAAAATCCAAGCGAACGCTTACAACATTTTGGATGAGAAATACATTCTTGGCGCAACAAACGGCACGTCTGGCTTAAACCAGATTGGCTACGGCGCACCAGCCGAGTTCATGCTCAGCTACGGATATCAGTTCTAGGCTTTTTGTGCGTAGTTAGCGCCTGTTAGCCGATTTTTGCCTCATATTGAGGATGTTTAGCCCCTAGAGCCTACGGGATGTATTCTGCCCGAGGCTCAATTTCTCGCAAAGGAGATCTTAATGTCTTACCAGAATTTGGATGGTAAAGTGCGTGTACGTGCTGGTTTGTCTACCACTTACAGTGTGCTTGCGATTGCAATCGCTTCTGCCACATCCATGAGCGCGGTTGCTGCTCCTGCTAAAAAAGAACAAACTACCACGATGGAAACCGTCGTTGTCACTGGTAGCGTGATTGGTAAATCTGAAATTGAAGACGTCAAAGAGTACCCAGGTGCTCGTACCGTCATTACCCGCGATCAAATCGAGAAAACCGCCGCAGGCTCGATTGATAACGCGCTACAGCGCGTGCCGGGTATTAAAGTTCAGGATGAAAGCGGAACGGGCGTATTGCCTAACATTTCCGTACGTGGTTTGAAAGCAAGCCGTAGTGGTCATGCTCAGTTCTTGATGGATGGTGTACCGCTAACACTTGCGCCATATGGTCACACTGGTCAGTCTATCTTCCCAGCAACACTGTCGATGCTTGATCGTATTGACATTGTACGCGGTGGTGCCGCAGTACAGTACGGCCCAAACAACGTCGGTGGTGTGATCAACTTAGTGACCAAACCGATTCCACACACGTGGCAAACTGAAATCAGTAACCGCCTTACCGTGTTTGATGGCGGTGATGCGCCGCTGAATGATTTTTACCTACGCACGGGCGGCTGGTTAAGCGACACATTTGCACTACAGTTGGAAGGTAACTTCCTAAAAGGTGAAAGCTTCCGTGAACATTCCGATACGGACGTGAAGAACTTCCAAGCCAAAGCACAGTGGCTACTGAGTGACACTCAAGAGATTCAAGCATTCCTGCAACGTTACGATGCTGAAACGCAAATGCCGGGCGCACTTTCGCCACAAGATTACGAGCAAGATCGTCACCAATCGAAACGTCCTTACGATGATTATGAAGGTAAGTCGACGCGCTGGAGTGTTAAGTACATCCACGATTTGCCATTTGCCGACAGTGCCGAGCTAGAAGTGCTAACGTTTGGCCATAAGTCAGAGCGTCTTTTCAAGTGGGGCTTTAACAGCGCGGGTGGCCATTGGGCGGATCCGGCTCTGTCAGCGACGGACGTTCGTACCTCTCCACGTGAATTTACCGTGTATGGTATAGAGCCAAAAATGGCGATGTACTTTGGCGAAGGTAAATCCGTTACTCAAAACTGGATCGTGGGTACCCGTTATGTTAATGAAGACATTGACTACAAACTCACTCAGACTCCAATCGCCGGTGGTGCAACCAGCGTTCCGCGTGATTGGCATCTAGATACGGACGCGTTTGCTGGATACGTTAGCAACGAAATTGGTTTGTTCAATGATACATTGAAGGTAACGCCTGGGTTGCGTGTTGAGTCGGTTCGAATGACGTTTACCGATCGTGGTAAAAAACAAACGGCAGACAACACCGTGACGGAATGGTTGCCAGGTTTGACGGTGGCATACAACTTAACTGACCAGTGGGTGACGTATGCGAACGCGCAAAAATCACTTCGTGCGCCACAAATTGCCTACATCCGAGGTTTGGGTGAAGAAGGTAGCGAACTGGCTTGGAACTACGAAGTCGGCGCGCGTTACACCCAAGATGCGACCAGCTTTAACGCTGCACTTTATCGCATCGACTTTGAAGATCAATTGCAATGGCAAAGCTCAACGCAGACCTTCGATAACATCGGGAAAACACTTCACCAAGGCATAGAGCTTTCTGCTCGTTACGTGCCTGAAGCACTACCTACACTGAGTTTAGGCGCAAGCTACAACTATCTAGACGCTACGCTTGAAGAAGAAGGCGCGAATAAAGGTAATCAACTGCCTTACACCTCTAAGCATCAGCTTGGTTGGGATGCAACCTACGCATTTTACGGCATGGACACCACGCTATCGGGCTTCTACTTTAGTGATTCGTATACCGATAACGCCAACACCAGTGCCGAAGATGCAACTGGCGCAACGGGTAAAGTACCATCTTACATGGTGTGGAACTTCAACTTGGGGACGGATTTATACAAAGACGACAAAGGCAAGTTACGCATGAATGTTGCGGTGAACAACTTGTTTGACGAGGAGTATTACTTCCGCGGGATTGATACAAGCCCAGTTGGTCGGTACCCAGCTCCGGGACGCTCTTACACACTGGATCTGAACTATCAGTTTTAAGCGTTTCGTTCACCGAGTTTGAAAAGAAAAGTCGCCAATTTACCTTGGCGACTTTGCCGATCTTAGGTAATGGAAAACTCTTAGCACTGGAAAAAAGCAAGATGAAAAATAAAAAACAATTTACGATCAAACACTTTTCAACAGTTTTGCTGATGCTGTTGAGCTCAGCTTTGATGTCATTTAGCGCATTTTCTCAGGCGCGCAGCGTGCAAGATGAGCAAGGCACTTTTGAGCTAGAAGCGATACCTCAACGTATTGTGGTTTTAGAATTTTCGTTTGTCGATGCATTAGCGGCAGTCGATGTCTCACCTGTAGGCGTCGCCGATGACAACGATGCCACACGAGTCATTCCTGCTGTTCGTGCCAAGGTTGGTCCTTGGCAATCGGTCGGCATGCGCTCGCAACCGAGTTTAGAGGCGATTGCGGTGCTCAAGCCGGATTTGATCATTGCTGATGCAGAACGTCATCGCGCGATTTATCAAGATTTGCAGCGAATTGCGCCAACTTTGCTGTTAAAAAGCCGTGGTGAGACATATCAAGAAAATCTCGAATCCGCACACAAAATCGGCGTGGCAATTGGCAAACAAGCGAAAATGACACAACGAATTGAGCAGCACAAACAGACAATGGCGGAGTTCAAACAGCATTTTGCAACACAGGAAACCATTCAGTTTGGTGTGGTTTCTGACAAAGGGATGTGGTTGCATAGCCCGGTTTCTTACGCTGGGGGCGTTTTGAGTATGCTGGGCATCCAAAGCCCGCTGGCTCCATCTGAGCAAAAAGCGTATATCCCAACCAGTTTCGAACTTTTACTAAAAACCAACCCTGATTGGTTGTTAGTTGGACTTTACTCTCAACCAAATATTGTGGATGAGTGGCGCAAAAATCCATTGTTTAAGTTGCTAACTGCTGCGAAAAAACAGCAACTTGTTGAGGTTTCTCCTGAACTGTGGTCGTTAAATCGCGGCATGTTGGCTGCGGAAGAAATTGCCCGCAATCTTGAAGCGTTATTGGAGCGCTCATGAGTGCGGCGATAAGCTCGGAAAGCGCGTCTTCGGTTAGCAAATCGCATTGGAAAGCGAGCTTGTTTGTCTGTGCTATGGCGTTGTGTACGCTCTCAGGCTATGCAGCCTCAATGATTGGCTGGTCCAACTTTTCTTTGAGCGTTAATGATCTGACAAGCTATTGGTTTGCGTTTGATGAGGGCAATATGCTGCATCAAATCCTCGCGACGCTGCGTGCGCCTCGTGCCTATGCTGGGTTATTAATTGGCGCTTCGCTTGCGGTATCCGGAGTGCTGATGCAAGGATTAACTCGTAACCCTTTGGCGTCGCCATCCATTCTCGGCATTAATGCTGGTGCGGCTTGTTTTATGGCCTTGGCGTCCATCGGCGTACCATTCTTTAGTCAATTGAACTCAATCATCAACGCAGTACTCGGCGCGCTACTAAGTGGTGGTGCGGTCATGTTGTTGGGCGGTTTTTTTTCCGCGCGTTCTCACCCATTGCGTTTAGTGCTAGCGGGCATTGCCATCAGTGCACTGCTGATAGGGTTAACTCGTGCGTCGGTAATTTTGGCGGATGACATGGCTTACAGCGTGTTGCATTGGTTAACGGGTTCACTCTCCGCGGTAGATTCTGAACAGTGGCAGCAACTGCGGCCTTTTGCGACTTTAGGTTTGGTGCTCGCCATGGGCTTAGCGCGAAACTTAAATTTACTCGCGTTGGGGGACGAAGTTGCTGTTGGGCTAGGTGGTAACATTCGTCTTACGCGATTTATCAGTGGTTTAGCGGTTGTGCTGTTGGCAGGAACTAGCGTAGCGATTGCTGGGCCAATTGGCTTTGTCGGGTTGTTAGTGCCGCACTTGGTACGCCCAATTGTTGGTCACAACTATCACATTCTCATTCCGGTTTCCGCCTTGTGTGGCGCGGCATTGGTGACGTGGTCAGATGCTTTATCACGAGCGATTGCTTTTCCGGCTGAAACGCCAGTGGGCGTGATTACCGCGCTGTTGGGCACACCTTGCTTTATCGCGATTGCAATGAGGAAATCATCATGATGAATCAAACCAAACTGTTTGCATTAGTTGGATTGTTGCTGATTGCGTCTTCTCTCACGCTGTTTGTTGGTGCGGCGAACATGTCGGCTCAACAGGTTTTTGCATTACTGTTTTCTTTCTCTGACTCGGACTTTGTGATTCACCAATATCGATTACCGAGAATGTTGCTCGCCATTGGCGTGGGCGCTGGGTTGGGGCTGTCAGGCGTTTTAGTTCAAGGCGTCATCCGTAATCCACTTGCCTCACCAGATTTAATGGGGATAAGCGCCGGAGCAGGACTGGCGGCTACCGCTTGTTTGGTGCTGTATCCGAATGCGCCAGTGGCAATGTTGCCGATGGTCGCCATGGCGGGAGGCTTGCTTGCTGCTGGCTTTATTGCTGTGCTGGCTTACTGGTCGAAACCAACACCAGCACGTTTGGCGCTGATTGGTGTTGCTGTCAGCGCATTTTTAGCTAGCGGTATCGATTTTCTTCTGATTGTGCACCCTATTGAAATCAACACGGCGATGGTATGGCTAACCGGCAGTTTTTGGGGACGAAACTGGCAACAAGTGCCGTTTATTTGGAGTGCTTTATTGCTGCTACTACCATTGGCGTTTTGGCTGGCTTGGCGGCTAGATGTTATGGGACTGGGAGAAGAAAGCGCCACTACACTTGGCACGAAACCAAGACAGATCCAAATTATTGCGTTGATTGCTGCCGTGCTATTGGCGAGTATCAGTGTGTCTGTGGCAGGCACGATCAGCTTTGTTGGCCTGCTTGCGCCGCATCTTGCGCGTTTGCTGTTTGGCCACAACCACAAGTTGTTGATTCCAGCCGCTGCAACCCTTGGCGCTTTGTTGGTGATTTGCGCCGATGGTTTAGCGAGAGGCTTACAGCCACCAATTGAGCTACCAGCGGGAGTGCTGACATCTGTTATTGGCGCACCATATTTCATTTTTCTTTTGTATCGTTATAGAGGTTGGTAAGCATGTTACGAACGCAGAACTTATCCGTCGCGTACGGCAAACAGACCATCATTCCAGATCTCTCTTTGTCGATTCCTCAAGGTAAAATTACCGCACTAGTTGGTCCAAATGGTTGCGGTAAATCGACACTATTAAAAACCTTGGTACGCATCAATAAACCCGCTTCTGGCCAAGTGTTGTATGACGACAAACCACTAAGCAGCTACGGTGATAAACGCTTGGCGCGTTCGTTGTCTTTGCTGCCGCAGATTCTTGTCAGTCCTGAAGGTATTACCGTCAGAAAACTGGTCGAATATGGCCGCTCGCCTTATCTCTCTCATTGGGGCCGGTTAAGTCAACAAGACAAGACCTTAGTCGAGCAAGCAATGCAAGATACTGGCGTGATTGAGTTTGCTGACAAGCCAGTTGAATCGCTGTCTGGCGGTCAAAGGCAAAGGGCGTGGATTGCGATGGTAATGGCGCAAGATACCGACGTAGTGATGCTTGATGAGCCAACCACTTACTTGGATCTCTCTCACCAAGTTGAGCTGATGAAACTCATGAGGCAGATGAACGACAAAGGCAAAACAGTGGTCGTAGTGCTGCACGATCTAAACCAAGCGTGCCGTTACTGCGATCATTTGGTGGTGTTGGAAAAAGGTCAGTTAGTCACGCAGGGAACACCGCAAGAGGTACTGACAGAAGGTATGTTGGCATCGGTGTTTGATTTACAAGCGAGAGTATTTAACGACCCAATCTCAGGCACGCCGATGTGTGTGGCGGTGTAGGTTTACGTCTTTCGAAAGCTATCTGCAATAAAAACGTCGATCCATAAAAACAAACCCCGCTAGTAACAAAGTCGCTAGCGGGGTTTGTTGTTTTTAAGAGCGTCCTTAATGTGGCGTTTAAGCCAGTTTAAATGTTGCTACTTTCGAGTTGAGATCCTCAGCTTGCGATTTCAGCTCAGCAGATTGATTCATCGATTCTTCGGCACCAACTACCAAGTGATCGGTCACATCTTTAATGGACGTGACGTTTTGCGTGATTTCATTGGTTACGTGCGTTTGCTCTTCGGCGGCGGTCGCGATTTGCGTTGCCATATCGCTGATCAGCGCAACGGCCGCGTTGATTTCATCCAGAGCCAGTGCTGCGCGATCAGCATCTTCCACCGAACCTTGCGCGAGCTGAGAGCTTGTATCCATGATGGCCACTGCGCGTTGTGTGGTTTGCTGCAAGGTCTCGATCGTCGAGCGAATCTCTTCGGTTGAGGTGTGTGTGCGTTGTGATAGCACGCGAACCTCGTCTGCAACAACGGCAAAACCGCGACCTTGTTCACCTGCACGCGCCGCTTCAATCGCCGCATTCAGAGCCAGTAAGTTGGTTTGCTCTGCGATGTCTCGAATCGTTGATAGCACGGTTGAGATGTCTTGCGCGTGCTGGTTGAGCTCACCGATGACAACGCTCGCTTGGTTGACTTCAGAAGACAAATTATTGATGGACGATTTGGAATTGATCACCAACTCATGACCGTTTTGTGTGCTTGCTGAAGAGTCTTGA
>NZ_JADDYH010000038.1:252388-269537 GCF_015163595.1 Vibrio sp. OPT41 | reverse complement strand
GCGGCTTTAGCCGTCTGCTCTGCATGTGCTGCAATCTCTTGCGTTGCTGATGCCATTTCAGTCACAGCGGTCGCCACCATAGTGATTTCTTGTTGCTGATGGTTCAGATCGGAAACCGATTGATTCGCGCGAGTCGTGCTCAGCTCCGATTGTTGGCTCAGTTCTTCCGCTTGGTGACGAATGTGACCAATAAGTTGCTGCAAACTTTCAACGAACTGGTTGAAGTTTTCAGCCAGCTCACCAACTTCGTCACGGTTTTCTACTTTGATGCGTTGAGTCAGATCGCCGCTACCGTTGGCGATTTGCGCAAGCGCATTCGAAACATTGTAGAGCGGACGGAACAAGATGTTACATAGCAGGTTAAACAAAGCCACACAGATAACGACGACGATAGTGGTTGCGATGATTTGATCCCAAACTGCATCGTAAAGTGGGGCAACCAACGAGTTTTGATCTAACACTGTGACCGTTGTGAGTTTGGTACCCTCTATGTGGCGCGCGTAAATCACATATTCGGTGCCGTTAATAGAGACGCGACGCTCTGTACCTGAACGTGCGGCAGACGTAATGTCGTTGTTGTTGAGGCCCAGCTTGCTAACCGGTTGATTCAGCAGTTTACCGTTGTTATGAGTGAAAATATTGCCCTGTTCATTGGCAATAAACATATAACCTTCACCCGGTAGGATCACTTGGTTGAGACTGTTCAGGATATCACCGATCTCTACGTCAGCACCCAGAACGACGGTTTGACCATGCAATTGCAGGGCTTTACCGAGCGACACGACGTTAGCCCCCGTGGCAGCTGCGACGGTCGGGTTATCCATAAAGACTTTCGATGGGTTGGCGATTGCATTGGTGTACCAGCCCCACTTACGAGGATCGTTATTACCTGGTGGCAAAACCACCCCATTAGCGTTGTCTTGTGACCCGTCCGGGTAAGCGAGGAAAACGTTATCGAACGCGCCAGAGTCTCGGACTTGTTTCAAATGCGTAACCAGAGAACGTTTCTCTGAATCAGAAGAGAGTGAAGTCAGTGCGCGCTCTTTAGAGAGTAGCCAGTCCTTTACGTATTGATTGTAAGATGCGCTAGTGCTTTCTAGTCGCTGTGCGACTTCGACATCGAGCCTATTTAATGAATCTCGAAAAGACAGCCCCTCTACCAGCACTCCCCCTAGAATGATGGCGGCACTGGCAGAGATTGCCAGTTTGTTTTTTAATGATAGATTTTTGAACATAAAGCGAATAATAGATCTTTGAATAATAGTTGTTGTGTTTTTATTCTCATCAGTGCTCTCTGCGCTGTTGAATATGCAGCAGAAAGTCAGATTCGAATCTGTTCAATAATTATATTTTATTGCTCAAAATAAATACTGACTCCATGTCGCGAATTTGAGTTTTACACCAAATAAGCAAAAGGATTTGGAACGATATTATTTATGTATTTGTAAAGTAAGGATTTGTCGATTTTTGTAAATGAGAATTGATTTCAATAAATGGTGATCTTTATCACATTTGCGTGTCTGATAATCCATTAAAAATGTGAAGGTTATAGCACCGGATATATATTGATTAGCTTAATCATTGTTATGGGCAATCGTTATGCGCAGTATATTGTTAGTCCCCGCGTTATTAGTGTCAGGGTGTGCTCTGATACAACAGTCGACGCCGATTCAACCTGACGCCAACTGGCACGTGGACCAGTTATCGAACGGTATGAAATACCATCTCTATCCAACAGAAGACCAAGAAGTCTCGGTCCGTTTGGTGATGAATATCGGCTCATTCCAAGAAACATCTTCTCAAAAGGGTTACGCTCACTTTGTTGAGCATATGGCGTTTAATGGTAGTGAGCATTTTACCGGTAACGACGTTGTCAAACTTTTTGAGCAATCTGGTGGTAGCTTTGGCGCTGATATCAACGCTTTTACCAGTTATCAGCAAACGTCTTACCAACTTGACCTTGCGAATAATACGAAGCTAGAAGATGCCCTGAAGTGGATGAGAGATATCGGTAACGGACTTGAGTTTGCTCCTGAGCAAGTAGAGAAAGAAAAAGGGGTGATTCTCGGGGAATGGCGACGTGCTAATCCAGATGATAAGTCCTTTTCTATGCATGCTTACCAAGCCTCGATTGAAGGCACTATGTATGGTGAGCATGACCCAATTGGTACTCGCGAAGCGATTCAAAATGCTTCCTCAAGTAAGTTAAAGGCGTTTTACGACAAATGGTACCAGCCACAAAATGCCGAGTTGATTGTGACTGGTAATATCGACGTAGATTCACTGTCCAAGATTATCAAAAGCAAGTTCTCGAACTGGGAAAGTACCTCGGATACGGTAATAGAGAAGCGCCGTGATATTCGAGTGAACAACGAAAACAGAATCTTGCCAAGTAACACGATGGAATCACCAAGTCTTCATTTAGTGATTGAGCGTGGTCTAAGTGGCGGCACGACGATTGAGCAACAACATGAAGTGTGGCGTGATGAAGTCGCAACACAACTCATTCAACAGCGTTTGATCCGTGTACTCAGTGATGCCGCTGAACCTTTTCAATACGCTTATGCAGAGCCCTATTACTCTAACTATCAGCGTATGATGTCGGCAGGGATTTCGTTTGCACCAGATCGCCGCGAACAAATGCACCAGACTTTCATTCGTACCTTGGCGTCGTTGAGAGATTATGGTGCGACTCAATCCGAGTTAGATAGCGTTATGTCAAATTGGCAAGGTGAACTTGCAAATATTGATTCAGATTGGAGTCAGCGTAAGCCAAACAGTTACGCAGAAGCACGTGTTTTTCAAATTGGACAAGACAGTGTCAGCCAATCAAAAGAGAGTTATGCCCAGAGTTTGGCAGAATTCATCAACAACGAGAATTTAGAGAGCATTAACACACAATTGGCGGCTTTGTTATCTCAGCAGCCAAGCTTTTTTATTGGTTTGGGGAAAAGCGAAACGTCAGAACAGTTCAATGGTGTATTTGCCGCTCTAAACAGTGCCTATCTTCAAACTGGCGAAAAACCGTTAGAGATGTATGACAAAGTGGATGGATTCTTAAAGCCTACCCAGGAAGGCAGCATCACGAGCATGCGTCAGGAAGCGGGTGGTTTTCAAGTCTATACGCTATCAAACGGTGTCGAAGTGTGGTTCCAAAAAGATACTAAAGCGGGTGGTCGAGCGTATATTTACTATGCGAGCCAAGGTGGTAAAGCCGCTGTTGATCCGACGTTGTATGCCGCTTATGAAATCGCAGCAACAACGGCAATACGCAGTGGGTTAGGGGCATTTTCTGGTTCAGAGCTAGATAGCTACTTACGCAAAAACAACATTGCGCTTGGCGCGATGCTTGATGCGACCAGTCACGGAGCACAAATTACGGCGCCAAATACGCACCTAACTGATGCTTTGAATGGACTATACAACCTAGCGACGGAGATTAAAGTCGACGAGCGCCAGATGGCAGCAGCGAAGCAAGAGTTTAAACAGCAGAGCGGCGCTTTTTTTGAATCACCGATGGGAAAACTGATTCAAAAAGCAAACGGCAATTCTTATTTGCCGGGTAGTCGTCATCGTATAGTGTCCAGTGATGATGTTGAACAAGTGACTTCCGAGCAGATACTAGCGGTGCATGAGCAACTTTTCAAAACCAATGATGGTTTTAAGATGGTTATTGTTGCAAACGTAGAGCCGGAAGAAATTACACCACTTTTGCGTAAATATGTGGCCTCTATCGAAATGAAACCGAGTCGTTCGATTGATTATCACGTTGCGTTTAACCCGGAAGTGCCGGAGCGAACTGTGGTTTCGGATGGGCATGAACCTTCATCGTTGTATGTAATGCGTTTGACTAATACGAGCGATTACCAACGTACGGCAAGAGACACGGTTATCGAAGATATTTTGCAACGTATTAGTAATGCACGTGTTTTGGATATTGTGCGAGAAGAGTCTAGCCTTGATTACAGCCCGAGCATTTACACCATGACACAAGATCGCGAACCCATCTCTGATTGGCTCTTGGAGTCTCAAGTCGAGCCCGAAGACGTGGCTCTTTTAGAGAGTAAACTGGGCAAAGTGTTTGATGATTTAGCGTCAAATATTACCCAAGAAGAAGTGGATACGGCCGCGAAACAACTGGCAGTCGCGATGCAAGGATTGGATGATAACCCAGCACAGAGATCATGGGCATATACTCGTTATTTGGTGCATGATTACGGCGTCGATGTGTTACTTGACGTTGAGAAAGTGGCTAAAAGTGTGACGTTAGATGAAGTGAAAGCGCATGCAAAATCAGCTTTTGGTCCACAAGCAAAACGCTCGGTGATGGTTTTAAATCCGGCCGAATAATCACGTAGTTTCTGACGAAAATCGTGGCAATAGTAATAAAAAGACGGCGTGAAAGCCGTCTTTTTAAGCACTTTAATCAAAGCTTTTATGCTGATTTACGCGAAAGTCGCTTTTCATTGTTGGTGTTGTTTTCTTTTGTGATCGCACTGTCTTGAGCCTTACCCTTTAACGTTACCACTTCCTTTTCAGGTAATTCGGCTGCTTCACCAAAGAATTTGCCACCAGGTTCAATGCTGAGGTTATTGCTCCAGATCCTACCGCTTACGCGTCCCTTGGCAAGCACTTGAATGTGTTCTGCGTGACAGTTTCCGTCCATCATGCCGTTAATGATCAGCTGTTTAGCGTAAATTTCACCGTTTACTCGCCCGCTTTCTGCGACAACGAGAGTGCCTTCCACGTTAATTTGACCATCGACGATGCCATCAATCTGGACATCGTTTTCTACTTTGAGTTCTCCGCTAAGAGAACAGCCTTTGGCGATGAGAGTTGAAGCTGCTGAGCTACTCGTTGTTCCACTGTTTTGATTAAAGATTCCCATCGTATTCTTCGCTCCTTAGTAAAAATGTCTTCGAAATCATTAAGGCTCCAATCGACAAATGGTTTCGGATTCAGTGCTCGCCCAACAAATCGCACCTCGTAATGCAGGTGAGGGCCAGAAGAGAGCCCACTGTTGCCGGAAATTGCAATCAGTTGCCCTTTTTTGACGAACTGACCACTTTTTACTTTGAACGCTTTCAAGTGCGAATAAGAACTCGAAAAACCGAAAGAATGTTGTAGCCTGAGGAAGTTACCAGAGCCTTTATTACTGCGGCGGGTGACTTCCACTACCCCATCGGCAGGGGCATAAATTTTGGTGCCGATATTTACGGCAAAATCGAGCCCACGATGCATCTTGGCAACTTTTGTCACCGGATGGATACGCTTACCGAATCCGGAAGATAGTCGTACGTTGCCGACTGGAGAGCCACTTGGTATTTGGTTTAATAACACCATGCGAACGTTTGAGGTTATCGCTGCTGCATCGAGCCTAGCATCCAAGTTATTTGTCGAGGTATGTTCTCCAACCCCAAGCACTTTCTCTAATTCACCCAAACGTTCCGAAACAAGTTGTACCCGTTCTTCCCGTTCTGAAAGGTCATTTTCTAGCTCTGATTTAAGTGTTTTCAGTGTGCTGAGCTCTTCACCCATGGTGCGTGAATGCTCTGTCAATTCAGCTTGTTTTAACGCTGCATTATCAACGCGAGTGTACAAGTGATGAATTAAGATTACGGTCGCGGCCAGAGCAACAACAAAAAAAACGAAAAACGTTTTTATGTTGCGTTGCATCCTTTTACTGAAGTACCAATGTCTTGAGCCATTGATAGTTGATATAGAGATCGTCAACTGGTCTTTCATCGTCTTCTATTGCTCGTATTTGGTATACGTCTCGTCACTGAGTTAGTAGGAATGTAAGGAAAACGAGTAGGGACCGCCAGAGGCAAATTGGAAAGAAGTGTCAGGTCGTGAGGCGTTTTCAGATATTAGATAAAAGACTCAATAAAGATTTAATATTCTGCTGATTTTGGTCGTAATTACTCCAAATCGCTTCATTTAACTGAATATTATGATTTTTAAGGCGGTTATCCGAGAAATTGGATTGTGAATATTGCCAATAGCATCCGCACGCAATTCAACTTACTTCACGGTTTGCCTTATAAATGTTGGATAATTTATCAAACCGACATTCATTACATCGATAACTTGTTTATGATAGCGGTTGATATAAAGCACTATTCATTGGCTTTAAACCTAAGCGTTACATTTCGTTTAGGAACACATAACTATGACAACGGAGTTGGTCGTGAAAAAACTACTATTGGCTACAGCAGTGGTCGCAGCAGCAGGGGGCGCTGGCTACCTGTACCAAAACAATACTACCGCGAGTGATGCAGGCTCACTGTTAACGCAAGTTCCTGCAGATTCACTTATGGTGACGTATCAGACAGAACCTTTTAACCATTATAAATACATGAACGCATTCGGTACGGCGAATCAAGGCTCGATTGCAGAACTTTTTGCCGATGAACCACTGTCTCCACAACAGCAGTTTGCAGTTAACTTATTCGATGGATACCTAGAGAGTGCTGCGTCGCCAGAAACATTAAAAGCTTATTTGGGCACCGGGGAAAACATTAATCCTGTGTTGTACACAATTGGTATGGTACCGGTGTACAAAGTGGATATTGAAGACCCTGCCGCGTTATGGAAAACACTGGATCATGAAGAGCAGATGAGCGGCGCTAAGCATGAGTTGGTTAAGCTTGGTGAAGTCGAGTATCGTCGTTACGAGATGACTGATTCAATTGACCCGCAGGACGGTATTGGCTTGGTTGTAGCCGTGGTTGATAACGTGCTTACGTTAACGGTTGATGTTCCGCAACTGGGCGTTCAAAACCCGATTAAAATGGCATTAGGGCTTGAAGCACCAAGTCAAAATATTGCTGAGAGTGGACGTCTTGAGGCGTTGCAAGCCAAATACGGTGAAAACAACAACTCTTTTGGTTACTTTGATCATCGCGAAGTGATTAAAGGTTTGACGACGAAAGATGGCAATATGTTTGCTCGTCAAATTAGCACGTTGGATGCAATAGATCCTGAACCAACTATTGAGGAAATGCGTTCACCAGCCTGCCATACTGAGCTTACTCAAGTTGCAGAAAACTGGCCTCAGTCCGTCGCGTTTGCAGAATACAAGATGAAAGGCGATCAGGCGTTCATTAAAGGTTCTTTTGTTGTTGAGTCCAACAATAAAGTGATTCTAGATGCGCTCAAGTCGATTCGTGGTGTATTGGCTGAGTCTAAAAGTGATAAGAGTTTCTTTAGTATGGCGCTTGGTTTAGACATTAATACGCTAGCGCCATCGATTGGTCAGATTTGGGCTGACTTGACCCAGCCTCAATACCAATGCTCTTTATTGACACAAATGCAGCAAGAGATGGGCGGCCAGAATCCAGCAGCCGCTGTAAGCATGGGGTCAGGCATGGTTAACGGCCTCAAAGGCTTAAGCCTACAAATGTTTGATATCAAAGTAGATACTAATGCTCAGCATGGTGAAGTATTTAGCCAGCTAGATGGTATGTTGTCTCTTTCTGCCAATGATCCAATGATGCTTATTCAAACTGCGCAAATGTTCGTTCCTGAACTTGCTCAATTGCAAATTCAACCGGATAACCAACCTGTTAATGTCAGTGACCTATTAGAAATGCATACTGGCATGAAGGTGGACGTGTTTGCTCGTCTAAACGAAAACCATTTCACCCTTTACAGTGGTGATAGTGCTGCGGAAGCAAGCAAAGAAGTGATGGCGCAATCACTTTCTCCAAATGGCTTGTTCAGCTTTGATTTTGATTCAGAGCGTATTTTGGAAGTGTTGGAGAGTGCGTCGTCAATCACAGGGGAGCCGGTTCCGGATGATGTTGTCAAAAGCTTGCAAGGCGAGCTTGTTGGTGGTATGACGATGGACGTGACAGACCAAGGTATTGGTTTTGAGTTTGATTACCGTGGTGCAACTAAACCTGTAACGGTTGCACTGCAGTAACACATTGAGTAGAAAAAGGCGGCTTGAAGCCGCCTTTTGTTATTATGTACCGTATTAAAAAGCGAGTGGGAAGAGCGACGCTTACTTATCTATTTGAGGATGAGAGTATTGCTGATATTCAGGTAACTCTTTTCTTAAATTACTAAATGTCGCCCATGCACTTTCTTTTGAAAGTTTGTTGATCAGCCAGTTTGGCAATAGACCTCCGGGGTCAGCAAACGCCTTGTATTCCACGAGTGTTGTATCGTTTGTGAGTTTTTGTAATTCCCAAGTCGCATCAACCGAGCGAATTCGAACATAACCATTTTGTTCAGCAAGATATGAGTCAGGTGCGCTTTTGATTTCTATGGTGAATCCCAGCTCATCGACCCAGTACTTTGAGTAGGTGACCATATCCCGATTTTTGGCAGGCCATGGTGCTTTAAACTGGGTGTAAACGATGTTCTCGGTGGCCGATATTTGATTTAAAACCCGGCTATGACTGGTATTGTCAATCCAGTTCGGGATATTGTCACTGTCTTCTAGTAGCGTTAAAAATGCACCATAGCTGGTGGGTGTGAACATCCGGGCACGGATCTCAACTAAACCGTCACTATGTTCTCGGGAGTAAATTGTGATTCCATTCTTGTCACTCTCGAACTGCCAGTTCTCGTTGGCGCTCGCGTCAGTACCAGCGGATATCAATGTGGCGAGTGTTAAGGCGCCAATTCTTAAATGCAACATCATGTTAGTATCCGCCAACTTTTCCTAAATTTAAGTTTATACTATTTGTTGTAGCTATAAGGACAATAGTATGTTTTTTGTTATTGTTCTGAAGGTTGCTCTGCACTGAAGCCACGTTGAATGTTGGTGAAGGTAAGCGATGCAAATATTACGATAACGATCGCTAGATGCCATGCTTGACTCAATCCAAGCTGCACCAGAGTTAAGCTGACCAATGAGGAGACGACCATTTGTCCACCACCAGACATTGCCGCTGCGGCACCTGCTTGCTTTTTATAAGGTTGCATTACCATCGCTTGTGCACAAGGTAGGGCAATACCATTACCCAAGATCATTAATAGCTGTCCTAGCATCAGAAATAGAGGCTCAACAGGGCAGAAAAATAACCATATTGCGGCAGCGAGGTGAAGAAATGGGGTGCAAAGCAGCATTTTTTTATTGCCAATAATTGGCCTTACTCGGTTACAAATCGTGGTACCACATAACATACCCAAAGCGGGAATGAGCGCCCACATCGCGTATTGAGCGGAGGTCATGCCAATTTGATCTTGCATGATAAATGGCATCACAGAGACTGTCGTAATCATTAAGCTGAAGTTTAACCAACTGATACTGGCGAAACTCATAAAGTAACGAGATGTAATTAAGCTCTTGTATTGGAGCAACATTTTTCGGGGTGACGGAATGACAGAACGTTTTGTGATGGTTTCTGTGAACTTAAAGGCGATGATTACCCAGGCCAGCGAGACATAGCCCAATAGAGAAATAAACACCATACTCCAACCGAAGTGGAAGTTGATAAAGCCGCCAATCACAGGTGCAATAAGTGGCGTGATTGAAGCCGCCATGGCGATGTAAGACATTGCCACTGGGAGTTCATCCCCGCTAAATCTATCTCGAGTCGACGCTCTCGCGAGTACCGCGCAGCATCCTGTACCTAACCCTTGTAAAAAGCGCCCCATCACCATCCCTGTAAATGTGTCACTGAAGAAAATAATCATCAGCAGACCAGACATCGCGATGAGTAAACCGGTAAGTAATACTCTTTTTCGTCCTAAAGCATCTGACACTGGCCCGTAGATAAATTGAGAGGGGCCAAAGCCGAGCAAATAAATACTCACAAGTAGTTGAGCTTGGTCGAGGGAGATGGAAAAGTCTTTTGCTATCCATGGCAAAGAGGGCATGACTAGCCCCATGCTCAACTGGCCAACGCTAATAATAAGACAGGCGAGTAGTATAGTATGAAAGTTGATTGGGCGACTCATGACGGGTCTCCATTCAAACAACTTTTTTGGCGTCGTGATCTTAAGCCACCTTCGTCATCCACTTCATTTAGCTTTGCTTTGACCCGCTTCACAGTCGATAGACTGACTTCGCATTGCTCTGCCACGTTTTGCAATGTGTAGCCTTCTAGCAGTAACGTTGCGATCTGTTGGTGTTTGGTTTTGTTTGCGGGGCGGCCGCGAAACTTCTGTTTCCATAATTCTGGCTGCTCTTTAATGGCCTGTCGCCCTTGCTCTGCGGCAAACAGGCGATGTTCAGTCTGCACTTTCCCATATCCAGATAACACTGTGAGTAGTGTTTGAGTTTGAACAGAACCTGGCTCAAAAGTTAGTGATTCACATACGGTTTTCAATGTTACCCCTTTATCGAGTAGCATTTTTATTGTGTTCAATGCTTGACTAAAGTCGCGACCAAATGCGGTCAGCCACCAGAGCACAATCGTATCCCCAGTTCTGACGGAATCGAGCAGTTGTAAGAATGCCTCTCTCTCGGTTGGAGGCATGCAACCACGAACCTTATCCTCAAAATGCTGAGCTTCGGGCGCAAAAGCTTTTAGAGTATTAAGGTGCTCTTGGTAAGCTCGATTTTTTGGCGAATAACGAGTGTAAAGATACGTGGTCATAAGGATTATGAGCCCCTTTTCTTTTGGTTCATATAGTGTAATGGCTCATAAATATACATGGGTTCATTAATTCTTACAACACTAAATGAGCCGTTTGGGAGTCAGGGGCAAATAAAAAGCCAACCGAATGGCTGGCTATAGCTATTTAAGCTTTTGTTGTCTGTCGCTCGATTAACTTCACTGGCACCATCATTTTTACTAGGCTGCCGTTTTTCGTATTAATTTGATCAACAATGATCTTCACGCACTCGCGAGCGAGGCGACGGAAATCCTGGCGGAATGTGGTTAATTGATAGCTTAACCATTCTGTCTGAGGAATATTATCAAAGCCAATGACTTGTAAGTCCTGAGGAATGCTCAACCCGCATTCTATACGGGCGATATCCATGACCGCCATCGCAAGGTTATCGGTTGCACAGAACACCGCTTCAGGCCGATTTTTGTCTGCCAGTATGGCACGGACTTTATCAAGTGAGCTCGCGTAGTCATAGCTGGCTTCAATGATGCGTGGCGTCTTGCCGGTTAGGTCTTCAAATTCAGAGCAGAAGCCGCTTTGACGTTCGTCATTCGTAAAGGTTGGCACTTCTCCCGTCAAATAAACCGCGTTCTTCACGCCACTTTTGTGCAGAAGTTGCGCGGCTTGTTGGCCTGCTTCGTAGTTGTCACTGATAACGTAGCTACTCCTAGTACCTTCAACAACTCGTGCGTATTGAACAATTGGGATATTAAACTCTTCACATTCTTCATAAAGGGACTTATTGAAGGTTGCGGAAGCAGCAATGACACCATCGACGCGATACTGGAAGATATTTGGGATTGAGTGGCCCTCTTCTTCATCCACTTGCCATGGAATCAATACGGCAGAATAACCTTTTTTCTGTAACTCACTGGAAATTAACTGCAGTGTTTTCATATGGATAGGGTAATCCGCATCAGGAAACACCAAACCTATCAATTTCGATTCGTTTGTGGTCAGGCTACGTGCAAAGGCGTTAGGGCGGTAGTTAAGGGCTTTAGCCGCTTCAAAGACTTTTTGCTTGGTCTTTTCGGATACTGAGCTACCCGGAACAAACACGCGCGATACAGTAGATTGAGAGACGCCTGCCATCTTTGCCACATCTTTTGATGTGACTACGTGTTTAATTGATTTCATGAATAAAACTTAGTTGCCAGTAATTGAGGTCATAAGACTAGCATAAATAGGTACGTATTCATAAATGTTCTGACGGGGTATCCTAAGTAGAATAATGGCTTTGGAGTGTTAAAAAGCAAAATGTGGGTTAACCCATTCGATTTGCTTTGAGCTAGCACTAGATCTAGAGCGTAGATACTGTCCGTTTGTTGGACGTACAGTATCTACGTAAAGAACATTAATTTGCTTGTTTGACTGCAACTTTACGTTTCGGGGAGAGGAGTGAATACCCCATGTATCCGATGCAAGCGGTAGCGACAAGAATAGAGCAGCCACGCATAAAGTTAATCAGCATAGGAGCGTTGTCGGTAAACGCGTTGATCCCCCAAAGCATCACGATCGAGAATACAAACATCACTAGTAAGCCATAACATGGAGCATCGATTTTGCCGGGAACGACATACCAACCATCTTCCTTGATTGGTTTATTTAGACGAGCATATTCCGCTTGCTGGCCTTTCACTGTGTAAAGATGCATTTCATCTTGTTTACCCGTCAGGAGAAGGCTAGCAATGTAAGCGACAACGGCATTCACAAGGACGCCAATCACGCAATACCAAGGCCACGCAATATCGGTCGCAACGGCTACATACCAGATCACCAAGAAGCTAGCAGCAACGCCAATTAACAAGCCTTTTTCCGTAATGTGTTTTGAGTAGAAACCAAGGACGAACATACAGAAGCTCGCACCGACAAAGTAAGAGCCTGCCTTACTCAGCACTTCCAGTACCGAGCCTGTGCTGGTGGCAAACATGATCGCTGGAATGATGACCAAAATCGCCCACGCCACCGTGAAGAAACGCGATACCTTTAAGTAATGCTCTTCCGACTCGTTTTGCTTGTAGAAGCGTTTGTAAAAGTCAGCCACAGAAACGGTCGCCATTGAGTTAAATGCGGAATCGAGACTCGACATACTTGCCGCCAGAATCGCAGCGGCAATGATGCCCATCAAGCCTGGCATTCCATATTCACTCGCATAATGAAGAATGATGGTGTTGCCGTTTTCAAACTCTTTACCGTCGTAATAAGCGTTGAACAGGACGCCAAGCAAGATAAAGACAAAGTAAATAAAGAAGGCCACGTAGCCCATCATCAACATTGCCTTTTTCGCATCGCCCATGTTTTTCGCGGCCATACAACGTTGTACCATCATCTGGTTACCGCCATACACGGTGGTGTGGAACATCGTCATTGCGATAACGCCGGCCCATACAGTCGTTACTTGGCTTAGGTCAAAACTTGTTTGTAGGGCATCGGTCATTCCTTTCGCTTTGAGTTCTGCCATGACCTCCGTCATTGGAGCAGGCATGCCATTCCAAACGGCTTCAATGATGATGAATGCGCCAATAAATAAGATTACTGCTTGAATCACATCGGTCCAAATGACAGCCGCGATACCGCCCATTACGGTGTAGATAAGGGCAATTGCAGTGACGATCATGATGCAGTACATCACGTCGATACCAGTAATGAACTCTAAAATCATTGCTGTCGCGTAGAGTACGGCTGCCGAGCTCAATGCTTGTTTGATAAGGAAGATAAACGACAAAGTCAGTCGTGAAGCCTTACCGAAGCGTCGTTCTTGATACTCGTAGATGGAGGTTAAACCGTTGTTGTAGAAAAACGGCATAAACACAGCCACGATGAAGAAGATCACCAGCGGATAATTGAGGTGAATCGCGATAACCGACAGGCCTTCTTTGTAAGACCAAGCTGGCCCGCCAAGGAAAGACATGGCACTCACGTAAGTACAAACGACAGAAATACCGATCGCCCACCAAGGGATGCTCTTATCACCCAAAGCGAATTGGCTAGCTGAAGTGACTCGCTTACCAATCACCGCACCCAGTACTAGCGTTAGGGCGATGTATCCCCCAAGGATGCTCCAGTTAAGTGCGCCAAACTCATGCATAATTAGGTCCTTCTAACTGTTCTTTCATTTGTGCAAACACGTCATAGCCAAGTTGCAGCAGGATATGAACGATGTCGATCGCTACCCAGTTTTCCTTCAGTAAATCGCCTTCGCGTCGCCAAATGTCCATAACGCGAAGTTCGATGTGTTTTCCGGTTGGGGCAAGACCGAGCCAGCCACTGTGACCAGTGTGAGTACCATGCATATGTGGCCAACCACCTGTGGATACGTAGTCATTTTTGGCCAAAAAATTGACCTCAATATCGACACTTCGATCTGGGAACGCAAACACAAATGGCGCTTGATGGTGGTTACGGAAACCTTTGATACCGCGCGTAGTACCAATACCAGCAGGGCCGTACCACATGAAGTCATTGTGCCAGTAGTTTTCTAAATCCATCGAGAAAAGATCTTTGCCATCAAAACGACCCAAGCAAGACAGCATATCTTCAACCAGCTGGGCGCTCTTTTCACTTTCTTCCAAAGACACAACAGATTGTTGAATACCGTTAGAAGTTGCAGGAGAAGGAACCAAGCCATCGTGACCTAAGCTTTTACGAAGAGGGTTGCAGCCTGCTTGATTCATCGCGTCGATGAAGTCTGGGATCATGTAAGATTCGGTGATTTGGTCGTTCTCCACACACACCATTTCGGTGTAACGCAAGTAGAGTGTTTTCCCTGTTGCTGGGATGCCAAACAGTGGTTGTTCAAATGTACCGATAAAGTAGCCGGTAGAGTTGTACCAAGTGCGGCCTTCGTATTCGCCGTGCATAACAATTATTGGTCGGCGCTCGGCGTCAGGCAAAGCATTAACAAGTGGTGAGAGGAAAGATTCGTGGGTTGCATCTGGGCCATTAAGATCGTTCACAGGGTGCGCCACGCACCATTTTACGTCAGGGTTCAAAGTTTGCAGAGCGGCCTGTTTTTGCTCGATGTCTGCGGCTTTGAAGTAGTTCTGGTAGAACTGTTCGATGATGTTGAGTGACATGTTGCTTCCTTACTGTCTGTGATTTTAATAAATAGTGTTTAGTCAGCCGTTAGCCTTGCTGAAGCAGGATTTGCTTCCAGATTGCGGTCTCGTCAAACAAAGTGAATTCGCGACGAAGACCCCAAGGGCCAAACTCAGCGTGGCTGATCCCCATGATGTAAACCTCTTTTCCTGAAGGCTTACCAAACATCCCATATCCCTCATGCTTACCGTGCAAAGACCATCGAATTGCCGCGCGTGGTGACATCATGTCGTCATCTCGGCCAATACGATGGTGAACGGTAAATTGAGCATTTGGGAAAGACGCACGAAGTGCCATCCAAAAATGATCGACTTCCGAGTGTGATAGGGCAGTTTGACCGCCAGTGTATTCGCCGATGCAAGCGCGGTCGTACTCTTTCGGTACTATTGAGAACTCGGCATTCATAAGGCTTCTGAGAATTGCTTCGTAGCGCTGACCATATTCGTTGTCGTTGCCTACGCCCAAATAAGGTCCAGGAATGTCGACTTCAGGAGTGAACGGAAATGGGCTTGATTCCACGCCACCTTCAAATTCGATTTGTTGGCGTGCAAACTCTTCTGACGTCATGCCCAGTTGTTTCGCGATATCGGCTTGATCGCGAACCAACCATTCGTCATTGATTTGGTTATTGATAGCATGGCAATCTGCGATAATACGGAAACGAAGCTTGCGGTTCGAAGCTTGCCCATAGAAGCCGTTGCCACTGTGTGTTGCAGTAGAGATGATTCGATGAGAAGAAAGCATGCCTTGTTCCGGGGTGCCTGACCAAATGACGTCTTCGCCATATAGCGTGCGATCGGGAAACTCGGCCAGTGTCGCCATTGTTGCACTGATCACCCCTTCGTTTCCTTGAACGATAGAGAGTGGAGTACGCACAACAATGTCGGGAGAGTAGTAGTGTTCTAAGGTGTTTAAACCTCGGTCTTCCCAAATCTCTTTTGTGATACCAAGAATGTAGTCGGGAAAATCACGCCACTTTTCATCGAAGCCAACCATGGCCATAAATCACCTCCGTAATTGAATAATTATGTTTTGATTACGTATTCAAAATATATCATGTTGCCATTTTGTCAACGGATTGTTTTTCGATTGTTTAAATAGCGTGCTGATGATCAGATTTTTAACAATTGAGCGGAAAATAAACTAAAAAAGTACAGGAGAGATGGAAGCTATCTCTTATCGAGACGTGTTAATAAGAAAGGAGGTCAAAGTTTTTTGTATGAATATTCCTAATATCTTATTGTTTTTTAATCGCTTAATTTATTTTTATCTGTTTGAATGGAAACAAATGATTAAGCCAAAACTGATAATCATGCAGATCAAGGCACCCAAATAGACTTTATCGCTAATATTCAGCTATTTTGGTGTCAATTATCCTTATATCTTTCAAATTTTCCTTTTGCATACGAATGCTTAAAGGCTTTTTTATTAAATCGGAAGTAAATAACGAATAAGCCACTAGAAAGGTGTTTATCTAGTGGCTATAACAGTCATAAGCGCTCTATGAGTGCAACGATCAGGATAAAAGCGCAGGTAACGATAGCGAGATGGCAGGGATGAAGGTAATCAACATCAACGCCACTATCATTGCACCAATCCAACCCATGATGGCTTTAGAGAGCGACTCTATCGGCACTTTGCCTACCTGACTTGCCATAAACAGGTTGGCACCTAAAGGAGGCGTAACAAAGCCAATGGCCAAGTTCACGATCATCACGATACCAAAATGAACGGGGTCCATGCCGAGTGCTGACGTAATGGGTAGCAGAATTGGTGTGAGAATAACAATGGCTGCCAGCGTTTCCATAAAGGTACCGACAAGCAACAACAGGACATTGATGCAAAGCAGTATCAGAAGTTTGTTTTCAGTAATCGATAGAATGAACTGAGCAATCTCGGCCGGTAGACGTTCTAGGGTCAATATGCGGCCAAACGTCACGGACGCACCCACAATGACGAGTACTGCGCCAACTAACAGTGACGACTCTAGAATGATTTTCACAACTTGCGCTGGTTTGAGCACTTTATAAACAAACATGCCAAAGAATAAGCCATAGAGCACACCAATGGCGGCTGATTCGGTAGGTGTGAAGATACCGGAATAGATACCGCCGAGAATGATCACGGGGAGTAGCATTGCCCAACTGGCTTCTTTTAGCGCATCAAGACGCTCTGCCCAGGTCGCTTTGCGCTCGTTACCTGTGTAGCCCCGCAATTTTGAGACAATTAGACAATAGCCGATCAATACCATACCGACGACCAAGCCAGGAATGATGCCCGCTATGAACATCTTAGTTACCGAGACTTCAGCTGTGATCGCGTAGACGATCATCACCACAGAGGGTGGAATAATGACGCCAATTCCGCCGGAGGACGCGATTAAAGCACCTGCAAAGCTGCGGTCGTAGCCTTTCTTTACCATCGAGGGAATCATCGTCAAGCCGATAGCGGCAACAGTGGCAGACCCTGTACCAGAGAT
>NZ_JADDYH010000038.1:50904-252341 GCF_015163595.1 Vibrio sp. OPT41 | reverse complement strand
GGAAGCGAAGAACATACACGCCACAATGGCCACGATGCCAAGCCCGCCAGTAAAGTGGCCAAAGAAGACCTCCGCCACATGCAATAATCGTTTTGAGATCCCTCCTTGGCTCATAAGGTTACCTGCTAAGGTAAAAAAAACGACGGCGAGGAGAGGGAAAGAGTCGAGCCCTGTTACCATTCCTTGGACTAAAAACTCGATGTTAAGAAACGGCAGACTGAGTATCGCGACCATACTGGCTGCCGCCAGAGCAATACCGACCGGAACGCCAATGAGCAGAAGCAGACCAAAGCTGCCAAACAAAAGTGCAGACGTCATGCGTTAAACTCCAATAGTCGGTTAGAAGTACGATACTTTGCTTTGATATGGCGATAGCGTTGGCGAGAAAAGCGAACTCGTTCATTGCTGGTGGAGCACGCGTTCACACGTTGATAAATGCTTGTCACTAGGCGCGCGCAGCTTAATAGTGCGCAAACTAAAACAGAGGCATACAAACACGCAATAGGAATTTCCATTGCGGGTGCAATCTGACCGAGTTGCAGGCTGCGGTTTATAACCTTAAATCCAAACCAGGCGACAGTTGCACTAAAGGCAAGGTAGATAAGATCAGAGACAATCAAACTGAATTGCGTCCAATTGCCCGGAAGTTTATCGATGAACACACGAATGCGGATGTGTCGATCATCTCGGATACAGTAGCTGATGCTCAGGTACATCGCCCATACGAATAAATAACGAGCCAGCTCTTCAGCCCACGCGATCGTTGCATCGAACAGGCGTAGGGCGATTTGCAAGCACAGTAAAGTTGTCATCGTTGAGATCGCGATAACGATAAGGGTTGGTTCTAGGTATTTGTCTAGTAAGCGAAACCACTTCATGTTCACCTCCAAAACGAGAAAGCACGACCTGTTGCCAGATCGTGCAAAAGAGTGGGAGTTATAGGCGTTCTATCTCGGCCATCACGTTGTCAAACAAGTCTTTACCCGTTTTACTGCGCAAGTCCTGGTACACGGCCGCATTCATTTTCTCTTTCATGATGCTGCGTACCTCGTCTGGGACGATGTTAACCGTCATGCCTTTTGCTTCGAGCTCTTTGATTACTTCTTGGTTTTGCTTAGCGGCGAGCTCACGCTGTTTTGCGATGGTTTCTTTGCTTACTTCACTGATCAGCGCTTGTTGTGCGGCCGGCAGTGAATCCCAAAACGATTTGTTCATGAACAACACGTAGTTGGTGTATATATGGTTAGTTAAAGAGAGGTACTTTTGTGCCTCGTAAAAACGTTCGGCATAAATAGAGTAGATAGCACTTTCTTGAGCGTTAATCAGGCCTTGTTGTAACGAGGTGAAAATTTCTCCCCAAGACAGAGGTGTTGGCGCAGTACCAATAGATTTCCACGCGCTTATTTGAGTGGGGTTAGATGCCGAGCGAATCTTTAGCCCTTTCAGGTCCTCAATACTATCAATTGGCTGTTTGTTGTTGGTCACGCTACGAAAGCCGACCTCCATAAAGCCAAGTCCATGAAAGCCTTTTGATTCCATAGCATTCAACAATGGTTGTCCGATCTTCTCACTGTCGAGCGCTTTGTGTGCTTGCTCTTCGCTATCAAAAAGGTAGAACACGTCGAGCACGTTAAACTCTGGGACGTAGGGAGAGAGTAAAACTGACGCACCAAACGTCATTTGTAAGTTGCCTTGCTGTACGAGTTCAGTCGTCTCACGCACATCGCCTAGTTGTCTCGCCGGATAGATTTCAACTTCTATCTCACCGTTTGAGCGAGCTTCCACTTCTTGTTCGAAATAGAGCATTGCTTTGTGTACGGGAGAGGTTTCTTGACTGTCATGAGCAAGACGTATAACACTGGTTGCAAACGTATTCATACTGCTAAATGCAAGCCCCAGTGCGGTAAGTGAAGTCAGGATTACTTTCTTCATCGTTCTTCCTTGTTTCTGGTATGACCTGCCATTGGCATTCGTCGGCAAGTCACACAACTTTTTATGTTTTTATAAATTAGTTGAGCAATTCATATCCATTTTGCATACGAATCCAAAATAAAACATTAAAGTAACAAGTCAATAACAAGATTGATGAATTGATGAGGAATTAAATAACGATTGGTGAAAATTTAATCGTGATCACAGAAAATGCCTTACTCGAAAGCAAGGCATTTTGTTTATGAAGAATGAATAAAAATGGATTTATTAAATGGTGCTACTACGTTCGATCAAGGTGCCTTGCTCGAAAAGGTATTCGCCAGTTGCATCCAGGTTGCCGTTGATTCGATTCATCAAATCTTCAACCGCTCGTTTAACAATTTTGTCGACTGGTTGAGCAATGGTGGTCAAATCATAGCTCGGCCATGCAGACATCGGAATGTTATCTACACCCATCACAGAGAAGTCTTGGGGGATCTTTGCTCCGGCTTGTCGCAAGCCATCCATCACACCCATGGCGAGGATGTCGTTTGCACAAAAAATTGCATCGGGTTTGCTAGTGTGCGACAAGATCGCTTTCGCCGCTTCTAAGCCTGCTTCAAAGCTGTACTTGGCTTGGATAAAGGTTGGTGACGGGGAGCCGAGTTCTTGCAATTTTGAAGAGAAACCCAGCCAACGCTCTTCACTGGTCATGGAGCCAGCATCGCCACTGATATAAGCACACTGTTTTGCGCCTTTCTGCGTTAAATACTCGGCTGCTTGTTGGCCCGCCAATCGGTTATCAATACCAGAGCTATTGGCATTAATACCCTCGGCGTAGCGGTTAATCAAGCTTAAATGAACGCCAAACTTTTCGCATTGGGCAAACGCGCGTGAGGTTAAACGGCTGGTGGCGATAACGAGTCCGTCCACTTGGTATTCAATGGCGCGTGAAATGGCGAGATCGAGGTCGTCCTTGTCGATAGGGCAAAGCACAACTTGTCCGCCTCGCTTTTGAATTTCGACAGCCAAAGCACGAGATTGCATGTCGTACATTGGGTTTGATTCGCTATCTAACGCAATCGCCACTAAGCCTGAACGATTCGAAATCAGACCTCGGGCGATGGCATTCGGTGTGTATCCGAGCTTAGCTGCGGCATCCATCACCATTTTGCGTTTCTTCTCGCTAATACTCGCAGTCGGGCTGAATGCTCTAGATACCGTCGATTGAGAGACGCCGAGCATCTTCGCGACGTCGATCGAAGTTACTTTCGCTTTAATGGTGATACTCCTTATTTAAGGCCATTGAACCTTCTCATACGTGCTGAGTGTATGGGCTAGGGGATTTCTGTGTCTAGAGCATTACATTGATAAGGCGTAAATATCAGAGAAAACTCAAGAATTCATCACATTTCTCTCTTGCTTGAAGCCATCAATGATCGTTTTGTGTTCAGAGCCAACACAAAAGAAGCTAACGCCGAGTTCACGCCATTCCCGAGCTTGTTGAGCCGTCGCGACAAACATGCCAACAGGTTTATTGGCGGCTCTGGCCGCTTCGATTACTCGCATACTTGCTTGTGCGACTTTCTCATCATGAACGCTATCAGCACCATAAGCGACAGTGAGATCAACTTGGCCAATGAAGAGCGCATCAATTCCTTCAACATTGGCAATCGCTTCAACATTTTCAACCCCTTGAGGGTCTTCAATTTGTGCAATGACAATCGTATTCGCACGGCTGTCTTTTAAGTGTTCAACCATGGGCTTAGTGGCGTATTGCGCTGCTCGACTGGAACCAGCATACCCTCGGCCACCTTCTCCGTAATGGCAGATTTTCGCCAGTTGCGTCGCTTGCTCAGCAGTACAAACATGGGGAATTTGTACACCCGCCGCGCCACAGTCAAGCGCGTTCAAAATGGTTGAAGGAGCGCTGTCTTGTACTCGTACCACGCACGCGAGGTCATTCGCTCTGGCCGCCATGATGCACAGATCAAGCGAGGAACGATCGAAAGGTGCGTGCTCTGCATCCAGTACCACAAAAGGCAACTCTGCCAGTGCCAATACTTCGATAATGTGAGGGTGAGGGGTTTTAACAAATGTACCTAATATCGTTTCTTGATTCAGACGTTGTTTAAAATTGCTCATGATTCTCTCCTTTGCAAAGGTATGCAAAAACTAACATTTAGAAATGTAAATGATGAGTAAAAATGATGTGATCTAAAACTCATTTTTGATTAAAAATTAAACTTAATTAAGGTCCTTATTACTTGCTTTTATTTGTTTAAACTAATAAATACAAAGGCTTAAGTAATGTTTTTGTGGTTTGTTGACTTAACTTGTCAAGTGTTAATTAAGTGTTTAATCTGATTTTGCATTCGTATCCAAAAGCATAAAAATAACCGTTCGTCAGCCTCAATGTTCAAGGAGAAACCCAATGGCACGCATTTTAAAAAACGGAATCACTGAAGAAGCATCAGCATCAAACGACGCAAAAGTGCGTCAGATTGTTGAAAACATTCTTGCTGATATTGAATCGAAAGGTGATAGCGCTGTACGTGAGTTGTCTGAAAAGTTTGATAACTGGTCGCCGGAGCAATTCCGCCTGTCAGAAGAGCAAATCCAAGCCTGTGTGGATGCGCTTGATGAATCGACTCGTCATGATATCGAGTTCGCTCAGCAACAAGTTCGAAACTTTGCTCAAATTCAACGTGACTCAATGAAAGACGTCGAAGTAGAAACCATGCCTGGTGTGGTACTGGGGCATAAAAATATTCCAGTAAACAGCGTGGGTTGTTACATCCCTGGTGGAAAATACCCATTGGTTGCATCCGCTCACATGAGTGTACTGACGGCGAAAGTCGCGGGCGTAAAACGTGTTATTGCTTGTGCGCCTCCGTTTAACGGCCAGCCGAACGTCGCGATTGTCGCTGCGATGGCAATGGCGGGTGCGGATGAAATCTACTGCTTCGGTGGTGTTCAGGCGGTAGGTGCAATGGCTCTTGGTACAGAGACTATTGCGCCAGTCGATATGATTGTAGGGCCGGGTAACGCATTTGTGGCAGAGGCAAAACGTCAGTTGTTTGGTCGCGTTGGTATCGATTTGTTTGCAGGGCCAACGGAAACCTTGGTCATTGCTGATGAGAAAGGCTGTGACCCGGAATTGGCAGCGGCAGACTTGCTTGGTCAGGCTGAGCATGGTTACAACTCTCCCGCTGTATTGTTGACCAATAGCGAAACATTTGCGCAAGAAACCATTAAAGAGATCGAACGTCAGTTAACCATTCTCCCAACGGCTGAAGTCGCGGGTAAAGCGTGGGCAGATTACGGACAAGTGATTGTGTGTGATAGCTACGAAGAAATGGTGGAAGTGGCAGACGATATCGCTTCTGAACACGTTCAAGTGATGACGGAAGATCCTAAATACTTCCTAGATAACATGACCAACTACGGTGCCTTGTTCCTAGGTCGTGAAACCAACGTTTCTTACGGCGATAAATGTATTGGTACCAACCATACACTGCCAACGAAGAAAGCGGCGCGATACACCGGTGGTCTTTGGGTAGGTAAATTTATCAAAACCTGTACTTACCAGCGTGTAACGGAAGCTGCGTCCCTCAAAGTCGGTGAGTATTGCTCTCGCTTGTGTGCACTCGAAGGTTTTGCTGGCCACAAAGAGCAAGCGGATATTCGTGTGCGCCGTTACAAAGGCAAAGTAGAAGAGGCGTAATATGTCGAAACTTGCCTTAGTCACAGGCGGCAGTGGCGGACTGGGTGCCGCCATTTGTCGCAAGCTAGCTGAATCGGGATATCGCGTAATTCTGACTTACAACAGTAATCATAAAGCGGCCGAGGATGTGCTTTCCTCGCTGCCACGTAACGAGCATCTAGCATTCAAATTGAACGTGGCAGATTCTAGTGCGATTGAACAGCTTAAACATCAAGTCAGTGAAATAAGCGACAAGCTGGATTTGTTGGTCAACTGTGCGGGGATGACGAAATTCGTCGCGCACTCTGATTTGCAAAGCTTAGATGATCAACTGTTTGACCAAATTTTCCAAGTGAACGTCCGTGCGCCTTTTGCCATGGTTCGAGCGTTTGAGCCTTGGCTTAAGCAAGCCAATGGTTGTGTGGTGAACATTACTTCTATCGCGGCACAGACTGCGATGGGGAGCAACATTGCTTACTGTGCAAGTAAATCTGCCGCGGAGAACATGACCCGTTCTTTAGCTCGCGCTCTGTCTCCCGAGGTTCGCGTTTTGGCTGTTGCTCCAGGGCTTGTCGACACTGAGTTTGTCAAAGGCTTGGATGACGCATGGCGTAATCAACAAGAACAATCCACACCGCTTAAGCGTTTAGCCAATGATGAAGAAGTCGCTCAAGCCGTGTACGCCGCAGCAGAAGTTTTGACCTTCTCGACAGGCAATACCATCGCGGTTGATGGTGGGCGACCTTTAGGTCTGTAACACACTTTCGGTTTGTAACTAACAATTCAAAGGCTAGGTCCAAACAAGGACAACAAGGATTTACAATGACTCTACAATCTAAAATGAATAATAATCTGGTCCGCTACATGGAACTGATTCCGGGTACGAGTGCGTTTATTGATGCGCGCACGCCAGGCAGTGATCTCAAAGATAACTTTTGTATTATCGGTGCAGGGGTGGCAGAGAGCAGTCGTCAGCATGTTCATATTCGCGATACGGCGGGCTTTAATATTGGTGCCGCAGGCCAACCGCCGGGCATCAAAAATTCGTTACATTCTCATCGCACCGCTGAGCTTTTCTTGGTGTTCAAAGGTCAGTTCCGCTTTTATTGGGGGAACGATGGTGAACACGAGGCGGTGTTGTCTCACGGTGACGTCATCTCGATTCCAACCAATCTCTTCCGTGGATTTGAAGTGGTTGGCCGCGATTACGGCTTTATGTTCTCGGTACTTGGCGGCGACGATTCAGGTGGCGGCGTTATTTGGCATCCAAACGTTATCAAAGACAGTCAAGGTTATGGTTTATACCTCAAAGCCGATGGCACACTTGTGGACACTATTAATGGCGACCCGGTGCCACAAGAATCAGAATTGATGCCGCTGCTTACCGAAGAAGAACTCGCGACCTTCGATACCTACACCGCAGAAGAGATGATGCCATTTGTCGCTCTGCAAAAAGATTATCGTGAAATCAAAGGCGATTTCGGCGGAAGCAACGTGAAACAATACGCCTTAACGGGTCATCCTTTGGCGAGTTATGACTTCCAAGTAAAGAGTGAAGATGAAGTGAGCATCATGGCTTATGAGCTTTCTGAAGGTGGCTCGATTCCTCAACACTGCCGAGAAGAAAAACAAGTGCTTATCAACTTTGATGGCGATACTGAAGTCGTCCTCACGCATCAAGGCGAACAAGCGAGTGTTGTTTTAACGCGCGGTGATGTGCTGAATGTTCCAGAAGGTGCGTCTTATTCACTGACGAACTTGCGTGGTAATAGTTTGACGTATTGCATTCTTGGGTCTGATCAACCAAAGCCGCTTGCAGGAGAATAAAATGACGCAACCCACCTCGTTAGTTTGGCTACCCGGACTACTTTGTGATGGCACATTGTTTGAGGAAGTCAACCGAGCGTTGCCAAGTTGGGTTGAGCCTTCATGCCCGACGCTGGCCTCATTGCCGTCAATGGAACAGCTGGCGCAGAAAGTGTTGCAAGACGCACCGCAGGAGTTTGTCTTGGGTGGCTTATCAATGGGTGGGATTCTTGCCTTTGAGGTGTACCGTCAAGCGCCAAACAGAGTCAAAGGCTTGATCCTCATGGATACCAATGCAGCAGATGAAAAGCCAGAGGTGACACAAAAGCGTGATGCACTGGTTAGCCGTGCGCTAAGTGGTGAGTTTGAACGCATTACGCCTGACACTCTGATGCCTGTGCTGATTCATCCAAGCCGTTTGCAAGACAAAGCGTTAACTGAGCGTATAGAAGGCATGGCGGTCAATGTAGGTTTGGAGGCATTTGAAGCACATGCTAAAGCGTTAGCAACTCGCCCGGATGCTCGACCTTTATTGGCGGACATTCAAGTTCCTACGTTGGTGATAACAGGTAAAGAAGATAAGCTTTGTCCGCTAGACAATCATCTGCTCATGGAGAGATGCATCCCAAACGTCACGCTTCATGTTATCCCTGAGTGTGGGCATCTATCTACGCTTGAGCAGCCTTTAATTATTAGTGAAGTGATGACTACTTGGCTTCAAGATAACTTTGCTTTGTGTTGATAAGAACTTCATCACTCACCACCTTAAGGTTACTTGGGTATAGGTGGTGAGCGATGAGTATTATCAGAAGTAGTAGCGAATACCTGCCGCGAATTGATCATCACGGTTTTCGAATTTGCTGCCATCGTACTGATCTTTACCTAGGTCGAACTGGTATTCAGTCCAAACTAGGAATTTGTTCTTCTGGAAGTGGTATTCAAGACCAGGAATCAGCAAGTTACGCTCGTAACCTTGCGTCTCGTCACCACGATCTTCCATGTAGTTGTAGTTCAACGTTGGGCGCAGGCCGTTGTCGAAGTGGTAGTAAGTGTAGATTTCGCCACCTAGGGTATCGAACATTACGTCCGTACCGCCTTGGCTCACTGCTTCCCAGTTTTCGCCAACGTGGAAAGTCGCACCCGCGTAGAAGCCACCGTTGCTGTAGTTTGCACCCAATAGCATGATGCGCATGTTGTCGCCGTTTTCTACGCCAACCACGCTTGCGTCTAGATCCGCAACTTCATTTTGATGGTAAGCCGCACCAAGTGTTACGCCATCAACGGGTTTGTAAGTGATCGATGCACCCATGCCGTTTTTCAGTGAGGCTGTCGCATTGCTTGCTAGAGCGACATCTTCACGCGTGGTTTGGTAAGTAAAGCCGTAGCTCACTTTGTCATTGATTGAATTGCGGTACGTAATTGAGTTTTCTGCACGACCAGCACCGGATGCGATACCCCAGTCAGCTAGGTTGTAAACACCTGAGCCACGAGTACCGAATACACGACCTAAATCGGTGTACCATGCTACGTCGTAGAAGGTAGACCATTGCTTAGTACCCGCAGCAATCTTGCCGTATTTTTCGTGATCAACACCTGCGTATAGCAAGCGGTCGTAAATGTTGTCGCCGTTCGCGCCAGAGTTGTAGCCCCATTCCGCGTGACCGAAACCAGTCCAGCCGTTATCCAGACCCATTTGGCCTTTCAAACCGAAACGTGAGCTGCCGCTATTCCATTCGCCGTTGTCATCACCGCCACGGTCTTGGTAGCGAAGATCGAAACGGCCATCGATGGTTAAGCTGTCACCAGCGTCATTAACAAAAGTGTGTGCAGCAAAGGCTGAGCTAGAAGTAAGCGCTGCTAAAATCACTGCAGAAAGGGTCGACTTTTTCATCATCAATCTCATTATTCAGGGCGCAGAAAGCCACCGTGCGTTCATGCCCGTTGTGAATAAGGGTTCTATCTTGAGGTTGTGCCCCATCCTTGAGGCACGAGTTGGGAGCATGTCGCCTGAACCGAGAGGGGATTCAGGCAACATAAAGGCGGGTTGACAATCCGCCCCTAGGACTTCTTATAGAGAAGGGTTTAGGATCTGTTGAGTACGCTCGAATACGTCTAGACCTTGCTGTTTTAGCCAGTAAGGTAGGTCGATCAGTACCCAGTTCTCAGATAGCTTGTCGCCGTCACGGTAGTAAACGTCAACCACTTGCATGTCTGCACGTACTTCACCACCTGTCATACCTAGGAAACCACCAATTGGTGTGTTAGATAGGTTTGGCCAGCCGAAGAAACAAGAGAAGTTACCTTCTGCGAAACGACATACGTGGCCGTTAAACTTCTTGTCTTTCAGGTTGTTACGGAACGGCAATTGGTGCTGCTGTTGGTAACGAGGGATTGTGTAAGACGCACCGATACCACATGGACCGTACCAGATCATGTCTTTAGACCAGCTCTTTTCAAGAACTTCTGGTGGGCAACCCATAGCGCCGCTGTCGTTTAGTGCAGATAGGTCATCAACCATCTTGTTCACTAGTGCTAGTGTTGCTACGCCTTCTTCTGGTGCTGCGTCTTCGAACAGTAGGCCGTCGTGGTTACGAGGACCAGGGTATACGAAGTGCTTACCTGTTGATGGTGGTAGTGGGTAACAACCCGCTTGGTCCATTGCACCTAGAAGGTCTAGGAATAGGCCAGTCTTAGTGATCTTGCCGTTTTCAACACAGTTAAATTCTGCGTAACGGATGTTCATGATTTTGCCAGTTGGGCGCATGCCTAGGTATTCAGCGTCGAATAGACCCATGAAGTGACCCATGCTCATTACCCAGATTTCACCTGATGTTACTTCGTTCTCACCACCGATGAAGATGTCTTGACGACGCTGCATGCGAGTCATTGATTTCATCAAAGGAGCCCAGAAAACGTCAGCCGCTGCTTGAGCGCCTTGTTGCTCACGGAATGGGTAAACACCACGCCATAGGTAATCTTCTGAAGTGTGTGCTTTTAGTACTTCTGCCACGTTCTCGTGAGTTGCGTTTTCCATTGCGCTGAAGTATTCACGTACAACGCGTTTCGCTTCTTGATATTTAGACATAATAAACTCTCTTATTTGCTGTCGAGTCGGCTTTGGGAACAGGACTCGAAATTAAGTTTTTTCATCCGACCGGGGAGCCAGCCGGAGTTTTTGAAATTCAGTTACGCTTTTGCTGCTTCGGCTTTTTTGCTCTTATCGAGCACGCCGCCTTTTAGTGTCTCTGGCAGTGATAGCCATAGAAGACCAGCAAGGATCCATACGATTGGTGAACCCCACATTGCGGTTTGTAGGTCGGTACGCTCTTGGATGAAGATAAGTACCATTGGTGCCCACATACCCAGGATACGACCGCCGTGGAATAGCGCCGCGCCGTAGCTACGTAGGTGTGCTGGGAACAGTTCTGAGAAGTAACCACCCCATACCGCTGAAGAAGACAGGCCGAAGTTGTAAATCAGACCAAGTAGAGCCAGCATGTTTAGGCCGCCAATCACCATGTCGCCAGGTGCAACAAAGAAGATTGAAACCATGATGCCCGCTAGGATGAAGCCAAATGCGTTCACCTTACGACCGAATTTGTCAGCTACCCAACCCCAGAACCAAGCACCAAACAGTGAACCAAATGCTGAGATAGAGAAGATGAGACCGATAGTTGCACCGTCGAACATACGTACATCACGTAGGTAAGTGGTTACGAAGCCACCAAAGAATTGGAAACCATAGAAGTTAAGGCCAGCCAGTAATAGACAGGTTAGTGTGATCTTACGGTAGGGCTTGCTTAGCATTTCTCCCCAAGAGCCTTTTTTCGCTGGTGCATTTGATTCTTCTGCTTTTGCTTGCTCTTCTTCACCGTAAGCGATCACTTTGCTGTCGCTAGGTAGTACAAAGATCATGACAACAGCGGCTGCCAATGGTGGGATACCACCAACAAGCATTAGGCTTTCCCATGGTGCATCGATGCTTGCAATAAACGCTGCATACGCACCCATTACCATCAGTGCAACAGAGAACATAGAAGACGCGAATGCCGTCAACTTACCACGTACCGTTGGCGTAAATAGGCCGATCATCAGGCTTACTGCCACGGTGAAGTAACCACCCAGTGACAAACCAATGATGAAACGCATTGCTGCCCATGTTGTGTAGTCGGTGAACATCATATTGATGATCGTTGCGCCACCGTTTAGGGCTGTGATGGTAATAAGAGTGGATTTCTTACCAAATTTTGTTGCGAACCAAGCACAGCTCAATGCACCGATAAGTGCACCAACCGACTGCCATGTATAGAACTGGGCAGTGTCTGACAGGCTAATACCATCATACGCTTCAACGATGTATGGGCGTACGTAGTCAATAATTACAAAGTTATAACAATAGAAAAAGTAACCAACCAGTATCGCTAGATAGGCAGCTACCCTTTGAATCATAGGAACTTCGCTCATGTGTCTTTTGGCATTCATGACCGATAAACCTCTATTTCACTTAGGATTTGTTGCTATTCAAACTTAAAGAACACGATCTTATTGGGATCATCTTCGATTTCGTGTCGTGGTGAATCATAGTTTTTTTAAGGTCATTAGATCCGTGATCAATATCAATTTTAAAATGAATGCGTACCCAATTAGTGGTTTTTAGTGATGGGAGTCTCATTAAATCGGTCTTTTTGGCATTTTTGAATATATAACCGTCTATATTGGTGATTATAGTCACAGTTATGGCGGGATTATCGTTTAGATATGCTTTTTTAAAGTAATATCCAAGCACAAATAATTAGCACCCATAATTATGGAAACCCTGAAATGGTTACGTACTCAAGTTTTGTGGTGATTGCGTTATACGTGTTAATCACCATATTAATCAGCTATTTAGTGAATAAGCGCTACAGCAATGGTGGCGACTTTTCTACGGGTGGAAAGCAATTTGGCTGGTTTACGGCAGGTGTTTCGATACTTGCGACTTACATTAGTGCGATGACGTTTGTAGGGATGCCAGGTTGGGTTTATAGCTCTGGCATGGAAGCGATGAGTATTCACCTTAACTATCCCATCGTTATTTTTTTCACCGTCATTTTCTTTGTGCCAGTCTTTTATAAGCTGGGCTTGACTTCGATTTATGAATATCTTGAGCACCGCTTTGGGGTGTATGCAAGAACCATCAACTCGATTGTGTTCATTGTGGTTCAATGTATATCTGCGGGTGTGATTTTGTATGCTGTGGCGCTGATCTTAGTGCAAGTTCTGCCTATCAGTATTTCTGAAGCCATTATCTACATCAGTATTTTCACCGCTTGCTATACCTATGCGGGCGGAATTTCCACGGTTATCTGGACCGATATGTTGCAATCTGCAGTATTGGTGGCGGGCAGTATCGCTATCTTTGCTATTCTAATGACAGAGATTAATGCGGCAGATTACCTTTCTCGTAATCACCTGAATATCATCAACTTAGACTTTGATTTAGGCGTAGATACCACACTCTGGGCTGGCGTGGTTGCCGTGAGCTTTTTGCATTTGAGTGTGTACGGCACCAACCAATTGATCATCCAACGCACGTTAGCGACGAGATGTGAAAAGACGGCGCAGAAGTCGATGCTGTTGTGTGGTTACGGTGCATTTTTTGTGTACTTATTCTTCGCGGTACTCGGTGTTCTTTTGAGTGTTTTCTATCAAGATCAATCGTTTGAAAACAGCAACGAAGTGATTTTGGATTTCGTCTTCAACCACACTAACCCAATCGTCGTTGGTTTGATCATTTCCGCATTGGCGGCGGCCGCAATGTCGACCTTGGATTCGACCTACAACTCAATGGCGACCGTCGCGACGTTCGATATCTACAAGCGTTTCGTTCGCAAGAGTGCCGATGATGAGCACTACGAAAAAGTCGCAAGAAAGATGAGTTTGCTCGCTGCGGCTATGGTGGTAGTGCCAGCTCTTCTGGCGGTATCGAATGAATCGGTACTCAAAACCATCGCTAGTCTGACTTCTATCTTTGTTGGTATCCGTTTGGGTTCATTCGTGCTTGGTTTATTCTGGGTGAACGCCAATGAGAAAGGCGTGATCGTTGGCAGTATCATGAGTGTGATTGCGGTGTTTACTGTGATGTATCTCGACGTGGCTTGGCCGTGGTTCGCGCCAATTGGTACGTTCGTCTTCCTTTTGTTTGGTGTGTTAGTGAGCCGTCGTTGGGGCGCTGTGACTGCCGAGCAACAAATCTTTATCAATAATCAAAAACATCTTTTTGCAAAGCCAACCGCAAGCCATTACGGGCTGTTGGTGTTCGCTGTGGCGACCATCGCTGCTTGTATGGTTCTCCCTGATTGGCTTTATGCTGCATTGTCGTAATAGGTAAGTTTATGCTGTCCATCTTTGATATTTACAAGATTGGTGTGGGCCCTTCTAGCTCTCACACCAATGGTCCAATGATCGCGGGTTACCACTTCACTCGTTTGATTGAATCGAACTTGGCAAAAGTGGTTCGTATTCAAGTCGATTTATACGGCTCACTTTCGTTAACGGGGATTGGTCACCATACAGACCGTGCGACCATTTTGGGTCTGTTGGGTAACAAACCAGATACCATCAAAATCGCTTCTGCGAACAAAGCGATGCGCAAGGCGATTGAAGAGGGCATGATGTCTGTCGATGGCCGTCATGAAATCGAATTCAACTACAAAACGGACATGTTGTTCCATGAAGAGAACCTTCCTCTGCATGAGAATGGCATGACGATTACTGCGTTAGATGCGCATGGCAATCAGGTTGGGTTTGAAACTTACTACTCTATCGGTGGCGGTTTCATCGCAACGGCGGATGAACTGCAAAATGGCAGCGCGACTGCGCCCGTAGAAGTTGAGTTCCCATTCTCCAGTGCGGACGAAATGTTGGCGCAGGCAGAGAATAACGGCATGAGCCTTGGCGGCATGATTCTGAAAAATGAACAAGCGTTTCAGGATATGGAAGCCATCAATCAACGCGCAGAACAGATCTGGCGTGTGATGACGCGTTGCATGGAGCGCGGTTTCGAAACAGAAGGTATCTTGGATGGCGGCTTGAACGTGACCCGACGTGCGCCAAACTTGTTGAAGAAGCTTGAAGCAAATGCAGCAATCGAAAACGATCCAATGGAAATCATGGATTGGATTAACTTGTTTGCTTTTGCTGTGAGTGAAGAAAACGCGGCTGGTGGACAAGTCGTAACGTCGCCAACTAATGGTGCGGCGGGTGTGATTCCTGCGGTATTGATGTACTACCATCGCTTCATCAAAGAGCTTGATACTAAACAGCTTAAAGACTTCCTTGCTGTGTCCGGTGCGATTGGCATTTTGTACAAAACCAACGCGTCTATTTCGGGTGCCGAAGTAGGTTGTCAGGGTGAAGTCGGTGTATCTTCCTCTATGGCGGCAGCTGGCTTGACCGCGCTACGTGGTGGCAGCAATGAGCAAATTTGTATTGCGGCTGAGATTGCCATGGAGCACTCGCTAGGCATGACTTGTGACCCAATCGGTGGCTTAGTGCAAGTACCGTGTATTGAGCGTAATGCAATGGGTGCAATGAAAGCGATCAATGCATCTCGCATGGCATTAAAGCGTAATAGTAAATGTCTGATCTCGTTGGATAAGGTAATTGAAACCATGTACCAAACGGGCAAAGACATGAACAAGAAATACCGTGAGACGTCACTGGGTGGGTTAGCTTTGATTCACCTAGCGCCGCCTTGCGAATAATGAGTTAGGCACATCTAACCAACAAAAAAGCCGAAGCACTGAGATGCATCGGCTTTCCTTTTTTGGAGCGTTTATAACTTAGCTATGCGTTTGCTCACCTTTTGGTGTGCTTTGGTTTGGTTGATAGTGCAAAATCACCATCGAGGTGGGTGACAGCAAGACTTCGCCTTCAGCATGTCCTGGGTTGAGATTACGTACGTTTGTATCACAGATCGTCACCCATTCTTGCTTTCGCTCATTGGGGAGCTTAAAGCGCGCTGTGGCGTTAGTTTGGTTGATGAGGTAGACCAGCTCTTGCCCTTCTTTACCGATACCAAGGTGAAGTGCGACGGAGCTTAAACGGTTCCAATCATCGTGCTCCATTAAGCGACCGTCTGTACGGTGCCAGAAAATACGGTTGTTATTGCGGTTTTCGCCACTGAAAGCTCGGATAAATGGCACCATGTATTGATTTCGGTTGGCGACCATTTGTGACATCCATGCTTTGAAATGTTGCTTACGTTCTGTCTCTTCCCAGTTCAGCCAACTGGTTTCGTTGTCTTGGCAATAGGCATTATTGTTACCGCCTTGGGTGTGAGACAGAACATCAGCAGTGAGAATGTGTGGGATACCGAAGGCAAACAGCAAGCTAGCAATAAGGTTGCGTTTTTGCTTCTCACGCGTGGCGATGATCATCAGATTTTCCGTCTCGCCCTCAACACCGTAGTTTTCTGAACGATTGTCACCGTGACCGTCGCGATTTTCTTCGCCATTGGCTTCGTTATGTTTGTGCTTGTAAGACACTAAATCTTGCAGTGTGAAGCCATCGTGATACGTGATGTAATTTACGGTGAGTTTGTATGGCCAGTTCGCTGCACTATAAATGTCACGAGAGCCCATTAATCGAGTGGCAAACTCTTTTAAATAGCCTTGATCACCGCGCCAAAAACTGCGGGAAATATCACGCAGTTTGTCATTACATTCGTTCCAACCAAATGGAAAGTTACCCACTTGGTAGCCATTTGGACCAATATCCCAAGGTTCGGCAATCAATTTGGTTTCACGCAAAATTGGGTCTTGCGCAACGGCTTTAAAGAAAGCTGCTTCTGGGTTGTAATCATCGCCCTGTCGACCTAACGTTGCAGCCAAGTCAAAACGGAAGCCATCGACTTTAAATTCGCTAACCCAGTAGCGCAATGTATCCATCACAAGGTTTAAGGCTGGTTGGTAGGTGAGATCCACTGTATTTCCGCAGCCAGTGTAATTGGCGAAGTGGTTGCCATGTTTGATGTAAAAACAGGAATCGAGGGCCTTCAGGTTGAAAATTGTAGGCCCTTCACCACCTTCAGCAGTGTGGTTGTAAACCACGTCGAGAATCACTTCGATGCCGTTTTTATGCAATTCGCGAATTGTTGTTTTTAATTCCGTAACGGCGTCTTGTTCTGCGTAGCGCGGATCGGGCACCATAAAGAGATAAGGGTTGTATCCCCAATAATTGACCTTTTCCATCTCTAGTAGGTGAGGCTCATGCATGCATGCTGCGACAGGTAGCAATTGCAGCGTGTTGATGTTTTGTTGTTCGTAAAAGGCCAGCATTTCAGGTGATGCAAGACCTAAATAGCGCCCCCTCAGCTTGTCCTCAACCTCTGGGTGGCGTTGGGTAATCCCTTTGACGTGCGTCTCAAACAACACCATCTCTTCTCTGGGTATACGCGGGTGATCCGTGTTTTGCCAGTCAAAATCATCTTCGATAACGACGCACTTCGGCATATCGAAACTTTTGGCTGGAGAGTACGGAGGGTGATAGTGGAGGGCTTTATCTATTGATTTTGCGTACGGATCAGAAATTAACAGTGGCTCTTCCTTGTGGGAGACAAGGTAACCGTATTTTTGCCCCGGCTTAATATCTGGAATAAAAGTATGACGTATGCCAGCGTATTCATTCGGTAAACCGTGAAGCTCGTAGCTGCCATCGTCTGCAAACAATGCCAGTTGAATGTCTTTTACGCCTGGAGCATGAATAGAGAAGTTACAGCCTTCTTTATTCAATGTTGCGCCCAGGGGGTAGGGGCGAGAGAGAAGTCGTGTCATCGGAGATACTTTATTTAATATTTATTGCTACCTTTAGGAAACTATAAGTTAAAAACTTTGTCTTACTAAGGTCAACCACCCTAAATATAAAAATATTCGTGTAATTTAATTACTTTATGTGACGGCTTAGAGTCAAAAATATGAAATGGCTATCACTTTGTAGCGGCTCAAAACCGAACAAACTTACTAATTCCTCCCTAGATTGGTGATCTGACTCGAAAAAACACCATTCGGTAAATTTTCTACTCCCTTCTCATCCCCCTTAAATTAGTTTAGGGCGGAGGAAGTCATCCTTGTACGCCTCGGGTAATCTCACAACTGTTGAAACAAACGGGGATTCGTTCCCATCTTACCTCTCTTTCTTTAGGTGTGTTTTTACTGCCTATATTCACCTAAAAGAGTGAGCAGGGAAGACAGAATTATAAATACCCTTAATGGAGTTAAGAATGAAAAAAGTAAGTGCAATTGCTGCTGCTGTAGCTGCAACTTTAGCTGCTGGTTCTGCATTCGCAGTGGATTTCCACGGTTACATGCGTGCTGGCGTTGGCGTGAACGCTGACGGTGGTCAACAATTAACATTCGAAAAGAACAAGATCGGTCGTCTAGGTAATGAAAGCGATATCTACGGCGAGATTCAACTAGGTAAAGAAGTTTACAACAACAACGGCAAAACGTTCTACGTAGACTCTATGGTTGCAATGACTTCTAATGGTTCAAACGACTGGGAAAGCACTTCTGCTAACTGTGGTTTGGATAACGGCGAAGTGAAATGTGTTGACGATGCACAATTCGCACTACGTCAATTCAACGTTCAAGCTAAAGGCCTACTAAACTTTGCTCCAGAAGCAACACTTTGGGCTGGTAAGCGCTACTACCAACGTCACGACATTCATATCTCTGACTTCTACTACTGGAACATCTCTGGCGCGGGCGCTGGTGTTGAAGGTATCGAAGCTGGTCCTGGTAAAGTTTCTTTCGCTTGGGTTCGTAACGACCGCGGCGATATCGCAGACCCAGGCAACGATGGTGGCGCAACAAACGTAAACACTCTAGACGTACGTTACGCAGGTCTTCCTCTATGGGACAACGGCTCTCTAGAAATGGGCTTGAACTACGCAATTCTTAACGAAACTGACGCTGCGCCAAACGGCACTAAAGATGCGAAAAACGGCGTAATGTTCACAGCAGAATTGACTCAAGGTCTAGACGCTGGTTTCAACAAAACAGTGCTTCAGTACGGTACTGAAGGTTACTCAAAAACAATGGCATTCTACGGCGACGGTAGCTGGTACGGCGCAGAAGCTGACAACGGTGCATCTGGTTACCGCCTAATCAACTGGGGTGTAATCGGCATGGGCGACAGCTGGGAAATGGGTCACCAGTTAGTGTACGGTGTTGGTGAAGACATGTGGGCTGGCCAAGACAAGTGGGAAACAATGTCTGTTGTTGTTCGTCCAATGTACAAATGGGATGACAACCACAAAACTATTTTCGAAGCTGGTTACGCTATCGACGATAACGACGGCGAAGAAAACAAATACGGTAAGCTAACTGTTGCTCAAGCATGGTCTGCTGGCTCTAGCTTCTGGGCTCGTCCTGAAATCCGTGTTTACGCTTCTTACCTAACGGCTGACAAAGAAGACAACTCAAACACATTTGACAACGGTCGTTCAGACGATACGTTCCAGTTCGGTGTACAAGCTGAAGCTTGGTGGTAATCATCTAACCACTAAGTCCTAAATTGTCCTAGAATGATACAGCCAGAACTTATCTGGCTGTATTTATTTAAAAAACAATAAAGAGTCGAGGTAGACAGTAATGAAAAAATGGCTTGCTCCCGTACTGCTGGGCATGTTGGCTACTGGTTGTGCGTCTGTAGAACAAGTAGAGATGAGTCCAAAAGGTCAGCAACAAGTGATCACGCAATCGGGTGATATTCAATGGGTACCGCTTAACGTGCCTGTGGTTACTGAATTCGCTTTGACTGATAAAAGCCAAATGTTGTTGGATGGTAACAGTGCTGGCGCTATTGCAGCGTTTGCTCTTCCAGGAAACCGTGGCAGTCTCGATATCAAATTAGAGACATTCGTAAGTAAAGAACTTCAATTTTATGCTCCTAATGTCGCAGTGATGAACTCGGCAGGAGAAACCATTTACCAAGCAGATTTTTCAAAGTTTAAGTATGAACCAGCAAAACTGTTGGACAACGATAAATTCGTACTTGATCTCAATGTGATTCCAGACATGACAGGTAACGATCTGCATGTGTTGGTTTACACGACTTCCGCCGATCTAAAAGGAAGTACACAAGTTTTACACCCTGCAAAAGCCTTCGCCATGGCGCGCCACACTCAGCCGCCAGATATTGCAGACCCTCTAGCGAAACATAGCCCACTTGGTCAGTTCCGCTTTTCGGTATCCGCGAATGATATCGTGAATACTAAGATTGTTGCGAAAAACGATAACATTCCCCAAGGTACGGACCTTACTAGCTACTACTACAGCTCCATTGAAGCAGCAGTCGCAGCGAATGATATTCCGAAAGCGCTCACTTTGCTTGATGAAGCAAAAGAGCTGGGTATCGAAGGTGCACAACAAGTGTTTGTGAAAGCCGTAAATAGAAAATAATCAGATAAAAAAGGTCAGCGAAATGCTGACCTTTTTCATAGAAAATAAACCAATAAAAATACCCCTACATAGAGTTACCTTATTCACATAATTATTTTTATTACTTTGTTTTTTATATAGGTTGGATCAATAATTAATGGCAGTTCCTAACTTATTTTTTGTACTTAGGAAATAAACAAACTTCTCGAAGTGATTTAAATTCGCAATCTGACGATATTTATTTGGCGTTTGATATTTCCATTTTAATAACGATTAATATTTCTTTTAACCGTTGAGTTTATTTTGCTTTGGATATACTAAAAAGGAATTACGTGAAATGAACATGATGAAGACCTCTCTTGCTGCTGCCCTACTTGTTGCCTTAGTAGGTTGTCAATCGACGGCAGAACCTGAAGCGGCCACAGAGCCAGTTGTTAATATGTCTCAAGACGAAGTGGTTGCTTTCATGAAAGCGTGTGACAACCCAGACAGCACAGCGAAAGGACCTATTTCTAAACCACTATTTGTGGTGGGTACTTTTGCGGATTCCGATTGGAAACACGTGCCTCAGCGTCAATACACCTACAAAGGGAATAATTTCTACCAAGCCGTGGTTCAAGAAAAAGTAGGCTCCTACAGAATGCAGTATGCGACCGAGTTGTGGTTCCCACAATTTACCGCAAAAGGTAATAGAATGAACGTTGGTGAATTAACACCATTAACATTTGGTGGTTACGGTACGGATACTTCGGTTGATATTAAAGAAGATGGTAAATATGTATGGAGTCTTCAGTTTGAAGGAAAAGGCAAACCTGTTCATGTCATGGTAAATAAGTGCCAATAATATTCCATTCAATTATTTAAAATCTATTTTTATTTATTAACCCCTGCATGAAACACATGTCGGGGTTAATTTTATTACTCAAATTTCCGTAGTTTATTTGAGTAAGTTAGGGAGAATAAAATGCGTAATATCCTACGTAACCATCGCCTGTCTCGATCGTTGCTTGCGTTAAGTGTGATTGGTGCTTTATCTGCGTGTAATTCTTCTGGTGGTGGCGACACTAATAGCAGCACTCCGCTACCGGATACCAGTTATGCTTGCCAAGCCAATGTCATGGCGCAAAGTAACCAACTTCGTACTTATCAAATCATGGTAGAGAGTTTTGTGGATGGTGATGCGAGCATTGGTCACGGTACAGGTTATGGCACCAGCCATCATAACGGCGATTTGCAAGGAGTGATTGATTCACTCGATTACATCCAAGACTTAGGGATGAATGCGATTTGGTTGACGCCAGTTTTTGAGTCAGAAGAGATAGCAGGACAAGATCATTGGGCGGATCGTTTGGACGCCACCGGCTATTTTGCGACAGATTACTTTAAAATCGACCCCAAATTTGGTGACTTAGCGACCGCGAAAACTTTAGTCGAAGAAGCACACAAACGCGGTCTGTACGTATTTTTTGATGGCGTATTTGGCCACCATAAGAATGGTTTGATCAAACCCTCGCCTTCCGGCTTGTTGCCTTCAGGCTCAAGCAATCCCGTGGATTACCCAGCCAGTCTCGATTTCTACAAAGAGGTGGCGACGTATTGGATCAAAGAACTCAAGATTGACGGCTGGCGTTTAGATCAAGCCTATCAAGTTCCGACAGACGCTTGGACACAACTTCGTAAAGCCGTCGATGAAGCCTCACAAAGTGTGACGTACACCAATAGCAAAGGCGATCAAGTGAATCCGTTGGGTTACATGGTGGCAGAGATTTGGAAAGGGGAGTCTGAGATTGCGAATGAGGCGTATGGATCGAACAGCGATCCAGCATTGTGCTCTGCGTTTGACTTCCCTATGCGATATCGCATCGTTGAAACTTTGGCCGTGAATGAGAGCGGCGTGGGTGGTCGCGGTGTGGATTGGTTAGACAACGGCTACAGCACACACAACCAATATCCAACACATGCGCAGCCGAATTTGATGATCGGCAACCATGATTTAGTGCGCTTTGGTGACTTGTTACAGCGCGGAAACTTGGCGGATGTGAATGATGCAGAATATTGGTTACGCCATAAAGCCGCGTTTGCTTTCCAAGCGGCGTACACCGGGCCAATCACGTTGTACTACGGTGATGAAATCGGGGATCAAGTGGATGGTTTTGCCGCAAAAGAAGACAACAGCACCTGTGCCATTCAAGGTTTGTGCGATGATCACGTTGCGCGCAGCAGTGCGAAAATTGAAGGCGTGACGGCGACGCTTGATGCAAACCAAGCCGATCTCAAATCTTATGTGACATCGCTGATGACAATGCGCGATGCGCATCCTGCACTTTATCAAGGGTCACGCACGAATTTAGTTGCGAGTAACGGCAGTTATGTGGACTTGAAACAATCTGGTTCGGACAAAGTCTTGTTTGCGCTAAATACCTTAGAGAGCGCTAGAAGCGTCACTCTTACTCAGGAGAGTGTTGGTACTGGTGAGTTGGTGGATTTGCTCACGAATGAAAAAATTACTCCGAGCAATGGTCAATATCAGATTCTGATGTCGCCACTACAAGGACGATTCTTTGCGGTAAAACCTTAAGGAATTATCCAGAATTGATGCTCACCAGTTGAGCTGACCACAAGCTTTCTTATAAACAAGCCAAGTGTTGTTGCTGACCCCCATAGGCGCATACTTGGCTTTTTTCTGTCTGTTTTACTTTTCCCTTAATGGTTTTACGACGATGTAGCCAACAAGTTGCTTCGCTTTTTGTATTGGCGTTTGTTTTCAGCAGATGGATATTTGTGAGATAAGCTGCACATTAAAAAGTAAATTAACACTTGTGCAACGTAAAAATGTGACTGAAGGATTACTTATGCCCCACTAATATGTTTATCGTGTTTGGGATTTATATAACTAATGGAAAAGTATAATGAAATCCATAACGAACTCCCTCTGTCTCCTTGCTGCTGTTAGCTCTCCGTTTGCATATAGCCAAATTATCAACGGTGACTTTGAACAGTGGAATGGCAATGTACCTACGCAGTGGTCAGTGATTGACGCTGGCATCGCGGTGTCGCCAAGCAGCGAACAAATCAAATCGGGCGGCCTGGCTGCTCAAGTCGTCGTGAATACAGGTACCCAAAGCAACACTGACCTTTTGCAAACCATTAATGTGGAGCAAGGGAAAACCTATCCGTTTTCTGTCTCGGTTTATCACACCGAAGGAAATGTAAAAGCACGTCTGGTGGTTGATGGTTATCACAATTACTCGAACCCACAACAGATAAACCAGTGGCAAGAGCTCGTGCACAATTACACAGCGAGCTCGAACAAGACCATCAACGTCGGTTTGCGTTTTTACGATGAAGCCAGTTTTGATGGCTCAGAAGTTGTCTACGTCGATAATTTTCAACCGACCGAGGCAAGTACACAACCTCCTGTAGAAAATTGTAGTGATCATGAGGTGGTTCTTACACTCACGACGGACAACTATGGCTCAGAAACTAGCTGGGAGTTGAAAAATAGCCAAGCGCAAGTGCTTTTCTCTGGTCAGGGGTATGAGTCGTCAACCTCTGTTGAAAAGAGCATGTGCTTAGCTGACGGTAACTACCAATTCACGATTCAAGACGAGTATGGTGACGGCATTTGTTGTGGCAGTGGCGCGGGGTCGTACATTCTGACTGAGGGAGATAAGACTCTTGCTTCTGGCGCTGAATTCTCGAAAAGTGAAACCACCGATTTTACGTTAGGTGACTCAACCACGACCCCACCAGTGGTTGATGGTTACTATCAAGCGGCATCTGGTAAGACGGGCTACGCTCTAAAAACGGCGCTGTTTAACATTATCAATAATCACTCCAGCCGAGGTTATTCTGCGGTGTGGGCCTTGGTAAAAGATGCCGATATTGATCGTTATTACGAAAATGATGGCTCTATTCTCGATATGTATTCTGAAAAGCCATCTGCTAGCGATACAGTAAGCTTTACCAAAGTCACAGACCAATGTGGCCAATACAAAACGGAAGGGGATTGCTACAACCGTGAGCACTCTTTTCCGAAAAGCTGGTTTGGCGGTAAGGTTGAGCCGATGAACTCAGACGGTCATCACTTGTTTGCGACTGATGGTTATGTAAACGCGAAGCGCAGTAATTGGCCATTTGGTGAAGTGGGCACCGCGACCTACGTGTCTAGTAATGGCTCTAAACTTGGCCAAGCAAGCACTAGTCTGGGCTACTTCGGTACGGTGTTTGAGCCGATTGATGAGTTTAAGGGCGACTTCGCCCGTGCTTATTTCTACATGGCGACCCGTTATGAAAATGTTGTAGGTAATTGGGAAGGTAACTCAAGCAATGCGGATGCTGTCCTTGATGGTTCAAGTTCGACGGTTTTTGAACCTTGGGTGTTAAACATGCTTAAGCGTTGGCACAAAAATGATCCCGTTAGTGAAAAAGAACGAAATCGCAATCAACAAGTGTTTGATTTTCAGGGCAATCGTAATCCATTCATTGATCATCCTGAGTTTGTTGAACAGATTTGGGGAAACTAACACCTTTTTGATTTTGGTATCCACCATTTAGTGACGCCAATAAAACAAAGGGGAAGCGTGATGCTTCCCCTTTTTCATTACGGATGTTTTTAAATGAAACTAGTTTTTGGTTACCGTCACGATTGGCGCCGACTTGTCAGCCGCGTTGAAGTGGAAGTTGTAATTTCCTGCTTCTGCAATCGCAATTTTCAGGTTTGCACTACCGCCACCGACTTCCATCGTTAGCGCTTTACCAAGCTCAACACTGCCTTCGCCACCGAAGTTGGTGTCTGCTGCCCAGTCTGCGCTCGCAACTTTCATCTCGTAGTTGCCCGCCGCTAGGGTAATGTCTAGCGAGTAAACGTCATTTGCTACATAGCTGAACTTCGCAGTTGAGTCTTGTGCTGGAGCATCCCATGTAGTGATAGTGCCACGTAAGTAAAGTGCTGTTTCACCGAATGTTGGTGCATCTGCTGACTTGGTCACTGACACGACCGGTTTTTCTACGCTTTCATCTTGAACATGTAGCGCGTTCAGAGTGAAGTTGTACTTACCTGTTTCAGCAACAGACAGCTTACAGTTACCTTCTGAACCTAAGTCTAGTGAACCAGAAGCTATATTCGCAATATCACAACCGATGTTTGGATTTGCCCAACCAGAGTCCGCGAATTTGAACTCGTGTTCACCAGCTTCAAGAACGCCAGTTACAGAGTACATACCGTTGCCAATAAAGGTCATCGCCCAATCACTGCTATCAGACCACTCGTTCATCGTGCCTTTCACGTAAACAACGGTTTCGCCGTAAGGAGGAATGCTCGATACGTCTTTGTTATCCGTGTTTACTGGTAGGCCAGCACCTTGTGCGCCGTTTTGTGGCTGCACGAATACCGCTGTTGTCAGTGCTGGTACTGTGAACGTTTCATTGGTGAAGCTTGCACCTTTCACGATGTCATCCGCAGAGTTTTGTTGAACTTCATGTAACTCGAAACCAGTTGCGCCAGCAACTTTGAAAGACTTCTCAGTTGATGTTGAGTTCACAACGGCCACGACAGCATCGTAGTTCGAATCTAAATCGGCACCTGCTGATGTACCATCGTCGATAGACATCACAATCAAGCCTTCCACTTGGTCTTTCCCTACGTTGCGGAAGTCCACACGGTTCATCACTTCTTGCGCGGTATCTAGGCGGAACAGTTCGCTTGTGCTACGGATTTTTAGTAGCTCTAGGAATTGTTGCTTAGTCAGCTCGATGTCGGTTGAATCTGGTTTCGCCGTGCTGTCACCAACGATGGTTTTGATCAGCTCCCAGTTTGCACCGTCTTTGTCTTCACGTGGTAGACCAACGTTCCAGTTATTGTCGCTTCCGTCGAAGAATACACGGTTGAACCAGTCACCAGAATCGTACGAGTCGCGCTGCATGGATTTAGAGCGCAATAGCTCAGAACCCATGTGGATGAATGGAATGCCTTGACCAAGCATCACCGTTGATAGGGACACAGCCTGCATACGTGCACGTTCGGCAGATGAAGTGCCTGTCGCAATCTTGTAGGCGTTGTTATCCCACAATGTTTGGTTGTCGTGCTTAGACACGTAAGAGATGTTCTCTGATGGCACTTTTGTGTAGCCTGCAGGCGCACCATTGTAATCAACGTTTTTACCCAGTTTGGTTTCGCCTTTGTAATCAAGAAGGATGTAGTCAGCCAAGTTACCAGCCATACCTAGACGAACCAGGTCTTGGTTGTGTAAACGACCATTCACCGACTCTGCGTCAGTTTTGGTTTCTTCGTTAGGATAAGCGGCGTTACCAAAGCCTTGGTTAAAGCGAAGTGGGTGCTTACCTTCAGAATCTACACCGCCATCAAACGGGCTTCCGCCACGAACTGCGTCACGCAGACGATCAGAGAAAGTACCGATTTCTGTCCCCGCCATGTTGACTTGTGTCGCCTGATCGAAGCGAGCGTTTTGCGCGACTTCACCGAAGTCCCAACCTTCGCCGTAGAACAGAGTATTCGGATCAATTTCACGGACTTTTTCAAGTGCGTAAACCATCACATCTTTCGGCTGGTGGCCCATAAGGTCAAAACGGAAACCATCGACTTTATAGTCATCCGCCCATACCATCAATGAGTCAACCATTAGTTTACCCATCATCAAGTTCTCGGTTGCGGTGTTATCACAACAGGTTGAGTTTTCGACTCCGCCAGTGTTGACGTTTAGGCGGTGGTAGTACCCAGGGACAATCTTATCCAGTACTGATTTTTCGTTCACACCAGATGCATTTGTGTGGTTGTACACGACGTCCATGACCAGTTTCAGATCCATTTTATGCGTCGCTTGAACCATTTCGCGGAACTCAAGAATACGCTTAGACCCGTTAGGATCGGTCGCATAACTGCCTTCTGGCACGGTGTAGTGGTAAGGGTCGTAACCCCAGTTGAAGCTGTCTAGCATGCGAAGATCGTTCATCAACGCTTGTGCTTTGCCCGTTGTTGGGTCGTAGCTATTTAATACCTCTTCAATCACTTTGCCGTCATCTTCGGTCTCACAAATGGAGGCTTCTGGCTTGATGCCACAAAGTTTACCCACGGTGTCGGTGATATCGACTCGCTGGTCAGCGTCTTCATCCACGGTTGCAATATCAAACGCAGGCAGGATATGTAGCGTTGTTAGGCCAGCATCTTTCAGGGCTTGTAAGTGAGATACAGACTCACGCTCAGGTTCTGTAAGCGCCAGATATTTGCCATCAAGACTTGGTGTGCCTTTGCTGTCGTTAAAGCTGAAATCACGAATGTGTGACTCGTAAAGGACGTGGTCTTCGTCTTTTTTAACCGTTGGGCGTGCGTAGTTTTTCCAATCTTGAGGCATTAAGCTTGGATCATCTAAATCAACCACTTGCGAGTATCGTGAGTTCTTAGACAAGCTCATTGAATATGGGTCTGTTACCAAACGCGTTTCAACGACGCCAGTTGTTGGGTGGTATACTTTAACTTGGTAGCGATAGTATTTGTTGACAACGTTGCTTTGTGCCTCAGAAACCCAGATACCTGTTGCTGGGTCTTCCGTCATGGCAACGGTCGCTTCTTCTGCTAAGTTTTCATCGTAGATTATCAGATCAACATCTTGGGCAGTTGGTGCCCATAGTTTGAAGGTTGCGGCACCGCCTTCCACAATCGCACCGAGTTCTTGACCGATCGCGTTACCTGCCTTGGAATCGGCAAACACCGCATCCAAAACGCCCGGCTTTTGCATTTCAGTTGCAGAAATGACGTCACCATTTGCGTTGTAAGCCACCATAACAATTTGTGACTTCAGGATCGTACGCAAGGTCGCGTCATCGACATCGATACCCGCAGCTTGAAGGCTAGCAAGGTGACGGAAGCGTGATTTCAGACCATCAGACAACTCACCAGCTTTTGTCAGCTCAACGGCTGTACCGCCAGAGATTTGCTTGTCTTCATCCATTTTGATGTCATTGCTAAGGCTGTAGAACAGCTTCATGGAATCCGCACTGGTCGCCGCTTCCCATGCGATGGTGTTGGCGTCTAACCAATGGGCTTTTTGACCATCAATATCAACAGGGCGCTCTTCTATTGGCTCGTAGTAAAGTTCACTGCTGCCGTGGAAGCCAAACAAACCTTTCGATTCGCCGATTTTCGTCAACTCTACTTTTGAGTTTGCGCTGCCGAACGCTTTCTCATCACCTTTGTGCAGAATGAAGTTCATGCATTCGTGTGGGTCAGAGGCGTCAGGGTTTATTTTCAGTACGTAGTAAGCACCGTAGGTGTCGTTGATGCCATCGAATGGGTGTGGCGCAGACCAATCCGTTCCTGTTCCCGGAATGCCCATTGCGTCTAAATCTGTGCTGGTACAGCCCTCACCGTTCCATAGGTGCAAGCCCCAACCTTCGTAGTCGCTTGCTGTTGAAGCTGATGCTACATCACGTTTGTAATAAATGACGACTTCGTTCTCTCCCGCAGGGTACAAGCCTGAGCCAGGGTTCGTCGTATCTTCGTTCGTGCTATCACTACCACAACCGCTGATTACCGCGACGGAAATCAAAGGCAGTACGGTTTTGGCAATTGTTGATAATTTAAATGTCTTATTGTCCACGTTTACAAATCCATTGTTATTGAATTGATATTGAGCTGCGCGCTGCCTTCGCTGACTCAATCATCAAGAAGGTTTTGCACACGCTAGAAAGGCAGATGCCAAAAAAGGAAATGTTCAATTAGATGCTAATACACTGAATCATCAGCAAAATGTGAGAGCAGGCTGTTAAGTTTTTTACAGGTGCAAATTTTCTGTCACAGTCGATTTTGTTCACAAATTAAATAATAAAACAGGCGCATAGTGAGAGGTTCTGCACATCATTAAAATGTGAATTTTTATGGGAGGAGTAAGGGGGGATGATAGGGGATGAGAATGTCTCAGCCCCAAAACCGTGATTAAGTTCTATAAAAATGAGGGCTATATTTTTCTTTTAAAAATAAGTTGCAGTGATGTTGAATAAAATACCGCCATTAAGTCTTCGCAAGCTTCAGATTTTCGCTAAGTGGTCGTTATATAATGAAGGTAGTCGGCGTTACGTCGGCGCGTAATCATAAGATTTCCCTGAAAGGGAGTTGAATTGGGCCCTGAAACCAAAAGAGGCTATTTATGAGTAGTATGGGCATTGCCATTGCGGCAACTGGCCTTTCACTCGTCCTGATATTTGTGTGGATGATCTCGTTGTCGATGCGGAAACAGAGACTCGAGGCAGAGAGGAAAGCTCGCGAAGCCGCTTATCGAAAGGCGATGCATAAAGCGCGAGAGCAAGAGCGTAAAGAGCGAGAGTTCAAAGCAGAAACCGGGCATATCCCCACCATTTTATTTCTAGCGAAAGAAGCCGAAAAGGACAACATTCGTCAAGCGCTGTATTGGTATGATAAAGCCGCTAAATTGGACAATGTGACGGGGATGTACGGCATTGTTCGCTTAAGTGAACGCATGCGCGAAGATGTGATTTTAAAAGAGCAGGCAAACTTCTGGCGTACCGCAATTGCGGGAATGGAAGGGGATACCGAAGCGAAATTTTCGACGGGCAAGGCCTTGGTCTTTGGTCGAGGAACTGAAAAAAATATCCCAAAAGGTAACCAACTGATTGAAACTGCCGCCGAAGAAGGCTGCATTGATGCCATGATTTATATGGGGGAATGGCAGCTTTCACCAGACAATAGTGCAGGACGCAGTGCAGATGCGCTTTACTGGTTTATGAAAGCGGCGGAAAAAGACAGTGCAGATGGCAAGATCCAAGTCGGCTTATGTTACCTAAATGGCATTGGTACAGAAAAAAGCATGGTTAAAGGTTGCTACTGGCTGGAACGGGCCGCGGAAGGTGGCAGTGCTAAAGCGATGTATCATGCTGGCGAAGCGTGGAAGGATAAAGGTAAAACGGGTAATGCAATTGCTTACGTTTGGCTGTTTCTTTCTGCCAATATGGGCTACCAACCTGCGCGTACGTTGCGTGATGAAGTGGCGACCAATATTGGTGTTGATGTTGTCGTTGGATTGCAGTCCATAGCGAAGCCGTTGCAAAGAAAGCTGGCCTCAGGAATGGTGAGAAAGCACTCTATTATTCGAGCCCTTAACAAAGTGTACAAACGCGAAGCGTATTTTCCTGCGGAAGAGGAGCTCAATGCGGTGTTGAATGACGAGAGTAAAGAAGCCTCCGAGGCTTGGGAGGAGGCATCAACACTAGATTTTCAGCCTAACATGACAACGGTAACAGCAGAAGGTCAGGTAAGCACATCGCCCAACGAAAAAAAACTTTCTAAAGAGGCGCTCGATTTCACTCAAAACTTCCTTCAACCATAACCTATCTTATCCAAAAGCCTCAAGATTGAGGCTTTTCTTTTGTCTTTAAAATGTTACGCCAAATCCAAGTCAGCTTAATGTATTTGAGGCTAGACATCCAATGACGTGAAAACTCATTTTCGACATTTGGAGGACGAAAGATGATAAGTCAACCTGTTAAAATCGGTGACGACACCGCCGTAGTCATTCCAAGCGTAATCCTAGCTCAGCTCGGGATAAGGGAAGGAGATACCCTAGAAATCGCACTGAATAAAGACAAAATGGAAATTAAGAAGATGGTGTTGAAAACCAGCGCGCCAACTTACTCTGAAGATATTGAGGAGAATTGAGTTAGAGAATCTTGGTTTGTCGGATACACTACTGGTTTCGCAAAACTGGCGCTTGCCGCTGTCTTTGAACTATCGATAACTACAATAAGAGGTAAGGTACTATGCAAGGTATCCTCTCTATACAATCTCATGTTTCTTTTGGTCATGCTGGTAACAGCAGTGCTGTTTTCCCAATGCAACGCATGGGTTTCGAAGTATGGCCGATTCATACCGTTCAATTTTCTAACCACACGCAGTATCAAGAAGGCTGGACTGGGCGAGCGTTTGCGGCTGAAGACATCAGCGAGTTAGTTCGTGGACTTGGTAACATCGGCGCGCTGGAAAAGTGCCAAGCGGTATTGACGGGCTACCAAGGTAGCGCAGAGCAGTGCCTTGCTGTTGAAGATACCGTGACGAAAGTGAAGCAAGCGAACCCGAACGCACTTTACGTTTGCGACCCTGTGATGGGCGCGCCAGACAAAGGCTGCATTGTGGCTCCGGGCATTGCTGAAAATCTTCTAACGCGTTTGATGCCAAAGGCGGACGTGATCGTTCCGAACCAATTCGAGCTAAGTCAATTTGCTGAGATGGAAATCCACTCATTAGACGATGCGATCACCGCATGCCAACGTGCGCTAGAGAAAGGTCCAAAAGTGGTGCTAGTTAAGCACCTTTACTGCCTAGAAAATGGCAGCTTCAACATGCTATTGGCTACGCAAGAAGGCATTTACCTTGCGAAGCGTCCTCAATTTGAGTTTGCTAAACAACCTGTTGGCGTGGGCGATCTTATTTCAGCTATCTTTACCGCGGGACTCTTAAAAGGCTGGTCTCCTAAACAAGCTTTCCAACATTGTCACGACGCGTGTTACGGGGTGTTGAGTGCAACGTACCATGCGGGTGAGTGGGAACTGCAAACTATTGCTGCGCAGCAAGAGTTTGTTGAACCAAGCAAACACTTCCTGATTGAAGAAGTGGCTTTGGTCACCGCGTAATTGAGCGCAATTAAACAAAAAAGGGGAGCCATCATCGGCTCCCCTTTCTATTTGTTCTGTCAGTCTTACTGAGCTTTTTGCTGCTCTGATTTACAAACTGCTGCCGTAAAGACAACGTCTGTTGAGCTGTTTAGCGCAGTTTCTGCAGAGTCTTGAATCACACCGATAATGAAGCCAACCGCTACAACCTGCATTGCTACGTCGTTTGAGATACCAAACAGGCCACACGCAAGTGGGATAAGTAGTAGAGAGCCACCTGCAACACCTGATGCGCCACATGCAGAAACCGCAGCCACAATACTGAGCAGTAGCGCAGTCAGTAGATCAACTTCGATACCCATAGTGTGCACAGCTGCAAGCGTTAGTGTTGTGATAGTGATTGCAGCACCAGCCATGTTGATGGTCGCACCTAGAGGAATAGATACTGAGTATGTATCCTCGTCCAGTTTTAGCTTCTCACATAGTGCCATGTTTACTGGAATATTCGCTGCACTTGAACGAGTGAAGAACGCTGTTACACCACTTTCACGTAGACAACGGAATACAAGTGGGTAAGGGTTTTGTTTGGTTTTAACGAACACGATCGCCGGGTTTACAACGAGTGCGATGATCATCATTGCGCCAAGAAGAACCGCCAGAAGGTGTGCGTAGCTTGCTAGCGCGCTAAAGCCTGTTGTCGCAAACGTTGAAGCAACCAAGCCAAAGATACCAAATGGTGCAAGACGAATGATAAAGCGCACAATGTGAGACACGCTGTGGCTTAGATCTTCAAATACGGCCTTCGTTGTTGCCGATGCGTGGTGTAGTGCAAGACCCAGACCCACACCCCAAGCAAGAATGCCGATGTAGTTTGCTTCTACTAGTGCATTTACTGGGTTGTCGACCAGTTTAAACAACAATGTGCGTAGAATTTCAGCAATACCTTGAGGAGGCGTTGCACCTTCAGCGCCGGTGACAAGCGTTAAATTGGTCGGGAAAAGGAAGCTTAGAACCACTGCTGATAGCGCCGCGAAGAATGTACCCATCAGGTACAGTACAACGATTGGGCGCATGTAAGTGTGTTGGTTTTTCTTTTGGTTTGCAATTGAAGCGGCAACCAAAATAAACACAAGAATTGGCGCGATCGCTTTAAGCGCACCGACAAAAAGGCTACCAATTAATCCCGCCCTTTCGGCATGGCTTGGAGAAATTGTCGCGAGCAAAATACCAAAGACGATACCGACAAGGATCTGGACGACGAGGTTACCACGAGCATATCGGGCAACGAGGCTGTTGTGTTGCATACATCATTCCTGCAATTTTATGCCAGAGTGGCAGGGCAATAGTCCATCATTACACGGCGATAATGCCCTTATATTACAAGGGGTGAGCATTGCTTCTGGTCACTAAGACACATGATTATCAATTATCCTGTTTTTATAAATTCAGCCATTTTCTTGCTGAATATCACATATCTTAGCTTGGTAATATTTTGTGTCTAGTTTTAGTTTGTTTTTGGATTAAATGTTTGCTCAATGTTATTTAAATAAGATTTTTATGTTGAAAATTATCATTAGTTATGAGTAATGGTTTTTAATAAAGTTGTTAAAAAGGAGACTTTCGTCTCCTTTGATTTTATTGACAACTCAAACGCAACAAATTAATAACTTTGTTGGCGCCTGCGCTTATCACTCATGGCATTGCGAGCAAGTTTACCGAATTGTCGACTTTGAGCTCGTTGCTCTGCCAAAGTCGCGCGGTTAAAGGCTTGTTCTCGCAATAGTTTTTGATAGTTATTGAAACGACGAACCTCCAGTTTGCCATTTGCAATCGCAGTTTGAACTGCGCAGCCTGGCTCAGTTTGGTGCTTACAATTGCCAAAGCGACAACGCTGAGCGAGCGCCTCAATGTCAGAAAATGCCTCACTGACCCCCGATTCACAATCTGCTAGTTGAAGCTCGCGCATTCCCGGAGTATCAATCAAGATGCCGCCATCAGGTAATAGATGGATAGAGCGCGATGTAGTTGTATGTCGCCCTTTGCTATCGTCTTCACGAATATGCCCAGTTGCCTGTTCTTGTTGCCCGAGTAATGCATTAACAAGAGTTGATTTGCCAACGCCTGAAGAACCGATAAAAGCGAGGGTTTGTCCTTCTTTGCACCAGGTCATGAGTTTAGAAGCACTCTCTATTTCTAAGCCGTTGACTGTCTCTATAGCTAATAGAGGGTCGAGCTTCTGTACTTGGCTTTTTAGTTCATCAGTATTGTCACACAAATCGGCTTTGGAAAGCACGATGACGGGTTCGACTTCGGCTTCATGAGCCAAGGCAAGATAACGTTCAATACGACTTAAATTGAAGTCGTCGTTAAGGGAACAGACGATAAACACTGTATCCACATTGGCTGCGATAAGTTGCTCTGCCACTTTGCTGCCAGCGGCTTTGCGGCTAAAGAGGCTCAAGCGATCCAGTAAGCGAACAAATTGCTGATCTTCATTTAAGATTACCCAGTCTCCGACGGTCATATTGGGTAAAGAATGGTGGGCATTAAGATGAACTTGCCCAGTTTCTGTTGCCAATAAATAACCACTTCGGTGATGCGCAATTACACGAGCAAAGATAGTGTTGTCGTAATCGTCTAATGTCAGTTGTTGCTGAAAAAATGGTTTCCAACCCAATTGTTTTAGAGGGTTTGAAGTTGAAACTAATGTGTCACAAAAAGTATGTGTTTGATTCATTATTGAATTATCCCAGACGCAACAAAGCGCCTTAATACAAATCGCATTAGGGTCTAATTCGGATAGAGTTGACCCCGGTGAAGACCGGGCAGAGAAGGGGAGTTGTGGCTATGCCACAGAGTTGGTGCTGTTAGGGTTACCCTTGCGATGCCCAGTTAGTGTTATTCAATACAATCATCTTGTGTCCTCTTCGTTGGTTAATAAATAAGTGAGTTAATTAAGCCAAAAGAGTATAGCCGCCGTTTTTTAAAGAGGGTAGCTATACTGCAAAAATATTAACTTTGTTTTGTGATGCGCTCTTCCATAATTTGCGAATACGTGTTGGCTTTTAAGCCGTATATGATTTGGACATGACGATCATCCAATATCACGACGCCATGCGCGTCATGATTTTTGAGTGCGTTCTTATCGATGACGGACGTCGCTCTGAGGGTAAGACGCAGCCGAGTCGCACATGCACCAGTTTCTAGCAGGTTCTCTATGCCCCCAATGGCGTCAATGATCGTATCGACGTCTTGTTCGACATTGGGGTTGGTATGAGTTAGGAAATTGAAAAATTGCTTCAGCACTGACTTAACCGTCATTTGAAGAGCCTTCGGTCGTTAGTTTTGAAATGGCTTCAACAATCGGTGCCGGCGAGAGCGTATGCGGTACTTTAGTGATTAACGTGCCATCCGGCTTCAAGAAGTAAAAGTAAGAGCTATGATCCAGCGTGTACTTTAGTTCCGAGCCTTCCAATTCTGTCTTGCGGAAAATGACACCATAGTTGTGTGCCAAAGGTGTCGTTACATCAAGTGGTGCCGATAGGCCTTCAATCATTGGATGGAAGTAATGGGCATATTTTGCTGATGCATCGGCCTCATCACGCTCTGGGTCTAAAGAAATGAACATCGGGCGTAGTTGTGCTTTTTGCGCGTCATCAATTTGATTCAGTGCTCCTGCCAACATTGCAAGAGAAGTTGGGCAAACGTCTGGGCAGCGAGTAAAGCCAAAATAGACGACTCGGATGCGAGGGTCATTCACATCGAAGATATTGACGGCTTGGTTATTTTCCCCAAACAATACCGTTTGTTGAGAGGTGGAACTGTCCACTTGCTCTGGCTTCGTTTTCTGATTATCTAAATAGCTCTTTACGCCAAACCCGAGTGCGAAAGCAGCTACGAGAAATAGGGACCAATTGCGGCTCATAACGATTCCTTATCTTTGCATTTTTATAGCAGGGTAAACGGTATTCTCTCCATCACTGAGTTCACCAACCCAAGTCATTGCATCCTCCGTGCAAACCGGGAGAATGATGTCACCTTGATATTGGCCAGGAGCGATTTGCTTCAGCAAAAACTTAGGCTCACCCATCTCCATTTCTCTTCCTGAAAGACTTAGGATGAGTTGCTTAGCATCGCTTGTATGCCACTCAACATTTAGAGTGGTAGGAACCAAGGGTTGAGCAGTTTCTGAGTTTAGCGTCATCGTAACATTTTCTTGGACGCAAGAGGTTGTAGAGAGAAAGCAGTATTCATCTATTGACTTGCTTTGAGTGGAAGAAGAAAAGCTTTTTATTAGAGTCGGGGCATAAAATCCCGCAACTAATGCGGCTGAAACAGCGGCGATTTGTAACAGTTTCATTAAGGTTCAGCATTTATCACTTAACATTACGAGCATCGTAGCACAGATGCGCCGCTCGCCAACTCGTGACCTCGGTAAATTGTGCGTTATACCTCGGTGACCAGCTTCCTTATAACGCGACGGACTTTATTGCATCAAATACAGCAGAGTTTTCAATTGAGATGTTTTGCCCTTAGCCAATAAATAAAAACGGAGCCAATTGGCTCCGTTTTTATTTGGTTCAGTATGTGTTTGATACCAAAGTTATTTATCTGAGTCTGCGAATTTCTCTAGACCTAAAACCAGAGCAATGGCTGCAAGCATCATCACGACAGCAAGTACTAACTGAGAAGGTTGTGATGTCACGTGTTCAAATTCAAATGGTGATAGGTTGTGCTGTAGCAATGGCACTTGTTCGCCCTTCGAATTGGTGCGCCAAGTGATGGTTTCTTTCCATGGCCAAATCTTTGGCAACGTACCAATCATTAATCCAGTCAAAAACATCAGGGTGAAATCACGGAACTTGCGTAGTAACCACGACAATAAGTGAGAGAAGGACAGTAAACCGATCACGCAGCCAGACAAAAATAGCGCTAATGTATCGACTTGAAAACCTTTCACTGCGGCTAATACAGGAGCATACATGCCAATCAGCAGCAAAATAAAACTGCCAGAGATACCCGGCAAGATCATCGCACAAATCGCGATAGCTCCAGCGAATAAGGTATTAATGGCCGTTGGTTCCATGTGTAAAGGTTTGAGCACAGTAATACTATAAGCAAACCCGACACCAACGAGCAGAATGACAAAGCGGACAAGATCGCGTTGCTCAACCTGACGAATAATGTGATACACAGAGACTAAAATCAGACCAAAGAAAAATGACCAAAGTGGGATCGGGTGTGTGTCAAGAAGCCAAGTAATCAACTTTGCTAGCGTTGCAATACTGGTGAAAATGCCGGCAAACAGAGCGATAAGGAAGAATCCGTTGATGTGATTAAACGCGGCTTTAACCCCTTCTTTTCGCCAGATAGAGAAAAGTGAGGGGTTAATGCGTCGAATGCTTTCAAGCAGCGTATCGTAAATACCAGTGATAAACGCGATGGTGCCGCCAGATACACCAGGTACAACATCTGCTGCACCCATGGCGATTCCCTTGAAGAAAGTAATTAAGTAGTTCATTGCTCTAATGCTAAGTCGTTTCGATGGCAGAGAGTATACAAACATTGCGATGAAAAAAGTATGAAATAGTGCTGTAACTACTTGGTTTTATATCCAATCTATTGCCTATCTTTATTACTCGCCAAGAGACAATGCCGCCGTAACGAGCTTTTAATGCTTGGTTTACATTTTTGAGATGATTAACTCTACTATCAATTATCAATCTTGGTTGCATTGTGCAATTGCAATTTGCATTATAAAATTGCATTTTGATAATTTGCGCGTGAATAAATCCAGCTTATATGAGATCTTGTGCCCAAAAATAAGCCTTTGCATTTTGGCATGATTAATGCATAATACTGCTCGACCCTTCTTAAGCCGAGGGTCACCTAGCCAACTGACGTTGTTAGTGAATACAATTTGTTCACACTAAATATAAGCCAATCGCGATTATTGCGGTTGGCTATTTTTTTATATGAACAACGTTACTTACGTGCTTTGCAAATTGCACTTCTCTTACTGTCAGTCATAAAAAAGGGCTGACGTGTTACGCCAACCCTTGTGTTTTACTTTACGTTTTAACCCGTTTATCGAGCAGTTCAGTATCCCATCAACTGCAGCAAATTTTCAGCTGTCACAATGGCTTCTTTACGATTAGCAATATTAAGCTTTTGGTACAGGTTGCGAATGTGGGTTTTAATTGTCGTACCTGCCACATCCAGCTCTTGTGCGATTTGCTCGTTACTAAAGCCTGAATAAATCAGTCCCAGAACCTGCCATTCGCGTTGTGTTAATGGGCTGGTACGTACTAGCTCTGGCACATTAGGGTGATTCACCAACTTTTCAATAAAGTCTTCATCAAAGTGAATCGACCGGCTACGTTGATTCGATGAAATGTCCTTCATTAACTGTTGAGCACGGTGACGCTCAAGATCGCCCAGTTCATGGCGGAGGCTCAACTTCTCCAGCAGACCGCCAATGGTTGCACCATCAATCAGGAAGTTTCCGACCATGCCAGTTTGGTTCGTCATTACTAATGCTTCTTTTAACAGAGCCTTGGCTTGCTCCTCATCTTTTTGGCGAGCAGAAAGGACCGCTTCAACCACTAAGTTGCGATTAGTATCTGTGATTAGGTTAGTGCGACGAGCTTCACCTTGGAGGAAATCTAACGCAGCACGAGCGTCGGTATATTGGCCTAAGTTAATGTGGGCGCGGGCAATGTTACGCCATTGCAATTGAGAAAAGTGGTTGCATGCCGATTCAGGACGAACCGCAGTGTTGAGCCATTCTTGCATTGCATCGGTATTCCCGCGCGCTTGCCAAAATAGAATCAACGATAGTGAAGCGTTTGCAGTCCAATCTACGTGATAAGTCGACTGTTTCATCAAGTGCTGTATATGCTCAATGAATTTACCAGCTTTGTCTAATTCACCGCGTCCAATCGCAATACGCGCCAACATCGAATAGCTATGTAAGTGCTTGCTTGGTGAATGGTTTTCGAGAATTTGCAGACCTTTGTACGCGCATTCTTCCGCTTCATCAAGTCGGTTCCAGCACCAAAGTACTTGCGCGCGAATACGCAGCAAAAATTCATGAAGAGGAACATGCTGAAGCTGCTGATCTTCAATCAGACGGAATGCGGAATCTTGTAGTTCAAAGGCCGCTTGCACGTAACCTTGTGCAATTAAAATCTCGCTTTGCTGCAATATTGCCCATAACGCTTGGTGATATACCTGATACTGACGAGCTAGCTTTTCAGTTTGTTGCATCATCGGCAAAGCACGGTCTAGTTTACCTAGCACGTGGTTAACTTCACCAACAACCGAAGTCGCCACAATTCGGCTACGGTAAATAGTGTTATCAAGTTGGCTAAGCGCTAGCTCCGCTAATTCGAGAGCTTTTTCTGGTTGGTTACTGTTGATAGCCACTTGAGCAAGCAACGCGTTTGCTTGACCTTGATAATGAATATCTAACGCAATGTTACGCTTTTTGTGTTCCTCTTCCGCTTCTTCAAGCAGGTGGCCCACTTGGTTATAACGATGCTGACTTTGAGCCAACCATGCTCGGAGCATCGTAAGTTTTGGGTGGCTGAACAACAGATCATCGTCCAACTTGTTAATTGAGCTTTCCAGTGTGCTGAGTTCGCCTTGGTTAAACATCTTCCAGCCGAATTCGTTTAGGATCTCTACCACTAAGTCCTTATCATTCGATTTTTGTGCATGATGAATCGCTTGGTGTGGTGCTTTTTGTTGTAACCAAGCGATAGCAGCATTGCGGTGGAGATCTTTTTCTTGCTGAGGAATACGAGCTTGGCGCTCATGAGACAAAAACTCGCCAAATAAGTTATGGAACCGGAACCAGTTCTGTTCCCCTTCGAGCGGATAAATGAATAAGCCGTAACGGTTAAGCGATTCAATCATTCCCAGTGCATCTTCGCGTTGGGTAAGGGCAAACACTAGCTCATCATTGAAGTGGTCAAGCACGGATACTTGCATTAAAAAGTGACGAGTTTCGTGATCGAGTAAGTCAAACACTTCTTCGACCAAGTAATCCCACAAGTGCGCGTGATTGAACTGCGATACCGACTCTACAGTTTGTGCCAATGTGCGGTTTTGATGTTGGGCTTGTAATGCGATCAACTGCATCGCCGATGGCCAACCTTCAACATAGGTTCTTAGGCTGTTCGCCATGTCTTCATCAATACCATCGGCGATACGCTGGTTAAAGAAGCGAGTGGTTTCTTCGGTATCAAACGCCAACATCTCGTTGCCGATTTCGATCATTAAATCACGAACACGTAAGTTTGCAGTGCCCAGAGGCGGCGCTGCACGACTGGTTACCACAACGGTGAGGTTGTCTGGCATGTGCTTTAAAAAGAAACGCATGGATTCATGGATTTCATCATTCGTGATTAAATGGTAGTCATCAAGCACCACGTAGCACTCTTGATGAAAGTCAGCCATTTCAGCGAATACTTCGCTAAATAGGGAGCGTAAAGACGAGATCTGACGTTTTTCCGCCAGTTTTTGTGCGTTAGCGCAACTGAAGTTGGTGGCTTTGTTTAATGCTTGAAGCAGATAGTTTACAAAGCGAAAGCCGTCGTTATCGCTGTCATCAATGCTGTACCAACCGACGTTTGGCTTATCGGATAGCCACTGCGCTGCCATTGTTGTTTTTCCGTAACCTGCTGGGGATCGGAATAAAACCAATTTGTAGTAAGGCGCTTGCTGTAGTAAGTCCAACACTCGTGGGCGCACGATGGCATTGTGCAGGCGTCCTGGTCGAGTAAGCTTAGATGGAATCCACATTAGTAGTTATGTCCTTATTTATGTATACCCAAATGACAGCAACGTGATCATTCTTGTAAAGCCCCCTTGAAAGCCGTCTTACTGAATGATGTCATCAGCATCAAAAACACCGTTTGAATGCCGGATGATGTCGCTACTGTTGGGGCTTGCGTCCGTCTGAAAAACCATTCCATACGGTCACTTAGATATAAAAGCTAGCGAAAACTAGAAATAACTCACATCGCCTAATTCTAGTTTGTATAAAAAGCGTACAATCCTGTGAGCTGAGTGGGATGTTACGACATCAGAAATGTTCGTTACTTTGATCCACTTCCTAATTCTCAAGGGTTGATGGATTTACCATCAACTACGCCCTTTATTTGTGATTGCCGTCACTTAAATATCGTTTGTTTCGTTAGCGTTAAGATCGCGTTGCACATAGATTACGAAAAGTTCTTCTACGCTGACCGAGTTAATGTGACCGATATTACAATTTTCACATCATCAGATGAGTGGACTATAAAAAGCGTCATGAACGGGTTTTAACCTTTCTCACATTCCATTGTGATCAAAATCACTAAGAACTGGTGCAAAGTTCACTTTGTTGAGATTTGGATCACTAACCTAGCAATGGTACCCCCTCTACGCCCTCAGCCCTCCTCCTTCAAAGGATGAGAATTAGGAGGATGTTTATTCACAGAGGTAAATGCACGATGTATGGCAGATGAATTACCAAAAGACGTGAGAATTTCGTAATGAAACCTACTCAACAAAAACAATTTGACAAGAAGTCGTTCCAAGAAAGCGTAAAGAAACACCTATCTGTAACTTACGCTCATACGATTGAAAACGCAGACAGCCGCGCATGGTACCTAGCAATGGGGCATGCTCTGGCTGAATTTACTACTCTAGATTTGCTTGCGACAGAAGAAGATCCACGCATTAAAAGTGCGAAGAGCGTTAACTACCTTTCGCTAGAATTCCTTATCGGTCGTTTGACGGGTAACAACCTAATCAGCATGGGTCTGTATGAACAAGTAACAGAAGCAATGGCTGAACTGGGTTACAACCTAACTGATCTGCTAGAAGAAGAGCGCGACCCATCATTGGGTAACGGTGGCCTTGGTCGTCTGGCTGCGTGTTTCATGGATTCATGTGCGGCACAAGAATTCCCAACTGTCGGCTATGGTTTACATTACGAATACGGTCTATTTAAACAGTCATTCAAAGATGGTCGCCAGCAAGAAGCACCTGACGCATGGCGCGGTGTAGAAGGCTACCCTTGGGAAATTGCGCGTCCAGAACTTGCGCAAGAGATCGGTTTTTACGGTCACGTTGAAGTGATTAACGAGAACGGTAAAGAAGTCCGCAAATGGGTACCAGGCATGACAGTAAGAGCAATGCCTTGGGATCTTCCAATTGTGGGTTACGAATCAGACACGGTTTACCCGCTACGTCTTTGGGAATGTCAGGCGATTGCACCATTCTCACTAGCAAGCTTTAACAATGGTGATTACTTCGAAGCTCAGCACGCACTGATCGACGCAGGTAACATCACTAAAGTGCTTTACCCGAATGACAACCACGAGAAAGGTAAAACACTGCGTCTAATGCAGCAGTACTTCCACTCAGCAGCGTCTGTACGTGACATCCTACGTCGCCACGAAGCTGCGGGCTACTCGCTAGCGGATCTACCTAAGCAAGAGACTATCCAGCTTAACGATACACACCCAACGATTGCGATTCCTGAACTAATGCGCATCCTGATGGATGAAAAAGGTTTAGCTTGGGAAGCGGCTTGGGAAATCAGCTCTAAGACATTTGCTTACACCAACCACACGCTACTTCCAGAAGCACTAGAGACATGGCCAGAGTCGCTAATCCAGCACCTGCTACCACGTCACATGGAGATCATTTACGAGATCAACCACCGCTTCCTACAAGACGTACGTGCAATGTGGCCGGGTGATGTCGCGAAACAACAGAAGCTTTCTATCATCGAAGAAGGTTTCCACCGCATGGTTCGCATGGCAAACCTATGTGTAATCGGCTCTTACGCAGTAAACGGTGTAGCAGCACTTCACTCTGAATTGGTTAAGAAAGACCTATTCCCAGAGTTCCACGAAATGTACCCGACACGTCTACACAACGTAACGAACGGTATTACGCCACGTCGCTGGTTGAAGTTCTGTAACCCAGGTCTGTCTCAGCTTATCACTGAGAAAGTCGGCCCAGAATGGCCAGCGAAACTAGAGCAACTTGAAGGTATTGCGAAGTACGCTACTGACGCGACATTCCAAAAAGAATTCATGGCAGTGAAGAAAGAGAACAAAGAACGCCTAGCAACTTGGGTGAAAGAGAACATGGGTATCGAGCTCGATACTAATGCAATCTTCGATGTTCAAATCAAGCGTCTGCACGAGTACAAACGTCAGCATCTAGACTTGCTACACGTACTGTCTCTGTACCACCGTATTCTTAATGAACCAGGTTTTGAGTGTACGCCACGCGTTGTGTTCTTCGCAGCAAAAGCAGCACCGGGTTACCACCTAGCGAAAGAAATCATCTTCGCAATCAACAAGATTGCAGACAAGGTGAACAACGATCCTCGCATCGGTAACAAGCTGAAAGTGGTATTCATCCCTGACTACCGCGTGAGCATGGCTGAAATCATTATCCCTGCGGCTGACGTTTCTCAACAAATCTCGCTAGCGGGTAAAGAAGCATCAGGTACAGGTAACATGAAGATGGCGCTAAACGGTGCGCTAACTATCGGTACAATGGATGGTGCAAACGTTGAGATTCGTGAGGAAGTAGGCGATGAGAACATCTATATCTTCGGTCTAGATGTTGAAGGTGTGAAAGCGCTGAAAGCTCAAGGTTATAACCCATTTGATTACTACAATGCGGATCACTTACTCAAAGCGTCCATGGACCTACTACTGGGTGAAGAATTCACTCCAGGTCAACCGGGCTTACTGCGTGCCACATACGACAGCCTACTAGACGGCGGTGACCCGTACTTATGTCTTGCGGACTTTGCATCTTACGTGAAAGCGCACGAAGACATGAGCGAACAATATAAAGATCAAGCTGGCTGGGCGAAGAAGGCCATTCTTAATACCGCCCTTGTTGGCAAGTTCACGTCAGACCGCTCAATCCGAGACTACGTGAACAATATCTGGAAACTTGAAGCGGTGAAACGCTAATAGAACCTAGTTAAGACCAAGGTAGCCAAGCGCTACCTTTGGTCATTTTCCAAAAGAAGTTATTGATAACAATAAAACCCTACATGGAAGGTGTTGGTATTACCTTCGGAGAAAGCGATGAAAGAACAAACAGCATTAAAGAAAGTCGCGGAAATGGCGAGATTGGCTGATAGCTATGTCAGTGCTTGGGGAGATGAGGCTAAAGTGTCTGAGGAGACGCTACGCCGCTTGCTCGCTTCGCTTGGCTACGATACTAGCAGTGATGAAAAACTACTGGCTTCTGCTGAAAAGAAACATAAAAAAGACGTACTAGCCCCTGTTCTTGTTTTACGCGACGGCGAACCAGTCGAAGTGGAACTAAACCTAGGTACGAGTGCTCGTGAGAGTGAATTCAGCTGGCGTTTAGAAACAGAACAAGGAGAGGTACTTGAAGGCTATCTTCAGTCCCAAATTGTTCGTGATGAGCGTGCTGAGGGTGGCCCTCTAGTGTTTGCATTGCCAAAGAACTTGGCTTGGGGTTATCACAAACTGATCATCAGTCGTAAGCGTCGTAAAACACCTTACGAGATGTCATTGATCATTACGCCGAAAGCGTGTTTCAAACAAGACGATCTAAACCAACACAAAAAGCTATGGGGTCCTAGTATCCAGCTTTACACACTGCGTACTCAGCATAACTGGGGCATCGGTGATTTTGGCGACCTAAAACAACTGGTGAGTGATATTGCCTCTCGTGGCGGTGACTTCATTGGCTTGAACCCTATTCACTCGCTGTTCCCTGCGAATCCAGAAGGGGCAAGCCCATACAGCCCGTCTTCTCGTCGTTGGTTGAACATCATGTACATCGACGTAAGCTCTGTACCTGAATTCGCGCTAAGTGCAGAAGCACAACAGCGAGTGGGTAGTGCAGAGTTCCAACAACGTCTACAAAAAGCGCGAGACTCTCATTGGGTGAATTACACCGAAGTTTCGCAACTAAAAATGAGCGTTCTTCCGCTGCTATTCAGTGAGTTTAAAGCTCGCCATTTAGACAAGAACACCGATCGCGCTCGTGCCTTCTTGGACTTTGTTGAAAAAGGCGGCGACAGCTTGCTACATCAAGCTGCATTCGATGCACTTCATGCTGATTTACATGCAGAAGATGCAAACATGTGGGGTTGGCCTGTATTCCCTGAGAAATACCGCACATTCGACGCAGCTGGTACTCAGAAGTACATCAAGGATAACCAAGATCGTGTTCACTTGTACATGTACCTGCAATGGATCGCAGACGATCAAATCAAAGAAGCGCAAGCGCTAGCCGAAGAAAAAGGCATGGCTGTGGGTTTGTACCGTGACCTTGCGGTTGGTGTTGCTGATTCTGGTAGTGAAACATGGGCTGATGAAGGCGCGCTAGTATTGGATGCAAGCATCGGTGCACCACCAGATGTACTTGGTCCACTAGGCCAAAACTGGGGTCTGCCTCCGCTTAACCCTCAGGTTTTAGAAGCGACTGGCTACGACGCTTACATCAAATTGCTACGTGCTAACATGAAGCATTGTGGTGCATTGCGTATCGACCACGTACTTGGCCTGCTTCGCCTTTGGTGGATTCCAAAAGGCGAGAAAGCGACAGAAGGCGCATACCTGTACTACCCAGTGGAAGATATGCTAGCAATCCTAGCGTTGGAATCTCACCGTCATCAGTGTTCTGTAATCGGTGAAGACTTGGGTACTGTACCTGATGAAATCGTTGATATCCTTCGTGATGCGGGTGTGCATTCGTACAAAGTCTTCTTCTTCGAAACATCAAAAGACGACGGTGGCTTTATTTCTCCGAAGCACTACGCTGAGCAGTCTATGGCTGCGCTGTGTACGCACGATATGCCAACACTACGCGGTTTCTGGCACTGTGATGACTTGAAGATGGGGCGTGAGATTGGTCTGTACCCTGATGAGCAGCAGTTGGAAGGCCTATTCGCTGATCGCTTGAAGTGCAAACAAGGCATTCTAGACAGTGTTCGCTGGCATGGCTATTTGCCAGAAGGCATTGGTCATGATGCTCAGTACGTGCCAATGGATTCATACCTAAGCGAAGCGCTGCAACTGCACGTAGCCGCGGGTGACTCTGCACTGCTTAGTGTTCAGCTTGAAGACTGGCTAGAAATGGATCAACCGGTCAATATTCCTGGTACGGTGGATGAGTATCCAAACTGGCGTCGTAAATTGTCGATGAACCTAGATGAAATCTTCAGCCGTGAAGATGTGAACCGTATTTCTAAACGCCTTACTGAAGTTCGTGCACAGGCGAGTAAGTAAGATGCCTAGAGTGGCGTAGATGGACGAGCTGATTACCAATTTTGTTAGCTCAGAGGTACGAAAGTTCCGTCTAGGTCACTCATTCCTAAAACACAATCCGTTAGGATGAAGTACCGTTATTATGCCCGCGACAATAGCGGGCATTTTTGTATTTTGACGCCGTTTACGCAACGAACGTGAGAAGCGGAGTCTTTTTGTGAGTTCACAACGTTGGCTGTGGAGAAACCGATGTTTGATTCAGATCTCTGGTCTTGAAAAGGATGTTGGCTCTAGGGAGAAAGATTTGAAAACCACCAAAACCAAGAAAATAAAGAAACAACACGAACGCGCATACGAACTGCTTGCTGAGGCGGCTTACTCAGATCCATTTGCGGCGCTGGGTCCTTTCATTGACGACGAAGCTTCGCTGAGAGTTTGGATGCCGGGCGCAAACAAGGTTGAACTGCTTGTTAATGGTGAACCTCGCGTGGCGCTTGAGCGTGATGGCGACAGCGGTTTCATCTTAAAAGAGCAACGCGATTTACACCTGACCCACTACCGTTTAGCGGTCGATTGGAATGGTGTTGAACAAATTATTGATGACCCGTACCAGTACCACAATATCTACCAAGAGTACGAGCATCTGCATACGCCAAAAGACATGTATCACTACATGGGCGCACACTTTGTCACGCTAGAACGTGGCGGTGAAAACATCTCTGGTGTGCGTTTCCTTGTTTATGCACCACATGCATCTGCTGTTAGCCTTGTGGGTTGCTTCAACCAATGGGATGGCCGTCGTCATCCAATGCAACGCTTAGACTACGGTATCTGGGGCCTATTCATTCCTGGTTTGGAAGAGGGGGTACAATACAAATTTGAGCTCAAAGGGCCAAATGGGGAAGGGTTGCCACACAAACAAGACCCTTGGGGTTTCTACTCTGAGCAATACCCATCGTTCGCATCCATTACCTACGATCACAAGCGTTACCAATGGCAAGATGCGAAATGGCAAAACCGTGCAGTGACACAAAAGCGTGATGAAGCGTTATCGTTTTACGAGCTACATGCTGGATCATGGAAGCGCGACGAGAACGGTGATTTCCTGAACTACCGCGAACTCGCGGAGCAGTTGGTGCCATACCTTGTGGATATGGGCTACACCCACGTTGAGCTGATGCCTGTGTCTGAGCATCCATTCTATGGTTCATGGGGCTATCAACCTGTTGGCTTGTTTGCACCAACTAGCCGTTTTGGCTCACCTGATGATTTCAAATTCTTCGTGGATGCGTGTCACCAAGCTGGTATCGGTGTAGTGCTGGATTGGGTTCCTGCGCATTTCCCATCGGATGATCATGGTTTAGCTAACTTTGATGGTACGCCTCTGTTCCATGATCCAGATCCTCGTCGCGGTTGGCACCAAGATTGGAACTCCTACATTTACGATTTAGGCCGTGAACATGTACGTCGCTTCCTTGTCTCGAATGCGCTGTACTGGTTTGAACAATTCCATATTGATGGCATTCGTGTCGATGCTGTTGCGTCGATGCTCTATCTCGATTATTCACGTAGCCACGATCAGTGGGTCCCGAACGTTGATGGTGGCAACGAAAACTACGACGCAATCGCAACCTTAAAATGGATGAACGAAGAAGTGTACAAGCACTTCCCGAATGCGATGACGATTGCGGAAGAGTCAACGGCGTTTCCGGGTGTGTCTGCGCCAACCTTTATGGGTGGTTTAGGCTTTGGCTTCAAGTGGAATATGGGGTGGATGCACGACAGTCTTTCATACATCAAAGAAGATCCTGTTCACCGTAAATACCACCACAATACCATCACCTTCCCGCTGGTTTATGCGCACAGCGAAAACTACGTCTTGTCTCTCTCTCACGACGAGGTGGTGTACGGAAAAGGCTCTATCCATAACAAGATGCCGGGCGATGAATGGCAGCAAACCGCAAACCTACGTGCATACTACGGTTATATGTATGGTCAACCGGGCAAAAAGCTGAACTTCATGGGCGCGGAAATCGGCCAAACGGCGGAGTGGAACCACGATGATCAGTTGCAATGGTTCTTGCTGGAATACGAACGTCATCAAGGCGTTCAAAAGCTGATGCGCGATTTGAACCACTTGTACCGAAATGAAGCGGCGATGCACGATCAAGATTGTGCTCCTGCTGGTTTTGAGTGGCGTCTACAAGACGAGGCAGATGCAAGCATCCTAGCGCACGAGCGTATCAGTAAAGAGGGTGAGCGTATTCTCATCATCACCAACTTTACGCCCGTACCACACGAGCGTTTCCGTTTAGGTGTTCCAAATGCAGGTCAATACGAACTGCTGCTGAACACGGACGACAGCAAATACGGCGGAAGCGATTTTAAAGTGCTGACCAGTGTGAAAACGGAACAAGTCGAAAGTGAATCACTGCCTCAATCACTTGAGCTTCGTTTGCCTCCACTTTCAACCGTGTTCTACAAGCTGCACAAATAATTTAGTCTAATCAAATTCTAAGCCCGTTTTACATTGTAAATCGGGCTTTTTTTAACCAAGTTTTCACTAACGATAAACAGACTGCATACTCTATACTTGCATCATATTGTTTTATGAAATCAGGCTAGGTCGGACTTTGAGAAAGATTAAATCCCTTCTGTTCAATATCTTATTGGTGCTTTTGCTTTTACCAGTGATGCTCGTTGGCATAGTGAAATACATCGATCCACCAATTTGGGGATGGAAGATCAGCCGCATAATTTCTCCTCCTGAAGGATTTCCTGAAGAGAGTCAAAATGAATGGGTGCCTTTGAGTGATATTTCTAAACACATTCAACTGGCCGTGATTGCGACAGAAGATCAAAAGTTCCCGACCCATTACGGAGTGGATTTTGATTCCTTGTTTAAAGTGATCTCAGAGTCTGGCGAGAGCGGTCCCTCTCGCGGTGCGAGCACGATTACTCAGCAAACTGCAAAGAACGTGTTTCTGTTTCCTTCACACTCTTATGTGCGCAAAGCGTATGAGCTTTATTTTGCTCTGCTGATGGAAGCAATGTGGAGTAAAAAACGCATTCTTGAAGTGTATTTGAATGTGGTGGAGTTTGGTCCAGGTATTTATGGCGCGGAAGCCGCTGCGCAAAACTACTTTGGTATTCCTGCTAAACAACTTTCAACACGCCAAGCAGCAAGGCTTGCGGTGGTGCTGCCAAATCCGTATCGCATCAAAGTTTACCCTCAGACTTCTTACACCATCAGCCGCGTCAATTGGGCGATGAGACAAATGCGTAACCTTGGTAGCGTTCAGCTTTAAACTCCTTTTTACCCTGCTCATAAGTAGAACTACGCCCCCATAAAAGCAAAATGTGAAGCGTCACAAGCTTTAGGGCGTAGCTTTTCAGAATGATGCGCTCAGTTTTTCATCCATTTACTATTAGTGTGAATAAAACTACAACACGAATACTGCGCCTATGCGCAACCAATGGACTGAACGATGAAACTGAATCTGATTACGACTACCTTATTGCTTGCATCGGCAAGTGCCATCGCCGAGCCAAACATCACCATTTCTACCACGACCAACAGCCGTGACTTTCCGTTAAGTGCAGAGCAGCCTTTGGTTGTGCCCTTAACCAAAGACGGATACACGCTCAAAATCACGGGTGTTGAAGGCGACTGTGTCGCGCCTGATGGCCAGAAGGTCAAATTCAACAAAACTATCGCGCTGAACTGCGGAAAACCAACAGAACTGCCGTTAAAAATCCGTTTTACTGGCGATTACTCTTTTGCTTTTGATGTGGAAGCGAAAACACTGCGCTTCAAGCGTGAACCTAAGAAAGCCGCCAAGACTGAATTCAAACGCCCAATCCCACAAGTGCAATGTGAGGTTTACCAAGGCGGCGAAGTCACCATCGCGCTGGGTGACAGTTTCCCCGATGGCACCAAGTTGCGTGATGCCTATTCTGGTCAAATGGTCGAAGTAAAAGATCAGCAAGTATCGCTGACGCCAAGCAAAGACTCAGGCGGTTTGGTGCTACTAGAGCCAGTGAAGAAAACCAAAGAAGCAGTACCGTTTGATTACCGTAATGCCAATATTTACTTCGTGATGGTCGACCGTTTCAACAATGCCGATACCAGCAATGATAACAGCTATGGTCGCAAGAAAGACGGTAAAGAAGAGGTTGGTACCTTTCACGGTGGTGACCTAAAAGGTGTGATCGAAAAGCTAGATTACATAAAGAGCCTAGGTACAGATGCAATTTGGTTGTCGCCAATCGTTGAGCAAGTACACGGTTTTGTGGGCGGCGGCGATAGCGGCTCATTCCCATTTTACGCTTACCACGGTTACTGGACGCGTGACTTTACCAAGATTGATGAGAACTTCGGTAACGAAGCTGATCTTAAAAAGCTGGTGGAAGAGGCACATAAACGTGGCCTTAAAGTCTTGATGGACGCAGTAATCAACCACACTGGTTACTCAACGTTAGCCGATTTGCAATTTGATGGTATTGAGGTGTTAAAACCAAACGCTGAACTACCTAAGAAGTGGGGGGATTGGCAACCAAAAGCGGGTGAAAATTGGCATAGCTACCACCAGAATATTGATTACCAGAGTCCAAACTGGGCGAAATGGTGGGGCGGTGACTGGATAAGAACAGGTCTACCGGGATACCCAGCTCCGGGCAGCAGTGATATCACTATGTCATTGGCGGGTTTGCCTGATTTTATTACCGAATCAGACAAAGCCGTGAAGCCTGCGCAGTGGCTATTGGATAACCCTGGTACTCGCGTAGAGGCGCGTGACAATTACACCGTCTCGGATTACTTGATTGAGTGGCAAACTGATTGGGTGAAGCGCTTTGGTATTGATGGCTACCGTGTCGATACGGTGAAGCACGTTGAAGGCGATGTGTGGAAACGCTTGAAAGAAGAGGCTTCAAGCAGTCTTGAGCAGTGGCGTAAAGAGAACGGTAAGTCAGGTCAGCCATTCTGGATGATGGGTGAAGTATGGGGACATACCGCTTATCGCAGCCCTTACTTTGACGATGGCTTTGATGCGTTGATTAACTTCGACATGCAGAAGAAGTTAGACAAAGGCGCGGCGTGTTTCAGCCAAATGGCAGACACCTACCAAAGCTATGCAGATACTATCGCCAATGAGAAAGACTTTAACCCTGTGAGCTACATGTCTTCTCACGATACGGAGTTGTTCTTTTCTCGCTTCAAAGATTACGGCATGCAGCGTAACGCAGCGAATGCACTGCTTCTAAGCCCTGGTGCTGTTCAGGTTTACTACGGTGACGAAGTGGGTCGTAACATTGGTCCTTACGCGGACGATTTCCACCAAGGCACACGCTCTGACATGGTATGGAAGCTATCGGATGAGAAGCAAGCGCTGCTCAAGCATTGGCAAACCCTTGGTCAGTTCCGGAAAGCGCATCCAGCGATTGGTGCAGGTCAGCATCACGTGATTGAACAAGAAGGCGCATACGTGTTCTCTCGCTCGCTTGGCAATGACAAAGTCGTTGTGGCGTTTGTGGGGCGTGACAAGTAGTTAGAACTTTGTTTTAAGCCTAGATAGAAAAAGCCCTTTCTTGAGTTCTCAGGGAAGGGCTTTGTTGTTTTTGATGTTTACTTATCTATTCTAGGGTCTGTGGACCTTTCGAGCTGATTTTTGCAGCGAATTGTTGGGTATTTATACAAGACAGAGACTTTGCTATGTAGCTAGCCTACATAAGAAGTCGATAACGCAGTAGAAATGACCAACAAACACTGCCCAAAGGGTTCGGCTAAAATCGTTTTATGCTTTGTTAAGGCGCACTTGCTTAGAGTGACTAGGCGACATACTCCTTGCCTCGCCTAAAACGATTTTATCTCGAACAAAATTTAACCGCGAAAGGTCAACAGACCCTAATAACTATCTATTTCGATAGTTATTTCTTTAGCTCTTGGTCGATGACTTTCTCAAGCTCTTCGAAAGGTACATAACCCGGAATGACTTGGTCATTAATGATGATCGCTGGTGTGCCTCGTAGACCTAAGCGAGTGAAGTACTCGTAGTTTTTATCCAACAACGCTTTGGTCTCTTTGTCGTCGACAAGCTGTGCTTCTGTGCCGGTTTTCTTAGCGATTTTTTGTAGTGAACTTGCATCATGTGGACCCGGCTTCTTCACCAACAAGTCGTGCACTTCTTTGTACTTGTCATGTTGGTTCTGCCATACGTTCAATGCGTAACTTGCCGAGTTGTAACCGTTCTTCTCGTACTGTTCTTTGAACGATACCGTCATGTTCAGCACTTTTACCTGCGGATATTCTTTCTCTACCTTCACTAGCTCACCTTCAAGACGCTTACAGAAAGGACAGCTGTAATCGGTTACGTTGATGATCGTCAGTTCTGGGTTCTCTGCACCGAAGTAAGAGTGCTTGCCATCGTTAAGATAGGCGCGCGCTTCATCCAAAGTTGCGTTAAACGTTTTTTGGTAAGCGACGTAGTCTTGCAGGTTCTGATGCAGTGAATCGAGGATCTGCGGGTTTTCTTTCAGTAGTTGAGTAATTTCTTGCAGCTTCTCTTCTGACGTTTTTTCTGCTGCGTGTGAAAATAGAGGTACCAGCGCGATAGCCACAGTTAATAGTGTGCGTGTGAATTTCATGATATTTCCTAAAACTCTCTTTCTTCGCGGTTTTTGTCGCGAAGTGATTAAAAATAAAACAATTGATTTGGGGAAGAAGAGCAATCGGGTTTTATTCTCTAAACACACATAGCTTGAGGTGCACCCGATATTTGTCGGGTATCGGCTCGGTATGATGGCGGAAAGCATTACGGTCGGTGCTAGTGATAGATAGCAAGACGAACGCAAATAGGAATAAGGGCACAATGAAGCTGTCGAGATGGTTTTGTGAAACCTGAATCAGCTTTTCAGACAATTCACACTGCTTAGTCAGCCCTTTCTCGCTCTTTTGTTGCTGCGCAGCAGCGTGTTCAGCTGTCACTTGCACGCCAATCAGAGGGCAAGATTGGTAGAAGCCTGCATTTTTACTTAAACAGATCACGATAACCCAAGCCACAAGGGCAAGTGTCCATCGAGCGATGTTGGATTGTGATCGAAGCAAAAGGCAAACCCTGAGTAAGTCTCTAAGTAATGACCGAACCACCCTAAAATAAATTACACGGAACTTTTGTTAATTTTTGGTCAAGAAATCTCAAATAAGCAACAAACCATGAAGCACGTCGAAGGTGTGGCTAATAACAAACTTGTTCATAATTTTGGTTTGTTTTGTTAATGGATGAGATTTGCTGATAGTTAGATAAATCTACCTTATCTTGGTCATAAATATTTATTATCTTTTAAATGTGATTCAAATCATAAAATAAAACTTCATAATTGAGTGACATGATTGTTCGGTAAATGGATTGATTTTGATCATCTCTCTAGCACGTCGTTCAAGGGATCATCTATGCGTTCTGTTCCACATACATAGGTGAATTTATGACAAGCCCTGTTCATGCTGAACGCAAGGTGACGATCGGGTGTTACATTGCACTCGCGTTTGCGGTTGTGTTCTTTTCTGGTCTGATGCAATCCAACGAATGGTACGGTGTATTCGACTTTACAACGCTTAATGGCTCTTTCGGTAAAGTGGCTTACGGCGTAACGGAAGGTGCGGATGGCGCGGTTCAAGCTGCGACTACCTCTTTCCGCGGTACTGGTGGTAGCGGTGCTCGTGACGGTTTCATTTTCGCACTAACTTTGATTCCAACCGTTATGTTCGCATTAGGTATGATCAACGTACTTGAGCACTACGGTGCGCTCGAAGCTGCTCGTAAGCTTCTTACTCCTCTTCTACGTCCTCTAATGGGTATCCCTGGTAACTCTGGTCTGGCTCTGATTGCTTCTCTACAAAGTACCGATGCAGGTGCAGCTATGACGCGTCAGCTAAAAGATGAAGGTCACCTAACTAAGCGTGAAACGGATGTATTTACTATGTTCCAGTTCACTGCAGGTGCAACCATCGTGAACTTCTTCTCATCAGGCGCTGTGCTGTTCACATTGACGATGGCTGACGGCTCTCTAGCGGTAACGTCTTCTATTGGTTTAGCGGTTGTGGTGATGTTCGCATTCAAGATCATCGGTGCGAACCTGTTCCGTATCTACCTAAACATGACGGAAGGTAAAGAAGACAAGCAAGACCAAAACAAATCAGAGAACCTAAAAGAGGAGACGGCATAATGGGTGACGTTAAAGCGAAAAAACCAATGGTGACGGATATCTTCGTCGAAGGTGCAAAGAAAGGCTGGGTGATTGCGACTACTTCTACGGTTCCTAACGTATTGATGGCGTTCGTTATCATCAAAGCACTTCAAATCACAGGCGCGCTGGATCTGATGGGCACTGTGTTTTCTCCAATCATGGCGGTGTTTGGTCTTCCGGGTGAAGCAGCAGCGGTATTGATCGGTGCTTGGATGTCGATGGGCGGCGCGGTTGGCGTAGTAATCACGCTATTTGACCAAGGTATCCTTAACGGTACGCACATTGCGATTCTAGCGCCTGCTATCTACCTAATGGGCTCTCAAGTTCAGTACATGGGTCGTATCATGGGGCCAATTGGTACTGAAGGTCGTTACATCCCAGTTATGATTGCAATCTCAGTATTGAACGCGTTTGGCGCAATGCTGGTGATGAATCTGTTTGTCTAGGAGTGAGTCATGCAATTCTCTCTAAATGAATATCTAGAAGAGCTACGTCCGCTAATCAATGTGGATTGTGGCACTTACACCACTGATGGTATCGAGTTCATCGCTTCTCAATTTGAAGAGAAGTACCAAGCGATGTCAGGTTGGAGCGTAAAACGCATCGACTGTGGTAGAGCGGGCATCGGTCTCGAAGTTCGAAACAAGCCGGAAGCTGAGCAAATCGACGTGATGCTGATTGGTCATATGGATACAGTGTTCCCTGTAGGTACTGCTGAGCTTCGTCCAATGTCTCAAGATGCAGAGAAAGCTTACGGACCGGGCGTCTCGGACATGAAATCTGGCTTGCTGAACATCGTATACGCGATGCGCAATCTAGACCAAGCGGTGTTGGATAAGCTGTCTATCGCTATCTGCATGAACCCAGATGAAGAAACGGGTTCTCTGGACTCTGTGGATTGGATTCAATCAATAGCGAAAAATGCTAAGAATGTACTGGTTGCAGAAGCAGCACGTGCAGACGGTGGTCTAGTGAAAGCGCGTAAAGGCATGGCTCGCTACAAAATGACCTTTAATGGCGTTGCAGCTCACGCAGGTAACGAGCCAGAGAATGGCCGCAGCGCAATCACTGAGATGGCGAATTGGATTCTGGCTGTCAATGCAATGACCAACTTTGAATCTGGTACTACGCTGAACGTCGGTATTGTTTCTGGTGGTAACGGCGCGAACATAGTTCCGGAACATGCTGAAGCGATCGTGGATGTGCGTTTCTGGAGCAACGAAGAGTACGATGATGTCGATAGCAAGCTAAATGGCATGCTGGAAACACCATTCGTTGATGGCGTGAGCATCGAGTTGGTTCGTGAAGCGTATAAGCCTTCTATGGTGCCAAGCCCACAAACAGAAAGCCTGATGATGCTAGTTGAAGAAGCGGCAAGTGAACTGGCTATCGACATCAATTGGAAGGAAGTCGGTGGTGGCTCTGATGCAAACAACACGGCGATTCTAGGCGTTCCAACTTTGGATGGTCTAGGGCCTATCGGTGCAGGCTTCCACAGTGACCAAGAGTACTTGTTGCTTGAGTCTATTGAACCACGTATCAAAATGCTGATGCGTGTATTGGAGAAGATTGCTCAATAAGGCATTCTGCTTCTAAAGCTTGGTTCCCAAAGCTGTTGGTTTCAAACCATTTGGTTTCCAAGACTTTTGATTTCCAAAACTTTTTGTTTCCAAAGCAATAATCCCCGGACTTCGGTTTGGGGATTTTTTTATCTAGCCATTTTGTTTCCTTTTTTCATTATCATTACTCGCTATTAATCCTACGTTCAGGTTCATCGCCTTAATATCTATGCCACAGTCATAAATTTAGGAGGCACGATGACCACAAGCATGTCTGTAAATTCGGCGCCCGATGACGTCTTAGACCAAACGATGCAAGCACCAGATGAGAAAACCTTCTGGCGCAAAATGAAAAATTCCGTCAAGAAAGCAGGCGAAGAGATTGCGGTTATGGGCATCAAATCATGGCTTGCGATGGCAGATTCCAATACTTCTGTTCGCCACAAAGCGATCCTTGGTGGCGCGTTAGCTTACTTTGTTCTCCCCACTGATATGGTGCCAGATGTACTAGCTGGTGTCGGCTTTACCGATGACATGGCAGCACTGACGCTAGCGGCGAACTCGGTCGGCAATGCCATCACCGACGAGCATGAAGAACAAGCGAGAGAAAAGCTGAGTTCGATGACGGAGTAGGGCAGCTATGACCTATTCTTTAGATTGCAGATAAAACAAAAGCCCCGATGTTTCCATCGGGGCTTTCATTTAGACAGGATAATTGAGTTTGGAAGGGTTTAAGCTTCCGCGCGTTTCAGATGCACTTCTTCTTCTGCGACCCCAGCTTTTGGATCGTTGAAGCGAGTTTCATCCAGAGCGCCTTCCGATTTAGCAACAATGATAGTCACTGCGCTGTCACCGGTGATGTTTACTGCGGTACGAATCATATCAAGTAGACGGTCAACACCCATGATGAGCGCGATACCTTCAAGCGGCAGACCAACTTGGTTCAATACCATAGCAAGCATGACAAGACCCACACCAGGAACACCTGCGGTACCGATAGACGCCAGAGTTGCCGTCATGATAACCATTAGGTAATCGCCCATAGTTAAATCAATATTGAAAGCTTGAGCAATAAACGCAGTTGCTACGCCCTGCATGATCGCCGTACCGTCCATGTTCACGGTTGCACCAAGTGGTACTGTGAACGATGATACACGGTTCTCAACACCCATGCGGTGCTTTGCTGTTTCCATTGTCACTGGAATCGTCGCGTTTGATGATGCGGTCGAGAAAGCAAACATGATCGCGTCTTCCATCTTACGCAGGAACGTAATTGGATTTAGACCAGTGAAACCTTTTAACATTAAGCTGTAAGTGACTAGGCCGTGCAGGACAAGCGTCCCCGCCAGTACTAAGAAGTACTCTGCCAGATTGACGATTGCGCCCAGACCAAGACCAGTAAATAGCTTCGCCATTAAGAAGAACACACCATAAGGCGCCAAGTTCATCAAAATCGCAACCAGTTTCATGATCACTTCATTCAGATCAGCGAAGAACGCTGCAATACGTTCACCAGGTTTGCCTGCTGCGCTGATCGCGATACCAAATAGTACCGCGAACACAATAACTTGCAGGGTTTTACCTTCAGCCATCGCACTGATAGGGTTGGTTGGGAACATATCGATGATCACCTGACCCAAAGATGGTGCTTCTGCTGATTTGAATGAACTTGCTGCGGTTAGGTCAGCGCCAGCACCTGGCTGGAACAGAGTACCCATAGTTAGAGCAAGCGTAATCGCGATAGCCGTTGTTGTAACGTAGAAAGCGAGGGTTTTACCACCCATGCGACCCAGTGTAGAAAGGTCTTTGAGAGAGCTAGTACCACAAACTAACGAAACAAATACTAGCGGTACAACAAGCATTTTTAAGCTGGCAACGAAGATCTGTCCACCAACTTCGAATAATCCATTAACAATGTATGCGTCGACAAATCCGTTGTCGGCAAAAAGTGTGCGAATTGCAAATCCTGTCAAGATACCCGCAACCATACCTAAAATTACGCGGCTGGTAAGCGACATCGGTTTCTTGGTATTCATGAGAACACTCCTTATAGTTATGCACCTTGAGTTCACTTCAAAGCGGCGAGCAGATTAGCAGCGGAGTGAGAAAATACGAAAGAATAATCCTCTAAATGGTTAATAGATGTGAACTTTATCACTAATAAAAATGGAATTTTAACCAAATATTAACGAGTTGGCTGGATAAAAAGTTTGTATTTTAACACTTTTATCGAATATACAACCGATAACAAAGAGGATTTACAATAAATTTTAATAAGAGATAGAGTGCATACTCTCTTTGAGTGGATGCATTTCTGCATAACTATTTAAGTTGTATTCAGACTAGCGGTCGCTTCTTTAGGGATAATTTAGTATTGAGTGTTCATCAGAGCCAACGAACCCTTTATGCTTTCATATTTGTCAACTCAATGATGGTTGGCAAGTGTAGTTAGTTGGAGGTGATCCCAGCTCCAATAACTTTGACTGGTATTTTTAATCCCTCCAACCCAATAGCATTGTTTCGCTCGTATTAAGCCTTCCAAACACTGCTTGCCAGCCTCAGTGATACGGACGCTTTGTTCCCACCAGTGCCTTTCACGTGACTCAATCGTGATCAAAGGTGTTTGACACTGTGCTAGAGGGAGGAGTAACGCGTAAAACATCACGTCTCCTAGGTAAGGAAGAGGTTCTAGTTGTTGATATTGCTCAAACCAATCTTTGATGGGAATTGAACGATTTTGCGAGCTCAAAACCTTTAGTGCGAGGTGTTGTGTCAAGCTCAATCCAGTTTGTGAATTAGGTAACTCTTGCAAATGGCGTTTAAGCACGTTGAATATATTGGGCAAGCAATCCAGGTTATGCTGCTGAATCAAATTAACTATGGAAATAGGTGTCGGTGATGTAATAGCGTGCCAACACCGTTTAGCCTGACTGAATAATTTTGCTGTCACAGGTTTACGGTATCGCCAACAAGAACGAATAGCTTCTTCAGGCAACTGCCCAAAGCCGATGAATCGTTCAGTGCCCGGGAACTGGTTCAACTCAATGATCTCTATCACTTTATTCTCTACATTCTCTAACTGTGTTAGAGCACGAATTAGCATCAATTGATCATAACTGTCATGTTCGACCCAAAAGACGATTCGTTCAAATACATCACTTTGCAACAGATCGAGGTTTGATTGTTCCAATGTGACTATATCTTGAACCGAGTCTTCACGCTTCATCACGGGCAGCAGAGTCTCTACGACATATTGGGCACGAATGGCAAGGAAGTTCTGCGGTGTTGCTGGTATGGGGCCAATACAAAGCGGATCGATCAGGGCTAAAAATGTCCCTTCAAATCCGCTGGCTTTAAGTTGTTGTTGAATGTCGTGGCCACAACGAACGTGTAGCGTTTTTACTTTTGCATCTAGGGGCGGTTTTTGTTCTTTGATGGCTAGTTTGTGCGCTTCTAGCTCTTCGACATGAGCTTTTAGTTTACTCCAACTGGATAAGCCCAGTTCTCTTGCGAGTGCATGTTGAACGTCAGCCAATTGAATTGTATTGGGAGCCAAAGATTCTGGTTTGGAGTGAAATCGCTTAACTAACTCCAACGTGGCGTCATCGTATAGGCGGATAGCTTTGAGCCTTTTTTTAGCAATGGATTTTTGCTGATTGATATTGATCGAGAAGCTATTTGTAGAGTTCATATTTCACCTTTCTTATTTCTTCCACACTCGCCTAAATAGAAGCTAAAAAGAAGGTAAAAACAGATTGTGCCTGCTAAACCAAGCAGGTGAGGATATTGCCGTGAACCGAGTTCTTTCCGCGAGTATTGGGTGCTTTAGGCATGAGCAGAGTGATAGTAGGTGGTCGCTATCCTTCGTGCAACCTTTTGTGAGAGTGTAGCGTCACAAAATGGCCGTTTCTCTATGTTTAGGGAGAATCAATAGGCGATAACACTAGCGATTCAACTCAATACCACTGTTGCTAGACTCGAGTTTCTACACTTTTGAGTAAAATACGATAAAGCGCTTGAGTCGCAGGACCACTTTTGGCTCCTTTGGGCAAAGTGAGGTGCAGCGCAACTTGATATTGATGGGAGTGTTCGAGCTCCAATACGTTAATTTTATCGCTCTTTCGGGCTGAGACTAAGTGCGCTGGTAGCCGACAAAACCCAACGCCTTGCTCTACGGCGTGAAAAGCGTGGTCGAAGTTATCGACGGTAATACGCTGACGTGCGCGTAACCAACCCACATCTCTTTTCGTTTTGTCTGAATCACCTAAGTCACGGATGACAATTTGGCTGGTGGTTGCAAAATCGTCGATGGAAACATGCGGCTTTTTAGCGAGTGGATGGTGTGCTGCGATTACAGGCAGCATGGTTGTTACGCCAAATGCTTCGGCAGGGTAGTTGGTTATCGGTAAGTTGATGATTGCGATGTCAGCGAGCTCATTTACGACCATTTCGGTTGTTTTGCTCAGTGACGTTTCAACCACTTGAACGGAGGTCGTGTTGTTGTCCTCCAAAAATTGACTGAGTGGTGCATAAAGCCAACAAGGGTCACAAAGATGATCTACTGCGACCGTGATTTGAGATTCCACCCCACTTTTTAACTGCTCGCTGATGACTTCTAGTTCCCGCGCTTGTTCAAGCATGGATTGTGCACGACGCAGTATGGTTTTGCCGTGCTCTGTCAAACCCGCTTTGCGCCCTCGTACTTCGATAAGTTGAATACCAAGTTGGTCTTCTAACTTCCTCACCGAGTAGATCAATGTGGTATGGCTCTTGTTGAGCAGTAAAGCTGCGGATTGAATGCTGCCTTCTTGATTAATCGCTTGTAGCGTTTGCCATTGTTCTAAGGTCGTTTTTAGTCTCATGAGTCAATTTTTTAGACAGTTAATGGCGAAATTATGAACTTTTCTGTCAGTTTTATAAAGGTAATAATCTTGTCATCGAAAACGAGTCAATAAGAAGAGGAGACTCAAGATGGCGAAATTATTGCAAGTTGATTTTGAATTTCATGGTCCGTTTGGTGACGAGATGTCGAATGCTCTGGTCGACTTAGCTAAGTCGATTAACCAAGAGCCGGGCATGATTTGGAAAATCTGGACGGAAAGCGAAAAAGACAAACTCGGTGGTGGTATCTATCTTTTTGAAGATGAAGCCACGGCGCAAGCTTATCTCGAAATGCATGCCGCACGCTTACGAAAAATGGGCGTAGTCGAAGTACGAGGTCAAATTTTCGATATCAATGTGCCGTTAACGACGCTCAATCAAGGGCCTATTAGAGGATAAGGAGATGATGACCAACCGCACTTTTCTAACCGTTCATGGTGTCGTATATACGGTATTCGCTTTTGCGTTGTTTTTTGTACCAACCATAATGTGGCCGATGTATGGAGTACAAATTAACGACCAGTACGCGCTGTTTTTATCGCAGCATACTTCGATCTTTTTAGGTGGAATCGCAGCGGTGAGTTTGATGTTACGTAATGTGGAATCAGGGCATACTGCGAAACAGCTGTTTAAAGCATTATTGATTACTAATGGCTTAGGGGCAGTGATTACTACCTATGCCGGCATTATCGGAGTATTTGTCGGTTTTGGTTGGAGTGACCCAATATTCTTTGTCTTGCTTAGTTTGATTACGTACAAGCAATTAAGAGTGCAATAGAAAAAGCCCTGCTGTTTCTAGCAGGGCTTTGTCATATTTGGTTTAATTAGCGATCTAAATTCAAGTTATGATTCGCTTTTGTACGCGTAGTTATAGTAGCCGTATCCATAGCCGTATGAGTTAGATGCTTTTTTCTCAACTGCATTGAGAATCACACCTTTAACTTCAACGCCTGATTGCTCGAAGCGACCTTGCGCGACTTCAATCTCCTTCAAAGTCGTTTGATCAAAACGAGCGACCATCAGAGTTGTTCCTGCAAGCGCGCCAACAATGCTTGGGTCGGTAACTGCGAGTACAGGCGGCGTATCGATGATGACTAGATCGTATTGTGCAGACATCTCGTCAACAAAGCTCTTGAAGCGAGGGTGCATAAGAAGTTCTGACGGATTTGGTGGTACTTGACCACGAGTAACCACATCCAAGTTTTCAACTTGACTTGGCTTGATTGCGGTTGCTCGATCAATTTTTCCACTTAGTAAGTCAGATAACCCTTGCTCTGCTGTGAGGCCAAAACATTGCTGTAAATAACCTTTTCGCATGTCAGCATCCACCAAAAGGACTTTTTGACCCGTTTTAGCCGCAACTGCAGCAAAGTTAGTTGATACGAACGTCTTACCTATGGAAGGCGCTGGGCCTGAAATCATTAAGACATTGTTTTTGGCTTCCAACATTGCGAAGTGTAAGCTGGTTCGAAGTCCACGTAGTGCTTCAATTGATAGATCTGCTGGATTGGCATTTGCTAAAAGAAGTAAGTCTTTGTTGTTTTTACGTTTTAGCTTGTTCGCAACTTCCAATTGTTGTGCTGATTTTGGAACACTTGCATATACAGATATTCCAGTTTGCTCAATTTCATCAGGAGAAGTCACTCCACGATGAAACGCGGTTTTTACCAGAACAAATGCGACAGCTACCATGCCTCCTAGAAGAGTAGCCAAAACTACAATCAAAGGTTTTTTCGGTTTAATAGGAATTGCGTAAGATTGTGCGTTGTCAATAATACGCACATTACCTACGGTGCCAGCTTTTATGATATTTAGCTCTTGAACTTTATTCAAAAGTTGGATGTAGATTTGCTGGTTTACTTCGACATCACGAGTCATACGCAAGACTTCGCGCTGTGTTTTTGGCAGTTTTTGAACTTGTTTGTTAAGACGCTCTTTCTCTTGTAGTAATGTCTGACGTTTGTCTAACAGCGATTTATAAGCTGGGTGGTCTTGGGTGAATTTTTGACTGATTTCACTTTCTTTAAATGTTAGCTCATTAAGTTGGGCTTCAAGTGCCACCATCACTTTTAGAGTAGATTGTGCTTCGAGATTTAAATCGATAGATTCGTTTTCTTGTCTAAAACTGTTCAATGTATCTTCTGAAATAGTTAGCTTGTCCTTAATCTCGGGTAAATGACCTTTAAGGAAGTTGAGGCTCTGCTCAGCTTCAGCTGAGTTTCTTCTAACATTCTGCAAAAAATAGTTTTGAACAACATCATTTAAAACAAGCTGATTGTGGTCTGGGTATTCACCTTCAATACTTAGAGATACAATACCTGTTTGGCTACCTCTCTCTGAAATAGAAAGTTGTGAGGCTAACTTGTGGATAGCATCTAACTTGCTTATTTTACTTATTGTAAAAGTATCTTCATTTTGAGCATTGAGCTGGTTCACTTTTACACGATAGCCATTCATCTCAATTAGTTGACCAACTGAACCAGAAAGTACCATTTGGTCTTCAAGCATCAAGCTGAATTGACCTTTCTCGATGTCTGTAGCAATCAGTTGATGAGATAATCCTTTAGCCGTTCGAGGTACTTCAAACGTGGTCAAAGAAATGTAGTTTTGAGTACCGTTGATTCGTGCTAGACCTTTACCAACAAAAGGTAAGTAATCAGGAGTGGCAATGGTTGTTAAGTTAAACTTATCAACGGTATCGCCAAGAATCATTCTCGATTTAATTATTTCAATCTCTGTAGTTGCAGATGATTCGGCAGAAAAGAGTTCTCCCATGTCACCGACCATCGCCGAAATACCACCTGAACTTTTCTTTTCGATTTGTATTAACGCGTCGGCTTTGTAAATCGGAGTTGATAGCAACGCGACCGCGATACCTAATGTTGCAAAAAAGAGTGTAATACTGATGATAAACCATTTCGCGTCTATCAATATGCCGAAGAGCTTGCCTAGGTCGATCTCATCATCAGCAAGAGCAGATGGTTGTATTGTTTGGTTAGCCATTATTTTTTATTTCGCCAAGTGATCTGAATTTATATTTTTTTTGCCCATGCATGAGCAGCATTTTCAATCAGAGATAATGCATGCTCAAAGGCTTCTCTACTCTGTCTGTATGGATCTGGAATATCCACGGAACCTATCCAGTGACCAAATAACATTGTTTTACCTCTAGCCTCTGGTACCAGCTCCGTCAAAGCATCGATATGACCTTGTTCCATCACCAATATTAGGTCTTGTTTTGCGCACAACTTAGCGGTTAGCTGCTGCGCTTTGTGGTCTAGCAGGTAGATACCACGTTCTGACGCGACAAGTCTGGCGGTTTCATCTGCTGGCTTTCCGGTTAGGCGACTTTTTTCTACGGCAATACCCGCCGAAGAAATCTGTTTATCTGGGAGTAGTTGCTGTAGTAACCGCTCTCCTGTGGGAGAGCGACAAATATTACCTACACACACGACAAGAATGTTCGAAAACATGTTTTGCTCCTTATAGACAACGTTTGAATGACTTGTTTATGTTCAAACAAGCCCTTCAGAATGCTTTTTCTATGGCCAAGTCCTGACTCGAAGGACGCCTTCTGTAAGTTCATTGAAGCCTGAGATGGTAGGTACTAGTTGTGCAATAACGCGATTCCAACGACTGATAGGCGCCGCAGTGACATAAACGATGTCATACGGTTTCAGAGCAAATTCAGTACCAATAACGAGCGCTGCCGCATCGGAGACATCAAGTTGATATATGTCGCCCAGTGAACCTGCGTCTTGTGACCTCCTAATTACGAATACACCTGTCGCATCCGCTGATATCTGATTAATACCGCCAACGTTGCTCAGAGCTTCCGTAAGGCTCATGCCAGCGCGATCTATTTTCAGTAGTTTAGGATCGTTAACTTCACCCATAACGAAAACCTTTTGTGAATCATTTCTTGGCACATGGATGATATCACCTGGTTGAAGTAGCCTATTTTCAGTGAGGTCGCCTTCTTGCATCAGCGCATAAAGAGATATGTTTTCAACTATGCCGTTTCTTGTCAGTGTTACATTTTTCCAGTCGGCGTTTTCGGCTAATCCACCTGCACGGTTAATTGCATCTAACAAGGTGAGTGGGATGTTGGTGATTGGTTGTTGTCCAGGATTACTTACTTCACCAGTAATGTAGGATTTTTTCGAACGAAAAGCTGCTACGCTGACATCCACTTGAGGACTTTCTATGTACTTTGCTAATCGGCGAGAAATATCAGCACGAATTTGACGAACGTTTTTACCCGCAACTTCAACAATACCTATATATGGATAGAAGATAGTGCCATCAGCATGTACCCAGTTCCCCGCTTCAGCAGAGCTGCGATAAGAACCAGCAGGAATAGTTAGTTCTGGGTGATCCCAAATAGTAATGTTTAGTATATCTCCAGGGCCAACCTCATACTCATAAGAGCTAAGTTGGCGATCTAGTTCAGGGTTGGATTTGGCTTCTATCCCCAAAATTTTAAGTTGAGATACTTTATCAAGTGTAAGTGGAAAAACATTGAAATCAGAAGTGCGACTAACATTGCTGTCTTCGACGAAGTTTTTTCCATCTGTGGAAAGGTGACTACCGGGTACAGTACATCCAGAAAGAAGTACTGAGGAAAGCACTAAACTAGCTAGCTTTTTATGTTTGAAATTCATGTTTTTTCATTCATCTGACGTAAAGAGCGAGTTGCTGGTAGCAACATTCTTTTCCAGAAAAGACTTCACAACATAACCTTATAAGCACCACCTTCTTCTATTTATAAAGTGCTCAATAAGGGATTGATTGCATCTGGAGGCATGAACTCTAATGAATTTCAATGGTTAGAGCAATAGACAGTAATGCAGCAAGTGTCCAAATAAATATCGTATTTTTATGTTTTCACTTACAAGATTTCATATTGCGGATAAAAAACTTGTTCAATTAGCTCAAATTTTGTTTATTAGCTCTATATGTAGTGTTTTCTTTCTAAAATACAACCAAGAAAGTCTACCGACTAATTATCTCGTTGTATTAAATAGGATTATTAAAAATGTGACTCATGTCTCTTTTTTGTTTTGTTGTCTTTCGACATGGTCACTTCTTCGCTAACCCCTTCCCATTCAAATACGGAAGGATGTGCGGACGTGATTCGCCAGCCAGTTTACTGGTGACTTCTTGTGACCAAGTACTCTGTTTTTGATTGCTCGAACGGTTTGCATAGTAGTTTTGCATAGTTTGGTCATACGTCTGAATATCATCCAAGCTTAGGTCTTGATACTGATTTTCATGCACCACGACATGCTTAGGTAGGCGAGGTTTTACTTCAGGGGCTTGATCTGGATGACCAAGACACATACCAAATAAAATGGCGGTATTTTTAGGTAAACCTAATAATTCGTCTACTTTTGGGGCATTGTTTCGTAAACCACCAATATACACGCCTCCTAGTCCCATCGACTCCGCCGCAAGCAAGCAATTTTGTGCCATGATCCCCGAGTCTACAGCGCCTATTAGTGTTAACTCGGTAAAATCAGCTTGAATATCTGGGTTGATACTGGCATGGCGCTGGTAATCAATACAAAACACCAAAAACTCAGCCGCGCTTTCAACGTACCCTTGATTTCCGGCATATTGAGCTAATAGTGTACGTTTTTCTTTGTCGGTCACGCGGATAATTGAAACGACTTGCAACATGCTTGATGAGGACGCCGCAAGGCCGGCTTGAAGAATGGCATCTAATTGTTCGCTCTCAATCGGTTGTGAGGTGAATTTTCGAATTGAGCGGTGATTGAGAATTGTTTGAATCGTGCTGTTCATGGTGACTTAACATCCCCTGTTACGTGTAAAGGCTGAAGACTCACCTTAGCGACATTTGATGAGTCGGTAAACTATCTCAAAAGAAAAACAATGCTTGGCGCATAAGTGTGAAGGCGAATCGAGAATACACCACTCTTTCTGTTTGAGAGCGTATATACTGTTTTTAGAATCAATAATTTAAATGCAGTGGAAAATATGAAAGAACTCATTGTTCATACAGTTACGGTGTTTATGGGCTTCTTTGCCATCATGAACCCTATCGCCAATATCCCCATCTTTTTGAGTTTAACTGCTGATGAAGATAAAGAAACCATCCGTTCCATTGCGCTCCGCTCAGTCTTTATTGCATTTATTATCATCGCGATATTTTCTATTGCCGGTAAGTTAATTTTTGATTTGTTTGGTATCACGCTTTATGCATTGCGAATAACAGGCGGTATTTTGGTGTTTTTGATAGGTTTTAACATGCTTCAAGGTGATTCGACGCATCAGAAAACCAAAGAGAAGGCGTATTCACCAGCTCAGCAACGGGCGGCATTGAGTATTGCAGTGTCTCCATTGGCGATGCCAATATTAGCTGGGCCCGGAACGATTGCTACCGCGATGAACTTTGCGACAGCGGGTGGTTTCGATCAAACCATTATTACTATCGTTTCTTTCGCTGTCCTTTGTGTGATCACCTATGTACTGTTTTTGTTTGGAGACAAATTGGTCAAAGCGGTTGGACCAAGTGCTCTAAATGTTGTGACTAAAATGATGGGCTTAATTCTAGCGGTTATTGGTACTCAAATGTTTATTGATGGCGCGGGCGAAGCCTATAAAACGGTTTTCTCCTAGATTTCTCTTAGACCTTGCCACCTTGGTTAAGCCCGCAATTACATTTCTAACGGGTACGGATTTTTTGAACTTTAGTTTTCATTTTCTAAGAGAGAAATAAATAGACTTCACCTATTTCAATAATAAGAATATTCAATTGTTGTGATTGCACGAATTTCATTACTCTTTTGGCAAGGAGAATGGGGGAAATATGGCAACAAAAGCAATTGTAGTAGAAGGTGGCGCGATGCGAGGCGTCTTCGCAAGCGGAGTGTTAGATGCGTTTTTAGAGCAGAGTTATAAACCGTTTGATTTTGCAATCGGTGTATCTGCTGGTGCATCAAATTTGATTGGGTATTTGACCGACTACCCGCATCGCAGTATTAACGTCATTACTAAGCTGGCCACAAGCAAACGCTTTTTTGACCCGACTCGCTTCGTTAAAGGTGGGGACCTCATCGATGTGAAGTGGTTGTTTGAAGAATCTAATCGCTTGTATCCCGTCGATGAAAATAAACTGTTTAATGGCGTTCCTTTTCTCGCAGCGACAACAAATGTAGATACAGGGCAGGCAGATTACTATCGCGTGACACGTGATAATTTTCACCATGCGATTGAAGCGACAACAGCATTACCGATTGCCTACAAGCATACCCCTTGTTTTTCTGGTGGTTGTTATACCGATGGTGGGGTCGCTGATTCTATCCCAGTGCGTGAAGCTTATCGTCGAGGGGCTCGCGACATAACCGTAGTACTCTCTCACCCGCTGAATTATGCCAAAAAGCCAGTTAAGACCACATGGCTGATGAAGAAACTGTTTGCGGAGCACCCCAAAATGGCGGATGCGATGTTAAGACGTGCAGATAACTATAATCAATCATTAGAGTTTATTCGTAACCCTCCACCAGGAACACATGTTAGGGTAATTGCCCCACCAGATAATTTTCATGTTCAGCGCTTATCAATGCGACAATCCGTTTTACTAGAAGGGTATGAAATGGGACTGATTGAGGGGCGAGCGCATCTCACTAGTTTATCTGGTGTTCATGGTTTAGACCGGGAAAATTGTCATTTTTGCGTTTGATTATAAAAGAGCCTCATAGTGAGACTCTTTTGCATAACGTTCAAAGGGTGATTTAGTTGACTTTATCCCAAGCCATCTCCCAGTGTGAACCTATTCCAGGCTCGTAATGGTTTGCGCTTTCTTTCCACTGCATACAGTAACCAGAGTATGGGAAAGGTTTACATTGATAAATGCCCCCGTCGCTGGCAAGCACTTTTGTGCCCGCCGTGTAGCTAGATAGTCCTTCAGGGAAGACAAAATCGTACTCATCAGATGGTGGTGGGGTAACTGACTCTTCTTTTAAGTGAAAGTCGAGTGTTTGCTGATCCACCAAGTTGCCATCTTTATCCTTAATACGTGTTACGAGCATATGGTGACCCGGCTCCGATTTACTTAAAGCGAGCGATATCGCCTCTACCGAGCCGTCTTTCATTTCGTTTGCCCAACTTGCAAGTGGTTCGCGATGGTGATTGTAAACGGTGAGTTCTGCATTTAAATCGCCTTCAGCAGTTAGTGTCAGATCCAACGTTGTCGGTGTTGACTCAATGATATACTCGTCTGCTAAGCCATCTACTGTGAGTGAGTATTCTGGAACAGGAGTTTCAATGTTATAGCCGATCTCTACTCGCTCAAGGCCGCTATTTGCTTGCAGATACACCGGATTAGTACCATAAACAGGAGTGAATTTATCCTCTGCATACTGCCCGGCTTGCAGTTTTGCTTGTTCTTGGTTTAGCTTAGTCGCGAGTGCGTAAGACCAGTTTTTCGCTTGGCCCATTGCTGCATCGGTAATTTCTAGTTCAGTTCTATACGCCACGTTTTCACCTGCTTGATCAAATACGCGTGTATAAACCGAATCCCCAATATTTAAATCCATTGTAGGAATAATTTGACCGCCTTGCTTCCAATCTGGAATAACGGGACTGCCACCATCAAATTTCACATCGATCACGTTATAAAATGAGGCTGCAGTGTCGCCAACATCCCATACTGCCAGGATGACATGGTATCCCTCGCGAGTAGGCACATTACATTGATGGCTTACCTGTTTCGGGGGTTGAACCATATTGCCGTCGACGACACAGAAAGGAGTTAGATCAAAAGAGTCTCGTGATAGTGAAGCGTTTGGGTTCCAATCAGGCTTGGTGATGTAATATTTCCAGTCGCGCGTCACGTGGTTAGCGGTAAATGTCCATTCAAAAGTTTGTGTACCTGCTTGAATAGGGCGTTTTACCCAACGGTCGGCAGTTTGCTCATCAAGGGCAGCTGCTAAAGCGGTTTCGGCACTCGCTATTTTACCATCGCGAGGCCCTGTTTCGGGAAAGCCATCAGGGCCTTCAACGCTTTGCGGTTCATATTGAATCGCACCGCAGTTATTATTTTTTTCGTTAGTATCTGGCGATGGATACTTACATAGTGCCGAGCGACTTGCAGCGACACCACCATTGGTTTCTGATACATAACCGTGAGCCGCAGCACCTGAGCTAATGCTTGCAAGTGCTAACGCGAGTACGGATTTGGTTGGAAATGATTTCATCACATGTCCTCTGTTATGACTGACAAACTAATGTCACACCCCGGCGCATGCTGAGCATAAAGCAACGCTACAGAAATTGGACTTCTGTAACACTGAGTCATGGTAACCCCGCTATCATGAGCATTCTTTTAGATTTTTAAATGCTGACAGACCGGAAGCTTTGCGTCCCACCCTTTCGAATGGTTTGCCGAAATGTGATTGAGCAGCCAAAATTTAGCTTAAGAATTTACATGTGGAAAAGTAAACGTCACTGACATGGAATCCTGTTCTCAAATTGAAAGATAACGATATCTTAACCTCGTCAATATTATGCAGTATCGTATTGCAAGATATTGATTTTAATTTTGTTTTTATCTTATTAATAATCATGGAGAATGAGTGGAGGTTTGTTGGGGATAAATGGAGAGGAATCGTGCTAAGGGTGGAAGAAGTTCTGTCTAAAGGGCGGAGTGTACCGCCCTCTGGATGGTGTTATTTCGGCATTATGACAGTATCAATCACGTGAATGACACCGTTTTTAGCTTTCACATCGGTTGCGATGACATTTGCATCGTTAACCATGACTTTATCGCCCATGGTTTTAATCATCACATCTTGCCCCTGAACCGTAGTCGCTTTGTCTAGCTTAACAACATCGGCAGCCATCACTTTCCCTGGGACGACGTGATAAGTCAAAACAGATACTAACTTGTCTTTGTTTTCCGGCATTAAGAGCATGTCGACTGTGCCGTCTGGCAGTTTTGCAAAAGCGTCATCCGTTGGTGCAAAAACAGTAAATGGGCCTTCCCCTTTGAGAGTGTCAACCAGGCCCGCTGCTTTCACCGCAGCAACAAGCGTATTGAAAGAGCCGTTTTCAGCGGCAACGTCGACAATATCGGCTTTCATCATGCCATGCTCATGAGCCTTGACGGGAAGCATAAAAGATAATGTCGCCATCAGTGTAGCCGCGATAACTAAGATACGTTTGAACATAGTGTGTTCCTTACTAGTTGAGGGTACAACGGGTTCCCTGGAGTGTGTTTGCATTTGTACGCATTGTCATTGAAAGATGATCATCGCGTCCTACTTTCTTTTGAGGGTCTAACATGTCGCGCAAGAATTCGTCTGCCTTCTTGTTTCACATCGGCTCGTTTCCGCCACGTCCATAAGCGCTCTCTTGCTGCCTTAGCTGCGTTGTCTGGTGCGATAATAGGTGCAAGGTAACGGCTATCTGGCTGCAATTGATACATGACAGCTTCCATTTGGGTCATTGTCCAGGGCTCGAATAAAAGAGGGGGAGGAACCATTTGTAACTCAGGTACCCACTTGTAGATGAACGTACCGTTAGGATCATGTTCTTGGGCTTGCTTGATCGGATTATAAATACGGATTGTGTTAGTCCCGGTTACTCCTGCTTGCATTTGGAATTGTGGGTAATGAATTCCGGGCTCAAAGTCGAGAAACAGTTGCGCTAAATGCGTTACACCTACTCGCCAATTCATGTTCATGTGGTGAGTAAGAAAGCTAACCAGCATGGCACGCATGCGAAAGTTAATGTAACCAGTGTGGTGCAAACAGCGCATGCAGGCATCAATCAAAGGTACGCCAGTATGCCCGGATTTCCATGCTGCTAACTTTTCTTCATCGAAAGTACTACTTTGTTTAATCAATGGTTCGTAAGCCCGATTAACGCAGTAAAACTCCATGTCGTATTCCGATTCGAATTTTTGGATGAAGTGACAGTGCCAATGAAGCCGTGAAGACAATGCAATTAAGCTGCGACGAAACCCAGCGACTTGCCAGTGTTTCAAAAGGTATTGATACACTTCACGCAAGGATATGTTACCCCAAGCGAGATATGGAGAAAGTCGAGTACAGGCTGTGCGTGAGGCTGTGGGACTAGAAATGCTTCGATAGTAATCACGACCTCGACGATGAAAAAAGTCCTCTAGTGTTTTCCAAGCGAGCCGGCTTCCTCCCGTTTGCATTCCTTTGCATTTTGATAGCCAGGATGATGGTGGCGAAAACGAACAGCCGAGAGCTTCTGCATCCAATGAATGCAATAAGTCGGTTTGGAGCTCAATAGGGCTTATTGAGGCTCTCATGACAGAGTCCCAATGTTTGTCCCAACCTTGCCGGTTTATTGCACCTCTGATTACAGCACCGTGTTCGAATTCAAACCAGTCGATGTTATGCTCATACAGCCAAGCGGCAACTTGTCGGTCTCGTTCAAAGGTGCAGTTGAGTCCTATTTCTTGGTGAGAAAAAACAGCGTTGATTTGATATTGCGCTTGAATTGATTGGAAACATGCTAAGGCATCGTCAAACAGCACCGTGATTCGATGCCCATACGCTTTGAGCGTCTCATCCATGTCTTGCAGTGATTGCCAAACAAATCGCCAGTGGCGCTCAGAATAGTGTGGGTTGTTCAATAGCAATGGTTCAACAATATACAAAAGCACAGTTGGGTGCTTTGTTGATAATGCTTGAGTTAGTGGTTGATGGTCAGTCAGCCTTAAATCTCGCTTTAACCACACGACATTGATTGTTTGCATCGGAATCCTCTTTGTTTCCGATGTTGTACGCAAGTAAACCGAAGAAATCTCATCCAATGATCGGTTTTATTCCACAAAACGTAGAGGTAACTTTTAGGGAGGTGACACATGGCAATAGCATTGAGTAAGTTACAAAAATACTTCTATGTGGACAAATTGGTCATTCATTCGCTTGATCTCGCATTGTATCAGGCATCTGTTGTGATTGATGGAGAAGCGCAATTTATCACTGATGACAACGGTATCTTTTTGAGGGCTCATTCCCTGATCGAGATGCAAAAGAAGTGCAGGAATATCAAAGCAAATAAGCAGGTTTTAGTGCATCAAAGTGCTTATGATGAAATGGTGGGGCTACCCGAAGGTAAAAGAGACAATCAACTAGAGGTATTGGTGAGGGATACAAAATTGTATTGAAAGAGTATTGGTGCGCAGTAAAAGCGAGCCACCTTACGGCAGCTCGCTAAATATAAGGAGAGTTAGGCTTAGTCTTGTTTACGCTGCGCTTCTTTTTGCGCGTACTTAGCGGCACGTCGGGCTTCTCTTTGCTTGGCACTTTCACCACCAACATGCTGCTCGCCTCGCTGCTCTGCAAGAACAATTTGTTTTTCACGCTCGCGGAATCGAGCAATTTGTTCTTCTGAGTGTGTGCCGTGACATTTTGGACAGCTCACGCCTTGCTCGAACAATTCTGACTGTTTGTCTTCTTCAGTGATCGGTAGACGACAAGCGTTACATAAATCGTAATCTGCTTTTTCTAGCTGGTGGTTCACTGCAACACGCCCGTCAAATACGTAACAATCGCCTTCCCACATGCTCTCTTCTTGAGGAACTTCTTCAAGATATTTAAGAATGCCGCCTTCTAGGTGGTAGACCTCATCAAAGCCCTGTTCTTTCATGTAAGCCGTTGATTTTTCGCAGCGGATACCACCGGTACAGAACATCGCAACTTTCTTGTGTTTTGCCGGGTCCATGTTTTCTTTTACATAGTCTGGGAATTCACGAAAGGTTTCAGTATTTGGGTTTACAGCGCCTTTGAATGTCCCGATCTCGATTTCGTAATCATTACGTGTATCGACAACAAACACTTCAGGATCAGCAATAAGATCGTTCCACTCTTGAGGTTTCACGTAAGTACCCACTACGTGGCGAGGGTCTATACCTTCAACACCTAATGTTACGATCTCTTTTTTCAGTTTCACTTTGGTGCGATTGAATGGCTGGGTCTCAGAATACGACTCTTTGTATACGGTGCCAGTCAAACGAGGTTCGTTGTTTAGCCACTCCAGTAGCGTATCAATACCTGCACGATCAGATGCAACAGTACCGTTGATACCTTCACTTGCCAGTAGTAATGTTCCGCGAATATGGTGTTTTTCCATCAACGCAAGTAATGGCTCGCGTAGCTCTTGATAGTTATTCAGCTCAACAAACTTGTACAGCGCACAAACTACATACTGACTCATGAGGTTTCCTTTAAAAATACAGGTGGTCAACGACCTTAAAATTTTAGCGGCACGAAGTATACCTGACTAAACTAGTCGGAAATACGGACAAATTATACGGATATTATGAGTAGGCGGGGCCTGGCGGTCTTTGATAGGGGGAGCATGTCCGCAGGTGAAGCCGCTATGTGTTCAAATTATAAGCATTAATTATAGTGGGTTAGGTAGGTTGGAGCCGATACTTTTGGTTTAAATTTATGCTGTTTTGGGCCCTTCAAAAAAGTTAGGCGCAAGAAGCACCAAGTAATCACCGGAGTCATTGACAAGGAAAGGACATGTCGCAGTTTTATACATGAGGTGGTGAGGGATAAAGGTTTAGGGACAAAGAGTGAATGACTGATCGCCATTGTTCATAAACCGCTATAAAACAAACGCCTTTTCACCACATACTGAAAAGGCGTTTTTCTAACGTCTGCCGTGCTTATTTCAACGTAGCTGCGGTCTGTTTGCCCATGGCTATGAGCCTGTCGAGAATACGTTCACCGTCGGCACGTAAACCGTTGTGCTCATACTCATTGGTGATCCACGCTTTTGAGTTTGGTATTAACGCGAGCGTCTCTCGGCTGATATCCATTTCAACAAACATATCATCGGCGTAAACGGCGCAACTGACAGGCACTTTGTTCTGAGCCAGTTGTGTTTGATCGTACAGCGCAGTCCAATCTTCTTTCGCTGCCAATATTTCTGCGGTGTCTTTTAGTGGCTTGAGGTTAACGTATTGGTCGAACATCCATGGGAAGACCATTTCCCCCGTGAAGTAAAATGGCTTGCCAGATTCATAATTAAACTCTGATCGGGTTTGGCGAACGCGGTGCGCACTCCAATTCGACGCGAAGCTTTGGCAGTAAATCGATTCATGTAAAATGGCGTAGATCGGGTTGGTTTGGAAGTTTTGCTGCGCCAACATATCGTTTAAGAACTCATAACGAAGTTGTGGTTTGCCGTTCACTTCAATCAACGCGCTTTCTAGCCAATAGTAAGTTGGTAAGAAAGTATCACTCACACCAAAGTTGATGCCGATTTGTTGAAATTGTTCCACCGTGAAGCGTTGACCATTTGGTAGGTACTCTTCATTTTCTAGCAAGTGATTCGCAATGTTTTGGCAAAGTTGCTGTGCATTGGGAAATTGTTGGAAGAACGCTTGGTTTTTCTCCATGGTGCGTTTGAAAGTGGCTTCATACACATCGTCGGCATGACGCGAGACTGATGGCACGCCACCTGTGATGTAGCTTTGTAGCAAGCTGTCTGGGAACAAAGACAAATAGGTGAGGGAGCAAAAACCACCAAAGCTTTGACCTAAGATCGCCCATTTTTCGACGCCAAATTGCTCACGAATGTATTCCGCGTCGCGCACGATGTTATCCGCTCGGAAGTGGCTCAAGTAGTCTGCTTGTTGCTCTGGCGTGAGGTGAGCAAGCGTCTGGTGATTAATTACGCTGCTGTTGCCCGTACCGCGCTGGTCGAGAAGTAAAACTCGGTACTCTTGCAGGGCGCGTTTTACCCAGCCGTTATTGCCGTTTTGACGTGGAGAAGGAAAGCCAGGCCCGCCCTGAAAGTAAACCAACCAAGGTTTGGTCGATTCTTCATCGCCAACTAGGCAAACCGCACGGGCGAAGACTTCAATGGTGCCTTTGCTTGCGTCTTGGTAATCCAGAGGAACGGTAAAACTGTGGGGAGTGTAATGCAATCCTGCGTCGATAAATGATTGAGCGTTCATTGTTATCTTTATTTCCTTATTGAGGGGTAGCGCTACTTTACTGCGAATGGCGCGAAGAACCAATGCTATTTCCCAATTGCCTCTTCAGTTCTATACCTTGGTCAAATCAATGTAAGTTCAAGAAAATGAAACGATTAGCGACTGGTGCAACTGGTTGAGTGAGCTATGCTCAATAGAGTTGCGACAAAGTAAGAGCATGGAGGAAGTCGGATGAAAGTGTCACTGGCTCGATGGACAATTGTGACTTGTTTAATAAGCGTACCTACTTTTGCCGTTGTTACGCCCAACCCACCTCAGTTACAGGCAAAAGGCTACGTATTAATGGACTTTCAATCCGGTGCCATTATTGCCGAGCATAACGGGCGAGCAGGCCTTGCTCCGGCGAGTTTAACCAAGTTGATGACCGCTTATGTAGTTGGACAAGAAATCAAAGCGGGGCGTTTGAAATGGGATGATGTGGTCACCGTGAGTGAAAACGCGTGGTCGGCCAAGTTTCCCGGTTCTTCTAAAATGTTCATCAAACCGAAAGATGAAATTAGCGTTGCGAACTTAATGCGCGGCGTGATCATCCAATCAGGAAATGACGCATGCGTTGCACTGGCTGAGCACGTTGCAGGCAGTGAACGCGGCTTTGTCGCCTTGATGAACGGTTGGGCGGAGAAATTAGGACTGCAAGACACCTATTTTGTGAACTCCCATGGTCTTGATAGTGATGGCATCCAAACCTCACCAACCGATATGGCAAAACTCATGCAGTCGATCATCAGCGATGTTCCCGATGTGTATGCGCTATACAGCGAGAAAGTCTTCAAGTGGAACGACATTACGCAGTACAACCGCAATAAGTTGTTGTGGGACAATTCCATTGATGTCGACGGGGGTAAAACCGGCTACACCAGCAATGCCGGATACAGCTTGGTGAGCTCGGCCAAAGAAGGAAGAATGCGCCTTATCTCGGTGGTGATGGGCACGCCAAGTAAACAGGCTCGGATCAGCCAATCGAAGAATCTACTCAGCTATGGTTTTCGTTTTTATGACACCAAGCAAGTTGCTAAGCAGGGCCAAGTTGAGTCTAAAGTTCGCGTTTGGAAGGGTAATGCCAATCAAGTTGAGGCGATCTTCGCTAAAGATGCCTATCTCACTCTGCCTCGTTCAATGACGGCTGGGCTTGATAAGAGTGTGGTGTTAAATGAACCATTGATTGCACCGATAGCGCAAGGGGATGAGATTGGTAAGGTCGTTTGGAAAAGCGATGACAGTACCGTGGCGAGTTATCCCTTGGTCAGCAGCCAAGCGGTAGAAGAGGGCTCGTGGTTCGGTCAGCTTTGGGACAGTCTGGTGCTGTGGGTGAAATCGTTCTTTAACTAGAATAAAAACGAGCAGAAGTGTCTTTCTGCATTCTTTTGTTGATGACCGCCCTGCTATAACGCTGGGCGGTGTCTTATTTAACGGTTTATTCCGACAAGGTGATGATTGGTAAATCGTCCCAAATCTTACTTTCATCCGATGCGCCACCGGAGAAGTTCCAAGGGCCTTTGTCTTGCTCTAGCGGACGGTAAGTTGCTGAAAGACCGTCTAAGTCCCAAGTCGTGACATAGAAGCGGATACCATCGAGCGAATCTGGGCGGCCTAGTGCATCGCTAGCAAAGTCCATCGAAATGGTGTTGTTGGCTTTGTCTACCGTGACCATTGGTGCTGGTGTCACCGCTTCACCCCATGTTGTCGCGTTTGCGCCTTGAGTGTTGTAAATCGAACTTTGCCAGCCGAAGACCACGGCATTGCGACTCCATGTTCCGCTTGGCATAGAAGCGTTGATCTTAGGCAGTTCCGTTAGGTTGGTTGCCGCTTCTTCCGGTAAATCAATGAAGATGGTGAAACCAACGTGGTCAAAGCCGTTTGGTGGCAACCAAGTATCGGTGATCTTGTCCATAGTGAAGGTCAAGCGCACGTTACTGCCGACGGTAAATACCTCAGCTTTGTTGATTGCGAGTTGGCTGTTATCTTTATCGAACGTTGGATCCGTTGGTAGCGAGTAGTTACCGTTAGGACCGCCCATGCCATCTTGCGCATCGCCTGCGTCATCAATGGTGTCGTCCGGCGTGTTTGACCAGCTTAGGTTGGAGACAAAATTCACGTCCTCGATGCCTGCTTTTTTCTCGGTGGAATAAATCGCGAAGCGGTGCTGTTGCTCGCCAATCGCAAAATGACGAGTCGACAGCGTGACACTAAACTGACCATCAGCACCTACAGTAATGGTTTGCGCTGTTTCCAAGTTACCATCGACGACGAGGTTCAACTTCTCGTTGGCGTTCGCACTACCCGCGATAACAATATCACCAGTGATGGTTTGTCCTTCCCAATCCTGCGCTAGTTGGATGTTGAGGTCTGGGGTATCTACAGATTGATTGCTGCTTGTTTTTGAGTAAATCACTGCTGATTTGGCTGGCAACTCAAGGGTTACGTGACCGTTTTCATCGGCGATTAACTGCTCTGGAGCGTCCGCCCAATTCGACATGATTTGTTGTTGGAAGACGGTGCCGCCCGCTTGCTCTACATCGAGTTGGTTCATCAACATTGGGGAGTTAGATGTGTTCATTACCACTAAGACTTCGTCGTTATCCAAAGTGCGGGTAAAGGCGAACACACCTGCACCAGCTTTATCGCTGCCAATGACTTTCATTTCGCCGCGTGTCATGACTTTGTTTTCGGTACGTAACTTAGCAAGCTCTTGGATGAACAAGTACATCTCGCTGTTTTGGTCGAATGAGTCTACGTAGTTGCCATCTTCACGGTACCCTCCGGCGAACATCGCATCACGCGCCGCTGACATCGCTTGCTCTGTACCTTGGTAAATCACAGGGATGCCCGGTACCGCCATCATTGTGATCAGAGCTTGCTTCATATCGTTGACACTGCCTTGCGATAGAAAACGTGGCATATCGTGGTTATCAATGAAGTTCGGCATGATGTATGGATTTGGGAACATGTCCATCATTTTCTCAAGACGGAAACGTAAATAGTCGGTCGGTTGCCCTGATGCAAATACGCGCGTCATGGTCGCTTGCAATGGGAAGTTCAGTTCCGAGGTTAGCTGTTTCGGCGAGCCACTTTCACCGATGTAAGTCAGCATCTTCTCTTCGCCTTCGGTGTGGTAAGGCGTAGATGTTTCGAATACTTCACCAAAGGTCAGGAAGTTATCGCGACCGGTATCAACCGCTTGAGTCATCACACCATCGTCGGCGTGCAGGAAGTCGTTCCAGAAATCGTGCTCAACAAACTTCACCGTATCGATACGGAATCCGTCGACGCCGACTTCGCGAATCCATTTTCGGTAGCTCTCTTTTAGATAAGCGCGTACTTCAGGATCGGACGTATTAAGGTCATCCAAATCAGAGAGCTGCCAGGTTTTTTCTTGTACCGGATCGTTGTGGTCGGTGATGGTTGGTGTCCAGTGGTAGCTGCCTGTGCCGTCTGTTTTACACTCGTTCATGTTGAGTGGGTACGGCAGTTCTTGCCCGGCGGGTAGTGTATTTTTAATCAAACGGAAGCCTTGGCAAGGTAGGCTTGGATCATAACTGTAAGGATCATCGTAGGTGAAGAAGTTGCCTACATGGTTGGTCACGATGTCCTGAATTAAGAACATGTTACGCGCATGCACTTCGCGTGCTAACGCTTGGTAGCTTTCCATGTCACCAAAGTGCTCATCCACTTTTTGGAAATCGCGCGCCCAGTACCCGTGGTAGCCGCCGTAGTTTTGTTCTGCATCCCACCATTGGTTTGCCACTGGCGGAGTAATCCAGATCGATGTGGCACCGAGATCTTCGATGTAGCTTAACTTATCACTCACACCAACGAGGTCGCCGCCGCTAAATTTTTTATCCGAAGTCGGATCGAATTCGTTTTGCCCTTGATCATTAAGAGCGCTGTCGCCGTCGTTAAAACGGTCGATCATCAGGAAGTAAATGATTTGATCTTGCCAATCAGGAGATGCCACGTGGCTGCCTGTATCGACTGGTGTGGTTTCGTCGCTTCCACAGCCAGAAAGAGCAAGAGCGATCGCTAAAGGAAGTATTTTTATTTTATTCATTGGGTTAGGTAGAGTTTCAAACACAGTTTTTGCCTCCGTTATGCAGCAATGCAGAAACGATAAAGCAAAGGTTTGAAATTGAGAGTGTCATCTCACGCCAAAAAAGACGTGGAATGATGTCACGAAGTGCTGAATTTGAACTGTGCTACATATTTAACTGAGTGGTTGCATAATTGGGTATTGAATCGGGTAATGGTCTTTGGCTAACTCATTACCAGAATGATCATAGAGTCGAAATCGACACTGTTTAGCCGTTTGGGTGAGGGGAAGTTGTAGCGCCCAGCATGTGTAATCTTCTGCATTCTGAGTTTGGCTCATTGTGTGCGGAGCTGGCGCATCACCCACGTAGCAATCGATCTTCGCCACGTCTTTTAATCTACATGCGAGTTCCACAAACAAGGTGTACTGTGTACCGAGTTGGATAAGTTGTTTTGTCGGGACAATGTATTCCGTTGCGCCAATTAAAAGCCCCTTGGAGACCACGTAATCACGCTGGTGGTTGTTATCAATGTAGCGCTCACCATCGACTTCATAACACAGTCTAAAGGTCAGTGGATGTGCGACAGGAAGCTCTGTTGTCGCCCATAGTTCGGTGCCATTATTCAAAAAACGCTCGAAGAAGGCTGGGTAGCGACGCCACGTGCCATCACGGTCTCGACATTCAACGGAGACCACTTTTTCAAACGCAATATTATCCACTTCCATCCAGATTTTACCGACGGGTTGGTCAATGTCGTTATCGGCTAAAGTATTCGCTTTGGCGTAGTACAAGCGGATGGGTTGGTTGTTGAGATGAGTGCGGTTATCTAAGCACTGCTGGCGATATTGCATGGGTGAAAACGGATACCAACGACGAAAAGTGCGGTGAAAGTTCGAAGGTTCTTCATAACCAAGTTGATAGGCGATTTGCTGCGTTGTGAGTTGGGTGTCGGCAAGCAAAGTGAGTGCTTGCTTTCTTTTAGCGAAATCAACGCATTGAGAGTAGCTCATTTGCTTCTCTTGCAGTCGACGTTGCAAGGTGCGTTTGGAGACGCCCAGTTGCCTTGCCGCTTGCTCTAACTTGAGCGCGTAATTGCTGTTTTTGATGAACAAGGCGTTCAAAACACTCAGCAATTCGGGTTGTTCAATTGGCTGGTGAGAAAGTAGCAAATAAACATGTTTCACCAGTTCAAACACGCTTGAACTCGTTTTAGAATCTCGCGTTTCCTTTAGAAAAATATCGGCCGTGAGTGGATTGTTGGCGTGAACTTGTACCTGTATTGATTCGCTTAGCTCAAGCATCTCCAACTGCATTTTGAGCAAGCCAAACACCGACTCCGCCCAATTTGGCATATCGGCTGTTCTGCATTCTACTTGCAGATGGATTTGGGCATCACCATGTTGAAATGTGACGTACAAACGGCGGTCGAATAATGAGACACTTTTACTCCACCAAAGCAGCCCTTCTTGGAGGTTAGGCGCTTCTTTCAACATCATGCATTGCAAGGCCACCAACTTCTCAATGTGCCAATATTCGCCGGCAATTCGAAGGTGATTGTGACCGAGCTTTTTGCACAGAAAGGATGTAATAACGTTATCTTGAGGCAGCATGAGTTGAGTTTGGTTGCGAGCAAACATGCATTATTGCCGAAAAGATGAAGAAGTTCAGTGAGAACGCTCAAAGCCTTTCTTATCGTTTTATTTTCAAATTTATTTTGAAAATGTTTTTAATCGAAATCGGTTTTTCCCTTTATCTCATGAGGTTATGCTGTTACTCAGCTTAAACTCATTAATTGGAGAGCCTCATGGATATCGTACAAGCTGCAAAATCTCGTTACTCAACGAAAGTGTTTGACCCAACGCGCAAGCTATCTCAAGAAAAAATCGATGCAGTTAAAGAGCTGATTCGTTTTAGTCCATCGAGTGTGAACTCTCAACCTTGGCATTTCATTCTGGCAAGCACAGAAGAAGGCAAACAGCGCATCGCTAAAGCGGCGCAAGAGAACTACGCATTTAACGCGGCGAAGATTCTCAACGCTTCTCACGTATTGGTGTTTTGTGCGAAAACAGGCATTGATAACGACTACATTGAAGCGCTAATGGTGCAAGAAGAAAAAGATGGCCGATTCCCAACTGAAGAAGCGAAAGCGGCTGTACGCGGTGGTCGTAGCTACTTTGTGAACATGCACCGTTTTGATCTGAAAGATGCGAACCATTGGATGGAGAAACAAGTTTACCTCAACGTGGGTACGTTGCTGTTGGGGGCTTCGACGTTAGAAATTGATGCAGTGCCAATTGAAGGGTTTGAGCCAAAAGTGCTGGATGAAGAATTTGGCTTGCGTGAAAAAGGTTACACTAGCGTTGTGATCGTGCCGCTTGGCTACCACGCGGAAGATGACTTCAACGCGAAAACGCCAAAGTCTCGCTGGGACGCAGAAACCGTATTCACCGAGATCTAATTCGAGCTTACTTACAGGTGACGTAGAACCCCGTAATCAATATATAAATCGCAAAAGAGTGATAAAACGATGATCCACTTAGTCGCAGAAGTGAAAGCCTATCCAGACCGTAAGGATCAGGTGGCGAATTTGCTTTCTGGTTTACTAGAGCCAACTCGCAAAGAAGAAGGCTGTTGCCAATACGAGTTGTATCTCGACGAAAAAGTTGATGGCCTATTTATGTTCCAAGAAATCTGGGCATCGCAAGAGGCCTTGGATAAGCATTTGCAAAGCCCGCATATGGCGACGTTTCTTGAAACATTGGAAGAGAATGATTGGGTTGAATATACCCAGATTCGTCCTCTTCGATTTATCGCCTAATGACAGAAGGTTGCCAGCACGTTGGCGCGTTGCTGGCAGCATTTTTGTTGGATAAAGTCGCGGAAAGTCCGAATCGTTGGCGTCAATAATCGACGATCGGCACATACCATGTAGAGCGGCACTGGGCCGCAATCCCACTCTGGTAACACTCGTACCAATCTTCCCTCGATTAAGTCTCGGCTAATGTCCATCAATGATTTATTCGCAATGCCTTTGCCTTTGATCGCTAACCGGTGTGGCAAGTCACTATCGTTGCTCAACAAGTTACCGCTGACCACGATTTGTTCTTTCTCGCTGCCACGAGTGAGCGTCCATTTGTTGTAGACCGAATCCGCGACCATGTAGCACAAGCAATTGTGTTGCGTTAAATCGGCAGGAGAGGTGAGTTCTGGATGTGTAGCTACGTACTCTGGCGATGCACATAATATCCGTTCGTTTGACCCACACAATGCCAATACGACCAGATTGGAGTCGGCCGGTTCGCCGTAGCGAATCGCAATATCGACAGGCTTGGTATACATATCCGTCAAGCTATCGGACAGCTCTAGTTTAATGGAAACATTTGGGTAGAGATCGATGAACTCATCCACCCAATCGAGCAACATATTGCGACCAAAATCGGAGGGTGCAGTAATGTGCAGCTGACCAGACAACTCCCCGCGCGCACTTGAGATCTGATCCAACCCCTCTTGCAATGTTGCCAACGCTTGCGTGGTTTTGTCTAAAAACAGTTCGCCCTCTGAGGTTAAACGCAGGCTTCGGGTGGAACGCACAAACAGTGGGAAACCGATTTGCCCTTCAAGACGCTTAATCGATGCGCTAATGGCGGCAGGTGTCATGTCCATGCTGTTAGCGGCTTTTGAAAAGCTGCCTTGGCGCGCGGTTTCGACAAAAATATTGAGGTCGTTGAGGGCTTTCATAATGAAAAGGGCTTTTAAGAAGTTTGGGCTACTATAGGGGAGAGTCGTAGGCCAATTCAAGGTTAAAACATTAGGTTGCACGGCGAGTTTGAGTTAGATTAGCGCGAAACTTCACTTTACCGGATCAATAGCATGAGCCAACAGCAGCCGAATAACCCACTTCACGGGTTGAGTTTAGAGAAAATCGTCACCCGACTAGTTGAACACTTTGGTTGGAATGGCATGTATGAGCGCGTTCGTGTGAACTGTTTCAAGAAAGATCCTTCAATCAAATCGTCGCTGAAGTTCCTGCGTAAAACGCAATGGGCCAGAGATAAGGTGGAAGCGCTGTACATCGAGACATTCTGCTAACCGCTCTATGGTCTGCAGCAGCGGTAAGTAGATTCTTAGTCTCGCTTTGGCTCGCTAGAATGACGTAGCTTTTCTTGTCGCGTAGGCTGGAAGAGTCGCTCCACTGATACGCCTAAAGCGATTTTCCGGATGGTCACTTAGGCTTATCTGGAATCGCTTTTTTAGATGGTTTTGTAGAGGTCAGAGCCAAACTCGAACCGTCATTCTGAACTGCGAGGAACGAGCGTGAATCAGAATCTACCTTCAGATTGTATTGAGTTTATTCATGGCTTTATGGTCTGCAGCAAGCGGCAAGTAGATTCTTAGTCTCGCTTTGGCTCGCTAGAATGACGTAGCTTTTCTTATCGCGTAGGCTGGAAGAGTCGCGCTGCTGATGCGTCTAAAGCGAGATTCCGGATGGTTACTTAGGTTTGTCTGGAATCGTTTTTTTAGATGGTTTTGTAGAGCTCAGAGCCAAACTCGAACTGTTATTCTGAACCGAGAGGAACGAGCGTGATTCAGAATTTACCCTCAGATTGTATTGAGTTTATTCATGGTTCTATGGTCTGCAGCAAGCGGCAAGTAGATTCTTAGTCTCGCTAGAATGACGCAGCTTTTCTTATCGCGTAGGCTGGAAGAGTCGCTCTGCTGATACGTCTAAAGCGAGATTCCGAGTGACTCACTTAGGTTCTTCTGGAATCGCTTTTTTAGATGGTTTTGTAGAGGTCAGAGCCAAACTCGAACCGTCATTCTGAACAGCGAGGAACGAGCGTGATTCAGAATCTACCCTCAGATTGTATTGAGTTTATTCATGGTTCTATGGTCTGCAGCAAGCGGCAAGTAGATTCTTAGTCTCGCTAGAATGACGCAGCTTTTCTTATCGCGTAGGCTGGAAGAATCGCTCTGCTGATGCGTCTAAAGCGAGATTCCGGATGGTCACATAGGTTTATCTGGAATCGCTTTTTTAGATGGTTTTGTAGGGGTTAGAGCCAATCTCGAACCGTCATTCTGAACAGCGAGGAACGAGCGTGACTCAGAATCTACCCTCAGATTGTATTGAGTTTATTCATGGCACTATGGTCTGCAGCAAGCGGTAAGTAGATTTTTAGTCTCGCTATGGCTCGCTAGAATGACGCAGCTTTTCTTATCGCGTAGGCTGGAAGAGTCGCGCTGCTGTTACGTTTAGCGAGGTTTCGAATGATTCACTTAGGCTCATTAGAATGACGCTAGTTTTCTTATTGCGTAAGTTGGAATGGTACCTCAGCATCATTCCCGATAGCGATGAAGAAGCGCTGTCGGGAACCTCGCCTTTAATCTCTCGTTTATTGCTACTCCAAATGATGCGTACTACCCACGGTTCCTTCCAAGTCTAAAATCGACTGGCGAACGTGATCTGGAATCGCAGCTTTAACGTTGTTCTTAAAATCAAACATCACACCAGTGGCGGTCGCGATGGTCGCAATTTTACCCCACTTCTTACTCAGCACTTGGTACTCCATCGTGATGCGATCTTCTTGCATGTCGATTACGCGAGAACCGACTAATAGCGTGTCTGGGTAAGTAACAGGCAATTTGTAGCGGCATTGAGTCTCGCTCAGTACTGGTCCAATTTGCGAGGTCTGCAGGTCGACCAGCAGGTTAATTTTGTTGAAGTAATCTAAACGTGCGGTCTCGAAGTAGCGAAAATAGACCACGTTATTAACGTGTTGCAGAGCATCCATTTCACCCCATGCGACTTTTATCTCTGTGATAACGGGAAAGTCCTTTAACAGTGTGTCCATTTTTATTGCTCCTTTTTCATCTGCTTTGCCACAAATTGCGACGCGACTTATCACTTTGAGCATTTATTCTAGATGTAATCATTTAATATGTAATAAAATTGTTTTTAAAATGTGAAATGAAATAGTGGTTTGATTATGTAAACTAGAAACTTTACATAATCGAGTTGAAGGCGTAAGTTTAACTAAGAGTAACCAGATAGGAGGTGTCTCATGATTGAACTCAAAGGTTTCAACCTCGCAAGAGTTGAGAAACGCATTGATTGGACAGGTGAGCTGTTCAGTTTGAGAATATCTGGCGCGCCTCTTTCATTTAAAGCTGGCCAATTCACCAAGCTTGCTTTGCTTGATGATGAAGGTAAGCCGATCAGCCGTGCTTACTCTGTGGTTAATGCGCCAAGCGAGCAATTCGATTGGTTGGAATTTCTAATAGTAGCCGACCCTCAAGGACAACTTTCTCCACGGCTCCAAAAGCTTAAATCTGGTGATAGCATTTATGTCGGTGCCACCGCACATGGCGATTTAATCCATGATTCTATTCCTAAACAGGCTCATGACCTGTGGCTGCTATCTACAGGTACGGGGATTGGACCGTTTTTATCGCTGCTGGATGATATAAACTTACCGCCTCACAATGAGCGCATTGTGCTGGTTCATGCCGTTCGTTTCGAAAAAGATCTGGTTTATAAATACCTAATTGAACAGCTTCAGCAACGATATGAAGGCAGATTAAAGTATATACCGATAGTCAGCAGGGAAGTGGTTGATGGTAAATTACAAGGCCGAATTCCTGAACTCATCGAATCGGGTTTACTGTCCAACGCCGCTGATGCGCCATTCTCAGCTCAGCGTAGCTTTGTCATGATGTGTGGGAATCCACAAATGATCAAAGATACCGTGCCCGTCTTACAAGAGCTAGGCTTGGAAAAGTATCGCCATCAAACCGGGGGAAATATCATTTACGAACGTTACTGGTAGCGTTTTGTTAAATTGATACGGTTATGCTCAAGATGTAATGATTACTTTTGAGATACGACCGCGATTTAGTATGTTCTTAGTTGAATATTATGTTGGCAATACCTAAACTGCGCTCACCATTGCGCGTCTGTACACTCAGTCATTCTCGCTTAACCAATTACATTGAGGTGACTGAAGTCCATGTATGCTTTTATCGCGAGCAAGCAACAGAGAATCATTGCTGGTTTTATCGACCTGCTCTTTGCGATGGTGGTCGTGTTAATCATCGCATTGAGTATTAACTCTTTTCTTAACGACTTTCAGCTCTCTTTAGCAGATAACCTCACGCTTGTTCGTGAAACTCAGGCGTTTTACTTGCTTTCTTTACCAACGGTTTTAATGATCAACTGGAATGCATTGAGTCATGGGCAAACCATTGGTATGCGCATGATTGGTATTAAAGTTGTAATGAAAAATGATAGTAAGGCAACGAAAGTTACAGCAGGGTTAAGGCTTGTTATTAGCTACTTGCTGGAGATGCTCATTCCGGGGATCCCGTTGGTAAATTTGGCATTGTTGTTCTTTCATCCGGAGCGACGATTGTTGCATGACTTGATCGCCAATACTAAAGTTGTCCAAGCTTCCTAATTTTTGATCAAAAAAGCCACGTGAAGTGGCTTTTTTAATATCGATAAAGTTAACCAGATTTACTGTTGATTAACATATTTCTTAAAGCGAGCTTTGGTTTCTGCGTCTGCTTTTTGGTACCAGAAGTGCAGCATCTCTTCAGCTGTCGAATCCGCTTTAACCGCAGTTGCTCTCACTTGCTTCATATCCGCAGGAACCTTTGCAGGAAGCGTGACTGGCTGCATGGTTGCTGCGCCAGCAAAAGCCACGGCTGCTGCACCGCCAGCTTGGTTATAATCTTCGATTTCACGCACGTAATCACGACCGATTTGCATACCCGGTTTGAGCAACTTGTCCTGGTCAACCGCGATTGCGTTGCCAGAATCATCAACCAGTTTCCAATCTAAGTCTTTGATCTTCTCTTCCGCATCACGTAGGTTGCGGTATTCTGGCATTTGTAGAGTGAGTTCGGCATTGGTCGCGTCAAATCGTGTAACGATAACATCGCTTTCAACACTTAAACGGTCATTACCTTGGTTGAAGTAAGGGGCGAAACGAAATACGACTTGGTTAAGGCCATCAGGTAACGTCAGTGTTCTTTCAGAGGCGAAAAAACCACCCGAAAGATCTGCTTTTTCACCGTTAGCCGCTAATACTGAAACGTTGTCAGGAACACTCACGGTTACATCTGCGAATGCCATGCCACTCATTGCGAGAGCAAGCGCACAAGTTAAAGGCTTGATCAATTTCATTGTTTTTATCCTAAGCAAATTAGTGGTCATCGAGAGTGCATCGTTCATTGCCCGATTGCAACTCCCAAGTGTAATAAGTATGAAAATTTAACAAGAACGTCATTTTTATCGCATTTATTACGACGAAACTGTGATCCAAATAGAATCAAACCGCTGAAATGCAGCGGTTTGATATCATAAGTTATAGATTAAATTTCTTTCTAACTTATTGATTTATTAAATACCAGCACCGTGTCCAGGTTCTGATTGGTCATCAGAAGCGTCTTGTTGTTCTGCCATTTCTTCTTGCTGTTGTGCTTTCTCAATGCTCAACCACCAAACAAATAACTCATACCAAATTGCTAGGATAACGGCACCTAAGAACAGACCAACGATGCCGTAGAAAAGCATACCACCGATGGCACCGAGCAGAATCACAGGCATTGGCACGTCGACGCCACGTCCCATTAACATTGGTTTGAACAGGTTTTCAGAAAGAGCCGCAACTACGACCCAAACAGTAAACATGGTTGCTGTTGAGGTGTCTTGGGTCATGTACATGAAGCCAATCACAGGTAGCACTGCGAGCAACGCCGGGAGCTGAGCGATACATAAAATCATTAGAAGCAGTGTGAGTAAACCTGCTGCCGGAACGCCAAATACGAAGAAACCAGCACCGATCAACAGTGCTTGAATCGCCGCTACACCGACTACGCCAAGCAGTACGCTTTTAATTGTCGCAGCGATAAGCGTGGTCCAGCTTTTTGCGTTTTCACCAGCGGTTCGAATCGCGATGGTTCTTAAGCCTGATGCTGCAGATTCAGAGTACGTCATGAAACCTGCTGCAATCGCAAGTGACAAGATTGAAAGCAGTAAACTTCCCAATACGCCCCCCAGTGTACCCAGTAAAGATGTGAGTCCTGCCTTTATTTGTGGCATAAAGGTTTGAATAGCTTGTTCAAGATTAGTAGCGAATAGGGTCCACACTTCGTAGAGCTTATCACCCACGATAGGCCAATCCGCTACGGAAGGTTTTGGCCCTGGTATTTTCACTTGTCCATTTTGTAGTACTTCAAGCGCGTGCGTTGCACCATCCACAATGGAGCCTGATACCATAACAAGTGGCGTGACAAGGAGGGCAATACCAAGTAAAGCAATGGTTGTGGCTGCCAAGCCTCTACGACCACCATATACACGCTGCAATTTTTGGGTAAGCGGCATTAAAGCGACGGCTATAATAGCGCCCCAAATAACCGGAAGGATGAAGGGTTTGATGATGTCGTACGTAAACATCAGCAAGACAAAGATCAAGCCAATGCGTATTGCCGATTCCACCATATTACTGATGAAAATCTTACTGTCGATTTTTACCGATTGTTTATCCATTTTTGTTTACCTGATGATCAATGTTAGAACTGACGAGACTTGAAACAACAATCGCCATATAAAAAACACCTGTGATGGCCTCTAAATACACCACGACTTGAGCCAGTGGTGTTAGAGGACTAATGTCGCCATAACCGAGCGTGGTTAAGGTAACGAAACTGAAATACGCTGCATTGGAGAAGTTCTGCCCCCAAGAAATCGCTTCCATACCGGTAAAGGCTTCAGGCGAAAACTCAAGCAGAATGAGGTAGGCAATCGCCCACATCAGACCAAGCAGCAAGAAAAGCGCGACCGAGCCAATGACTTTGTTGCTGTTGACATGGCCGGTGAAAAGAATCTGTCTTGCGATGGATTTAAAAGTGCCGAAAAAGAACGCAAAGGTGAGGGCAAGCATCACCACATTCATCTCTCTGATGTCGAAAACGGTCTTGATCACAATCACAAGAACCCAAATACCAAACAGGCTGTAGAGGAAACGAGACCAGGTTTTGTCAAAGCGAAGGCTCGCAAAACAGACGATAAACGTCAGAACCGTGAAAGCCTGAAGTATGTGTTCAATCGTCCCTTCACCTACGACTTGTGCCATCGCACTCCCTAGCAACAAAATCACTAGTGCTAAGGTTAGATAGAAGAAGTTGTTTTCTTCATTAATATTTTTGAGGTTTTTACCAATGACCATGGCTCTTCTCACTTAGTTATTGTTCACTTTCTGCGGATGACTCTTTCATCACCATGATGGACGCAGAAAGCCCGAATCGAAGATCAACATCTTCAGGAAGTTCTTGTAGGGAGATTCGCACCGGAATACGTTGTGCTAAGCGAATCCACTGAAAAACAGGGTTTACGTTTGGAAGAAGGTTGTAGCCGACCGTGCCGTCTTTGGGCGCAATACCCCAACCAATCGAGTCAACCGTCGCGTCAATTGGCGTGTCTGGGTGAGACATCAAAGTGACACGCGCTTTGCTGCCAGGTTCGATTTGCGCAAGTTGGTTTTCACGGAAGAAACCAAATACCCAAAAGCTGTTTTTGTCGATCAGTGCGAGCAGTGGTTGGTTTGCGACCGCTTGCGTACCGTTTCTAATATCGAGGTTAGATACAAAACCATCGACGGTCGCATAAACTTTGGTAAAGCTGAGATTAAGGCGTGCTGATTTTAGTTGCTCTTCTGCAGATTTGATTTGCAGTAGCGACTCTTCGTAAGCGATTTCACGACGAATCAGATCCTTGTGAGAAACCGCGCCACGGTCTTTGGCACGAATGTCTTTTAAGCGGTCATATTCGATTTTTTTACCGCGAGAGCTAACAATGGAGCGCTCCAGTGCTACTTCGGCTTGAGATAACGCAACCTGGTAAGTCGCAGGGTCGATTTCAAACAGTAAATCCCCCGTTTTTACTTCTTGGTTGTCTTGCACCGCGACATTTACAATTGGGCCTGATACGCGAGGAGCCACTTTGATGACGTTAGCACGCACTTGCCCATCTCGTGTCCATGGGTTATTAAAGTATTCCTCAAACTTTTGATAGCCGAGCCAAGCTGCGCCACCAAGAATGACAAGATTGAGTGCGATTACTAATAGTTTTTTCATCTTGTTTGGCACCTAAAATTGAATATAAAAGCTGTCGATGGCCACCACATAACCGACCATGATGGCAATAAACGTCAGAGACGGAAAAGCGATGAAGCGAGACAAACGTGTCTTGTTCAATATCATCACCGTTATCCACGTGGCCGTGACGGCGAGAAAGAGCACGAGTAGCGTAGGAGAAAAGTAAACGTCTCCCCAAGAAAGTTCATGAGGCATTAGAGATCCTCCGTTTTGTTCTTATCGCCGTTTTCCGTCGGTGTTTCGATAGGCAAAGGCGGCAATACGCGGTTTTCTTCATTTAAATAACTTCCCCAGTCAGTGCGCTCTGTCATCTGCGTGGCAATCGATTCACTGATGAAAGGTTTGCCTGTTTGGGTTTGCCAGCCTCCACCGAGGGCTTTGTAGAGCGCGACAACTTGGTTCGCAACATTACCTTTGATCGTTGCGTAGCTGTCTTCTGCGCGGGTCATTTTTTCTACCGAGTTAAGCAGACGTTCGAATGAAATTTGTCCGTTTTCGTACTGTGTCATGGATATGTTGAACGCACGAATGGAAGAGTTGACCGATTGCAAGCGTAAATCTTTTTGCTGCAAATACAGTTCATATGCTTCGATTGCATTGGTGACTTCATTAACGGCTTGCAGTACCTTTTTGTTGTAGTTCGTCAGCGTTTCTTGGAAGCGAGCATCTTCGAAACGAATGTTATTTTTCACGCGTCCGTATTGGAAAATGTTCCAACTGAACGTTGGGCCAACCACCATGGTGAGCGAATCGCTAAAACTGAAACTGCTGCCATCGGGAACCGTACTGTCGATACCGATGGAACCGAACAACGAAAAGCTTGGGTACAGAGCGGTTTCTGCCACGCCAATCTGCGCACTTTGCGCGCGAGCTTGCATCTCAGAGACTTGCAAATCCGGACGTCGCATCACTAAGTTAGCATCCACTTGCGTATCCAAAAGCGGTGGACGTGGCACAATGGAGCGCTCGTCGGTGCCCGATAGCGCCGATTTTCTGCCCGTTGATTTGAACTGGGCTTCGTACTCAGCGATTTGCTTGTGCATCTCATCCGACTGTAGCAGTCCATCTACTTCTTCTGGTAACAGACCCAGTAGCAAAGCCAACACAGTACGTGATTGCTTCATTGCCACTTCGAGGCTCGGTAGCGCTGCTTTGGTGGTGTAGAGTTGGTTTTTAGCTTGTTGAACGTCCAATTCTGTAACGTTGCCAGAGTCGAACTGCACCTGTGTAATGCGGACGACACGCTCTTGAATCTCGATATTGCGGCGAGACAGCAAAATACGTTCTTGGAATGTGCGATAGTTGATGTAATTGCGCGCCACTTCGGCGGTTATGGTGACCATGATGTCGTGATACGATGCGATGGATGCGTAGTAACCCGCTTCTGCCGACTCAATTCCGCGAGCATACTTGCCCCAAACATCCATTTCCCAAGCAGCATCAAACGACAAAGTGGCGTTATTCACGCCCTGATCATTTACGTAGGCACGCGCTAGGTTTCCTGACACGGTTTGAACTTGTGGGTATTGCAAGCCAGTCGAAATACCAAGGAATGAACGTGCTTGAACAATTCGTAGCCCTGCGGCTTCTAAATCGAGGTTTTGTTTGCTCGCCAACTCAACCAGCTGATTAAGAGTTGAGTCATTAAATTGCTGCCACCATTGTTGTAGCTGTTGCTCTGATTGCTGCGTATCTTTGGCTGCTGCTTTTTGCACCGACCAGTCACTTGGCAGTGGCGCCTGCTTTGGATGAACATAATCTGGTCCTACCGTGGTACACGCACTGAGTCCGAGCAAAGAAAGTATGGCGAGGCTTGGTTTGGTTAGTTTTGGAAGCATCATATCCCCACCTTTAAAAACGCTTCTGTTGTAAGTTCACCCAATCGATATCCTCGTAGGTTTGCTTGCAATGCTTGATTGCTTCGAACACGTTCCGTTTTAAATTCAGCAAGATATAAAAACCGGCTATCTCTGAATAAGCGTAGTCAGATAAATCCAACTCACTAAAAAAATCTTCCAGTTTATCTTCGAATGTTTGGTAATCTTGACTGTATTGGTCGAATACGGAGTCGAGTTCTTGTGTTGCTTGATGGCTGGCTAAAGCGCCCGCCATCAAAGGAATGATGGAATCGCGGTGCTGTTGGCGAAGCTGAGTAATTAGTGGATTGGTCATCAACTTTTTCTCGGCGGCCATTAAGATGTTGATGTGATTACTGAGTACATCACACGCTTTGCTAAACGCGCCAATCGCTTCTGGCGTGGTTTTATCAAAGTGTTTGTGGTTGATTTTCGAACCCCAGACTTTGAGCTTTTTCGATGAGACATTGAGCGTCACCAAGTGTAAGGCCCGTTTGAGCGGCGTAATAACCGAGCTAGACTGCTGTTGATAGGTAGTGAACAGCTCTCGGGTATGTCGGAAGTAGCGTTCTTTTATGGTCAAAAAGAGGTGTTCTGGTCGTGAGCTAAACGGGAAGTAGTGCGCGAAAATAATCATGAACACCACCATGTAGAACAACAGCATGATCGTCATGAGGATCCCGAAGTGATAAAACATGTTGTTGTCTAAACCGAGAACAAACAAGCCAATCATATAGAAAATCGTCACTGGCCCGTTAAACAGATAAAAACCGATAAAGGTGTAGATAAAGATAAACAGGCCAAGCTCTAACCCGAGATCCAATTGCGGAAGAATGAAGACGTAAGAAGGCACCGCGAACAAGAAGCCGAAAGTGAAAAGCACTAGCAACAAAATCGGGTGCACAGGCACGAACGACAGCAAAGACATAAACATGGTCGAGAAGACCACGAACGAGTAGCCGCCTGGTGGATTGAAATAAATCCAAATCAGTCCTGCAACCCAATAAGTGACAAAGGTTTTGACCGCGGTTTTAAAGTTTTCTGCGTCCCACCATAGAAACTTGCCTTTCGGTTTCGGCAGCGGCACGTCAAAGGAGACATTGTTCGTCACAGAGTCAATACAGCTAATGCTCTCCGCTAAACGCGACAAGTTTTGATGCATCAGTTCCAATAGGTGACCAAGCGTAAGCGCAGAGCCTTTCTCTAGGTGCGCTGCGTTTTCTAGCAACGCTTGGTTGTATTTGACTTTGAATTCCTGAGCACGATAAGCGGGTTCTTTTTCGTCCCAGACTTGTTGGCAGGTATCAAATAGCGCGTCAATTTCCGCCACGGCTTGATCAAAGTTGCTGATGCTTTCACGGTCTTGCTGGTGGCTAAAGTGGCTGTGCGCCGCGACGGTCAATTGTTGCGTTACCTGCTTGTTCAAATGAACTGCCAAGCGCCACTCTTTCATGTAGGCCGACACGTCACTGCATTCCACACTGACCGTGGCAAAACGCTGTTCGAGCGCATTTTGAGCGGCAAACATCTGTTCGATGAGAGTGTCCACGCTAGGAGGTTGTGGCTCTTCCGTTTCTGGATTTTCTTCTCCGCCTTCTTGAGGAGAGATTTGCCCTGCCGATTTTTGCTCGAAATTTTGCAAGATAGCGGTGAACAACGCGCGTTGTGCTTGGTTGAGTTGTTCGATGAGCTGTCTTAGGTTTTGTTCTGTTTTGGTCGGGAATAAGAAAGTCCCCACGAGTGTGTAAACCACCACCCCAAACACCGTCATATAGGCGCGGTCAACGCCATAAAGGAACGCACCTTCTGCGTCACCGCCATTGGACATCATCAAAGTCATCACACCGGTCAGCATGAGTAGCGTAGGATCTTTTTGATAGGCATTACGGAAGTAAAAAATGAATGAGACCACAACCGACACGCTCAGCATGTACAACAAGCGGTCTTGAGCAAACAATCCCACCAGTAACAAGCCAACGACGGCGCCAACCAACGTACCAAACACGCGTAAGGTACCTTTGGCGAGTGATTCACGACGACTGCCTGTGGATGCAATCAGCATCACTGTGGTTGCGGCCGTCGATGCTTGCGGCCAACCCATGGCAAACGGGATCAGATAAGCCAGAGTCAGGCTAAGCGATACTTTAATAGCGAATTTTATTTTGTCGTTCATAGTGTCAAAGTTTGCTCAGGCTTATCGTTATAAGTTGATGAATTTCTTATATGAATAATCAGAATCTTGTTCTGAATAAATTCGGGGGGCGGAATATAGCGGGTGAAAAAGTGTGCTTTGTAAACCCTTTGTCAAAACAAAAAGTGCGTATTTGGCTTGATCTCGTGCTAGCCCTTGGCGTTATTGGCGAAACGCCTAAAACGAGCAAATTCGCGATCTGTGACGATTCTCATTTTTGAAACAAAATCGTTGCATTGTGTGAGCCAATTCTCACCTTATATTCTTCGCCTGGTACCAAAGCAGACCACTTGTACCATCTGCAATGAGCTTTACTGCTTTAAAAAGCATAGATGATGAATGGGTATTTGAGAGGGAAAGTTATTACTTTTTATCGGCTTGCCGATTGTTCGTTTGTTTTTTTGGATCGAGATAAAAAAACCAAAGCGATCCCACCAAGAATGATGCCGCTGGTTAAAAGAATATGCAGTGAAAGAGGCTCGTGGAGTACGATGCTGCCGAGTAGCAAAGCAATGGCTGGCACGGAAAGTTGGCTGACGGCGGCTTGAAGTAAAGAGAGCTTACGCACGACTTGGTACCAAAGTGTATAACCAAGGCCAGAGGCAATGGCACCAGATGCGATAGCGAGCAACATTCCGCTCAAAGAAAGTTGGATTGAGGACAAGATTAATGGCGAAAGGAGCACGCCAATTATTGATGCAGCGATGAATCCCCACGTGATGCCACTACTTGGAGAAGGCGCTTGTTTACCGAGCGCAGTAAACGCAGCCCAACAAACGCCAGAAATCAACATAAGAAGTGCAGAGCTAATATCGGGGCGAGTGGCAGATGGCAACATCAACCAAACAAATCCAACAATTGAAAGACCGATACCGATGATTTCGAGAAACTGAAAACGCTCACCTTGCAACCAATAGATCGCCAGTAATGTAAGTTGCACGGCACCAAACAAAAGCAAAGCACCGGTTCCTGTCGCCAGTTGTAAGTACGCGAAAGAGAAAAGGGCAGCGTAACCAAATAACGCCACGCCAGCAAAAAAGCGAAAGCGAGAAGTTGGCCGATCGGTTTTCCACTGACCTCTCACGACAAGCATTGCGATTAAGGTAATCGCGCCAGATATCAATCGAACGAGAGTGAAGCTTCCTGCATCAATTAACCCTTCGGCCAAGGCAAGTCGGCACAATAATGAATTGGCGGCGAACGCCAGCATTGCAATAGCAGTGAGTAAAAAGGTCGACATCCTTGGCCCTTAGCGTGTAAATGAACAGCTAGTGTAGATCCAAAAGAACATTTTTATTAGTTGATAAAGTGATTAGTTATAGCTATCAGAGCAAGAAAGTCATTAAAAATAACCAGAGAAAACCTGACCTTAGCCCAAGTGTTACTGTGGTTGGGAAGGTTGTTTGTACAATGACTTAATGGTGTTTTTCAACCATAGCAATTTTGGATTGTACGCATTTCGTTTATGCCAAATCATGGTAAATGGAATCAGTAACTTGTCTTGTTGAGCTTGGTCTAATGGAATTGGCAAGCACACCAAATCGAGATGCAGCTTTTCTGTGTAACTTTTGCAATAGTGCGGCGCGGTGGTGATCATGTCATGCGTCGGCTGCGCTGCCATAAAAAGAGATTGCTCAAAGTTGGACATCGTCAGCCCGATAGAGCGCTGTAGCCCTAGTTCCGTTAATACTTCATCCAACGCCCAAGTTTCACTTTTTTCCCAAACAATATTGATGTGTTGGTAGCTCAGAAAGGTCTCGAGATTCCACTCTTGCTGTAATGCCGGATGATCTTTATGTAAATACACCATCGGCAGGTCATAAAATAGAATCTCAAAATCCAAGAAATAAGGCAGAAGATCCAACGACTCTTTCGATCTAGGGTGACTTTCTCGGCCGGTAAAACCGATATCCGCCTCGCCCCGAATGATGGCGTCGAGTGAATCGTAATCCCAGTTACTGGTTTTTACTTTCGCTTCAGGGTATCGCTGGTGGATAGCGACGATGAGTCTGTCCAGCACTGTGAGCACTAATGGCGACTCAATCGTGATATCAAAACGCACTCCTTTAGGCGTAATATCGCTGCGTTTTTCTGCAATCTGGCTGCCAATTTGCAGCCATTCTGCAAGATCTTGCTCCATGCTTTGCGCCAAAGGCGTTGGCGCAAGACCTTTAGGTGTTTTGACAAACAAAGGATCATCGAACCAATGACGAAGTTTGTTGAGCGACTTACTTACGGTAGAGGGCGTAACGTTCAGCTTTTTCGAGGTTTTCGAGACGCTTTGCTCTTGCAACAATAATTGCAGAGTGAACAGTAAGTTTAAATCAAGTCGCGCTAGGGATTTCTTCATAATGGGTATCGTGAACAGGCTTTGGAATCAATAGTATTAGAGCAAGGCTGATTACGCTACCTAGCACTAAGATAAACACCAACATATTCAGTGCAGTAACGCCGATGAAACCCATAAACCAAATATAGAACGCGGAACTACAAACTTGAGCAATGCCCAGTAACGAGCTTGCCACGCCAGCTTGTTGAGAGAATGGGCTGAGCGCTTGGCTCATGGCCACGCCAAAGCCACAAGCGAAGCCTGCGCAAATCAGCCCAAGTCCGAACACATAGTAAAAAGGTTGTCCATCATGGAAATGGGCTGCACTGAGCACGATGGCTGAACAAACGAGCAATACTTGAGAGCTCATCATTAAGGTTCGCTGCTTGAAAATCCCCAATGCCAATGGCGCCGAGAACGAAATCAACATACTGATCGTCGCAGTCCCCGCCATGATGGAAGAATAGCCACCGCGATCAAAACCAAGCATACTCATCACAACAATTGGTGAAGCGTTAACAAAGGTCAGGATGGTGGTCACTCCAAGTGCAGTAATGATCAGCCTACTGATAAAAAATCGCTCGAAGAACGTCTCTTGATGGCTCTCTGGCGTTGTCTGTTCTTCACCTTGTTGGCTGGGTAGTGATTCCTTGAGAACAAAAATGGCCAATACACTGACGAGAATGCCCATTCCTGCCATCGTGGTAAACAAACTCGGCCAAGGAAATTTCAGCATAATCAAGTGACCAATCACGGGTGCGATCACTGGAATGATACAGGTGATGCCATTGAGCATCGACAATACTTTCGCGCGGCGTTCATCGTCTAACGTGTCGCGTAAAATCGCGAATGCGACGACATAGCAAGATCCAGCCCCGATGCCTTGGCAAAAGCGAGCAATCAAGAAAGTGTTTGGTTGCTCAGCCATCCCGCCGAGAAAAGACGCGAGCACGAAGATCATCGCGCCGACGACGGCAACAGGCTTTCGTCCCACAGAGTCTGCAATTTTCCCCGCGAATAACATGGTGGTAGCCATGCCAGCTAAATAGATCGAAAACGCAATATGCAACTGAGACTCACTGGCGTTGAAATCTGACGCAATTTGAGGCAAACCAACAAGATACAAATCAATGGCAGTAGGGTAGAGTAAAACGAGTGCAAAACTACAAAGTAAAAAACGGGACATGGAAACCTCTCTATCGAATGGCGAGGATAATAGAGTGCTAAACGTTTGCCTGCGAGTGGGAAATACGACACTAGGTATTTCTATTTACGACATACCCTGTATGAATTGAGCATAAAAACAACAAGGAAGATTATGATTACTATTGAAAAGTATTCGCCTGAGCGACATGAACAAACTTGCGAACTTAGCGTGCTAGAAGAGCAATCGCAGTTTACGGTCGCGGATGTGGGTGAAATGCTTACGCGTCTTGAACCTACAGAACTTCCGCATCTGATTTTGACAGACGATGATGTGGTTGGCTTTTTTCTATTTGATGCAGCTTACAGTGAGAAATACGATTTTTGCCCGGAAAACAGTTTAGGCGTGCGGGCTTTGCTGGTGGATCACCGTCATCAAGGCAAAGGCATCGCCAAGCAAGCCATTCAACAGTTTGCCGATTTCGCCAAACGCCATTATCCCGAGTTTGATGCGCTTTATCTCACTGTGAATTGCCGCAACATACCTGCTTATCAGTGCTATTTAAAATCAGGGTTTGAAGATACCAATGAGCTTTACCACGGAGGCCCAGTTGGACCGCAGCACATTATGAGGCAGCCGCTTTAAGTTCGCTGTTGGGTAAGTGTTTGCATATGGCATTCAAACTTTTAACTACACAACATTTTAAGATACCAGTGTCATATAAACTTTAAGTGTTTAAATGAACAATATGATGGAGTGTATTATGGATTTTATAGAACGAGTTCAAGCTCTTTCCAAAAAAATTCCCCAAGTATCAGCGAGTTTAGCTACAGAAGAAGCAACAAAAAACGCATTAGTAATGCCATTTTTGCACTCTGTATTAGGTTATGATGTCTTTAATCCAAATGAGGTTATCCCTGAGTTTACTGCTGACATTGCTACGAAGAAGGGAGAAAAAGTAGATTACGCGCTCATTAAAGATGGGGTTGTACAAATTCTTATCGAGTGTAAAAAATTTGGTGAGCCATTGGCCACTAAACATGCTAATCAATTGTTTCGGTATTTTTCAGTAACCAATGCACGTATTGCGATTTTAACTAATGGATCTGAATATCAGTTTTTTACGGACTTAGACGCTCCAAATAAAATGGATGAAAAGCCGTTTTTGACTTTGGATCTTGCCAATCTTGATGAGCACGTAATTCCCGAAGTGAAAAAGCTTACAAAGTCTTCTTTTGATGTTGAGTCTGTAGTTGATGCTGCCGGTGAACTCAAGTACCTCAATCAAATTAAAAAAGCACTTCATGAACAGTTTCAGAACCCTGAAGAGGAGTTTGTAAAATTCTTTACTTCAAAAGTGTACGATGGCGTCCAAACCGCAAAAGTCAAAGCACAGTTCATGGATATTACAACGAAGGCCCTAAAACAATTCTTGAACGACAGCATTAATGCTCGATTGAAATCTGCAATTGGTGGAGATGATAAAGCACCGATCAAGGTAGACGATAGCGTTAACACCTTTGAAGAATCCGTCGAACCTGCTCAAGATAAACCCAAAGTTCAAACGACAGATGAAGAGATCGAGGGTTTTAATGTAGTTAAGGCGATATTGCGACAACAAGTTGATGTACAGCGAGTGTGCGCCCGTGATACGCAAAGTTATTTTGGTATCCTGCTTGATGACAACAATCGGAAGCCATTATGTCGCCTTTGGTTCAATACCAAACAAAAGTACATTGGCCTCTTTGATGAAGCTAAAACAGAAACCCGCCATCCAATCGACTCGATTGACGATATTTTCAAATTTAGTGAGCAGTTACAAAGTACGCCAGAACTTTACGAATAGGCTTACATAGAAATGCAAATGAAGCTCCAACACATGATGTTTTGATATCTGTGCTGGGGCTTTTCTATTATTCAATCGCCTTAGTTTTGTACAAACCTAGGTATCTTTGAGTTTTGGGATGGACATTTAATTTTAAAACATATACTTAAGGTGACTTAGATAGTTAAAAGCCAAGGATGGAAAGATGAGGATTGAAATCGACAATTTAGAACGGCCGCAAGTGATAGCGCTGTTGGAAGGACATTTACAGGACATGTACGCCACGTCACCACCAGAAAGCGTGCATGCGTTAGATTTAGATAAGCTCAAAGCGCCAGAAGTGACGTTTTGGACCGGATGGAAAGGTGAGCAACTGCTTGGGTGTGCGGCGATTAAAGAGTTGGATGACCAACACGCGGAGCTGAAATCCATGCGCACCACGCCTACGGCAAGAAACCAAGGTGTGGCATCTCAATTATTGATTCATGTGATTGAGCAAGCGAAGCAAAAAGGTTTGCAGCGCTTGAGTTTAGAAACGGGCTCGATGGAGTTTTTTAAACCAGCGCGCCTGTTGTATGAAAAGCATGGCTTTGTGTACTGCGAGCCGTTCGGGGATTACGAACTCGATCCGAACAGTCAATTCATGACCCTAGAACTGAGCTAGGGCCATGAATTTTTAGAAGCTAAATCCAATCGATTTAGAAATTCAGATTCAAGTTGATGGTTGGCGATAGGAGGCTTGAACGCTCGTCAGCCAATCGCTTTCTCTTCTCTTTCAGTCTCTTGGCATTATCTTTGTCTGGATTGCCATCAAGCTGATTATCGATGACCGAGATTTCAGTATCGATTTGTTGGATGCGTTGCTGGCGTTGATATTCTTGATGACCCAACTGGTAGTTCTCAATAAACTCTTTGCTGCTGCATACACCGTAATATTCTTTGCCTTCGATACCGACAGTGTACCCATTGTCTGGTGAGCAATATTGGATAGTGCCTTTATCAAAGCCTTCTTTCCATTTCGCTCGGTCGGGTGTCACACCCGCTTCACCACAGTCTTCGGTATAGCTATTGATAATGTTTGGATCGTTGCCGTCTCGGCCATCTTGATAACCTACGTTGTACCAGTTTGCCGTTTTGCACTCATCCGGAGACATGCTGGCGCAACCTGAGAGCAAAGTCAGTAAAGCCAGGGGGATTAGCGCTCTTTTCATCAGTGACTGTCCTTTAAATAAAATCGAATTGATAACTTGAGTTTAAAATGAACGCTGTTCATATCAATGGTTGAAATCATTGTATTCACAATTGTGGTGACTCATTAATCTAAGTGATAAATTTATTATGCTGAATAGAAGTGTGTTTGATTAGTATTATCCACGAACTGCGCCTTTGCTGCATCAATCCACTAGCCTTGGCCCCAAATTAAGTGATAATACCAACATAAAGATAAACACCGTCAATGAGGCTAAGACATTGAGCGAACAACCCACCGTCCTTATTATCGAGGATGAATCTGCTATCGCAGAGAACCTGATTCATGTATTAGAGATGGATGGCTACCACGCAGAGTGGTTGGCAACAGCAGGAGAGGGCTTAGCTTTTTTGCAGCACAACTCCGCAGCGTTACTTGTCTTAGACGTAGGCTTACCGGATGGCAATGGTTTTGAATTATGCAAAATCATCCGTGAGTTTTCTGATATTCCCATTATCTTTCTCACCGCAAGAAGCGATGAAATTGACCGCGTAGTGGGCTTGGAGATTGGTGCAGATGATTACGTGACTAAGCCATTTAGCCCGCGAGAAATGCTGGCGCGCATTAAACTTAGAATCAAAGCTAAAGCGCCAATGATGGAGCACAAACCGGAGCCTGTAGCTGTTCCAGAACAACCTCCATTGAACCATGATTTAGTTGCGCAGAACTTCGACTACGGTGTTGGCGGGCAAATGCTTGGGCTGACCGCGGTGGAGTTCAAAATCCTCGATAAACTGATTTCTGTCTCTTCCAATGTATTGAGCCGAGAGCAACTTATGGTCGCTGCTGACATGGCGCCGGAAGCTGCATACGAGCGTAATATCGATACCCACATCAAAGCCATTCGCCATAAGTTGAAGCCGTTTGAGATGTCTGAACGCATCTGTACCAAACGTGGCTTTGGTTACTTTTACTGCATTAAAGGTGAATGATGAATCGCTGGCCGAAGATCCCGCTTGGACTCAGACTGTTTTTTCTCTACTTCATCTTAGTCGGGATGACGGCTTACATGGTGAGCAAAACGGTCGTCCTAGAACTCAAGCCAACCGTGCGTCAAACCACTGAAGAGACGCTGGTGGATATGGCGAACTTGCTCGCGGTATTGGCAGAAGAAGATGTTGCGAACGGAAAGTTGTCTGAGAGTCGCTTCTCCAAACTACTAGCGGCTTATGGGCAGCGAGAACCCCAAGCGCGCATTTGGGAAATTGGCAAAAAAGCGATTAACCATCGAATTTACATCACCGATAAACAAGGCATTGTGATTGCGGATTCTTGGCAGCAAGACGTAGGCAAAGACTACTCGCAATGGAACGATGTGTATCTCACGTTGCGTGGTCAATACGGCGCGCGCAGTACCATCGAAGACCCGAAAGATCCGCTCTCAACCGTTATGCATGTTGCTGCGCCCATTTACCACAAAGGCGAAATCATTGGCAGCGTGACGGTGGCAAAATCCAATCGCTCCGTACAGCCCTTCATCGATCTTTCTAAACGCAATGTGCTGTTTTGGATGGTATGGATGAGTGGTTTAGTGCTATTGGCAGGGGCATTGTTTGCTTGGCGAATTCACTCGGCACTGAACAAGCTAGAAGACTACGCGACCAAAATGGGTGAGGGTGAAAAGGTCTCTAAGCCGACATTTCGTATCTTTTATGAGTACGGCACGCTAAGCGACGCATTAGAGAAAATGCGCAATCAGCTCGATGGTAAACAATATGTGGAAGAGTACGTACAGACGCTGACTCATGAGCTGAAAAGCCCGTTATCAGCGATTAAAGGCGCGAGTGAAATATTGCAAATGCCGTTGCCTGAAGAAAAGGTCGCGCGCTTTGCTGGCAACATTGAGCGAGAAAGCGACCGCATGCAGTCATTGATTGATAAGTTGCTAGAACTTGCTCGTCTTGAAAAGCGCCCTGAGCTAGAACAAGTCGAAGCTATCTCGCTAAAACAAATGGTCAATGAAGTGCTTGAATCGGCGGATGCGCGCTTGAGTGCTAAGTCGGTGATTGCCAACATCCAAATTGATGACCACCAAGCCGTGCTTGGTGATGCCTTCTTACTGAAACAAGCCGTTTTTAACCTGATGGACAATGCGCTGGATTTTGTTGATTCAGAGGGATGCATTGAATGGAAAGCTGAGGTCACGAAAGAGAAGGTATGCTTGTCGATTTTCAATTCAGGTCCTCACATTCCTGACTATGCGATGCCTCGTTTGACCGAGCGCTTTTATTCCCTCGCTCGGGAAAATGGCGTTAAGAGCACTGGGCTCGGGCTTAATTTTGTTGAGCAAGTGATCAAGCTGCACAAAGGTCAGTTGCAAGTCGAAAACGTCGATTCTGGCGTGAAAGTGACCCTGATTTTACCAACTCCATAGAAACTCCACATTAGCTCCATTCGTTCTCCAAATTGCTGATTTAGATTACTCCCATCAGCAAATGGAGAATGAAACATGAAAAAGATCCTCAATAACCAACTCGGCACGAAGTTCGCCTTCGTGCTGTTTTTGTTTGTCTTATTGCAAATCCCGCTTTCAATGGTCACAGGGCTGATCTCAGAGCGCTCATATCGCCAAGATGAAGTCAGAAACGACATCGCACGCAGCAGCAGCGGCGAGCAGCGCATCATTGGTCCATTCATCATGGTTAACTACACCGAAACCAGTTACCGAGATGACAAAGTACAGATTAAAGAGCGTCGTAAATTTCTTTTACCTAGCACTTTTGATATGAGCGCGAATCTGGACAGTTTTGAAAAGTACCGAGGCATATACCGTGCGCGTTTATACAAAGCACAAGTGGCACTGAAAGGCACTTTCGATGCAGACGATCTCGCGGCGTTGCAGGGGCTTGATATTGACAACATGAGCCTAGTGGTTGGCATTGAAGATAGCCGCGGATTAATTCGTTTGGATGACATGACCATGGAGAGTGCTAACATCGAAGTCGCACCGGGAACGGGGTTAAATCAGTTACCACAAGGCTTCCACAGTGATCTGACACTTGCAGACCTAAACCCAGCACAACCTTTGGCTTTCGATCTTAACTTCTTGCTACAAGGGATGGGACAGCTTCAAGTCACACCAATTGGCAGTCAAACAACGGTTGAACTCTCTTCAACTTGGGCGCATCCAAGCTTTATCGGTGATTACTTACCGGTGTCATCAGAAGTATCTGAAGATGGATTTAACGCACAGTGGGCGAGCAACAACTTCTCTACCAATATTGCGCAGCTGTTCCAAAGCTGTTTGTCATCGAATCACGCTTGTCACGAGCTTGAACAGCGACAAATGGGCGTAGATTTGATTGATCCCGTGGACCACTATTTGAAATCTCACCGAGCTGTGAACTATTCACTGTTGGTTATCACATTAGTATTTGCGAGTTTCTTCTTACTGGAGCTGTTCCAAGCGCGTCCGGTTCACCCAGTACAATACGGCTTTATTGGTCTGGCTTTAGCGCTTTTCTATCTATTGCTGATTTCGATGAGTGAACACCTCGGCTTTAACTGGGCATATGTGGTGTCAGCAGTCGCATCGACGGGGCTTTTAAGTGTTTACGTGAGCGGTATGTTGAGCAACACCAAACACGGCGCGATCTTCGGAGCGTGTTTGCTCACTCTCTACGGATTACTGTTTGGCTTGCTACAAGCAGAAAGCTACGCATTGGTCATGGGGGCATTACTGTGTTTCGCGATTTTGAGTTTCACTATGGTCATTACACGCAACATCGACTGGTACGCACGAAATAAGAAAGCGGAAGAAAGTGCAAAGGCGAATCATGAAGACGTTTAAGCGAGAAACTCTCACTGGTCAGCCAAGTGATATGGTGGAAGAGACATCCGCTATCCACCTGCGATTTTCTGCAAAAAATGGACTGAAAAGTTTGGTGTGTTTTATCGCATTGGTCGTTATCGCACTCTATGTTCGAGACAGCTTTATTCGTCCGACATTTGGTGATGTTCTCGTTGTAGTTTGGCTCTACTACTTTCTTGCAAGTATGTTCTCTATGCCCGTTAACTGGCTGGTTTCATTGGTGGTGTTGATTGCGTTTGCCGTCGAGTTGGGGCAATTGCTTCAGGTCGCAGCTTGGCTTGGTATCGAACCTTCATCGCCTCTGGCAGTGATTTTGGGCGCCACATTTGATTGGAAAGATCTGCTGGCTTACTGCATCGGAGGTCTACTGTGTTGGTGGATAGAAAAGAAATGAAGACCGAGATGAAAGCCATTGTGCTGCCAGACCGATTCCGCAATTCCAAACGAGGTATTCGTAAAAGGATCAAAATCAGTTTACTCAAGCGCGTGTACCTTTGGTCACTGACCAACAGAGAACTGCTGTAAACATCGCCTCTTTATATGAAAGACACAAGGGAATCTTAAACTCACCGGCGCACAGGGTGAGTTAAGACTCCCTTTATTAATAGGGTCTATTGAGCTTTCAAGCTGATTTTTGCAGCTATTTGTGGGTAATTTATATGAGGCAGAGACATTTGAAATGTAGTTGGTGTAACTGATAAGCCGGTAATGAAGTATAAATGAACCACAAACGCTACCCGAAGGGTTCGGCTAAAAGCGTTTTACTCTTTGTTGAGAGGTAATTGCTTAGAATGACTAGGCGGCAAACCTCTCGCCGCGATTAAAACGCTTTTATCTCGAACAAAATTTAACCGTGAAAGTTCAATAGACCCTAACTAAGACATCTCGCTGCTACTTTTAATTAGCTTTCAAATGAAAGTTTATCGCCGAACGCCTCTTTCCAGTCTTTATCGAACTGTTCAACCGCAGGTTTTACTGCTGGGTGAGCGAACATTTGTGCCGCCACATCGGTTGGTAATGTAATGGCTTCGATACCCAGTTTCATCACCTCCATCGCTTGTTGAGTGTTCTTGAAGCTGGCTGCCAAAATCTTCGCTGGTAGTTGGTTTTGATCGAGCAACAATTGAAGATCCGCGACCACTTCAACACCGTTGCCGTTCATCGCATCAATGCGGTTTACGTAAGGTGCTAGGTAGTCAGCACCGCACAGTGCCGCTAGGAAACCTTGTTGAGCTGAATAGATAGCGGTAGCAAGAACCTGAATTCCCTCTTTTTTCATTAGCTTAATTGCAGCTAAGCCTGTTTCTGTTGCTGGCACTTTTACCACCATATCGTAAGGCAATTCATTCAGTTGGCGCGCTTCTGCCAGCATACCTTCGACGGTTGAACTCACGACTTGAGCGTGAAAGCGAGGTGTACCGCCAAGTGCTTCTTGCATGCCTGCTAGGGTTTCATTCAGTCCCTGTTTTGACTTCGCCAAAATGCTTGGGTTTGTCGTCACGCCTTTTAGCGGTAGGCATTGGTTAAAGCGTTTTACTTCTGCCACATCAGCAGTATCTAAATAAAGTTCAATCATGGTTTCTACCTTAAACAAAATCTTCGTTTTGATGATGGGATCACTATAGATCTGACAATCGAACGAGATCTTGATTTTGATCAATTGAAATTTCATTTGAAACTATAATAATTTCATTAAATGAAAGTTAAGTGAAACTTGTAAATGCTCAAATGAAGCTTTCAGTTCGAACAAAGAAAAGCCGTTCATAAGACTTAACCAGCACAAAAAGAAACGAATTAAGTAAAAGCGGTAGCACAGACCAAGAGGCAAGCAGAGATGTATTTCAATATTCAACGATTCTCTACCCATGATGGCGATGGCATTCGTTCCATTCTTTTTCTTAAAGGATGCAGCTTGTCTTGCCCTTGGTGTCAAAACCCAGAAAGCCGCAGCGAAAAGCATTCACTGCTTTTTGATCAGCGAAGCTGCATGGAAGATTGCCAGCTGTGCGTTTCTGCTTATCAAGCTACAACTCAAACCACGGCGGGTAGTGAAACGGTGAGCGATGGTATTCAACGTATCGACAACCAGATCATCATCAATCGCAAAGCCATCAAAGAAGACCAACTGATCGCGCTGCGAGACGTCTGTCCTACGCAAGCACTGACTGTCTGCGGTGAAGAGGCGAAATCAGACATGTTGTTCGACACCTTAATGAAAGACAAACCTTTCTATGACCAAAGCCAAGGTGGCGTGACATTCTCCGGTGGTGAGCCACTCATGCAAGCGGATTTGGTGGCAGAACTCGCACAGCGTCTGCATGACAACCAAGTCTCGACTGCGATTGAATCGTGCATGCATGTGCCGTGGAAGAACGTCGAAAAAGCCGCGCCGCATATCGATTGTTGGTTGGCGGATTTAAAACACACCGATGAAGAAAAGTTTCTTAGCTGGGCGAAAGGTTCACTAAAACGCATCAAAGACAATTTCCGAAAACTGGCACCTATCGCGAAACGCATTGTGATTCGCGTTCCAGTGGTGCCGGGGTTCAATGACACCATCGAAGAGTTGAAAGACATCATCGATTTTGCGGCTTCACTAGAAAGCTGCCAAGAACTTCACTTGCTGCCGTACCACACGCTCGGCATCAATAAATACCGCTTGCTCGATATGCCTTACGAGTGTTCTGACAAGCCATTAAACAAACCAGAACTGCTAGAAAGCGCCATGCAATACGCAAGCGAAAACACCCAACTTAACGTGATTGTAAGAGGTTAACTATGGACCTGAATTACCTTCCTGAGCGTATCAAAGCGCACAAATCGGCACTGGTAAATATCGTAACGCCACCTGTCTGTACCGAGCGTGCAGAGGCATACACTCGTGCTTATCAAGCAAACGAAGACAAACCTGTGATTGTCCAACGTGCGCTAGCACTGCAAGAGCACTTACGCACTCGTACGATTTGGATTAAACACGATGAATTGATCGTCGGTAACCAAGCGAGCAAAGTGCGCGCTGCGCCTATGTTCCCAGAATACACTGTACGTTGGATTGAAGCGGAAATTGATGAGCTAGCCGACCGACCAGGTGCTGGCTTTGCTGTCACCGAAGAAGATAAACAAAGCATCCACAGTATCACGCCGTACTGGCGCGGTAAAACCGTTCAAGACCGTTGTTATGGCTTGTTCACTGATGAGCAGCAAGAAATCTTAGCCAGCACCATCATTAAAGCCGAAGGCAACATGACTTCGGGTGACGCGCACCTTGCGGTGGACAACGAGAAAATCTTGAAGCTAGGCATGAACGGTTTGTTAGAGGATGTTCGTCAGCACCGTGCTAACAATGATGTTTCGACCTTTGAAGGCTTGAAGAAAGAGCAGTTCTACAAATCGGTCGAAATCGTACTGCTTGCGATTCAAGATCACATAGTGAGCTACGCTGAATTGGCGTCAAAAATGGCGCTAGAAGAGACACGCCCGCTGCGCAAAGCTGAGTTAGAAAGCATTGCGGCAAACTGTCGTCATGTCGCGAGCCACGCACCAGAAAACTTCTGGCAAGCACTGCAGTTGAGCTATTTCGTTCAGTTGATGCTACAAATCGAATCGAATGGTCACTCGGTTTCTTTCGGTCGTATGGACCAATTCCTCAACGAGTTTTATGTTCGTGATATCGAAAACGGCGCGATTGAAAAAGACTTTGCACTAGAGCTTTTACAAAGCTGTTGGTTGAAGTTGCTTGAAGTTAACAAGATTCGCTCTGGTGCGCACTCTAAAGCCTCCGCAGGTTCTCCGCTGTATCAAAACGTGTGTATCGGCGGTCAGAAGTTGAATGAAAAGGGTGAGCCTGAAGATGCAGTGAATCCACTTTCTTGGGTGATTTTGGAATCTTGTGGTCAGTTACGTTCGACGCAACCTAACTTGAGTGTGCGTTACCATGAAGGTTTAAACCAAGAGTTCTTAATGGGCTGTATTGAAGTGATTAAATGCGGATTTGGTATGCCAGCGTTCAACAACGATGAGATTGTTATTCCTGAATTCATCAAGCTTGGTGTAGAGAAAGAAGACGCTTACAACTACGCATCTATCGGCTGTATCGAGACCGCAGTTCCGGGCAAATGGGGTTACCGTTGTACGGGCATGAGCTTCATTAACTTCGCCCGTATCTTGCTAGCTTCATTGAACGAAGGTGTGGATGCAACAACGGGTAAAGCTTTCTTGCCACACGATAAGTCATTAGCAAAAGGCAACTTTGAGAACTTTGAGCAAGTGACCGCTTCTTGGGCAGAGCAAATCCGCTACTACACCCGTAAATCGATTGAGATTGATACTGTAGTCGACAGCGTACTTGAACAGCAAGCTCAAGACATTTTCTGTTCAACGCTGGTGGATGACTGTTTGGCTCGCGGTAAAACCGTGAAAGAAGGTGGCGCGAAATACGATTGGGTATCTGGTTTGCAAGTCGGTATCGCGAACTTGGGTAACAGCCTAGCTGCCATCAAGCACCTTGTTTTCGATGATGCGCAAATCACTCAGCCCCTTATCTCACAACAACAGCTAGCAAAAGCATTGGCAGAAGATTTCGATGGCATGGAGAACGAACAGCTTCGCCAACGTCTTATCAACTTTGCACCAAAATACGGTAACGATGATGACGCGGTAGACCAACTATTGGCAGACGCTTACCAAGTGTACATTGATGAGCTAGAGCAGTTCGTTAATACGCGTCATGGGCGTGGTCCAATTGGCGGCGGTTACTACGCAGGTACATCAAGTATCTCGGCAAACGTCCCATTCGGTGCTTCAACCATGGCAACGCCAGATGGTCGTAAAGCGAAAACGCCATTGGCAGAAGGTGCAAGCCCATCATCTGGCTCAGACCGTTTAGGTCCAACGGCAGTGTACAACTCGGTTGGTAAGATTCAAGCGAATAAGATCCTTGGTGGCGTGCTGCTTAACCAGAAGTTAAGCCCGGCAGCAGTTGAGTCTGAAGGGGACAAGCTCAAGCTTTCTATGTTGATTCGCACCTTCTTCAACCACCACAAAGGCTGGCATGTTCAGTACAACATCGTCTCTCGCGAGACCTTGCTAGCAGCGAAGAAGAACCCTGAACAATATCGTGATCTGGTTGTGCGAGTTGCAGGCTACTCAGCCTTCTTCACCGCGCTATCACCAGATGCTCAAGACGATATCATTGCTCGTACCGAGCACGAGCTGTAAGTACACTCACTAACTAAAACGAAAGGCACCGATTGGTGCCTTTGGTTTGAATACTTAATCCGCAAATGACTATACCTGAACGCATTAAAGCTTGTGCAAAATGGTCACGCATTTCTTCGTGACGTTGTCGTATTCTTTCGTCATGTAAGCGGTAGTGATCGCGCCCTCTTTCATGAAGCAAATGGCATCGAGTAATGAAGCGTTGTCTGATTTGAGATAGCGTTGAATTAGCTCTCTGACTTGCTGCTTATGGTAGCGGCAATACGTTGCGATCTCGCCACTGTCGTCACTGAATTCCGCGGACGTATTGATGAAAAAGCAACCGCGAAACTCGCCCAACTTTTCTTCAGAGCCATGAAACCAGCCGTTGAGTGCTGTAAATAACTGATCGATCACTTCCGCGCACGTTTGTGCTGAAGAAAGCTTTTCCTCCAACCATTCCATAAATATTTCGTGGCGTTGTTCTAATGCGGAGATGATAAGTGCTTCTTTGCTCTCAAAATGGTTATATAGCGTGCGTTTAGCCACGCCGGAAACATTGAGGACTTCATTGATGCCAATAGAGTTGATGCCTTGTTTATAAAACAGTGACAAAGCTGTGTCGATCAATAACTGTTTCTTTTTGTTCATAACTATGTCCTCAAAAAGTTCCATAAACACATATTGACAAAGGTAGACAGATTTGTCTATTTTATTTTGTAGACAATTCGGTCTACTTTGAGGTGTTTATGAATAATTTAATTTTATCGTTGGTTGCCGGGCTTGGCGCTACGTTGGCTATTGGCGTATTGTCCTACGCTGAGGTATCACTGACGGAGGTTGTACTCCTGATGGCACCATTTGGTGCTACCGCAGTACTGGTGTTTGGGGTGCCTAGCAGCCCTCTCGCTCAACCAAAAAACGTGATCATTGGTCACTTCATCACGGCATCTATCGGTATTGCGTTTAGCCAGTATGTTGACGTCACGCCGGTCACGCTCGCGATTGCGACGGGGCTAGGTGTGTCTGCGATGCTGATTACGAAGACCACTCATCCACCTGCGGGGGCAAATCCAATTTTGATCATGGCGTCTGGGCAGGGATGGAGTTTTCTCTTCACGCCTGTCCTGATTGGCGCGGTAGTGATTGTTCTGGTCGGTAAAGGGCTACAGTTGCTCCAAAGTCAGTACTTAAACCCTCGATTGAATGGTCAGAAGACCTAGTCGGGTTGTAGTTAGGGCCGCGAAAGGGAGTGATCTCTTTTGCGGTTTTATCTTTTGTCGGTTTGCAAAAACAAAATCTGATTCTCTCTTGGTATTCAGTCGTATACATCAACATGGTAGTTAAATTGGTACAATGCGATGAACAGAATCCACCCTAAGAAACTATTGCACAGTAAATGGACGGCTATTTCACCTAAAAACAAAGAGAAGCATTTTGTCGTGACGGAAATGGAACTAGATGAAGATGGTAACGTTGTGAGATGTGTCATCGAGGCAGTCATGAGTAAACGCGACCGAGAGATGAACTGGCAAGACCTAAAAGACTCTGAGCAATGGATGCAAGGGTGGAAGTGAGTGACGCTTTGTTGTTGGGCGAATCAAGCAGAAACGTGCGTTGCGAGTAGGCAAAAGTGGTGCTATCTGATACGTTGATAATTCGTTCTAACGCCCACTCAAAGGATTAATTATGATTGATTTCGACAATTCCTCTGTATTTAAGCTTAAGCCGATTGACGTTTCTAATGCCAGAGAAGACTTCCTTAAGTTCTTGATTGATGGTGAGACTATTTTCGCTGCTTTTAAAACAGTTCGTGACCAAGTGGTGTTTACGAACAAGCGAGTGATAGCGGCAAATGTGCAAGGGATTACCGGCTCAAAAGTGGATTACACTTCTTTGCCTTACAGTAAGATCAATGCATTTTCTATCGAGACCTCTGGTACTTTTGATTTGGATTGTGAAATCGAGTTCTTCATGAGTGAGGTTGGAAGAGTGCGTTTTGAAATTAAAGGCTCGTTTGATTTGATTTCTTTCAACCGTATGGTTAGTGAGTATGTACTAGGTTAAGGGATTAGAAATGAGAGCTTCGCTGAGAGACAAAATTATAGAGGTCTGTGACAAAAAGATCGCGAGTAAAGGTGAATTGGTTGGTCTCTCATTTTATGCGTTTTTCGCTAATAAAAATGACGACCCAGAGCTGTTGATGGAAGCGGCTACGTGGTGGATTCAGACTCATCAGCTCGACCACTTCGAAAAAGCAGTAAAAGTAAAATCAATGGTCGAGTCGGGGAGCTAAATTAAAAAAAAGAAGTAAAGAAAGCAGACAAATGCTAATAACGTTGCGGACAAAACAGGGTAGATAATGTAAGAGTCCTGCTTGTTGGTTCGTTGAAAACATAGCGAAACAAGTAAGACGTTATAAACTACAAGTAACAAGCTGATCATGGTTCCGCTGTTTAATGTCATACTTGATAGCTGAGTTAAGAAAAACGCCAATAAAAGGTAATCGAAGACAATGAGCCATAAAAAGGCTTTCTTCAGTAAGTCGCTTTTTCTTTTTTCGGATGATGTTATGTGCATATAGAACTCAACTAAAAAGTCACAGTAACAAAGGCTTTGGTTAGAGAGGTCACCATCAGAGTGGTGACCTTTTAAGATTATAATTCTTGAATTTTTACTTCGCTGGTGGCGGTATCGCCGGAGTAATTGATGACTTCTTGACGAATGACTGGTTGGTTGAATTCAGCCTTATCTTTCGCTTTTTGCAGTTCGCTTTCTTGGTGGTTGCCAAAAAGGGTCTCAAGCACTTTAGCGGCAGGAGTCGTTAAAACAAACAGCTCAATACGACGGTTTTCGCTAGAATCTGGCTCATCAGGATTAAGCAGCGCTCTATCTGACATACCCGTTACCTGCATTACTCTATCATCCGGCATACCGCCTTCAACTAACGTATTTCTTGCTACGTCTGCTCGAGAGGCTGATAACGCCCAGTTAGATTGACGACCAAAACGCTTTTTAAATGGAATTGCATCTGTGTGTCCGCTGATGATCAGAGGGTTATTAACACGATGAAATACAGGTGCTAGTGCGAGCAGTAAATCTTCAAAAAAAGGAGTAAGTTCTGCACCACCACGGCTGAACATATGCTGTTTGTAATCATCTTGAAGGACGATACGCAAACCTTGTGGTGTCACCGTGACGTTTACATTTCCCTGCGCATTAATTTGGGCAGTCATTTGCTCAATTACTTTCGCTAGTGCGGCAAGTTGCTCTTGAGTATCGAAGTTACCAGGAATCAAAGAATCAATTTCTGGTCCATCCCCATCACCTTTGAAGTAAGAGCTTACCACATGGTTGGAGTTGTGTTTACTTGGCACAGAAGAGTCCTGTGCCAAGTCGATAGGAGAAATACTTTGTGACGTATCAAATGGGTTGCCGTAACTCTTGTCGAATACGCTTGAACTATGCAAGTGGGCAACAATCGCTTTACGCTCTTCTTTGTCTACCACCTGCATAACCCAAAGTACAAGAAACAGCGCCATTAGGGCGATCATGAAGTCAGCAAACGCGACTTTCCACGCGCCGCCATGAGACGACTCATCATGGCTGTATACTTTGGCACGTTTGAACACTACATGCTCTTGTTTTTGCATTATCCCTCCTGTTCAGCTAACCACTTCTCCATTTGGTTGAATGTTGGTTTGATGTCTAGCTGAATATGTTTACGACCAGCGTCAATGGCGAGCAATGTCGGCTTTTTCGCTACGTAGGCAACCAAGGTTGCACGAACGCACTCAAAAGCAGTCATATTACGTTTTACTCGCTGAGCCATGGCGTTACTTAGTGGATCTAAGCCACAGTAACAACCGAAAATACCAATGAATGTACCAACGAGAGCTGCCGCAACGTGATAACCAATCATAGCGATTGAGCCATCAATAGCTTGCATGGTGATAATGATGCCACCAACTGCTGCAAGAATACCGAAGCCAGGTAGTGCTTCAGCTGTACGCTGTAGTGAGCGTGAAGGTAAAAGCATTTCGTTCTGTATTGCTTCGATTTCTTGCTCTAGCAGTCCCTCTAATTCATGAGGCGACATCTGTCCCATTGCCATTAAACGTAAATTGTCAGTAATGAAAGAAATTAGGCGATGATCTTCTGCGATCGTCGGGTAAGCGAGGAACATAGAGCTTTGCTCCGGAGCCTCAATATGAGAATCCAGAAACTTGTATCCGCGGTTTCTCGCTGTCTCTAGCAAGTTGTTGAGTAGTGCCATTAATTCCATGTAGTACTCATGCTCTTCTGTTGGACCTTTAATGGTCGCTGGCACTTGGCGACGCATTTCTTTCAGTACATGAGGCGGATTACCGATGATCAGAGAACCAGCAGCGGCGCCAATAATGATAAGGAATTCGGCTGGCTGCCAGATAGCACCTAAGCTACCACCGGCCCACATATATCCACCGAAGACGCACACCAGGATAGTGAGCACTCCAAAAAACTTTTGCATCTTGTGACTCCTAAGAGGACATTAATTGGTTGAGTTGTTTCAGCGCTTGTTTGTGAAGCTGACATATACGAGGTGGTGTCAGATCCAATACCAGAGCTATTTCGTGTAAGTTGAGTTCATGTTGATAGAACAGAGTCAGGAGCAGTTGATCGCGCTTAGGTAATTTACCCAAAGCACTGTCTAAACTACGACGAATATGTTCATGTTCCATGCCATCGTATTGCCCGCCAATGTAGCTATCACCGCTGCTCTCCATCAGTTGGTCAAGGCTTTGCATCTCGCCTGCGAGAGCGGCATTTTGGCGGTTGTAATAATCTTGCTCATTCGTCCCTAAAGCCTGGATGATTTCGGCATCCGTTGGCATTCGACCTAACGTTCGAGTGAGATCTCGAGTCACGTCGTTGAGCTCGTGGGCTTGTTGACGAGTCTTACGTGAACGCCAATCTAGTCGGCGTAATTCGTCTAAAATAGCTCCCCGAACTCGACAAACGGCGAAAGCAGGAAAGTGAGGATCGTCAACATCGCCATATCGGCGTCCAGCCTCGACTAGAGCGATAAGGCCTATCTGCTGCATATCTTCAATACTACAGTGAGAAGTGGCATGAACGCGCAGCTGGTTAACTACGCGTTTTACCATGACCTGATGACGTTGTAGCAATGCGTTTTCATCAATTGGTCGTGACGGTGTTGTCACTTCCTCTTCTGTGGTGTAAGTGTCTTGTACATTCATGTCTAACATGGTTGTGCTCCGTTATTGCACAACATATTTAGTCAACAAAACATCGTCGATTTCTCGGACGATGTCTGTTTTAGCAAAAGCGAGTAGAAGCGTTTGCTTCACTTCGTCTTGCAGAATATCGATGGCACCCGCTTGCTGTAACTGATCAAACGTTTTGTCGCTAAACAGTTTTAATAGAGAGTTTTGTACCATAGGCATGTATTCATCGATCTCTTTGATACGCTCTGGACGGCGTGTCTCAATTGCCAGTTCTAGCATCACAAAGTGAGTCTGTTTCTTGCCTTTAACGGTCAAAACGACTTTGTCCAAAGGATGGAAGCTAGGACCTTTACTTGTCGGTTGTTCTGTGACCAAAAAAGACAGTGGAGAGTCTTCGATCAGTGAACCAGAGTCAGGTGACTCTTGAGCGTGTTTGTTTAAGTACCAGATTCCGCCCATAATTGTGACGGCCGAAACGAGGGCACTGGTGATGATCATGGCGATAAACAGGGCGATCATTTGTTGTTTGGTCATAACCTTTTTCCTCGAAGATTTACTAAGCTTGAGTGCTTAGCCAGTGTTCTGAATAGTTAGTTGTTGTCGTGGTTTGGAATGCACCAGATTCTCGTGCGGCGAAAATATTGGCGTCTTCTTCGTTTGCATGTGGGTCATTTCGACCTTGGTTTTGATCAGAGCCAACATTGACATCGACATGAACGAAGTTTTGCTCTTGTAACTCAGTACGCAATCGTTCCGAAACTTGCATTAAAGCTTCTCGTGTTGCTGCGGCATTGGCGTTGATGTGGACACTCAATCGGTCACCTTCAACACGTACAAGTAAATCCAATTTCCCTAAGTCTGGTGGGTCTAGGCGGATTTTTGCTTCTTGTACATTTTGTTGAGCTTGGAGCGTCACGCGATCATGTAATACTTGCATCATTTGCTCCCCCCACTTTCCGGCAGTGGTATCAACACGCACCGCTGCCCACTCAGAGCCTTGAGCTTGAACATGACTCGTCGCAACAGGTGAATGTGCAGATTGTGTTGTAGGAGCTTGTGCTTGAAGTAGAGATGCGGTTGGTTGCCCTTGAACAGGTTGATTCAAAAGAGTTTGAAACTCAGCACCGGAGATAGGCAAACGCGAACTCGATGAAGTCGGCAGACTTTGCTTCACATCTTGTTTTGATGATGTGTTTAACATAGCGTTAGACGAATCTTGAGTAACAGACTTAACTTCGCTCGCAGTCATTAAAGATGACGCTTTTCCTAGTTTCTCAGCCTGCTTCTCTGCCATGGTAATCATACCCTGGGTTAAAGCTTGAGCTTGCGCTGCAAGATCAGTCGATTCTGTTAACCCTGGTGTACTGGTCAAGTTGGCATCCGGATCTGAAGCTGAGCGGTCATCAGTATCAAAACCATGACTTTGTACTTTGTTTGCGTTGTTCAAAGTAGAGGCCGTAAGGTGAAAACTCGGTACCGCTGACGCAGAGTTAAAGTCTTGCTCACCATTCTGCTTGTTCCCTGATTTAAAACCATGAGAAAAGCCGTGTACCGAGTTCGCTTGCTTGATGTGACCCTCATTGTTAGCTGGCGAATTACCCGAGTGCTGAGTTGAAGAAGGTATGATCATTGAGTTAGCTCCATGGTCATTGCTAATTGATAGGCCATAGCGCGTTCTTGATGGTCATTGACCATGTTCATCTCTTTTTTCAACTCGTTGGTCGACTTCTCTAATACTGCGAAGGCATTAGCGTGCACTGTTTTCGCTCGCTGGATTTCAGGTGCAAGCTTAGGATCTTTCAAAAAAGGCTTGTGACTGATCAAAAGCTCTCGCAACTGCAAGTCGTACCGCTTGAGCGCATGCCAATCGGCCGTTTTTGCGGCGAACTGGATGAGCTGAGATAAATGACGGAATCGCTCTGGCGATACTTTATGCTTGTTGTCCAAAATTCATCCAACCTTCACGAATGTTACCCATTACACGCTCAACGTTAACCAAGCGATTTGCATCGTTTTGCACGCTAGCGTAATAAAGTTCGACTTGGCAGAAGTCATAAAGCTGGCGTAGGTTTTCCGCAATTTCACCGCCGTTTTCATCATCTAGAGCACTTGTTAGTCCAATCAAGATGTTCATGCATTTGTTGATTCCATTCCCTTTCTCGGCCAAACGATTTGCGGCTAGGTGGCCGCGAATACGTTCAACTTCATCGAGTAGGCCATCGATTAACATGATGACCAATTGGTGTGGATTTGCTGCTGCCGCTTGAGCGTCGAGATCGACTTGTTGGTACGAATCGTAACCAGAATCCATAAGCATGAATATTTCTCCTAAATTTGGAACCAAATGTCTTATTTTTGAGCATTAAACATGGACATGGTTTGGTTCATTTGGGTCATAATTGAATTCATTTGAGTGAATTGTTTGAGATAGCGGTTGTACGACATTTCGTACTTACGCTCTAAATTGGTTTGTTTATCTTTGATTCGGTCTAAGCTTGACTGTATTGCGTCTTTACGCGTGCTGAAGGTACCTGATGAGAACTTCAAGAAAGGCTCTACCATCGCGTCAAGAGAATCTAGCAAAGCGTCATCCCCATTAAACAACGCCTCTAAGCCTGCGCTGTTTGTTTGTTGAGCTTCTTTGAACTTTTCTTGATCAACTTTCATTTTACCGTTGCGGTCTAGGCTCACGCCGATTTCGCTTAGGCGCATACCATTGTGTTCACCTCGGATTAACCCCGTTAACTGACTCTCAATAGAACGCAATGTCGAGTCGCTAGCGAGCACGCCGCGTTTCTGATCTTCACCGCCAATTTGGGTGTACTGATCGATAGTCGAAACAAGGGCATTGTAGGTTTCCACAAACTTATCTAGTTGTTCTTTAGTGCCTTCGCTATCAGCTCCAATTTTTAAACCGATTGGCGAATCTCCCGCGGCTTGCGGTTTAGATACGGTAATGTCAACACCGTCGATGACACCTTCAAAAGTATTACTTGCGTTGGTTAGTTTCAGGCCTGAGTCTTTTGCACCTAGCCACATAACCGCATCTTGCGGAGCGTTGATTTGCTTGAGGTTGGTGAAGGCGTCTTCAAACCACGCTTGGCCAGTACCCGATGCAGATACGTTGATCTTATTTTCGACACCAGTCTCAGTGCTCGATAGCATAAAGTGTGTTTGACCATTCGAGCGAACTAGAGTGGCGTTAACGCCAGGGTTATCCGTGTGATTGTTAATCGCACTGGCTAAATCGCTGATCGTTGCAGTGCCGTCACCATTAACATCAACGGAGGACAAGTCTAGAGTCATTGTTTCACCGTTGATGGTGAATTCTAAAGATCCAGTTGTTGGTACTTCTGTCGTTGCCTCAAGGTCTGCAGGCATACCTGTAGATACTTGATGCGCCGTTGCCACTTTTTCTACAAAAATCTGATAGTTACCCGTTAGCGCTTTAGCATCCGCGTTTGCAGTAAAGTTACCTTCTTGAGAGAGTGTCGCACTGTTTTTGATGATGCTGTTTGTGCTGTTATTCATCTCTTTCATTGCAGTACGAAAATCACGTAGTGCGCTTTCAACTTTATTAAAAGCTGACAGTTGTGACTGGTACACATTAGCTTGCGCTTGGTAACGGTTTTTGAATGGGTTTGTGTCCAATTGTGCGAATTGGGTTGCCATTTTTACTGGGTCTAAAGAACTCATGAGGTGTGCTCCTCTCATCTCTTATTGGCTTGAATACTTTGAATGCTACGCCTTAGTTTAATTATCAGTGGCAAGATGCGTGCCGTATATTAAGTTCAATTAAAACAAAGGTTTAAAGCTATTTTGTTTTCTTGGGAGGAAGTGGTGTTTCCACCTTGTTTGTTCCGCCTTCCTCCATGGAAAAAGTAATTTCCTTATAAGAAAAGGCGACCTAAACAAAGAAAATATTTAATTGTATTGACGGTTCTAATTAGGAGAGATGTTTTAATTAGACGTTATATTCAGCCTTTACTTCAGCTTGATTCAGATAATTCTTACAGAGTGCATTAATTGCGTTCTGATATTATTTTTGATAGTGCGATGTGCAAGTGTTCTCACTAAAAATTAAATTTTTTACGTTTCAAAGAATGTCAGTTATGAATGAATTTGCGTTACGATTGATGAAATGTGCTCGTGCATATGAAGAGTTCATTAACAAAAAACTATTAAGTAAACAGAGCATCAATTCTGATGAGATAGCTAGTATCTTAAAGGAAGCTAAGTTCAATTTTCCTGAACTTAGAGATAGTAAAATAGGAAGTAAATTAGAGACGATAGAATTAGAACTGTTTAATAAGGTTTTATTCAATATTATGTTGAAGTTCGGATTCAGAGTGCCTGAATCTCACAAAGATAATACGAGCTCTATTTATATTCGTAGATAAAAATAAAGCCTTCCATAGGAAGGCTTTATAATTAAGACGATTTAAATTAAGCGCACTATTAACTAAGTAATTAGCGTAGTAGTGACATTGCCATGCTTGGAAGCTGGTTAGTTTGAGACAGAACAGTTGTACCTGCTTGCATCAACATTTGGTTCTTAGTCATGTTTGAAGACTCTACTGCAAAGTCTGTATCCATGATACGACCTTTAGATGCTGTAACGTTTTCTACCATGTTACCAAGGTTAGCCATAGTGTGCTCAAGACGGTTGATGTTCGCACCGAAGTCTGCACGAGAGCTACCAATTTTTTCTACTAGACCGTCAGCGCCGCTGATTTTGTCTAGTGCTGCTTTTGCTTTAGTCGCGTCATCGATACCATCTGTAATTGCTGCATCAGCAAGAATAGTAGTGATTTCACCGATACCTGCGCTTGCGCTTACAGTCAATGTTTCAGCAGAAGATGCACCGATTTGGAATGTTACGTCACCTGCACCGAAGCCGCCGCCTTTAAGAAGGTTTTGACCACCGAACTTAGTGTTGTCTACGATGTTGTTTAGTTCTGCAGTAAGCTGTGTGAACTCTTTGTTAAGAGACGCACGGTCTGTTGCACTGTTTGAACCGTTCAACGATTGTGTAGCAAGGTCGTTCATACGGTAAACGATGTTTGTCATTTCATCCATCGCACCTTCAGCAGTTTGCATCATAGAGATGCCGTCTTGTGCGTTACGCATTGCTACTGACATGCCGCGTGTTTGCGCTTCTAGACGGTTAGCAATTTGAAGACCAGCAGCGTCATCAGCAGCTGAGTTCACACGGTAGCCTGTGCTTAGACGTTCCATTGCTGTATTTAGAAGTCCGCTTGTTGTGTTCATTGTGTTTTGAGTTACAAGCGAAGCGTAGTTAGTGTGCATTGATAAAGCCATCTTAGTCTCCTTAGTTAGTCACTATATCTTTCAGGCCTCGGGATATTCCCTTGTCACTAACTAGAGGCGGTCGGTCGGCTTTAATGATTAATTTGAAAATTAAAAAATTTCTAAAAAAGATAAAAATTGATGATTTTTAGTGATTTGTATTCCATGAAAACCGGGAAAATCATCATATAAGCCTAAATTTTTTAGTTAAGTTAAAGAAACTATTGCCCAATGATCTTGTGGTTATCCGTTATAAATAAAAAAACAGCACGAATAAATCGTGCTGTTTTAAATATAAATGGTTGAGTTTCAACTATTCCTCATCAAAAGACTGAAAGGAGAGAGAGGTTGGGATATCGCTGAAATAACCAAAATAATAACTGGCACCCAATAAACGATACCGGTTAAGTTCCGTTTGACTCGCTACACGTCCGGCAACCCAAGTATATTTATGCTTTCTTAAGAACTTAGCAATAGGTAGGAAAGCGTGTCTTTCTTCTTTATCTTCTAGTGTGACTGACAATTTGATCATATCGGGACTAAAGTCTGCGACGCGCTCGAAGTTCACTTGCGATGTCGCGACTTCAAACCAAAGTGAATATGCATTCTCTTTTAACTTTTTGGTGAGTGTGGCGACTTTATCACGATCACATAACGTTTCATCAGCTTGAAGAGAAGGAATCACATGTTGAAAAGCAGAAGAGTGGAATTGAATCGTCTGTTCGAGAAAATAAACCCCAGGCTCCCACAGTAATGCATCCACGCGAATCGGCACGACAACATTACTAATCAAGTCGTGGTGAAAGGCTTCTAACTGAAATTGTGTTTGTCTTAGTGCAAGGTAAAGACTGAACAAATCCAGGCAGTACTGCATTTGTTCAGAGAGTTTGAATTGATAGACACTTTGTTCTCCACGCATACCAAATCTCAACGTCAGGTGTTGGAATTCTACTTCCCCTGATTGAGCTTCCCTAATTGCTTGGCATGCGTGTTGGACATCATTGTGTTTTAAAGCATCAAAGACTAATTGATCGTCATCCGTGACGATATGTTGTACTGCGAGACCAACCAAATGTTCGTACATCGCATGTGTTGAAATAAGATTAACCAAGGTTTCCTACCACATTGATTTGTTTGTTTTCTGGGATTTCGTTGTAAGACAATACTGCCAGCCCTTGTGTAAATGTACGAGCGTAACGCGCTAGAAGAGGGCGCAGCTGTGGCATAACGAGAAGGATCGGAGGTAGCCCCTGTTGCTTAAGCTGTTGTCTGATCAATGGCAAGTTTTGTTGGAACTGACCAAGAATGTTTGGCTCAATTGGGAAGCTATCTAGTGTTACCGTACCAGAAGATTGTGCTTGTTGCAGTGAAGTTAGTAGCATTTGTTCTAGCTCATCAGACAGTGCGTAGACATTTAACTCGTTCTTTTGTCCTGCAATTAAGTTAACAAGCGTACGCTTTAGTGCACAGCGCACATCAGATGCAAGTAGGATCGGGTCCTTTGTATTTTCCGCGGATTCCAACATTGTGTTGGCAATCGTGCGAATATCTTTTAGTGGCACTTGGTCCAATAAAAGCTGACGATATACTTTCAGCTGCTGTGCTGGATTAAGTGCTGCTGCTAATGCTTCTGCTAGTTTCGGGGCTTGTTGTGTCAAACGCTGGGTTATTGCTTCCACATCGTCGTGCGTAAACAATTCTGCAAGGTTTGTCTTCATGATTTTACTAATATGAGTGGCTATAACAGTGCCATCGTCGACAACTTGGTAACCCATATTAAGTGCTTTTGCTTTATCTTGATGCTCAATCCACACAGCTGGCAACTGATAAGCAGGATCGCTACCCAAAATGCCATCTACCTCACCGTAAGTTTCGCCAACCGCTATCGCCATTAAACGCTCTGGTTCAATAAAACCTTGCTCAATGACTTCGCCATTTAGAGAAATTGTGTATTGGTTTGGCTTGAGGCTCAGGTTGTCACGAATACGAACTTCAGGTAATAAAAAGCCAACTTGTTCAGAAAGGTTTCGACGCACACCGCGGATACGTTGTGATAAAGGAGCCCCTTGTTCTTTGTTGACTAGATGGACGAGTCGGTAACCAAGCGCAAGTGATAATGTTTGGACGTGAGGAATATCATCCCATGTCAGCGGTGTATCATCGTCTTGCATTGCTTGTGAAAGTGCTTCGACCTCTTCAATCTGGGAGTCTTGCACTGGCTTCTTGGTTTGACGCCACCCTGCGAACGCTAATGCGCCAGAAAACGCAAAAAAGGCTAGGTGTGGCATACCCGGTACCATACCGATTACCGCCATAATACCTGCGACAGTAAATAGCGTTGCAGGAGTTGCCAGTAATTGCTTTTGCATGGTTTCCGACATGCCATTATCGCTATCATTAATTCGCGTAACGATAATCGCGGCAGCCGTTGCCAATAGTAGTGAAGGAATTTGAGCAACTAGACCATCACCGATTGTGAGTAGGGCATAAGTTTTAAAGGCGTCAGACGCAGCGAGTCCATGCTCGAAGACACCAATACTAATACCACCAATGATATTGATAAACAGAATCAACAAACCTGCGATGGCATCGCCACGCACAAACTTTGATGCACCATCCATCGAACCATGAAAATCGGCTTCGTTGGCGACTTCTTTACGGCGTAAGCGAGCCGTTTCCTGATCGATAAGGCCAGCGTTTAAGTCGGCATCAATTGCCATTTGTTTGCCTGGTAAAGCATCCAACGTAAAGCGGGCTGAAACCTCAGAAATACGTTCACCACCTTTGGTGATTACGACGAAGTTGATGATCATCAAGATGACGAACACCACCATACCAACGACGTAGTTACCGCCAATGACGACTTCACCGAATGCTTGAATGACCTTACCCGCTGCGTCACCACCATTATGTCCTTCTAGGAGTACAATTCGCGTAGAAGCCACGTTCAATGTGAGACGTAATAATGTTGCGACCAGCAAAATAGTTGGAAAAACAGAGAAATCTAATGGTCGCTTTGCGGTTGTGCTGACCAGCAATACTAGGATTGCTAAGACGATATTAAAGGTAAACAGCGCATCCAGTAGCAGAGGAGGCAAAGGAAGAATCACCATTGCTAATATCATTAGCAAGACGATTGGAATGCCAACGTAGCCTTTGGTTGATGTTTGAAGTTGTTTTAACCGGTTAAGCATACTTTCGTGTCCTTGGATAAACGCGGGTTAATCAGTGCTGCAAATGTTTTGGAATCGAAAAATGAGGTAAAGGAATTGGCTCTTTTCCCTCACCTTTACGAAAGGCTTTCAATTGCAAAACGTAAGTAAGAATATGTGCCACTGCGATGTACAGTTGGCTTGGGATTGCTTGTTCAATCGCCGTCGTGTGATAAATCGAACGGGTAAGTGGCGGGGAGTTAATGATTTCCACTTTGTTTTCTCGGGCGATACGTTGAATGTGCATAGCGGTTTCGTCTACACCTTTTGCGACGACAAAGGGCGCGTCAGAAAGTGAAGGCTCGTATTTCAGTGCGACTGCATAGTGCGTTGGGTTAGTGATGATCACGTCAGCCGTCGGCACCATTTTATCGATCTTACGGCGCGCAAACTGTTGCTGTATTTGACGAATACGTTGCTTTACTTCCGGACGACCTTCATTATTTTTAAATTCCTCTTTCAATTCTTGTTTCGTCATGCGGAGTTCTTTTAGGTGTTCCCAACGCTGATAAGGAATGTCGATAACCCCAAATAACAACAAGGCGAAGCCCATTAAGAGTAAGCCTTCAAACAGAATTGACATTACTAGAGAAAAACCTTGGCTGAGCGGGAGATTTTGCATGCCAAGTAATGGCTGTAAGTGGTTGTCTAAATAGCCATATAAGATGCCGAATATCACGGCTACTTTGAACGTTGACTTTAAGAGCTCAACCACTGAGCGGGTCGAAAAAATGCGCTTTATCCCGCTCAAAGGATTAATTTTGCTGAGCTTTGGCATCACGTTCGCGGGACGGAACATCCAGCCGCCTAGCACAAGGCTACTACCACAGGTCACGATAATAATGACGGTAAACAATGGTAATAGCATGTCTATGATGACCGCTAAACTTTGTCCCAATTGCTCGACAAGTTGTTTAGGATTTTCTAGGTCGGCTCGCGTCAGCATCATGTTGTAGCGAAAGATACCCGACATGCTTTCCCAAATACTATTAAGCTGAGAGTAAAAGTAGAGCGCCACCGCTAGAAATATCACCGCAGTAGTAAACTCTTTCGCGCGAGGAATTTGTCCTTCCTGGCGGGCTTTCTTTACCTTCTGCGGTGAGGCTTTTTCAGTTTTGTCTTGAGAAGATTGATCGCTCATGCTCCCCCCAACATAAAGTTACTCAAGTGTCTAATGGTGTCGTGAACGAGCGCCGTGTAGCGACCAGGAACACCAGAAACTGAGATTAATACGCTGAATAGACCCAGCAGCATCGTCATAGGAAAACCTAACGCATAGACATTAAGTGATGGTGCGGCTCGGTTCATTACACCAAAACTGATGTTGGCTAGAAGCATGGAAACAATAGCGGGCAAAGCCAAAGCGAGTGAAGAGGCAAACATCCAACCGAAAATATTGACAACACCTTGCAGAGAAAGCGATGTGATACCAGATCCGACTGGCCAAACAACAAAGCTTTGAATCACGATATCTATGACGAGTAAGTGTCCTTCTAGCGCGAGGAACAACAAGGTTGAGAAAATCAGAAATATGCGTCCCAAAATGGCGACAGAAAGCCCGTTAATAGGATCATTCATCATCGCCATACCTAAGCCCATTTGCAGAGAAATCACCTGGCCAAGCATGGTGAAAACGTTAAAGAGCATGTGCAAAATTAACCCAAACATTACTCCCCAAATAGCTTGCTCAAAAGCAAGGAACAGGGAAGTCATAGAGAATAACTCGACTTGTGGCATGGGTGGCATTAACGGTCCAGTAATGACAACGATCGAGAGGGCCAGTAAAGTACGAACCCAAACAGGAATAATCGCATCACCAAAGAAAGGCATTGAAATAAATACGGCTCCCACACGAAAAAACGGCCACCAGAGTTGACCGAGTATCGCCGAGAGCTCTGCAAATGTGATGGCCATTAGCCAATCATCCCTGGTATGTTGTGGAACAAGAAATCAAACAGTTCCATGATCTTACGTAGCATCCAGTGACCTGCAAAAATCACCATTAATAAGGTAACGAGCAAACGTGGCAAAAAGCTGAGTGTTTGCTCGTTGATTTGTGTGGCAGCCTGAAATACGGCGATACACAAACCGACAATTAAGCCTGGAACAACCAATACGGCAACCATCAAAATGATCAGCCATACTGCATCGGAAAATAACGTTACGGTTAGTTCTGGGGTCATAACTGCTCCTAGTTAACCGAAGCTGGCAGATAAGGTGCCAACTGTCATTGCCCAACCATCCACGAGTACAAATACCACCAACTTAAAGGGAAGTGAGACAATCAAAGGTGATAGCATCATCATACCCATTGCCATCAGGACACTGGCGACAACCAAGTCGATGACCAAAAACGGGATGAAAAGCATAAAACCAATTTGGAAGGCGGTTTTCAGTTCACTAATGACAAATGCAGGCAAGACAACGGCAAATGAAATATCCTCAACGTTTTGGTCGAGAGGCTCATTGGCAATACGTAACATTTGTTCAAGAGAGCTTTGGTGCGTCTGTGCCAACATGAACTCTCTCACTGGTTTCTCTGCAACAGAAAAAGCCTGTATTAGCGTGATTTCGCCGTTGTCGTATGGCTGAAACGCATTTTCATAAATATCGCTCCAGACAGGGCGCATAATCAGTAACGTCAATGCGAGAGCGATCCCGACCAACACTCTGTTAGGTGGGCTTTGTTGAAGACCAAGAGCTTGGCGCAAAATCGCAAGGACAACGACAATTCGAGTAAAGCTCGTCGCCATCAAAATAAATGCTGGAAGAAAACTGAGCGCCGTCATCAACAACAGAATTTGCAGTTTAACGCTGTATTCTTGTTGTGTGTCGCCATCAGAAACGGACAAGATAGTTAAGCCGTTGTCAGCCGCCATTGTTGGGAAAGCAAACAAAAGTGACACCAATACCAAAAGAGGTAACCAACGGTGCCAAGCGCTCAGATTTTTCATTGTGATGCCTACCTAAGATTATTGACCAACGCCACTCAATGCAGAGTCATGTACATCGATCAGACGAAGTCCATACTTATCATTGACAACGACAACTTCAGCGTGGCCCATAAGAGAACCGTTTACTTTCACGTCTAAAGGCTCGCCATTGAGCTTTTCCAACTCGATAACCGTGCCTTCACCCGCTTTCATTAAGTCCCCAAGTGGGATCTCCTTACTCGCAACTTCCAGCGTGACTGTGACAGGAATGCTTTTGAAAAAGCTAAGGTCACGTTCCGCAGTGGCTGGTTCTTGTTGGAGCGTATCTTCGGCTTCAAAGTCTTCTAATTGAAAATCATCAAAGTTCAGTTCTTCTGCGTCGAATGCATTAGTTTCTAGCGCTTCGCTCATCGCTGCGGTTCCTTATCAGGGTTAAAGATCAAAACAAGTTGGCCGTCTTGCTCGGCAATACGACCTGTAAATAGAGATTGGTTGCCAATGCTTACTGGAACCGTGTTAAGAAGCTCAATAGGTAAAATATCGTTGGGTTGTAAGCCAACCACATCACTTAAAGGCATCTTCTTTTTACTTAGAACAACGTTCAGTCGAACGGGGGTCGTCTCTAAAGAACGACAGAAAGGTTGAAACAAATCGGTATCAGGTTGCAGTTCAAGCTGCTCGATCAGCGTTTGAATAAGATGACCATCTAGCTTGAGATGAATTGAGCCTTGATGATCGTCAAACGCAATGTTTAATTGAACGTTAATGCCAATTCCTCTAGGGGTCTCATACTCACCCGTGTCCCACATTTCACCAGGAGCAAGCCAACCGATGATGATTCGACTGATGCGCTCTTGTAAACGTAAGTCACTGGCCGTCAGAGTAGCGGCTGAACGCTCTGCACTTGCACCATAAAATCTATCAGCCAACTTTATTAGCGTGTGAGGGTTACCATGGATGAATACCATGCCGCCTTCCTGATGTTGATAGGTCGACGTTTGCTCTTTGTCCATCTCAACCGATGTAAAGCGGTGCAAGTCTACTGAGGTTAAGCTAGCTTCCACTTTTCCTGTGCTGAGCCAATTTTGTAATTCAGTCGTAAGGTTTGAGCAAGATTCTGAAATTAAATTATCGAGCTTCTCACGAATGATATGAATAGGTTTGCCTAATAATTCTACATCAAGTAGTTGACTATCAGAAATAGGCTCGCTAACTCTATTTTCCATTTATATTTTACCGTGCGTTAACAATCGAAAGTGTTTTAACTTAATGGCGTGTAGTCTACACAGAAATTTTAATGATCTTTTAGCTCCAAACTCTAAGATTGTGACTTTAGTTCACATGTTGCTTTGTTCATATAGTCATAATCTTTTAATGAAATTTAAAAAGAGTTAGTTTTCTTTATAAATCGCTTAATAAATAAAATAACAATGTTGAGCGTTTTAGTTGTTATAGATTTTTTAAATTGCCTTTATGGCGTAACAACAACTTCAAACAAATAAATTATAAGATACTGTTTTTTATGCTTAAAGCTTCCGTTGGAGGCTAAGCGTGCTCTCTTGAGCGTTTTGTAACCAATTTTAATATTCAGAATAGGTAATTAAAATGATTAGCTATGCCAGTTCTCTCGGCTTGGTGGCATATTTAATTAAACGGTTTAAGTCATGGGAATGTAAGATATACATGAATCATGTCCGTTTGATAATTTGTAACACAATTATTGTTATCAGTTTTATTTTTTCAAAAGTGTCATATTCAGAAGAAGTCTTAACAATCCCTATGGACCTCTCTAAATGGACATATGAGGGAAATAAATTCAAGTGCAACTTGTTGCAATCAAATAATGACTATGGGAAGTTTTATTTCCTAGCGGAACCTAATAATAAATTCTATTTTATTTCCGATATAGAATATGAAAACAATAAATGGAAAACGATTGCTTTAACAACTCAAAATGCTCCTTGGAGTAATGAGCTTTATAGAAAAGAATTTGGCTCCCTTGAATTTACTAAGCCGTCTCAGCGTTTCATCTTTAATAAAGGCGCTGAAGAATTCATGGATTCAATTGCTTCGGGTAGTTGGGTGACGCTGTCACTTAAAGGAAGTAATGCTTCCTCTGTTTCAGAGATTGTGATTCCTACTCTTCAAATTCAAAACGCATTGAAATCATTTAATGCGTGTCGCGCGCGATTGCCTAAATTGTCTTTTTCAGAGGCAAGGGATATGGCGCTCTCATTTGAGTTTGGTCAGAAGACGTTAAGTCGTGGACAGAAAGCAACACTAGAAGCGCTGTATAGCTATGTATCTGTGGATGATCGAGTGACCAAAATCCTCATCGACGGTCACACCGATAACGTTGGTTCAAGTTTAACGAACCTTTCTGTGTCACGTACTCGAGCAGAGCAAGTCACCAATGCTTTGATTGAGCTTGGGGTCGACGAGTCGATGATCGAAACACGAGCTCATGGTTCACGTTACCCAATTGCCAGCAATAACTCGGTTAATGGCCAAGCAAAAAACCGACGTGTCACCCTGCGTTTAGTGAGGGACAACGAGTATACGGCTACGAAACACCACCCAGCTCTACAATCACAAAATCAACAAACGAAAGTTAAGGTTCAATGATGACGAAAACGAAAATTTTGTTGGTTGAGCCAAATGAAGCTCTTGCTCAACCAGTATTGGATGTGTTGCAAAATGCAGGTTACACCGCGAAACACACTCGTACTGGTCGAGGCGCTTTGCTTGAAGAGCGAGCAGAAATCACTTTAGTGAGCTCTACGCTGCCGGATATGTGTGTTCGTGAGTTTGTCGCGTGTCACCAAAAGCAGCGAAATTCGGGTGTTGTTATTGCGATTGTCGATCAAGAACAAGGCATCTTGGCTGCTGAGACGATGAAAGCGGGCGCTACTGATTATCTATTACGCCCATTTGAATCTAATCAGTTGGTTAATCTGCTTAAACGTGTTGAAGCGTTAGGTAAGCCAATGGCCAACATTGTTGCGGAGTCTTGGAGAAGCAAACAAGTTCTGCAATTGGCGCATCGTGCAGCATGTACTAACGCGAGTGTGCTTATTACAGGTGAATCGGGAACGGGTAAAGAAGTGCTGGCGCGATATGTGCATGAGCACTCTCCGCGTATCAATGGTCCATTTGTGGCGGTTAACTGCGCCGCCATTCCAGAGTCAATGTTAGAGGCTGTGCTATTCGGTCATGTAAAAGGCGCGTTCACCGGAGCGACAAATTCTCAAAGCGGTAAGTTTGAAGAAGCAAATGGCGGGACGATTCTGCTTGACGAGATTGGTGAAATGTCACCTGCGGTTCAAGCGAAATTGTTACGCGTCCTTCAAGAGCGTGAAGTAGAACGTGTTGGTAGCCATAAAGCCGTTCAGCTCGATATTCGTGTTATTGCGGCAACCAACAAAGACTTACGTGAGGAAGTTCAAAAAGGCACGTTCCGTGAAGATCTTTATTATCGATTAGATGTGCTGCCTCTGCACTGGCCGCCTTTGCGTGAAAGAAAAGAGGACATTCTACCAATTAGCCAATTCTTTATTGAAAAGTATCAAGATAGCAGCCGCTGTCACCTATCCCAAGATGCGATTAGTGCGCTGAGTCAGTATCACTGGCCGGGCAATATTCGTGAGTTGGAAAATGTCATTCAACGCGCTTTGGTCATGCGTCATGGTGATTACATTACAGCCCATGACCTGATGCTGCCTATTGAGCTTGTCGCGTCAGTTCCTACAGCAGAGCCAACTGCAAGTTTTGGTCATGTAGAAGCGAAGAAGCAAGCTGAATATCAGTTTATTTTGGAAAAGTTACGTCAGTTTGGTGGAAACCGAACGAAAACCGCAAACGCGCTTGGAGTCTCTACTCGAGCGCTACGCTACAAGCTCGCAGCAATGCGAGAACATGGTATTGATTTACAGTCGGCACTAGGCTCGGCTGCCTAATAGGAGAAAAAATAGATGGCAAGTCAACCTACTCATGCGGTCTCGGCAGAGCAACTTATGTTGTCAAAAATGCAGGCGATGCAGGCACAAGTGCAGCCGCCAGAGTTTATCGTGAGTGCAAATCCTTTAGATCAACAATCACTAAACGCACCTTTATCGTTCTCACAAGCGATGACAAATGTGTTGGATACAGTGAATCAACATCAATCAGTGGCTAGTCAAAAAATGACGGCCGTAGAAACAGGAAAAAGTGATGACCTAGTTGGTGCAATGGTCGCGAGCCAAAAAGCCAGCTTGTCCTTTAATGCTTTGATGCAAGTGCGCAACAAAGTCGTGACCTCATTTGAAGATATTATGAAGATGCCGGTGTAATTCATGTCAGAACTAACCCCCCAAGTCGCCGGAAACACAGCTATGGCTACCGGCACAGCACAGACATTTTCTACTGCCAACGGCATGGACGATGTGACAACGAAGCTGAAGCAAATCTGGTCTAGCAGTCAGAGAAACTTAGTGCTATCTGCGGTGTTAGCTGCGATTGTTGCAGCGATTATTGTGGTTGCACTATGGAGTTCCTCGCAGAGCTTTCGTCCGCTATATAGTCAACAAGAGCGTTTTGATATCGGCGAAATTGTGTCGGTATTAGAAAGCGAAGGCGTAAGCTACCGCATGCAAGAGCAAAATGGACAAGTTCTTGTACCAGAAGGTGAGGTTGCGAAGGTACGCATGTTGCTTGCATCAAAAGGTGTTAAAGCTAAGCTGCCGACAGGTTTGGATTCGCTCAAGGAAGATAGCTCTCTTGGTACGAGCCAATTTATGGAAACAGCGCGTTATCGTCATGGTTTAGAAGGTGAGTTAGTACGTACTATCATGTCTTTGAACTCAGTAGCGAACGCGCGTGTTCATTTAGCAATACCTCGTCAAACTCTATTCGTCCGCCAAAACAGTGAGAATCCTTCAGCATCTGTCATGCTTGAGCTCAAACCTGGTGAAGACTTAAAGCCTGAACAAGTTGAAGCGATCATTAACCTAGTGGTCGGCAGTGTCACGGCAATGAAGCCAGAATTTGTTTCTGTCATTGACCAGTATGGCCGTCTTCTTAGTGCGGATGTCGCTTCTGCGGAAGCCGGTAAAGTAAACGCGAAATATCTTGAATACCAGAAGAGTGTTGAAAAACAGATCATCCAACGCGCAGCAGATATGCTTACGCCGATTGTGGGGCCGAGTAACTTCCGAGTACAAGTCGCTGCCGATCTGGACTTTAGCCAAGTTGAAGAAACACAAGAAATTTTGGATAACGCACCGGTTGTGCGTAATGAGCACACCATTCATAACAACTCGGTTGATCAAATTGCGTTGGGTGTTCCTGGTTCTCTAAGTAACCAACCGCCAGTGACAGGATCTGGTGAAGTGGAAACGAACGATAGCCAAAACACGAATGCGCGATCTGAAGTGAATCGTCAATATGCTGTAGGGAGCAGTGTTCGTCGTACTCAATACCAACAAGGCCAAATAGAAAAGCTTAGTGTATCGGTTCTGTTGAACTCCAAAGCTTCGCCAGATGGTGTGGCGTGGAGTGAAGCCGATAAAGAGCAAATCTCAAACATGATCATGGATGCTGTTGGTATCTCTGCCACACGTGGTGACAGCTTAAGTTTAATGAGTTTCAACTTCACCCCAATTGAAATTGATGCTCCTCCTGCACTGCCGTGGTGGCAAGACCCTACAGTACAGCAGCCAATACGCTACGTTATTGGTGGCTTGTTAGGCTTGGCGATGATCTTCTTCGTACTGCGTCCATTAATCATGCACCTAACTGGCGTTGATAAACCTGTGCCTGAGCTAAATTTTGCTGAGCCTCAGGAAGAACCTGACTACGAAAACTTGCAAACGCGTGAAGAACGCGAGCATGAAGAAGTACTTGATCGCCGCCTATCTGAAAAAGGCATCTCAGCCTCTTCAGGTTTAGATGTAAACAGCGACATGCTACCGCCAGCAGGCTCGCCATTAGAAATTCAATTGAAACACCTACAGCTTATTGCTAATGAAGAGCCAGAGCGCGTAGCCGAAATACTGAAACAATGGGTAAACATCAATGAACACAGTTCTATCAAAGCAGACGCTTAGTTATGTTGAACAAACCGCGCTCGTGCTATTAGGCATGGGCGAGGATGCCGCAGCGAAGGTTTTGCAACACTTTAGCCGTGATGAAACCCAGCGTGTGACTCGTGCAATGGCGAAGTTAAATGGCATTAAGAGCGATTCTGCTCGTGGTGTTATTCAAACTTTCTTTGAAGATTTCCGTGAGCACAGCGGTATTCGAGGAGCCTCTAAGGAATACCTATCTAATACATTGCGTAAAGCATTGGGTAACGATTTGGCAAAAGGGTTATTAAATACCTTATATGGCGATGAAATTCGCAACAATATGCAGCGCTTACAGTGGGTGGAAGCAGAAACTCTCGCTCGTTTCATTGTGAACGAGCACCCACAAATGCAAGCAATTTTTCTAGCGTATTTGCCAGCAGACAGCTCTTCAGCGGTATTGAAGCACTTGCCACAAGATTACCATGACGAAATCTTGTTCCGTATTGCTCAATTGCAAGATATCGATCATCAAGTTGCCGTTGATTTGCATGAACTCGTTGAGCGTTGCATCGAAAAAGTATCCGCAAGTCAAAGCACGCCGTTATCAGGTGTTAAGCAAGCAGCAGATATCATTAACCGCTTTGAAGGTGACCGTGGTTCATTGATGGAAATGCTGAAGTTGCATGATGAAGATGTTGTTAATGCAATTGAAGAAAACATGTTCGACTTTATGGTTCTTGGCCGACAACGCGAAGAAACTATGGACATGTTGGTGCAGCAAATCCCGCTAGAGTTGTGGGCAGTTGCGCTAAAAGGTTCCGATATTACCTTACAACAAGCTATTAAGCGTTCAATGCCGCAACGTATGGTGAAAGCGCTAGAAGATGACATGGACGCACGCGGCGCTGTTGCGTTAAGTCGAGTTCAAAAAGCACGTCAAGACATCATGCAAATGGTACGTGAGCTGGATGAATCTGGTGAAGTTCAGCTGCTTCTCTATGAAGAGCCAACGGTGGAGTAAGGTCATGCTAGAGATAAAATCAAGTACTATGCGATTGCCTCCGAGCGGGTATCGTTTACACCGTTTTCCGCCTTTAGCGCAACCTAAGACTATCGAAGACGAATTCGGGCTAGATAACCAAGGCTGGCAAGAACCTCAAATTGATATCCAACAGCAACTTGAAGAAGGTTTTCAACAAGGTTTGCAACAAGGACATGAGGAAGGCTTACGCCAAGGTATCGAACAGGGCAAGCAACAAGGTCTGTTGGAAGGCCAAAAAGAAGGTTTCCAAAAAGGCTTTGTTTCCGGTGAGCAGTCTGGAAAGCAAGGCTTTTTGGAGGCGGCGAAGCCTGTCAATGAACTTTTTCACGCCCTTTCTCGTTGGCAAGATGAAAAAGAACAGCAACAACGCCATATGATTTGTGAACTGGTACAAAAGGTAGCTCAGCAAGTGATTCGTGCCGAGCTCACTTTAATGCCTCAGCAGATCCTAGCTTTGGTGGACGAGACATTGTCTGCCATGCCTGGTAAAGCGGAAACAGTAACTGTGCATTTAAATCCGCAAGATTTAGAGCGTATTACTCACATCAATGCTGATTTGCCGCAATCTTGGAAACTGGTCCCTAATACGGAGCTTCCTATTGGTGGCTGTCAGTTAGTGACTGATGACGCAGAAGCGGATGCGAGCTGCGACTCTCGTTTGGAAGCCTGTATGGACAATGTAAAGCAACACCTTTTGGATGAAGTCAGTATTCCACAGGTAGAGTCTGAGCATGAGTAATACCCTAAGCCATGAACTATTAAGTGAGCGTTTGAGCGAAGCCTTGGCTTCGCTTGATTCAATCCCTGTTGCTCGCGTAACAGGGCGATTGATAAAAGTAAACGGTTTAATGTTACAAGCCGTAGGGTGTCGGTTTAAGCTTGAGCAGCGTTGTCTCGTAGAAACCGCGGAAGGCGATATGATCGAAGCGCAAGTTGTGGGCTTTGAACACACTATTGCTTACCTCATGCCTATCCGCCGTTTAGGCGGTCTGTTTGCAGGTGCAAAAGTCATCCCTCTTGATGGTGACAGTACCGTGCAGCTAAGCTCTCAGTGGTTAGGACGCGTACTGAATGGTTTAGGTGAGCCGTTAGATGACGGGGCACCGCTTAAGGGGGGAGAGCGAGTTTCACTTGAACCAAAACCGATTAACCCACTGAAGCGACGCCCAGTTGATACACCACTCAACGTAGGCGTGCGTGCGATTAATGGACTATTAACGGTAGGCAAAGGCCAACGTATTGGTTTGATGGCTGGCAGTGGCGTCGGTAAAAGTGTGTTAATGGGGATGATCACCAAAAACACGGAGGCCGATGTAATTGTGGTCGGGCTTATCGGTGAGCGAGGCAGAGAAGTACGTGAGTTTATCGAGAGAAACTTAACCCCAGAAGCGCGCAAGAAAGCGATCATTATCGCGGCTCCTGCTGATGAATCCCCGCTAATGAGGTTAAGAGCGACACTACTTTGTCATCGCGTTTCAGAGTATTTCCGAGACCAAGGCAAAGACGTTCTACTTCTGATGGACTCTCTAACCCGATACGCCATGGCACAGCGCGAAATCGCTCTTTCGCTCGGAGAGCCTCCAGCTTCTCGTGGTTATCCGCCCTCAGTCTTCAGCGTGTTACCTCAACTCCTAGAGCGAGCGGGTAACAGTGAAAATCAACATGGTAGCTTAACGGCAATTTATACCGTATTGGCAGAAGGGGACGACCAACAAGATCCTGTCGTGGATTCCGCGCGCGCCATCTTAGATGGGCATGTCGTTTTATCGCGTCAACTGGCTGAGCAAGGGCATTATCCCGCGATAGATATCAACGCGTCTATTAGCCGTTGTATGAATACTTGTACGCAGGCCGCACACAGCACGATTGCGAATAACTTCCGTCAAATGTACTCCAACTACCTTCAGGTTAAAGAGTTACTGCCATTAGGGGGTTATCAACCAGGACAAGATCCTGAGTTAGATCAATCTGTTGCTATGTATCCAAATTTGCGTGCATATCTACAACAAGCTGCCAGCGAGTCTGTAGATTACCCAACCAGTTTGACCGAGCTCGCGCAGCTTTTTCAAAGTGCTTAATCAAATGGGAGTGGCAAGGCTGAAATGAAATCCAAGTTAAAAGCCGTAGGCAAGTTACAGCAAATGGAAGAAAAACAGCGTGATCGTGTGGGTCAACAACTTGATGCCATGCGTCAGCGTCACTCCCATCTTTCAATGCAATTGGAACAGTTATCGGCGTTGAAAGGCCACGCTGGACAATCAACCCGAACCGGCCCGACGCTAACGAGCGCGGCCTTGATGAACTTTAATCGTGTTGACCAAATGCTACAAAGAATGCTTCGTCACCACGAGCAAGAGCAAGCCGTTATGCAAGCGGAATGTGCATTTGTACAGAAAACGCTAGAACACAAGCACGCACGCGTTCAAGGGTTAGAAAAAGTGCTTGAACGTTGGCGTACTAAGCAGAACTATGAAAAAGCGAAAAAAGAGCAAAAGATGATTGAAGACATCATTAACTCTCGCGTTAAGCGCAAGATATTATGATGTCTTGTTGACGCTACTAGGAGCGCGAATAATTTCTGCGGTGTCTTAGCAAACCAAACCAGCCTCCAAGCATGATCAACCCTGATCCGAGAGCACCGCCGCCACTGCTGCCGTTGTTACCAAAGCCAGATGTGTTGGTATCGACAGGCTCAAAGCCAGAGTCCCCTTCGCTATGATAATCTTCCGAACTTGCTAAGAGGGCGTTATAACTGGTTTTTACACCTGAGCTGGTTTGGGTCTCAATCCATGTTGCATAGTTCAAAATCTCGGTAAACACACTTGGAATCGCAGCGGATTCGCAAACTGAAGAACCGTAGCTCACAATGCCAATTTGCTGATACATACCATTATTGTCTTGATAAGTGAGAGGACCGCCTGAGTCACCACGACAGATGCCAGTGTAGCTTCGTTCAGGAAATCCATTCGCACATAAACTTTCCTGAGCGTTAAACCCTGTTACCAACGAAGCGCATTGGGTGTCGGTAAGGGGTTTTACTTCTGCCCAGCGTAAATAGTTAGGGGGGCTTTCATCATTGGTTGAGGTCTGACCTAAACCGAATATCTGATAAACTGACTTGCTGCTGTAGTCTCCAAAGTCTTGCGGTAAAGTGATGGATTGGACGTTATCGGTGATAGGTCTAGTCAATTCAAGGACAGCGATGTCATTAATCCATAAATCGCTAGGCACATAATCAGGATGAATCGTGATAGAGCGAACATCTTTGAATTCTTCAACAAACACGTCATTCATCGTAGGGTTTTTGACTAACACTCGTAGGTCGTTGATTGTCCAGCCGTCAGTAAAAACGCTTGGTTCTACGCAGTGAGCCGCAGTTAAAATGAAGCGGTCGTTTACAATGGTTCCCCCACAAATATTGGCAAACTGATTCGCGCCAGTTTTATGTAGAATAAGACGTGCAAAAAAAGGAAGTTGGTTTTGGGTAGCCTGCTGACCCCCAATAATTGCCGTGGAGATCCCTTGTTCTGAAAGGCGGTTATCATTTTCTACTTCAGCGGTCGTACTCAAAGATACTGCAAAACAGAGTGCGCTTAGCCATATTTGATACTGCTTCATAAACCATCCTTGGATGAAAAGTGCTCTTCTAACTTTATACTAGTTTTTCAGTGAATGTGCTTAACAAAAGTTTCTAATAGTTGAATGATTGTTGTAGCCAAGATCGCAACAGATGAAACGATTCAAGCTTTAGCTTGTGTGGCGGGCATACAAAGTAAAGCTGTTGATGAGGATTAATGACGGGTTCACCCAGCTCGATTAGCTGACCATATTTGATGTCATCCTTCACAAACAAGCGATGAGTGACCAATAACCCCAAACGACGAGTTGTGGCCTGGACGGCTTGTATCGACATGTTAAAAGTGATTGGTTTTTTATTTTTAGGTCGCTGGATACCCGTCGCGTCCAGCCACACGTTCCAGTCATTTTTTCTTCGTTCGTTAGTAACTTCAATGATGGGATACTGCTTTAAGAGTTGAGTGATGTTTGAGTCCTTGGTCTTCGCTATCAATTCAGGACTGCACACCAAAACCAGTTCATCTTCACTAAGCTTTTCGCAGTAGTAATCCTGCCATTCTTCGGGATTTCCATGCACCAAGGCCGCGTCGATACCTTCTTGTTCTAAATTGAATCTGCCAGACAGGTTTGATAAACGAACGTCTAATTGAGGAGCAAACCCTTGTAAATCTGACATTCGAGGAATCCACCAGTGAAGAGCCAATGAATTCACCATATTGAGCGTAACACGCTGCAAGTTCTGATCTTGGATGAGTGCTTCCGTTGCATCGACAATTTGCTCTAAAGCGGGTGCCACCTTCCTGTAATACTTTTTACCGTCCGCGTTGAGTTGAACTTGTCTGCCTATGCGATCAAATAGAGGCTTGTTGACTTGACTCTCCAGCGATTTAATTGCCTGACTTACGGCTGAGTGGCTCACACTTAATATCTGTGCTGCTTCTGTCATGCTGCCAGACTCAGCTACTGCAACAAATGCGTAGATGGACTTTAAGGGGACTAGTTTCCGCATAATTTAAAAACCGTAGCTGGTGATAGATAAGTTAAACTGTAAGTTTTTCTTACATCAATGGTTAATATTACTCGCTATTTACGATAAGTTATGTCTTTTAAAATGCTCCATATATTAAGGAGTATTGAATGAATGCTGTAAATAAATCTATCCTTTTCATGTTGATGTCTACGTTAAGCTTATCTGTTACTGGACTGTTAGCAAAGCAGTTGTCAGGCGAACTTTCCGTCACACTATTTAGCTTCTTACGTTTTTTGGTGCCTGCGCTTATCTTGCTTATCTTACTTCGTGTGAAAAACCTTACCTTTCCTAAAGCGGGCACGCTAAAGCCTATTTTATTGCGTGCTCTTTGTATCGGTTTGTCACAACTTTGCTTTATCGCGTCATTACAAACGTTAACGCTCGTTGAGGGGGTCGTTTTGTTTGCTACTGGCCCATTATTTATTCCCTTGGTTGAAAAGCTGTTCATGAGGGGGCGCATTCGTGTTTCAACATTGGCGGCTTTAGCAATGGCGTTCACTGGTGTGGTTATGTTGGCGGGCGGTGGAAGTGAGATCACATGGCGAGCGGATTTATTGCTCGGCTTGGCTGGTGGACTCTTCAATTCTGGTTCTCAGCTTACGTTATATAAAGTGAGTAAAACAAATATGTCGCCGCTAGAAATCAACTTTTGGGCGTTTGGTTTTGCTGCCGTATTTCTGTTGCCGCTAACTTTGTTTAACGACTTCGACGTGTTACTTAATATGAGTGTTATGGCGCCTGAGATTTCTTCAAATACGCTGTGGATCGGTATGATGTCTCTGATGATCATTAACACCCAAGTTTTTCGCTCCAAAGCATATAAACTGGCAAGCAGTGGCTCTCAACTTGCACCACTCATTTTTACTAACTTATTGTTCACTGCGGTTTGGCAGAGCCTGTTTTTTGAAGACCGAATGAGTCAAAGTCAAATTGTTGGGATGAGTTTAATAGTGCTCGCAATCATACTGAACACATGTTGGGTTCGCTTTAAGGCGCATCGCAGTGGCGGTTTACAAGCGAGAACTTCTTAGTCTGTCGGAAAATGAAGGGGGCAGGTAGATAAATTGGTCGTGTGGTTTGATTTTTCCTGAGTATGGGCTAGCGTCAAGAAAGGTTCAGGGAGAGAAATCATGCTTACGCTAAATTATTACGTCGAAATTTCGGCGACACCGCAACGAGTGTGGGAAGTGCTAACCGATGTTGAGTTGTATAAACGTTGGGCGCAAGCCTTTTCACCGCAGTCTCAATTTGAAGGAGCTTGGGAAGAAGGAGGTGGCATCACTTTTTTTGATCCAGATATGGGCGGGACAAGGGCGATCATAGATACGGTGCTACCCCTTCAAAAACTTGAATTTCATCATGTTGCCATTTTTAATCCGGATAATCGTCAACAACTCGATGCTGACCTAGCATCTAGGTGGATCGGATCGCGAGAGATCTACCAGATCGATACCAACAACGATCGTTTACTACTCAATGTTACCATTCATACTCACAATGACTTTGTTTCCATGTTTAATCACGGATGGGAAAAAGCCTTACCCTTGATAAAAGCCATTTGTGAAGAGCAAGCTTAGGGTTCTTGCTTATCTTGGGCTGACGATGCGTTGCCTGAAGGTATACAATAGCACGCAAGATAGCGCACCTAAGAGAGTGGATGATGGAATTTAAAGTTGATACCCATACACATACGTACGCCAGTGGTCACGCGTACAGTACCTTGATTGAAAATGCAAAGTTGGCAAAAGAGAACGGGCTGGATATGTTCTGCACGACCGATCACGCAGAATCAATGCCGGGTGCGCCTCATTACTGGTTCTTCTCGAACCAGAAAATTCTGCCTCGCTTTCTTGAAGGCGTTGCGATTATTCGTGGCGCTGAATCTAACATTATGAATACCGAAGGCTACATTGATATTCCACTGAGTGTGGACCGCAACTTAGATTGGGTGATCGCGAGTTTTCATGAACCCGTTTTTCGTCCTGCAAACAAGCAAACTCACACGGAAGCACTTGTTAATGTCATTCAGAGTGGTCGTATTGATGCGCTCGGTCATCTTGGTAATCCAAATTTCGACTTTGATTTTCAGACCGTTTTAGCGTGCGCGAAAGAGCACAATGTCGCGATTGAAATTAATAACACCACGCTGAAAGGCAACAGCCGAGTAGGCAGCGTAGACCGTTGCCACGAGATTGCACAAATCGGGAAAGATCTCGGTGTTTTCTTCACCACGGGCAGTGACGCGCATTTCTGTCACGATGTTGGTAATCTGGATTTGGTTGGAGAGTTAATGGACAAAGTGGGTATTGATAGCAAGAAAGTGATTACTCACACCGCTCAGCAGTTTTTGTCTTTCTTAGCTTTGAGAGGCCGTAAACCAATTGCAGAATATGACAGCATTCTCAACGCATAAACTTGATTACATTTAAGGTATGCACCCGACGCCAGATTGCTTTACACTGCGACCCGGAAATACTCAACTAAGCTAGTTTTTCGCCTCTTATGGCGTAGGTTATTTGGGTGAATAAAGCCGACACAGAATTCGGCACTATAAATGGAGAAGTGAAAAATGTTACGTCCTTTAGTCCTAGGGTGTGCGATTGCGTTTGGCTCAACATACGCAATGGCAGAAGCGGTTGATTTAAAACAAAACATGAAACAGATGAAGATGGAATTCAAACAGGCGGCAGAAGCATCTGATGTCGAAACCATGAAATCTGCGATTGATAGCTTGCAAGCGATTGTTGAACAATCTAAGCGTGGTAATTACCCACCAGAGAAGTTTGATACTTACTTAGAAGGCTTTAACAAGCTGACGGTAACGCTAGATAAGATTGAAGCGGATCTTGATGCGGGCAAGCTACAAGAAGCAAAAGACCAACTGCGTGAAATCGATAGCCTTCGTGAAGAGTACCACGACAAGCGCAATCCAAGCATTTGGAGCAAGTTGTTCGGCTAATTATCTACTGAGCGGAGCATTTGCTCGTGGCAGTGGATTACGCGTTATCTCTAAGTAATGAATGAACACATTATCAGCCTGCCATTTCGGCGGGCTTTTTTGCGCCTGTCAATCGATGCATTCAAGAAAACCTGTGAGGTAGCAACCACTTATTGATACTGTTTTTTGAGCTATCACTCAAAATTGGTTACGCTGTGTGAAATTTGTTAAGTCACCGTTATGCGTAGATTAATTCCCTTTTACCGCTCGATGTTATTTGCTAGTGCTCTCAGTTGGGTGCTAGTGACGCTGATGCCTGTTATCAATGCTCATGGTAACAGCATGGGCGTGTGGGCGACGCTATGTACGCTTAACGGATTTGAGTTGGTCCAAATAGAAGAGGGCGACAATTCGGTCAGCCACAAAGGCAAGCCTTGTCCGTTTAGCCACTTTTCGACTTTTCATCACGATACACTTCCAACGACACCGATACTTTCAAGACAGAGCTTGGTGACTTCTGACAGCTACGCTTATTTGGCTCTAAGTGTGCGATTTGAAACACCAGTTCCTAGAGCGCCGCCAGTTTCCCTTTTCTCATAACGAAAACAATTACACGATACCCAAGTAACCTCGAGATGCTTGGTTCAGCGAGAATGACTTGGTTTGTAGACGCGGCGGCGATTTAAAGGTCTAGTGGGTCTAAATCAAGATATCGACAACAAAGTATACAAGCCAAGGCAACTCGCCCTTCGGGAGCGTGTCATTGCTCCGATTGCTGCTTCAAACAACTTGGAAAGAGTTGTCTATTACACAGCGTTGTTTTCTTTGCACTCGAATCAATGACAACGCTCTGAATCCAGCATCTTGAAGTCACTTGGGTATATAGTCAGCAACACTGCCACTTCGAGCAGTGGTACTCCCAAATCTAAGTCAAATAACGCCGCATACGAATGCGTATGTGTAGGATGCGTTTGACTGAATTTGGGTGTTCAACAATGAAAAAAGGAAAATACACATGTTGAGAAACTCGGCAAAGCCTCAACTCAAGGAAGCCTCACGCGCAAAATCCATCTACTTTATGACGTGGCGATGGCACTTCTACGCAGGTTTGTTCGTCATTCCATTTATGCTGATGCTTTCCCTCACGGGATTGGTGATGTTGTTTGATGACGAAATCGAACTGGCTCGATACGAAGCGACATTACAAGTTTCACCACAAGAGCACATGATTCCTGTCTCTGCACAATTAGAAACCGTAAAGCAGGCGTATCCCGATTTTAATGTCACTCAATTTGTACCTGCTAAAACGGCCGATATTGCCAACCGATTCTCGATTCAAAACCAAGAAGGCAGCTCGCTGATTGTTGCAGTAAATCCTTACACAGGAGACGTACAGGGCACCATTAATCGTGGTGACAGCATCTATGAACTGATGAACAGCATTCACGGCACCTTGCTCATCGGCGACCTAGGCGACCGTTTAATTGAAATCGCCGCAAGTCTGGGGATTTTACTGTTGGTGTCTGGTTTGTACCTTTGGTTACCTAGAGACAACGCCAGCCGCGCCGGCTTTTTGAAAATTCGCCTTAACAATGGCCCTCGAATTTTGATGCGTGACCTGCATGCGAATTTAGGTGGCGTGCTGTCGATTGTTCTGTTGTTCTTTTTGATTTCAGGTTTGTCGTGGGCAGGGATCTGGGGGGCGAAAATGGTGCAAGCTTGGAATACCTTCCCAACCTATTACACATGGGGTGAGAAACCGGAATCCACGCTGACACATAAAGATCTTAACCATGGTGCATCAGAAGAGATGCCATGGAACTTAGAGCTTGCTGCTGTGCCAGAATCGAAAGATAAGCCCGCTCATGATCATGCCAATATGAAGGAAGAGACGGCATACGCAGGCAGTCATGATGCGCTCTCCATTGATGATATCATCCTCAAGGCTGAAATGTTGGGCTTCACTGGCTATAAGCTGTTTTTGCCACGCTCTGAGACGGGCGTTTACACCGTTGCAGCTAACTCTATGGGCGGCGATATTTCCGACCCAAGACAAGATCGCACCAGCCACTTTGACCAGTATTCCGGTCGCTTGTTGGTGGATGTAACGTGGCAAGATTACAGCCTATTTGCCAAGTTCATGGCGGCAGGTGTGTCATTGCATCAAGGTGATGTGAGTATATTGAACAAAGTACTCAACGTAGTGTTCTGTTTGGCGTTCATCTTAATCTCAATCACAGGTGTGGTGATGTGGTGGATTCGTAGACCAAGTCGCAGTGCCGCATTGGGCGCGCCACCTAAGTTTCAACAAGACAGTATTTGGAAGCTTGGCTTAGTAACGTTAGTGATATTGTGTCTCGCGTTCCCGATGGGCGGTTTGGCAATTGTTACGGTTCTCGCACTGGATTGGCTGTTGTTCAACCGCGTTGAGAAACTGAAAACGGCGTTGAATTAGTAACAGACAAAGAATGGAATAATAAAAGAGCCTGCGAAGTCGAAGTGCTGGCTCTTTTTATTTCTGGTAAATCTCCAGTGGCAAGCCATCTGGGTCTTGGAAGAAGGTAAAGGCTTTGCCTGTAAATTCGTCAATACGAATTGGCTCAACTTCAACGTCATTCGATTCTAGGTAGACTTTCACTTGCTCAACATCATCAACCAAAAAAGCGAGATGTCGCAGGCCTTGCGCTTCGGGAAAGCTCGGTCTCTCAGGGGCGCCCGGAAAGCTAAACAGTTCAACTTGACTGCCGTCAGGTAAAGCGAGGTCAAGCTTGTAGGAGTCTCTGGCTTCACGATAGTTTTCAGCAATGACTTTTAATCCCAACACTTCAGTGTAAAAGCGTTTTGACTTTGAGTAATCGCTGCAAATGATCGCGACGTGATGAATGGCATTAAACATGGTTAGCCTCTTCAAACATGGTTAGCTCAAGCATGGTTAGTATCCTTGGAGACTAAATGCTCCTTAACGAAGTCGATAAACACGCGCAGACGAGCAGGCATGTATTTGGTTTGCGCATACTGCATCGCGATAGCGCCGTGGTAGTTACTCTTGATCATCCAATCCGGCAATACTTCCACCACTTCTCCTTGCTCTAACGCGTCTTTGATCACAAAGTCATGGAAGATCCCAATTCCCAAGCCAGACTTAACCCCGTTCAAGCGCATTTGGGAGTGGTTGACGGCGTAGCGTCCACTTACTGCAATCGAGTGGAACGCTTCCTCTTTAAAGAACGACCAGATGTTGTCTTTGTCGTTCTCGGCAAGGTAAATACAATCGTGCTTCTCAAGTTCAGTGGGATGCTCAGGCATACCGTGTTTGGTGAGGTAATCTGGAGAGGCGCACAAAACAAGATTGGTCTTGCTAATTTCTTTGAGTACCAGATTCTCATCGGGTTTGTCGGTGAGCTTAAAGGCGACATCAATACCTTGGCGGAAAAGATCAATCTCACCATCTGCTGCTCTCAGCTTAAGCTGAATATTTGGATAACGTTCTAGGAATGGCAACACAAATGGTTGAAGCACCGAATTAAGAAATGCTTCAGGGGCTGCCACTGTGAGTGCGCCTGTTGGCTCGGCATGATCTTCCGCAGATAGCTCAACGGCTTGCTGCGCGGCATTTACCATTGCTATGCTTTGGTCGTAAACCTTTTGCCCTGCTTGAGTGATGATCAACTTACGAGTTGTGCGCTCAAACAGTTTCACCGAGAGGGCTTGTTCCAATCGTGTGATCAACTTACTTAAAGCCGATGGCGTCACGCCGAGTTGTTTGGCTGCAGCGGTAAAACTTCCTTCGTTTACCACTAAGATAAACGAAGCAAGATCAGGAAGTAGGGCAATGAGTTTTGGATTAACCATAATTGTTCAGTTCTGCGCAGCGGAATAACGATATTGTCTGGTACGGTTTCACGAGGTTCAAGTGTCACTGTCTCGCTTTAACGATATTTTGCCAAAAATGCATTGAGTGCAGGCAAGCCAGATTCACCAGTATGGTATTGCTGCCAACAGTGATAAATGGCCGTTTCGTGGTCTGCAATCAACTCGATAGCTTCTCGCTCAGCGATTGAATACTGCTGTGAAGCTTTCACTTCTTCATGCCACTCTCGATACTTGACCTCATAAGGTTCTACCCATTTCAGAAGAGTCGCCACCAACTCTTGCCATGGTAAACCAATCCACTTGGTTGCATCTGCCAAGCCTTTATCCAGCATCTCTTGGTGTCGACTTTCGATATCCATGCCATTTGTCAGCAGTACAGGTTTGAGCTTTTCTGCGGTGAGTTCTTCCACTTCAATCAAGGTTTGCCACAGCGTTTGTTGTTCACTTTGGGTGTAATGGCTCAAGTAGTGGTTGAAAAAAGCGATGCCGTAGATTTCGCCATAGTAGGCAGACAGAACGTTATGAATCATGGTGAGAATCGTGATTTAAACAGGGAATATCGCATTGTAGGAGGGGAAAGTGCGAAGTGTAAATACCAAAATATACTCAAGTGACTTCAAGATACATGGTTCAGAGCGTTGTCACTGATTCCCTATTTATCGAAAGCAAGCAAGGAAAACAACGAAGCGGAATAGCGAGCTCTTTCCAAGTTGTTTGACGAAGAAATTGCTTCAGTGGCACGCTCCCGAAGGGCGAGTTGCCTTGGTTCGCATGCTTCGTTAACAATTTTCGATTTAGAACCACTAGATTTTCAAATTGTTGCCTCGCCTTCAAACCAAGTCATCCTCGCTGAACCAAGCATCTCGAGGTTACTTGAGTATAAATAAAAAAGTGCTGCTGACAGAATTCGAACAGAACTTGTGAGAATTTTATGAGAATTCGATGAAGTTGCTGATAGATTTGCTCGTCATTCTTAGAGGCAAGAACGCAAAACGTTCGAAACGTAATGCTTAACCTACTCAAGTCACGAACAATGAAGTAAAGCCGTACACATGGGCTTGGGTAGTTCAACCCTCATTAAAGGATGGAATCACAATGAAAAAACGTACCCAACTCGGACTCGTCATGACTTCAGTCGCTATGGCACTAGGCTCTGCATCAGTGAATGCGGCGGAATTGGAAATCACCGTGACAAACGCAACCAAAGGCATCTACTTTACGCCACTTATTGTCGCTGCACATGGTTCTGATCTTCAAATGTTCAGAACGGGTCAAGCAGCAACGCCAGAACTAGAAGCTATGGCAGAAGGCGGTGATATCTCTGGTCTTGCTAGCGTGATTGGTAACGCTGGTGGTGCGGTGGTTGAGAACCCTGCTGGCGGCATTTTGAATCCGGGTGTTGCAACCACCTTCACCTTGGACAGTGGCGACCACGGTTATCTTTCTCTGAGCGCGATGTTGCTGCCAACCAATGATGGTTTTGTCGGTCTAGATAGCTGGAAGATTCCAACGGAAGCGGGTACATACCGAGCAACGCTAAGAAGTTACGATGCCGGTACAGAAGCGAACGATGAACTTGCGTCTAGCATGCCAAACCCACCTTTCATTACCTTTGGTACTGGCGGCACAGGCGTTGAAGCAACGGTAACTAACGACAAAGTTCACGTGCATCCGGGTAACCTTGGTGATAGCGACCCAACTGGCGGCATCAGTGACCTAGACAGCAGCAGCCATCGTTGGTTAAACCCAGTCGCAACCATCACAATCGTTGTGAAGTAAGGGGGATGTATGAAATACAGAATCTTACTAGTAGCAGCTTCAGTCGGCTTGCTCGCCGGTTGTCCAAGCGATGATGATAATGACGTAGTGAAATCGTACCGCTACACCGTCAACGTTGCGAACTTGACTGCGAATCAACCTATGTCTCCGCTCGCTGTACTCACTCACAATGGTGACTACCAATTGTTTGAAATTGGACAAGCCGCATCCGTTGAACTTGAGCACCTTGCCGAAGGCGGGAGTAACGCTGAGCTGATTGAGTTGATGAACAGCAATGACAGTGTTTACCAAGGTATTTCGGGCAATGGATTGGTGTTGCCGGGTGCATCGGACGAAGTCACCATCACGGTTGACCCTAGTCGTTACGGTTACTTGTCTGTGGCGTCTATGTTTGTGAATACCAATGATGCCTTTGTTGGCGAAACGGGGCTATCGCTCAAATCGCTCGCGGTGGGTGAAAGCTATGAAATGAGCATGAACGTTTGGGATTCCGGCACGGAACTGAATGATGAGCTTGCCGAAACCATTCCGGGCCCAGCAGGTGGCGGTGAGGGCTTCAATGCCGCTCGTAATGACAGCAGTGACGTTGTTGCATTCCATGCGGGTGTTGTTAGCCAAGATGATGGATTAGCAAACTCAGCACTCTCTGCGAACCATCGTTTCTTGAACCCAGGTGCGAAAGTCACCATCACTCGAGTCGAGTAACACAGGCTCCGATGACGTCTCCTTTCCAAAGCGCTTGTAGCCGAGCGCTTTATCCCTCATGGCGTCATCGGAACCTTTTTTGAAAGAATTTCTAATTTGTTCCGGTCATGTGCAAAGTGAGGATACTCGAAGGCAAGGAAAGGACCATGGAACAACAGGCAATCAATTTAGTCGCGAACATCTTGTTGGTGGAAGATGACGATGATTTGGCAGAACTGGTTCAGATGCATCTCAAGTTTCAAGGACACCAAGTGTCGCGAGCCACAAATGTCGCCGATGCTAAAACGCAATACCAGCAACAACCCTTTGATTTATTGATCCTTGACCGAGGTTTACCAGATGGTGATGGTCTAGACATTTGCCATTATTTGCGTCAGCAACAAGATTGGAGCCCAGTGCTCATGCTGACAGCCAGAGACGGTGAAATGGACAAGGTTGACGGTTTAGAAGCGGGCGTTGATGACTACATCACTAAGCCATTTAGCGTATTAGAATTCCAAGCACGAGTGCGAAACGTGCTACGCAGAGTCAGCCAAACCGCAGAAGCAAAGGTGGCAAATGAAGTCCTCGACGATGCGATGGATTTTGGTCCGCTGAGAATCATTCCGGAGTTGCACCAAGTATCCCTAAACGACAAAGACGTCACTCTTACCGCGACAGAGTTTACTTTGCTGCAGTTTCTCGCGACTCGTCCGGGCAGAGTCTACAGTAAAGATGAATTGCTCGATCACGTTTGGAACACCAGTCACTCTGGTTATCACCACACTGTGTGTAGCACCATAAACCGTTTACGCAGCAAATTGTCGTTGTCTGACTCTGATCATCACTTCATTCAAACCGTGTGGGGTGTTGGGTATAAGTTTCAACCAAGACACTAATGCAAGAAAGTAAGTCAAAACATCAAGCCAAGACAGTAAGTCGGCAGTTGTTTTCACCGTCATTTTTCAATCATCACGGGTGTTGCAAAAACACCGCTGTTTAAGGAGGCGATAGGATGAGCTTCAAATCTCGCTTGGTAGTATTTACTAGCTTGTGGTTCTGCCTCGCGGCGGTGGTGATTGCACTGACTTACAATTGGCAAAAAGAAACCATTGAGTTACGCACCAAGCAAAGCCTGCATAAAGAGCTAGCCAGCCACATGCGTGATGATAACCCGCTGATGATCGGGACGGATTACAACCCTAAAGCGCTCAAGTCGATTTTTCACACGCTCATGCTGATCGGCCCTGACTTTGAAATCTACTTCCTTGATAGCCAAGGCAATATCACCACCCATGCTGCACCGGAAGGGGCGGAGATCATGGGGAAGGTGGATCTCAATCCCATTAAGCAATTCTTAAATGACCAGCCTTTTCCTATTTTGGGTGAAGATCCACGTAATCGTGGTGAACACAAAGTCTTTTCTGTCGCGGCGATAGAGGAATTAGGCTCAACGGTCGGTTATCTCTACGTGGTGATTGGCAGTACCCGACATGACGCCATTGCCAATGCTCAAGTCGATACTCCTTACATCGCGCTGGCAGGATTGGTCTTAGTGTCCATTTTAGGCTTTGCTCTTGGAGCTTATGTGCTGGTCAAACGTAGCCTATTGAATCCGATTGAGCGCGTGACCAAGCAACTTCAACAGCAAGCTGAACATGATTTCCGCCTGCAACCTGATTTTACTCACCAAGTGCCAGAGCTTGTGCCGATTGCGCACTCTTATCAGATGATGGCGAAGCACATTCAGCAACAGTTTTTACAGTTGGAGTATCAATCGTCTCATCGTCGTCAAAGCTTGTTGCAGCTTAGTCATGATTTAAAAACGCCGTTATCGAGTGTGCTTGGCTATTTGGAAACGTGGCGTTTGCAACATCCGGAATCTGATCCTTTGATTGATGTCGCTTTCCGAAATTGTGAGAAGCTCTCAACTCAATTACATTCTTTGTTAGACGCTGCGCGCAAAGAAGCTCCAATGCCAAATTACGAGTACCGCCCCGTAGATCTTGGCGTGTTGATGGCAGAATGTGCCGAAACGATGCAGAGCCAGTTTTCTCGTAAAGAAGTGGTGTTGAAAGTGGATATCGATAGCGAAATCCAAACTGTGGGTGACAAGGGGCTATTGGAGAGGTTGGTATTGAACCTGCTTGAAAATGCATTGCGCCACAGCCCAATCGGCTCGGAAGTGCATTGCCAAGCGCATTTGAGTGAGGATAAGTCGCGTATCCACTTTACCTTCGTCAATCACATCGAGGAAGAAGCGGAGGGCGGTTCTTTGGGGATCGGGACGAAGATTGTTCAATCGATCTTAATGCTTCACCACAGCTACCTTGAGACCAATGCAACATCCTCTCAATATCAACAGAAGTTCACACTTCTCGCAATCTAAAGAGAAGTGTGAGACATAAGTTAATGTTTATTCAATAACACCACATACGACGCGAGCGCCGCCACCACCTAGCTTACTTGGGTGATCGGAGTGATTGTCACCACCTGCATGGATCATTAACACTCGACCTTTTAAATCCGATAATTTTAGGCGAGGCGCGACAACGGGCTGATTGGCATTGCCGTCCATGTCCACATAGAGTGGAGGCAAGTCGCCTAAATGATTGTCATCGGTCCAAGGATAGCCATGCTTCCCTGTGTTGTTAGGATCATAATGGCCACCTGCTGCGCCGCCTAATACGGTTTTGTCATCCTTTTCTATGCTATCGCAAGATGGATTAGTGTGAACATGGAAACCGTGCACACCTGCTGACAAACCTGATAATTGAGGCGTAAAAACAACGCCATAATCACTTTGTGAAATCTCAATGGTACCCGCACTCTCATTGGTGTTGAGAGCAGTCATTTCTACCGTTTTTGCTAGCACGTTAGGTGCGGCGACAAGAGCGGATGCAACTGAAATGCATAGCAATCCTTTTAACATGGGACCTCCTTCTTTTAGGGTGTACGCTCAAGCACATATTAGTGAAAACCTGTTTTACTTATGTATGTTGAGCGGTGAGTTTATGTCATAGAGTGATGTGTATCACTTTATGGTCTTAAACTGATATCTCGATCCGAAATCAGCTTTCTTTTATTTAGTCTTAACATGTTGAGATCGTTAAGATATAAAAAGAATAGACGCCAATCTTAAAATAGCCTGAATATTTTTAAATTAACGCAAAGTTAAATTTTTAATGACTTTATAACAAAGCTCATAATTGTTTTATAAAGAATTTGGTGGAATTGTCCGCAATAAAGAATAATCAAATTAACGAATATATTAATGTGAACATTGTTGTTTATAGATTTGTGGTCAAACTGTTGCTTATATCATCAAATAAGATAAAAAATTGGAACTAAAGTCACTTAATGGCAGAGGAAAAAATTAAACTCTGATTGTAATGGGTAATAATGTTTTAGTAACAGATAGTTACGCACTTAAAATTAATAATATGGCTAATTTCCGACAAGGATTGAAAAAGATGAAAGACAAGGAATCTATTCAGACTAATAGCAGCCGCCGTAATTTTCTGAAAGGCGCAACAGGAGCTGTTGTTGCTGGTGTGAGTGCTTCCGCTTTCTCAGGCGTAGCTCAAGCACGAGAACAGAAAATTGATTGGAGCAGCCGCGGGCTAGGTAGAAAACACGATAAGCGCTTCTGGCGTAAAGTGCGAAGACAGTTCGTTTTGGACAAACGAACCACTTACATGAACATTGGTACAACAGGTTCAATGCCAAAACATGTTCTTGAAGATTACGAGCATAACAACAAGCTGGTGGCTAAATACCCTTGGGATATGAAAGGCAAATTTGGCTCTTGGCCTTATGTTTCAGAGATGGTTAAAGACGTCGCGCCAGGTTTTGGTGCTAACCCAGAAGAGATCATTCTCAGCCGCAACACTACTGATGGCTTATGCTCGATCATTAATGGCTTACACTTTGAACCAGGTGATGTGATTCTAACGACACACCATGAACATATTGCTGCAACATCACCTATGAACGTAGCGAAACATCGTTTTGGTGTGGATGTGGTAGAAATTCAACTACCAGTATTTACTGGTACCGAAAACGTTTCTGAGCAAGATTACATTCAAGCGTTCCGAGACGCGCTTGATGCGAATCAAAACGTTCGCCTAATTGTTTTCTCTCATATCACATACAAAACAGGAACCGCGCTACCAGCAAAAGCCATTTGTGCTTTAGCAAAAGAGTGTGGTGTACCTACTCTTGTTGATGGCGCGCATACGGTCGGTATGTTTGACCTTGATTTCCACGATATGGATTGTGATTTCTATGCAGGATCTGGTCATAAGTGGCAGTGTGGTCCGGGCGCGACAGGTATTCTGTATGTTCGTGATAACGGTAACCGTTTGAATGAGTATTGGAGCGACCGAGAGAACCCGTTATGGTTGATCAACTCCTCACTTTCTCATGCTGATTACCTAGGTAAACAGCTGCAAATGCAATACATTGGTAACGATAACTATCCTGCGAAACAAGCACTAGTTGATAGTTGCAAAATGTGGGATGAGATTGGTCGAGACCGTATCGAAGAGCGAGTTGTAAGCCTTGGTAGTTTATGTAAAACCTTGCTTCAAGAGTACTTACCACAAGCCAAAATGTATTCACCAAACGTGGAAGGCTTAACCAGTGGCTTAACGACGGTTAACCCGTTCTCCGATGTAACTAATGAAGAGATACTGACGGAATTCCGAGATCGTTTACGTGAAGAGTATGGTTACATCATCCGTACGACTAGCTTTAAGCTGCATAAGGATGATGACTTTGATACTTACGCGCTGCGTATCTCTACGCATTTGTTCCATGACGAACAAGATGTGGAAGGGCTCGTAGTGGCGATGACGAATTTGTATTACTCGTCGTTCTAACATCGTTGTTTATCACTCAAGCGCCCATTATTGGGCGCTTTGTGAAAGGTAAGGATATTATTATGTCAGTCATAACATTCAAAAGAACTTTAGCGACGGTGGCGCTCATGGTTACCTCTGTTGCGTCGTCTGCCGCTTGGTCAGACGATTTACAACAAATCCGTGAACGCGGTGTACTGCGTCACATTGGTGTCCCGTACGCTAACTTTGTCTCCTATATTGAACAAGGTGAAGTGGAAACTTTGACTGGCTTGGATGTAGAGATAATAAAAGGTTTTGCCAAGTCGTTAGGTGTTCAGTACCAGTATGTTCCAGCACAGTGGAGCGACGTGGTTGGTAAGTTGACAGGGCAAAATGTGCAATATCACAACAAGCAGGCTGTTGTCGGAGAAAGTGTTCCAATTGAAGGCGATTTGATCGCAAATGGCGTTACTATTCTTGATTGGCGTTCTGAGGTTGTCGATTTTTCACAAGATTATTTTCCTTCAGGTGTATGGTTGGTTTCCAGATCCGACTCTAGTCTGAGCCCGATTAAACCAAGTGGGTCGGTCGATGAAGATGTTAAAAACGTCAAGCAGCTGATCGATGGTCGCGAAGTGTTAGCTTTAGAACATTCTTGCTTGGATCCTAACCTTTATGACTTATATGACACAGGTGCAAAAGTTATATTACCTGATGGGGCGCGTCTCCTTAATGAGATGGTTCCAGCGATAATGAAAAATGATGCGGAAAGCACATTATTAGATGTTGCGGATACGCTAATTGCCCTCGAAAAATGGCCGGGTGAAATAAAAGTCATTGGCCCTATATCTGAGAATCAAAAAATGGCTGTTGCATTCCGTAAAAATTCCCCTGAATTACGCAAAGCATTTGATCGTTATTTAGACTCGATAAAACAAGACGGTTCATACGAAAAACTAGTAAAAAAATACTATCCATCTATTTACTACTTTTATAACGATTACTTTATAGAAGATAAAAAGAAACTCCGATGAATAAGGCCGTTAAAAAATTTTCCAGTAAAAGATTTATTACAATAAGCGCAATATTAGTTTCAATTTACTTAGCTATGCTTATTACTGTGACTAGCGTAGGTCAAAATAAGTTAAAAGAATCTCAATACAGAGAACTAGATTTAAAAGTAAAAAGTTATGCAAGCACACTCGATAATTTATTTACCATAGCGAGTGAAGATGTTGATAATCTAGCTACAGATAAAACAATACAAACATTCTTTGGTAATTTAGCTTCTGGCATGTCAATGGAGTATGGATTAGGAGCCAGTCTAATTAATTTAAAGCGTCGCTTCGATGAGAAGATAGACAGTAAGCTAATTAATAGCAGCCAAATCTATAAGAAGCTCACGCTGGTAGGCAGTGATGGAGTCACCATTGTCACCACTGGAACTGAAAACCTTGCCGAGCACAAAATGGACATACAAACCTTAATGACTCAACACGGGCATCCCGAAGAGGTTTGTGCGACGCGATACAATGATGACGTTCGCATTCAAGTCATTAAGCAAGTTAAGTTCTCCGGAAAGCCTGTTGCTTTTTTAATTGCCGATCTTAATAAGAATATTGTTATTGACCAACTTACTAACCAAGAACACGAAGATAGTTATAGCCGAATGGTGCTAAAAATAAAAGACGTGGAAATGGTTGTATGGGATACCATAAATAAAACACCTTCTCACAATAAGGATGAGAACTATTTCGTTTCTGAGGCTGTAGACGGAAAAATTTACTTTGAAGTGCCTGTGGATAAACATCACTTTAAATTGATGGCGTGGTTCGAGCCTTTGAGTGAACGAGATATATTTACATCACGGCTCTTTATTATTGGTTTGAGTATTCTGGCCGTTATGATCGTCATTGCTTTATGTTATGCATTCATCACGAACAATAATAGGATTGAATTGAAAATTAAGCTTGAGGAAGAAAAAAAGCGTAAAGATATTCTTTCTCAACAGAATAAAAAATTAACGAACGAAATTGAACGTCGAAAAGCGTCTGAAAAAGAACTCGCCTTCCAAGCTAAATATGACACATTAACTAATTTGCCTAATCGTAGTTATGGTTCCGAGCGATTGGCTTTGGAGTTAATTAGGGCATCGCGTAGTGGGTCTAAAGTTTTGGTGATGTTCATCGACTTAGACCACTTCAAGCAGATTAACGATTCAATGGGACACTTTGTTGGGGATGAAATCCTTAAACTCAGTGCTCAGCGACTGTATCAAGTCGCGAGAAAAACAGACTTATTGGCGAGAATTGGTGGAGATGAGTTTTTACTCGTCATCCCTGATTTGCCTGATAATGATACTGCAAAGCGAGTTGCTTCAAGTGTACTTTCGGCGTTTAACGATCCGTTTGTTTGGAACAACCATGAATTCTTCTTGAGTAGTAGCGTCGGAATGTCTGTGTTTCCGGATGACGGAGACAACGCTGAGCAGCTTCTTGCATGTGCAGATATGGCAATGTATCGGGCGAAACAAGATGGGCGTGATGGCTTTTGTTTTTATAACCATAATATGAACCAAGATTTGCAACGCTATTTGGATCTGGAAAATCGTCTGAGAAGTGCGATCTCCAATCAGTTGTTAGAGCTGTATTATCAGCCAATTATTGAGCTGAGTAGTGGTAAAATCGTAGGGGCAGAAGCGCTAATGCGTTGGAATGATGACAAGTACGGATTCGTAAACCCTGAAGAGTTTATCTCTATTGCAGAGAAAAATGGTTTAATTCATCAAATTGGTGAGTTTGCTATTCAACAAGCGTGTCGACAAGCGGCACAATGGCAAAGTCTGACTCCGTTGTTTGTTTCTGTAAACTTTTCTAGTGTTCAATTTAGGTACTGCGAGCGCTTACTTACGTTTATTAAACACAGCCTTGAGGAGTCTGGTCTTCCGTCAGATAAGTTCGATATTGAAGTGACAGAAAGTCTCCTCTTTAATCACGATTCTGAGCTATTAGACATGCTTAATAACTTACGAGCGTTAGGCACCAAACTTACTATTGATGATTTTGGTACTGGTTATTCTGCGCTGAGTTACTTGCAGAAGTTTCCGTTCGACCGCTTAAAGATTGATCGTAGCTTTATGCAAAATATGTTCGAGAACGACTCAGACCGCGAGCTTGTGAACGTAATCATAGCAATGGCGAAAGCGCTGGATCTTAAGATCGTCGCAGAAGGCATCGAAGAACAGCGTCATGTGGATTACCTGAAAAACCTAAACTGTGAGTTCGGACAAGGTTTCCACTATAGCCGACCATTACCTGCTAAGGACTTTGAAACACTTTTGGCTAAGCCTACCTGGCTATAATTCCTTTTATAACAACCTTATAGAAAAGCATTAATCGAACTTGTGCCTAGGATTCATTAATGCTTTTCCACCTTAAGGTATAATCCTTCCTCCTTCCTTGAATTACACTACAATTAATTGATGAGTGATAGCCCGTGACGCCCGTCACATAAAGGCTAAGCCTAATTCTAAACGAGTAAATACTCGCCAAAATAACTAGGAAGGAATTTCAAATGTCTTCTGCATTCTACCAACAGATTCAGCAGCAAATCGAAGAAGTAAAGGCGGAAGGCCTTTACAAATCAGAGCGTGTCATTACGTCTCAACAGCAAGCGGCTGTTAAAATCTCTACTGGTGAAGAAGTACTAAACTTCTGTGCGAACAACTACCTTGGTCTTGCTAACCACCCGGCACTTATCGAAGCGGGTAAAGCAGGCATGGACGAGCACGGCTTTGGTATGGCTTCAGTACGTTTTATCTGTGGTACGCAAGACATCCACAAAGAGCTTGAGCAGAAGCTTTCTAAGTTCCTAGGTAAAGAAGATACGATTCTTTACACATCATGTTTCGACGCAAACGCGGGCCTATTTGAAACTATTCTAGGCAAAGAAGACGCAATCATCTCTGACGCTTTAAACCACGCGTCAATCATCGACGGTGTTCGTCTATGTAAAGCAATGCGTTTCCGCTACTCAAACAACAACATGGAAGAGCTAGAGCAACAACTGATCGCTGCGAAAGAAGCAGGTGCTCGCCACATTCTTATCGTAACGGACGGTGTGTTCTCAATGGACGGCGTAGTAGCAAACCTTCCGGCTATCTGTGACCTAGCAGAGAAGTACGGCGCGTTGACTATGGTTGATGACTCTCACGCTGTTGGCTTCATGGGCAAAACAGGTGCAGGTACGCACGAGCACCACAACGTAGTTGACCGTATCGACATCATCACTGGTACGCTAGGCAAAGCAATGGGCGGCGCTTCAGGCGGTTACACATCTGGTAAAGCGGAAGTGATTGACTGGCTACGTCAGCGTTCTCGTCCATACCTATTCTCTAACTCTGTTGCACCAGCAATCGTAAGCGCTTCTATCCGCGTTCTAGATCTACTAGAAGAGAGCGGTGACCTACGTGATCGTCTATGGGAAAACGCAGCACACTTCCGTACTCGTATGGAAGACGCTGGTTTCACAATGGGTGGTGCTGACCACGCAATCATTCCGATCATGCTTGGTGACGCAAAAGTAGCAGCAGAATTCGCAGAGCGTGCGCTGGAGAAAGGCATCTACGTAATCGGCTTCTCATTCCCTGTAGTACCAAAAGGTCAAGCACGTATCCGTACTCAAATGTCTGCGGCGCACTCTCGCGAGCAGCTAGACCGTGCAATCGACGCGTTCATCCAAGTTGGTAAGGACATGGGTCTTATTTAAGATTCTAGGCCTTAGACAATAGGGCCTTTAATTAAGGTTACATTATGAAAATTAAAGCATTATCAAAGCTAAAGCCTGAAGAAGGCATCTGGATGACTGAGGTTGATAAACCAGAAGTTGGCCATAACGACATTCTGATCAAAATTAAGAAAACCGCTATCTGTGGTACAGACGTACACATCTACAACTGGGACGAATGGTCACAAAAGACAATTCCAGTGCCTATGGTTGTTGGTCACGAATACGTGGGTGAAGTGGTTGCGATTGGTCAGGAAGTTCGTGGCTTTGAAATCGGTGACCGCGTATCTGGCGAAGGTCACATCACGTGTGGTCACTGTCGTAACTGTCGTGGCGGCCGTACTCACCTATGTCGCAACACGATTGGTGTGGGCGTTAACCGTGAAGGTGCATTCGCTGAATACCTAGTGATCCCAGCGTTCAACGCGTTCAAGATCCCTGAAGGCATCTCTGACGATCTAGCGTCTATCTTTGACCCGTTTGGTAACGCAGTACACACAGCACTTTCTTTCGACCTAGTAGGCGAAGACGTGCTTATCACAGGTGCTGGCCCAATCGGTATCATGGCAGCAGCGGTTGCTAAACACGTTGGTGCTCGCCACGTAGTGATCACAGACGTGAACGAATACCGTCTAGAACTTGCTCGTAAGATGGGTGTAACACGCGCAGTAAACGTGGCTGAAGAGAAGCTAGAAGACGTAATGGCTGAGCTAGGCATGACAGAAGGCTTCGACGTTGGTCTAGAAATGTCTGGTAACCCAGCAGCATTCAACTCAATGCTAACCACAATGAACCACGGTGGTCGCATTGCACTACTAGGTATTCCACCGTCAGACATGGGTATCGACTGGAACCAAGTTATCTTCAAAGGCTTGGTGATCAAAGGTATCTACGGTCGCGAAATGTTCGAAACTTGGTACAAGATGGCTTCACTGATCCAATCTGGTCTGGATCTATCGCCAATCATCACGCACCACTACAAGATTGATGACTTCCAAGAAGGCTTCGATGTAATGCGCAGCGGTATGTCAGGCAAAGTTATTCTTGATTGGGAATAACTTATTCAAGTAAGAAATGCGCTCCTTTTTGGGGCGCATTTTTGTTTCATGAAGATTCTTGTTTCGGGAAGAAATGGTCGCCAATCTTTTCTAAACTTCTCGTGTCGTTCTGCTACTTTTTTTAGATTTTTTCCACTCAACTTCACCCTACCTTCTAACTCATTGTCGATTCTGTATTTGGAACAAGATAATAACCATTTGTTTTTAGTGGTTATTTTTTAGCATTACATGCTTAAAAATCGTCACTTTTAAGTTTAATATTTTTATTTGCTGTTCGTCTTTATCCTTATCCTGCTTCTTTTTATTGTTTTACATTTTATATGCATTTGGTTTGTCATAATTGAGCTATAACTAATAAAAAGGTTACCGATATACAGTGGAATGTAAAAATGGAGCTTTATATGAAAAGATTTTATCTGATGATGCCTCTGCTCTTAACCTCATTTAGTTGGCAAGCGAGTGGAGCGTCAGTGAGCGGTACGATTGATGTTTCAATTAACCTTGTACAAGGTTGTGTGATTAATGGAAACAATGCGGTAGATGCAGCTTCTGGCGTTGGCTTTGGCTCACTCGCCTTTGGAGACGTGCCTGCAATCTTCAGTGAACAAGATGGTGTGGTAAATGGTGGTAGTGCGACGGGTATTGAAGTGCTTTGTAGTAACGGTGTGACACCGACGTTTACATTGGGCACCGGATTGTATGATGCAAGTGCGACCGTTGGTACCTACGCGATGTCAAATGGCGCGCAATTTATTGATTATACGTTGTTTACCGACTCAGACCGAAGCACACAAATTATACAAGGCGGGACGGTAGCTCTGTCTGAATTTACTAGTGCAACATCGCAAACTATTGAGCTTTTTGCGAAAGCTTACGGTACGAGCAGCATTGCCGGCACATACTCCGATACCATCAGTGTGACGCTAAGCTGGTAAAACGTGACGCTGGTTGTTAGGGGCTTTTCACTTGTCGCGATGAGTTTGTGCTCTTTAACTGTGCTGGCTGATGCGACACAAACTTTTCAGGTGTCTGCCACCGTAGATACAGGTTGTTTGATTAACGGCGCAGTACAAGAAGAAAGCGCAACCCAAGCTGGGCAAATAGGCACGTTAGATTTTGGTGAGCATTCTTCAGTTTACGCGACGGAAGTACAAGGCAGCATCACTTACAGTTCATCACTCACATTAAGTTGTACTCCGGGTATTACGATGAATGTTTCCGTAAATGGCGGGATGAATGCATCGGACGGTGTACGTAAGCTAAAGCACAGTGAAGAAGCGACAACGGTAGATTACTTTTTGTTTCAGGATCTAAATTATACGCAGGTGCTTGATATTGACACGCAATATTCCGTCGATACCGACCAAGACCCAGATAATATTCAGTTTCCTATCTGGGCAAAGGCGACAATAAATGGGAATGAAATGGCTGGAATTTATATGGATACGCTGACGCTGACATTAGAGTGGTAAGTGAACTTTGGAGGGGTGAAATGGAATTCATACTCAAAAAACTATTATTAATAACCTTCCTTTTTGTTTTTTTCTCAAATGCCAATGCTAACTCATTATTAATTTGGCCGATTTACCCCAAAATATCAGAGGAGAGTAATGCAACATCACTTTGGATGGTAAATAAAGGCAGTGTTGATTCTTATTTACAGGTGAGAATTTTTAAGTGGGAACAAAACGAAGGAGAAGATAGTTATTCAAGTCAAAGCCAGTTAATTGCAACCCCTCCGTTTGTCAAAATTGAACCAGGTGAAAAGCAGTTAATCCGCATCATCAACCAAGATGAGGCCTCTGCGGGTAAGGAGTATGCATACCGAGTGATCATAGATGAATTACCGCCAACTCAAAACCCTCAAACAGAATTGACGGAAAATGAACTCGCTGTAAAAGTCCGAATGCGTTACTCGATACCTTTGTTTATTTACGGGAAAGGGCTGACTGATACTCAAAAACCAAACCGTGACAGTGAATTATGGGATGATTTACAGGCACAGTTTATTAAGAAAAATAATCAGCGTTTTGTTCACATTAAAAATTCAGGAAAACACCATGTTCGCTTAGTGAATTTACAGTTGAATCTACCAAATAAAGATCCTGTCGTTATTTCCGATGGACTAGCTGGCTATATTCTTCCTGAACAGTATAAGGTTTGGTCTATTCCCCATAGTAATGTCAGACCCTTGAGTTTGAGCGCGAATATTGGAGGTAAACGTTACCAAATACCATTGAAGCAATAATGAATAGATTTAATACAATGAATGCTTTCTTTTGGTTGGTATTACTTAGCGTAACGTGGAGCAGTATTGGTCTTTGTGCAAATTCAGCAAACCACTTCTCTGAGCTACCGAGTCCTGAAAATTTCTCATTAGAAAAGTTTGAGAATATTAGCCTCAATCTGGAGTTGGTGATCAATCAAAGAGCAACCGGGCTTGTTGCGAAAGTTGAGCGAGTTGGCGATCAGTTCTTTTTGCTCCGGGAGGACCTCATTTCAGTTGGGGTTACCGCCAAGTCGTTGCCTGGAACCGAAGAGAGACTTGAGGTTACGTCTATCCCAGGTGTTAACGTGCGTTACTTGCAATCGTCATTGCAACTCGCAATTGACGTACCGCCTAATTGGTTACCGATGCAGAATTTATCAGCGCAGGATATGGGGCGATTTTCCCCGGCTCAGTTTGGGCGTGGTGGCCTGCTTAACTACAACGTATTTGGTGTGTACGAGAACGAAAGCCGACAAAAGGAGGTTTCTATCAATCATGAAGTCAGAGCCTTTTCTGAGTTTGGCGTTTTTTCTACTACCGGGATATTTAAATCTAACTTTCATCGCGATGTTCAGTCCCAGCAAAGCAGCCAGTACACTCGTTTTGATACGAGTTACGAGTACGTCAATCAAGAGAAGCGAATTCGTATGGAGGTAGGGGACTATATTGTTCGCCCTTTATCTTGGAGCCAACCAGTAAGACTGGCGGGTATTCAGTTGTCACATGATTTCTCTATGCGTCCGGATGTCGTGACGACGCCGTTACCTGCATTTTATGGTGAGGTCACAGCGCCCACTACGTTAGATTTGTTTATCAATGGCTTTAAAACTGACTCAATGAATGTTGGGCCCGGTCCTTTCATTATTAACGATATTCCAATGCTCTCTGGTGCTGGGGAAGCAACGGTAATTGCAACGGATGCTCAAGGTAAGCAAACGGTCATGACCAGCCCATTTTTTCTCTCTTCCGATCTACTGAAGACCGGATTTACATCTTACAGTGCGAGTATTGGTGCGATCAGAGAAAATTTCGGTAATGCATCTAACGACTATGGAGACGGTGGCGTGGTTACCGCTCTGCGTCATGGCATGACTGATTGGTTAACATTAGAAGCTCAAGCTGAAGCAAAAGGTGACCTGATCGTTGCGGGGCTGGGCTTTGTCACTAATGCTTTCAACTTGGGTACGGTGGATGCCTCGTTTCGTGTGAGTAATTTTCAGGATCAATCTACCTCATATGCGCTAGGTTATAGTTATCAGTCTCGGCTGTTTAGCTTCGCTGCTCGAACTCAAGTAGAACAAGCCGACTTTTATACCTTATCTCATTTACCAAATTACGAAATGCTCGATGAAGGCAAAGACGCTTCACTCGCGTCGCGCCATCTATCACAAATCAATATGGGAGTCCGTTTGGGAGATTGGGGCTCACTTTCTGGTGGGTACTTTGATATTCAACAATCCGACTCAGATTCACGTACCCTAAATCTCACTTATAGCTACGCTCTGCCTTTTAATATCAATATGTCCCTTTCTTACAATCATAGTATTGGTGGTCAGAGTGTTACGTTGGCGCAATTCTCTCTACCTTTCAGTTCTTTGGGGGGAAGTTCGGGGCTAACGCTGAAAAGAGAGGACGGTGGCGATGTGCGAGGGCGAGTGGGTTACAGCCGCCTTGCGCCAATACGAGGTGGGTGGGGCGTCAATTTAGCGCATGATATTAACGAACACCCAGAAAACCGTAAACAGGCTGATTTGACCTACCGTGCGTCATGGGCGCAGTTCAGAGCGGGGTTAAATGGCACCAGTGGCGACTATGATTATTTTGCGGAAATGGCAGGTTCGGTCTCTACGTTGGATGGAGAAATATTCCCGGCGAATGAAGTGTATGACAGCTTCGCTGTGGTGAGCACCAGTGGTTTTGAAGGTATTCCGGTTAAATATGAAAATCAAATTGTCGGAGTGACAGACGATGAAGGTTACCTACTTGTTCCTTGGGCTACGGCGTATTACACCGCCAAATATGAAATCGATCCACTTAATTTACCTGCCAATGCTGCGTTTTCTGCAACAGAGCAGTTTGCTTCGATACATTCGGGCTACGGCTACCTGTTAGAGTTCCCAATAGAGCTACAAATTGCACTGAGCATGACGGTGGTAGACGAAAATCATTTGTTCCTTCCGATTGGTACATATGGCCGCTCAGAAACGGGCTTAACAAGCCAAATTGGTTGGGATGGTTTTACGTACTTTGAAGGCGTTGACCCAGGCCGCTATATTCAGTTTTATCCTCAAGGACAGCCGCCATGTAAAGTGTTTATTGAGGGGTTGTATCAGCGTGACAGTCAAAAAATACAAACATTGCCTGAGCAGGTTTGTATCAAAGCCGAAGAAGAGACCGCACTATGATTTTGCGCAGCTGGTTTGCTAGCCTACTTCTCTTTTTCTCGTTCTCGACAATGGCTTGTCAGCTCACGGCGGCAACACCTTTAATCTTGTTTGGCAATGTTTCTTCGTTTACTGTTTCAAGCTCTCAGCAGCAAAGCTCAGCTCAGCCTCATGCGGGGATTACGTGTGACTTTTCTACACTTGTGTCTTTGTTAAGTGGCGACTACGTATCAGCAACGTTTAACAGTATAAATAATGGTTTGCTATTAAATGAGGATGATCCGAGTTCGGAGCTCAGCTATCAGATTTTTGGCGATCCAGGTCTTTCACAAGAGTATGTATTCGGCCAAACTTACAATTTTTTTGAAATCGGGTTACTCGATTTACTCGGGTTGTTTGGCACTCAAGCTGAGTTTCCGCTTTATGCTCGGACGGGAGCGGGTAGTAATCTTTCCGCTGGGACTTATAAAGACCAAATCACCGTATCCTGGATTTGGGATTACTGTAAGGGTATCGGGGTTCTAGGGGTATGCATTGGCCGCGCCAATGGCAGCGCTCAAAGCGTGATTACGGTTGAGTTGGAAGTGACCCCTGATTGTATGATCACAGCGCCAGATATTGATTTTGGTTCATCCCCATTAGTGGCCGGTTTTGAACCAGTCAGTCAGGTTATATCGTTAACTTGTACCAAGAATAGTTCCTTCTCCATTGGCTTGAATGACGGCCTAAATGCGTCCGGCGGTCAGCGACGAATGATTTCTAGTGGTCACTATTTGGAGTATGAAATCTATAAGTCATCATCGATGGATCGCTGGGGAGGAACCAGTTCTGAACGTCGTGAACACAGTGACGTCGATACTGGCGGCTCTATTCCTGATGGTATCACTCCACAGAATTATAATTATCGCACGCAGATACTAACCAGCCAAACGACCCCTCCTGCAGGTACTTACACCGACTCAATAATCGTTGACGTTCAATTTTGAGCATCATGTCAATTACATCATTAGAGGCTTCTATTCCAAAAATCTTTTGTAATCATAGTTTTCACTCTGTCACTGCTTAATTTTGTGAGATTAGTATGGCTTTATTCTCACGGAATTTAACTTTCAGAAATAAGGAAAATGATGAAGAAGTCACTAACAACATTAGGTTTGGCACTGGTATTTACAGGAACAGCTTATGCAGCAAGCTGGGGCTACGAGGGAAACCATGGACCTGCTCATTGGGGTGAGTTTGCATCTGAGTGCGCAAAAGGTCAAAACCAGAGCCCAATCAACATTGAATCGGCGACCGAAGCGAAGCTAGAAAAATTGAATTTCGACTACGAAGGTAAGGCAATTTCACTGCTGAACAACGGTCACACTTTACAGACTGGTTTAGAAGGTAAAAACACACTCACCATTGATGGTAAAGAGTTTACGTTGAAACAGTTCCACTTCCATACGCCATCTGAAAACCATGTGGACGGTAAAGAATACCCTCTAGAAGCACACTTTGTGCATGCCGACAAAGTAGGTCATCTAGCTGTTGTCGCGGTGTTCTTTAAACTGGGTGACGCGAACCCAGATTTAGCTAAGATGCTAGCTAACATTCCAACTAAAGATCAAGATGTTACCATCAAGGTTCCATTTGATGCGGATGCCCTTATCCCAAGTGATAAAGACTACTACCGCTTTAACGGCTCACTAACGACACCACCATGCTCTGAAGGTGTGCGTTGGTTGGTGATGAAAGAAGCACAAACTATTTCTCCTGAGCAGATAAAATCTTTTTCGGAAGTAATGGGGAAAAACAATCGCCCAATCCAACCGCTGAATGCACGTATGGTGTTAACGCAACAATAACCACTTCATGCGAAGAAAAATAAAAAGCCCGCTTAAACATAGCGGGCTTGATTATTTGGGTATTGGTGAAAACTAGAAGCCGTGATCTTCTTGCTCTTCCGCTTTTACCATTTGTATAGGATCAAGCTTAAGCGTCTGAGTAGGGAACGCGATATCTGCATCGTGTTCTTTAATGATGTTGATTACCTTAAGCAGTATGTCCTGCTTAACCTCATGGTATCTCACCCAATTCACGGTTTTAGTAAAGGTATAGATAAAGAAGTGCAATGATGATGGACCGAATGTATCGAAATTAACGATAAGTGTTTGGCGTGCATCAATGTCTTTGTGATTTTTCAGCATTTCTTTTACCGCGGTGATAATTTGCGGCATTTTTTCTGCATCGTCGTAACGAAGTCCAATTTTTTCGTAGATACGTCGGTTCAGCATGCGAGATGGGTTTTCTACGACAATGCTGCTAAACACTGAGTTTGGTACATACAGTGGACGCTTATCGAAAGTTCGGATAATGGTCATGCGCCAGCCAATGCGTTCTACTGTCCCCTCTATTTGTCGGTCTGGAGAACGGATCCAATCGCCAACTTTAAATGGACGATCGAAGTAGATCATAAGACCTCCAAAAAAGTTAGACAGCAAATCCTTCGCCGCTAAACCGACGATCAAACCACCAACACCACCGAAGGTAAGGAGGCCCGATAGTGACAGACCAAATGCCTGCATTACGGTTAGAATTCCGACGGTAATAAAGAACAGGCGCGCGACCTTAGCTATCGCTTGTACTGTTGTTTCATCTCGGTTCTTTTGTTCGAGAACATGCTCTTCAACATTGGTAATGAGCCGCATAACGGTCCATACGAAGATGCTGATGATTAAAATCAGTTTCAGCGTACTTAACCAGTTTATTTTATCGTTGAGCTCGCTCTCCAATATGATGCCGATAGAGACGGTTGCTGGCCAACACCAAATGAGTGTACTGACTGGCGCTTTTAGCGCATCAAGCAACATATCATCCCAGTGGAAGGGCGTTTTCTCTACGAGCGCAGCGAGGCGAGAGCGAATCAGCCGCCAAGCTATCCAAGCTATAAAGCTAGCGAGCGTAATGAAAAGGACGCTCCCACTCCAATTTTGATGAGACGTTTCAATGTAGCTTTGTAATTCGGTAAACCACTGTGGCATATGTAACTTATTTCTAGTGAACCATGGAAGGAAAGGTAGCAGATATTACTCCTTCACCCCAGTGATTTCCTTTAAATCATTTACTTATGTCTAAACCGTCCGAGATGGACTTTTCCTTCCGATGACAAGATAGTCACCTCAATGTTCTGTTGAGCGACCGCCTCATGCATGTTCAGAGGTACGCTACCAATGATTGAGGGTTGATATTTGGACGATCAATTATAACTTCTCTGACTTATCGCTAACATTTATCTTAAGTAAGTGTGAGAGTGTATTGGCTCTTGAATTAGCGGAGGCAGATATGGAATTTACAGAGCTGGATCGAAACGCGCTCTACGACATCTGGATGTCACAAAAAGCCAAAATGCACATCACTCAAATGGAAATGGCGAAGCGCCTTGGTTTGAGTCTACACGAGTTTTCTGGCTTGTTACGTGGTAATTCTCCACTGACGCTAGGTTTTGTAAAACAGCTATGCGAGCAGCTACATGTACGTCCTGGTCAGGTGATTCCGTCTTTGACGGAGCGTGACCTATCTGCATCTGGTACCGTTTATTTACAAAATCGTGTGACGGTGGATGGCGATATCAGTAACGTGTTTATCGACGGAAACCAAGTCGTGATCGAGTACGTTCACCAAGTTAGCTAGCTTGCTCGTCAAATTATCGGGTTGAAGAGCAATAAAAAACGAGCCACTGTTGGCTCGTTTTTTCGTTTCTGTTTTGCTCGATTGCAAAGATTATGGGATTTTCACTAGCGAATCGCGTGAAAGATCCGCGATAGACTTAGCGCCAGTCAGCGTCATTGCTACACGCATTTCTTTATCGTACAGATCCAGTAGATTTTCAACGCCTGCTCCGCCTTGTGCTGCCAATGCGTACACAAATGAACGGCCAAGAAGCGTACAGTCTGCACCAAGTGCGAGCATACGAACGACATCAAGACCAGTACGAATACCAGAGTCTACGAAGATCTTAAGATCACCTTTTACCGCATCCGCAATGCTTGGTAGTGCTTTAGCGCTTGAAAGTACGCCATCTAACTGACGGCCACCATGGTTAGATACCACAATGCCGTCCGCGCCGAAACGTACCGCATCTTTCGCGTCTTCTTCATCTAGAATGCCTTTGATAACCATTGGACCATCCCAAAAATCACGAATCCACTCAAGATCTTTCCAGGAGATAGAAGGGTCGAAGTTTGCGCCTAACCAGCCGATGTAATCTTCTAGCTTTGTTGGTTCGCCACGATAAGTTGAGATGTTACCTAAGTCGTGCGGTTTACCAAGTAGACCCACATCCAGCGCCCAGCTTGGGTGGCGCATCGCCTGGAATACACGACGCATGGCCGCGTTAGGGCCACTCATACCTGAATGCATGTCACGGTAACGTGCGCCAGGAACTGGCATATCAACGGTAAACACCAGCGTTGTTACGCCTGCTGCTTTTGCACGCTCAAGTACGTTCTTCATAAAGCCACGGTCTTTAAGTACGTAAAGCTGGAACCACATTGGACGTTCAATTGCAGGTGCGACTTCTTCAATCGGACAAACCGAAACAGTCGACATAGTAAACGGGATGCCTTTTTTCTCGGCTGCTTTTGCTGCTTGCACTTCGCCTCGGCGCGCGTACATACCAGTTAGACCAACAGGAGCTAGCGCGATTGGCATTGCCAGTTTCTCACCGAAGATCTCGGTTTCGAGGCTCAAATCTGTCATATCGCGTAGGACGCGTTGGCGAAGAGCGACATCACCTAAATCGTCAGTATTACGCTTCAGCGTGCGTTCGTCGTAAGAGCCGCCATCAATATAATGGAATAGAAACGGGGGAAGCTTGGCTTTCGCGGCAGCGCGGTAGTCAGTAGAAGCTGAGATAATCATAATGGTGTCCTAGCGGTTATTCTAAGCAAAGTTGTGGAGCAATTTGCTCTTTCGTTGAGCCTTCATCGCAAAGCAGTGAAGACATCAAAATGAGTATAGTTACCTATGGTTCACTTACGTTTGAATCGGTGATGTTGGTAACCCATTTACATAATTGGTTGAAAAATTTTATTAAATCACTCAATCAGTTATGCAAACTGGAAAGGGTGACACAGCTGTCGGGGGAATTGATGTAGCAAGCTAAATCAACATGTCGGGGTAGTAGTGCAGACAGCTGTGTCAAATTAGGCAGGGCTGTAAACCCTGCATTTCGCGTTACTTCATTAAGACATCTGTCATTTGGAAGCCATAAATCAGCACCAATCCAATAATGCCTGTCATTACAATGTAGTAGAACGTAGGGATAATCGTTTTACGCAATGTTGCGCCTTCTCGACCAAGCAAACCTACCGTGGCTGATGCGGCAACAACGTTGTGAATCGCAATCATGTTACCTGCAGCAGCACCGACGGCCTGGAGTGATACAACAATCACACTCGAAATAGACAACGTTTGTGCCACTTCGAATTGGAACTGGCTGAACATCATATTTGATACCGTGTTTGAGCCAGCGATGAACGCACCCAGTGCACCAACGGTGGCACTCAGCGCTGGGAACGCAGAACCAACAAGGTCAGAGGCGAAGTTTGCGGTTGTGACGGGCATACTTGCTAGGTCAGCACCGTTGATGCCTGAGTTGATAAAGATACGAACCATCGGAATGGTAAATACCAAGACAAAACCCGCCCCAATCAGTGTTTTGCTTGACTCGCCAAACGCTTCACGCAATGGCTTTACACTGCCGCTTTGTAACATTGCAGCAAGTAGTGCGACAAACACCAGAATGCCACCAGGAAGGTATAACGGCTGAATAGCAGCGCTAACGCCAGTCTCACCAAGAATGTTGCTGAACGACAAACTTACGCTTTGTACAAAGCCTTTCAGCTCAGGGCTAACGCGGCTTGCGACGAGAATAACTGCCAGCATTACATATGGAACCCAAGCTTTTACGATGCTCATTGGCTTGCCCGGATTGTCGTTTAGATCGACTTTTAGCGAGCCTAACCACTCTGCAGGCCATTTGTCTTCGCTTTCGAAATCCCACTTAGTCTTTGGTACTAAGAAGCCTTTTTTCGCTGCGGTAACAACGATAGACAGACCAACCAAACCACCGATAAGTGAAGGGAACTCTGCGCCCAAGAATACGCCGGTTAACGCGTATGGAACGGTGAAAGAGACACCAGCGAATAGCGCAAATGGTAGAATATCCAGGCCTTCACTCCAGCTTCTGTTCTTGCCGAAAAAACGTGTTAACATCATCGCCATTAATACTGGGATCATCGTACCTACGACTGCGTGAATGACAGCAACGTGCGCTGTGATATCTTGCAGGTACATTTCCCACGTTGCACCTTGTGCGGCCAACGACTCACTGATGTTATGGGTGTCTAAACCTTTGTTTACACCTACGATGATAGGCGTGCCTACCGCGCCGAATGAAACAGGCGTAGACTGAATCATCATGCCCATTAGGACAGCGGCTAGCGCAGGAAAGCCGATTGCAACCAGTAGTGGTGCAGCGATTGCTGCCGGGGTACCGAACCCAGAGGCGCCTTCAATGAACGAGCCAAAACACCAAGCAATGATGATGGCTTGTACACGGCGGTCAGCCGAAATATCGGTAAATCCATTACGGATTGTGGTGATCGCTCCAGTGTGTTTTAAAGTGTTGAGCAAGAAGATGGCACCAAACACGATCCATAGAACAGAGACAGTAATGCCCAGTCCTTGGAATACGGAGGCCAGTACGCGATTGGCTGACATATCCCAAAACATTAGTGCGATAGCGACGGTTAGACCGAACGCAATAGGCATGGCTTTTTTAGCAGGCCAGTTGAGACCAACCAATAAGATGGCGGCAACAACAATTGGCGAAAATGCCACTAGGGCAAGTAGGGTTTCACTCATTTGTACATCCTTCGTACGCTGACTTCTCGAACGGTGTCAATCCGCTGTAGAGGTGACTTTTTGTTGTAATGGTTTTGTTAATTTGGCGTGAATTTACTCCTTTATTTTTTGTTGATATAGGGAAATAATGAAAATAATTAATTCCAAAAGTGACATAATGGTATGAGAGCAGACGACTTAATCCTATTTTCTCAAGTAATCGAACTTGGCAGCTTTAGTAAGGTTGCAGAGGCAAATAACCTTACAAATTCGGTAGTTAGCAAAAGAATGGCGAGGTTGGAGGAAGAAATAGGGGCTCAGCTATTATATCGAACAACGCGCAAATTAACCTTGACCGAGGCAGGTAAGGTGTTACTCCACAGTGCTAAAAATGTGAAGCAGGCCACTCAGGAGGCTATGGATGCTGTTGCAGGCTTTGGAGAGAATGTGAGCGGTCATATAAAAATGTCCGTGCCGTGTATCTCTGGAGATTTGATACTTGCTGATGCTGTTGCCGAGTTTTGTAACCTTCATCCGGGTCTGACCGTGGACATGTCATTGGATAATCGCTTTGTCGATTTAGTGGCTGATGGTTACGATTTAGTCATTCGAACTGGCTACCTAGCCGACTCTAGTTTGATCGCACGACATATTCTCGATTCCCAATGGGTGGTATGCGCGTCACCTTCTTATATTGCGAAAAATGGGAAACCGATCGAGCCGATTGATCTCACCACGCACAATTGTCTGCAATACGCTTACCAAACCACAGGTGCAACGGATTGGGAGTTTAAAGGAGAAGATGGCAATTACATCGTCAAAGTATCGGGCTGCTTTTCTACTGATAACGCGACCGCATTACGTAAAGCCGCTCTGGGCGGCCATGGTATTGCTTACGTCCCGCGCTGCTTGGTGTATCACGATATTCGTAATGGTCAACTGGTGGATATTTTTCCTGAATTAGTAGGTAAAAAGTTGGGTATCTACGCGGTGTATCCGTTTACTCGTCAACCACCGAACAAAGTGAAGCTGCTTATTGAGCACATTCGTGACCGGTACTTAACGATATCTCATTATTTCTAGGTTCTTCATAGATTTAAAACAATGTCGTTGAAATCAAAATTGGGTGCTCTAAGGTAATCACCGCAATAAAACGATTGAAGATAAACAACTTAATAAAAACAACGGAGTAACACGGACGTTATGCATTACCCAAAAACACGTAAAGATTCTGTCGTGGACACTTATTTTGGTCACGACATTGCCGACCCTTATCGCTGGTTAGAAGATGATCGCAGTGAAGAAACCGCACAATGGGTTTCGGGTCAAAATTCGGTCACCTTCGATTTCCTTGGTCAGATACCGTACCGCCAACAAATCCGTGACTTAGTGGCGAACAGTCAAAACTACGAAAAATATTCCCAGCCATTTGTACGTGGTGACTACACCTACTTCTACAAAAACGACGGTTTGCAAAACCAAAGTGTATTGTATCGACGTAAAGGCGAGGGAGAAGCCGAGGTTTTCCTTGATCCAAATACTTTCTCCGAAGAGGGCACGACCTCTCTTGGCGAAGTCAGCTTCTCTAAAGACTACCGTTTGGTCGCGTATTCCATCTCAGAAGGGGGCAGTGATTGGCGTAAGATCTTTGTCATTGATACGGAAACCAAAGAACAGCTAGAGCCTGAGATTGTTGATGCGAAGTTTACGTCGATTTCTTGGCTGGGCAGCAAAGGCTTCTATTACTCAAGCTACGATAAGCCGCAAGGCAGCGAGTTGTCTGCTCGAACTGAGCATCACAAGCTTTATTATCATGAACTTGGTACACCTCAATCTGAAGATAAAGTGATTTTCGGTGAGTTGGATACGCAAGTTCATCGTTATGTGTCTGGTACGACGACGACAGATGATCGCTTCCTCATTATCTCTGGCGCAGAATCTACATCGGGTAATCGTCTGTTTTATATTGATTTACAGTCTGAGTTACAGGCAATTGTGACGCTGCGCGAGACAACGCAAGGCGACACCTACTTAATTGATAGCCAAGACGCAACCTTGCTGCTTTACACCAACCTAGACGCGCCGAATGGCAAAGTTGTCAGCTACAACACTCAGACAGAACAATGGGCTGACGTGATTGCTGAACAAGAACAGCCGTTAGAAATCAGCAAAGGTGGCGGTTATCTGTTTGCGACTTATATGGTAGATGTGCTTTCTAAAGTGCAGCAGTTTAACTACCAAGGTGAGTGGATTCGAGATGTACAATTGCCGGGAGAAGGCACGGCTTATGGTCTGGCGGGTAAAAAAGAAGAAACCACACTTTATTACACATTCACTAACTACGTGACGCCTCCGACGATCTTCTCATTTGATGTTGAGTCTGGTGAATCGACACTGTTTCAAGAATCAAAGGCACCGTTCGATCGTAATGAGTATGAATCAAAACAGGTGTTTTACACCTCAAAAGACGGCACGCAAGTTCCGATGATCATTTCATACAAGAAGGGCGTTGCACTTGATGGTAGATCACCAACCATGTTGTATGGTTACGGCGGTTTTAACATCAGCCTTACTCCAATGTTTTCTGGCAATGTAGCCAACTGGCTAGAGTTGGGTGGTATATACGCTGTCGCCAACATGCGAGGCGGCGGTGAATACGGTAAAGCCTGGCACAACGCAGGCACTCAGCAGCAAAAGCAAAACGTATTTGATGACTTTATTGCGGCGGCGGAATACCTGATTGAAAACGACTACACTAGCTCGGATCGCCTAGCGATTCGCGGTGGTTCTAATGGTGGTTTGTTAGTTGGAGCGTGTATGACGCAACGCCCTGAACTATTCAAAGTCGCGCTGCCTGCGGTTGGCGTGCTTGATATGCTGCGTTATCACACGTTTACTTCTGGAGAAGGCTGGAAGTATGACTATGGCACGTCGGAGCAAAGTGAAGCGATGTTCCAATACTTGCTTGGTTACTCTCCTGTTCACAATGTAAAAGAAGGCGTGCAATATCCTGCTACCTTGGTGACAACTGCTGATCACGACGACCGAGTTGTGCCAGCACATTCGTACAAATTTATTGCGGAGCTGCAAGACAAACAGCAAGGCGCTAATCCAGTATTGATACGCATTGATGTTAATGCCGGTCATGGTGCAGGAATGCCGCTGAGTAAGCAAATTGACCTCACCACAGACGTGTATGCATTTACGTTACATAATATGGGTATTGAGTCGATTTAATGCCCTAGTTGTTAGAAACTTCTGAGAATAAAAAAATGCCGCGACAGTGTCGCGGCATTTTTCATGGTTGGGGGAACTCAATTCATACTGTTTGCCAGTATTTGAGCCAGGTTGACTAAGTCTGACTCTTGAACCAACCAGTCTCGGCGGCCAAACCGAAAGGCAGCTACGCCATTCTTAAGACAAGATGAATTTATCACCTTTTCTTAATCCTAGTTTATGAATATGAAACTGTGATGAACCTAAGCCGCATTGTGCTGATTTTCACTGTTTTCAAGATCAAATGAGGCATCTATCAGTTTTTTCGTGTAGTCATTTTTAGGGTTTTGGAAAATCTTTTCGGCCGTACCTTGTTCCATGACCTCGCCCTTTTGCATGACTAGAACACGATCAGAGAGTGCTTTAACTACTGATAGATCGTGGCTAATAAACAAGTAGCCAATATTGTGTTTTTTCTGCAAATCTTTCAGAAGGTCAATCACTGTCAGTTGCACCGAGCGGTCTAATGCAGAGGTTGGCTCATCAAGCAGAATAAACGAAGGTTCAAGGATCAGTGCTCGCGCGATAGCAATACGCTGACGCTGGCCTCCTGAAAACTCGTGCGGATAACGGTTGATGGACGCGGGATCTAAGCGGACCTCACGGAGCACGTCGCGCGCTTTCTGCATACGTTCTTTTTTACTCAACATTGGTTGGTGGACAGTTAATCCTTCTGTGATGATCTCGCCGATAGTCATACGAGGAGAAAGCGAACCATAAGGGTCTTGGAATACCATCTGAACGTCTTTTTTCAGCTCAAAACGTTCTTTGTTTGTCAGCAAGGCCATATCTTGGCCTTTATATTCTATTTTGCCAGTTGAGGGCAGTAGACCTATCAAAGCTCGGCCGAGTGTAGACTTACCTGAACCGGACTCCCCAACGATCCCGAGGGTCTCTCCTTGTTTAAGCTCAAGAGAAATGCCTTTTACCGCTTCGAAGTACTCATTCTTGCTCGCAATAAAATGCGACTTTACCAAGAATTTGACTCGTATATCGTCGGCCTTTAAAAGCTGTGTAGCACTTTCGCTAATAGGCTCCTTACTGCCTTTAGGAATCGAGTTGATTAGCATACGTGTGTATTCGTGCTTTGGGTCCTCGAAGAGTATTTGCGTTTCGCCTTCTTCGACGACTTCTCCTTTACACATTACAATGACACGATCTGCAAAGTGTTTTACGACGCCTAAGTCATGAGTAATAAATAGGATTGCCATGCCCATCTGAGCCTGAATTTCTTTAATCAGGTGCAACACTTCTGCTTGAACCGTGACATCCAACGCTGTTGTAGGTTCGTCGGCGATCAAAATATCGGGCTCGTTAATCAGTGCCATCGCAATCATGATGCGTTGCAATTGACCACCAGAAAATTCGTGTGGGTACTTGTTGTACGCTTTTTCTGGGTTTGGCATATGAACTAATTCAAACAGCTCTAACACCTTTGCTTTTGCTGTTCGTCTGTCGACCGGGCGGTGACACATGATGGCCTCAGCGACTTGGATACCCACCCGCATGTACGGGTTTAGTGAGGTCATCGGCTCTTGAAAAATCATGCCAATGCGATCACCGCGAATACTTTGCATTTCACGCTCTGTTTTATCCAAGATGGAGCTACCCTCAAACATGATGGATGAGTTTTCATGCAAAATAGCGTTGTCTGGCAGTAGTTTCATCAGTGCATTGGTTGATACTGACTTGCCAGAGCCAGATTCGCCAACGATGGACAGCGTCTCGCCTGCTTTTAAATCGAAGCTAACATTCTTTACTGCATCGACGATCCCATCGTTTGTCGTAAAGCTGACTGATAGGTTGTTCACCGAAAGAATGGTTTTAGAAGACATCACAGATCCTTGTGGTTGATAAAGCAAATGATACTCAAGCAATGGACAGTACAAACCTAGCTGGCCTCAATGCTTGAGCTTTAGATTAATTATACAGGTGAGAAGGCGAAGCTTTTGCCGAACTCATTGCTTGCAAATGTAAGAACTGCTCATGCGCGCGCGTTACGTGCTCGAGTTCTATCATCCATTGAGCATTACGTTGGGCAGAGCAAAATGCCGCCATGTGAGCTAATAAGTCTTCGCTCTGTTGACCAAGTAGGTGACCTACGCGCTCAATCAGTTCATGGCTCTCTAGCTGCAAAAATTGAAATAGTGCGTAAGTTTGATTGAGTATTGAGAACGCATCATGTTGTAAGCCGAGTTTGTTGAGAATCTCTGATTGCGTCACGCTGGCATCTCTAAGCCCCGTAATGAGACATACAAACTGGCAAGGTTTAGTTTGTGCATTTTCTAGCGCTAAATGAATGTGGTTGGGTAGATTGTTGAGCACGTCGTCATATAAACGATGAGCTTCTGGCCAATGGCCTTGTTCCATCAGTTGCTCCGCTTTTAAGTAGCGCATCCAGCATTGCTCAATATTCATATCCATCTCCACAACATTTGATTTGTTTAGATATTAAATGAAATTGATTATCAATTGCAAGTGCGTGTTAATATCACTTATGTGTTCATAAAATGTCCAATCAATCTAGGGTGGAAGGTAAATCACTTAAAATTAAGCAAATAATCTCTACACTCAAATAACGAAAATAAGAAAAAAGGAAGTGGATATGGCAATACTAAGATTGGAAGCTAAGCAGCTATATTCTGTAGCAGATCTAGAGAATATGCCATGTAAGTCGACCAAGGAGTTACCTCCAATTGATGAAATCGTGGGCCAAGAGCGCGCGCAAAAAGCGGTCGAGTTTGCGATGTCCATCAAAGAGAAAGGGTATAACATCTACGCCATTGGTCAGAATGGGCTAGGTAAACGCACCATGATCTTGCGCTATCTGAATCGTCACCAGCACGATGCAGCAGCCCTGTTTGATTGGTGTTACGTTGCGAACTTTGAGGATACCCGTACGCCAAAGGTATTAAAGCTGCCTTGTGGTATCGGAAATAAACTACGTGTTGATATTGAAGCTTTAATGGGCAAATTATTGAATGCTTTACCCCTAGCATTCGACAATGAAATGTACTTTAGCCGCGCTGAGCGATTAAAAAATCAATTGGCAGCTAAGCAACAAAACGAGCTGGATCGTATTAGTCGAGAGGCAAAAGAAAAGGGCATCAGCCTAACACTGACTACGCAGGGGGATTATCAGTTTGTCGCCATGAACGGTGATGAGCTTCATACGGAAGAGTCTTTTGATGTACTAAGCAAAAAAGAACAAGAGCAATTCAGCGATGCTATTGATGAACTCGAAGTGCGATTGCGCTCGATGGTTCGTGAGCTTACGGAGTGGGAAGAGACATACAGCGATAAAATCAAAAAGCTCAATGATGAAGTGACGCTTGATGTGATTACTCACTTCATCAAAAAACTCAAAGTGGATTACGCGCAATATTCCGAAATCAAAACCTACTTAACTGAGCTGCAAAAAGATATTGTTGAAAACGCAGATATCTTCCTTGACCAAAGTGGCGAGCAAGGCGAAATTGCGACGGCATCCTTGGATAAAAAATTGCCACGTCGTTATAAAGTGAACGTCTTGGTAAGCCGTAAAAGCAGCGAATTTCCTATCGTTGTTGAAGAAAATCCCAACTATCATTCACTCTTCGGGTCGATTGAGACTGCCACTTTCAAGGGAACGGTGTTTACCGACTTCTCGCTGATTCGCGCAGGGAGCTTGCATAAGGCGAATGGCGGCGTTCTATTAATGGATGCTCAGAAAGTACTTGAACAGCCTTACGTTTGGGATGGTTTGAAGCGCGCATTGCGTGCTCGTCAATTGAGTTTTACGTCTCTAGAAAAAGAAGTCACATTGACGGGGGCGGTATCACTCGATCCTGAACCGATTCCGCTTGATATCAAAATTATCTTATTTGGTGATTACCGAACTTACCAATTACTCCAACATTACGATCCAGAGTTCAGCGAGTTGTTCCGCGTGACGGCAGATTTCGAAGACGAAATGAAACGTACGCCGGAGTCTGAGCTGCATTACGCGCGCTTTATCTCTAGCGTGGTGCATGACAATAATATGCTGCATTGCGATCGCAAAGCCATTGCTCGAATCATCGAATACAGCTCACGTTTGTCTGGCGACCAATCCAAGCTATCTCTACATTCGGCTAATATCGCCAACTTGCTTCGAGAGTCGAACTACGTGGCTCGTCAAGCTAACTCTAACATGATCCGTATTGGGCATGTTGAAGAGGCGCTCAATAACCAAGAAATGCGAGTAAGCCGATTACGCGATAACGTAATGGAAACCTTTATTAACGGCACAACGCTGATTCGCACCGAAGGAGAAGCCGTAGGCCAAGTGAACGCACTTTCGGTATTGAGCACTAGTGACTACATGTTTGGTGCACCGAATCGCATCACAGCGACGACGTGTTACGGTGATGGGGATGTTATCGATATCGAGCGAAGCGTGGATTTGGGAGGCAGTATTCACTCTAAGGGCGTAATGATTTTGTCTGCCTACTTATCTTCCGTATTTGGTAAAACGGCACGAGTGCCATTAACGACAACCATTACCTTTGAGCAATCTTACGGTGGTGTTGATGGTGATAGTGCCAGCATGGCTGAGTTATGTGCGGTTGTGTCTGCTTTTTCAAAGCAACCAAATCGACAAGACATTGCGATAACAGGGTCGATGAATCAATTTGGTCAAGCTCAGCCTATTGGTGGCGTAAACGAAAAGATCGAAGGATTTTATGATGTGTGTGTAATTAAAGGTCGTCATGACGGGCAGGGGGTCATTATTCCGCGCTCTAATGTTCACAATCTAATGCTTCGTTCCGACATCGTGAAAGCAGTCGAAAAAGGCGAGTTTAATATTTGGGCGATTGACCATGTTACTGAAGCTATCGAATTGTTTACGGGGAAAGTTGCTGGTGAGCCAACCGATGAAGGTTCTTATCCAATCGATACCATTTTTGGCCTTGCTCAAGCTAAGCTCAATTCGTTGAGAAAATAGGCTGAAACCGTCCTAAATGTGAATGTATCTCATCATAAGTGATCATAAGTTATCATAACGACAATATCCCGACGCTACTGTCGGGATATTGTCAATAACAGATTGAAAATGGAGAGTTTTTGTACTAGACAAAAGTGTGATCGACCTCTAATATTCGCCACTTGTTTATTCGTCTGGGATTTATCCCGTCGCAAGGAAGCATAGATATTCAAACTGCCGAAAAGTAACGTTGTTATAAGCACTGCTCGAGTTTGTTTGGATATAGACATCACGCATACAACTGAGGCCCTGTCATGCAGTTATCACTGAAAAATTTGTCAGTACGAACGCAAATTTTGGTTCCGGTATTATTTACCGCGATTGTTTTGTTTATTGCTCTTTGGATTACTAAAAACAATCTTCAAGCAGAGCAAGATGTTATTGCTTCCAACCAAGAATCTTTGGTTTTTCACAAAGACACATTGGCGAGTATTGACGACCAAATTTACCCTCTGCGCATAAGCGCGGTTTACGCTATTTACGATGCTTCTCGTCGTGAGAATTTTCTAACCGAATTGAAAGAAGGCTTAAAGCAAGTTGATGCCGATTTAAGCGCAATTGAAGCCCGAAACCTATTCCGTGACGATGCCGTTAAAGTTCGCCAAGCAATTGAATCCTATGTGCGATATTCAGAGCGCTCAGTTGCTTTCTTCAACCAATACGATCAAGGTTTGAAATCGGATAGCGAGTACCGTGCATTTGTCAAAGAGTATCGCAATGTTGGCCGAGAAATGGTCCAACAAATTAACACACTATCAAAGCATGTAAACGAGCAAGCTGAACAATCTACTATCAGAAGTCATCAGCAAAATGAACGTGTGCAAAATAACGCTATGTTGACGGTTTTAGCGGTATTTGCTTTCTCATTGATAGGCGCTTGGTTCCTATCTGGCATGATTGTTACACCAATCCAAAAGCTGCAAGAAGTGATGCGTCAGTTAGCAATGGGTAATCTATCAGTACGTGCAGATGTCGATGGGGACAATGAGATCTCTAAGCTGAGCAAAGATGTAAACCAAACCGCAGAGCAGTTATACAACACTGTGGACCAGTTAACCCGTATTAGTGAGGAAGTTGCATCTGCATCGACCGAATTAGCTGCGGTAATGACGCAAGCGGAAGCGAACGCTCAACAAGAGTTGGCGGAGATCGAGCAAGTTGCATCTGCGGTTAACGAGCTTGCAAGCACTGCGAATAATGTGAGTGATAACGCGACCTCTGCTGACGCAACCGCGCGTGAAGCTGATGGACTTGCTCAATCAGGTTTGGCTATCTTCCAAGAAAGTGCGGAAGCAAGTGCGCAAATGTCTCAAGCATTGAACGATGCAGCGCAAGTTGTTTTGCGTCTAAAAGAGCAATCTGTACAGATCAACGATGTTATTGAAGTGATTCGCGGCGTATCTGAGCAGACCAACTTGCTAGCATTGAATGCTGCGATTGAAGCGGCGCGAGCTGGTGAGTCTGGTCGTGGTTTTGCGGTAGTAGCTGATGAAGTACGAATGCTAGCAGCGCGTACTCAAGACTCGACACAAGAGATCCAAACGATCATTGAAGAGCTTCAAGCGCAGTCTGGGCTTGCGAATGACAGTATGCAAGTCAGCCTTGATATGCTTAGCCGCAACAACGAGCTGACGCAACAAGCTAATGAAGCGTTGGTTGGAATTACCGAGTCAGTCGCCAACATCAACGATTCAAACACGCAAGTAGCAACCGCAGCCGAAGAGCAGTCTCAAGTTACGCAAGATATCAATCGCAACGTGGTTAACATGTCGGAGCTTGTAAACCAAAACGTAGCGGGCATCAGCCAGAGTGCAAGTGCGAGTACTGAGCTTTCATTACTTGCAGAGAAGCAGAAAGAGCAATTAAGTTTCTTTAAGCTTTAATTCATCATCTACTTATCAAATCTCTAAATCCCTGAGTGAATGCTCAGGGATTTTTTTGTTTGTAATAATCGGATTTATTATCAATAAGTCTATCTAAAACAGTCAGTTAACAAGATTTTTTTGCGGGCAATATCACGTTTTGTGATATTGTTTTTACATTTTTTTCGTCAATTTTTTTTTGACGCGAACATTTTTTTTAACTCAACCGATAACTTGATGGTTGAGAGGTATTCATATCGTCATTTTAAGTGGTGTTTTCTTCTATAAGCGCTGTTTATTCAACACGTTGCGTGAAAAATAACAGCTGCTACTATGCCGCCAGTTTTCTCGTTGGTACAGAAAAGTCCTGTTTTTCTGGTGAGAAAACACATATAAAACAATGATATGGAAAATAACAATGAAATTAAAAACTTTAGCTGTAGCAGTGGCGCTAATGGCATCAGGATCTCAAGTTGTCGCTTCAGAACTATACAACCAAGATGGCACTTCTCTTGAGATGGGCGGCCGCGCTGAAGCGCGTCTTTCTATGATGGATGGTAAGGCAGAAGACCGTACTCGCATCCGTCTTAACTTCCTAGGCAAACAGGAAATCAATGAAAACCTATACGGCGTTGGTTTTTGGGAAGGTGAGTTCAAAACAAAAGAAGAAGGTGCCGTAGATAACAATAGTGACCTTGAAACTCGTTACGCTTATGCGGGTCTGGGTGGCAAATACGGTGAAGTAACTTACGGTAAAAACGACGGCGCACTAGTGGTTCTTACTGACTTTACTGACATTATGGCTTACCACGGTAACACAGCAGCACTTAAACTGCCGGTTTCTGACCGTACAGATAACATGCTGTCTTACAAAGGCCAATTCGAGCAACTAGCTGTACGCGCTAGCTACCGTTTTGCTGATCGCACAACAGATGCACAAGGCTTTACAGACAACGAGGAAGATGGCTTCTCTCTATCTGGTGTTTACGCGTTTGCTAACACTGGTTTTGAACTAGGTGCTGGTTACGCAGATCAAAACGACAGCGATGAGTTCATGCTGGTAGCTGCATACTCTGTAGGTGACTTCTACTTCGCTGGTAACTACACTGGCGCGGATATGGATGTTGCAGGTAAGACTTTTGATTACAAAGGCTACGAACTAGCCGCTGCTTACACTATGGGTCAAACTGTATTCACTTCTACGTTCAACAAAGGTGAACTAGAAGACGCAGATACTGTAGAAAACCTAGCTGTTGATGTAACTTACTACTTCAAGCCTAACTTCCGTGGCTACGCATCATACAACTTCGATCTAATGGATAACGAAGGCGCGGCTGAAAAAGATGAGCTAGCGCTAGGTCTACGTTACGACTTCTAAGTCATGACTCTTATCTAAGATACTGCCTTATTCTTAGTAAATAAAACCCCTTACTGAAAAGTAAGGGGTTTCTTGTTTTCTAGCACTTCAAAGCTTCTTGATAAGCGTAGGGGTTATAAAATCTATCTTTTTAGTGTGAGCTTAGTCCCATCAAATTTGAGGTGACTGAGGAGGTTTTTAGCGTTGTTTTTACCAACCTCATCAAACTCCATTCCGTAGCGAGCATAGTGCGTTGATTTTTGTAAATTACAAATACGACCTCGCAACGGCGCTAGCATACGACTTTCTCCGGGCATTGTTAGATCTAATGAAACGTGGTCACCAACCTGAAGTGGTCGGCTCATTGGTGATGTTACAAAACGACAGCCACTACGAGATAAATCTCTTATTTCGCATTCAGTTCGATAGGCTTCTAAACAAACACGCGCTCTCAAATTTACTTCGTAACGCACTTCTTTGCGAAGCTGAAAGACCTGCATAGTGTTGGGTAGGTCTAGCACCAAAATTGGGTACGGATCGCCTAGTCGATGCTGTAATTGGGCCCGAAATGGGATAACGGCCCCTTCACCTCGATGAGAGTAGGCTTTTACATTGATCCAAAAGCCTTCTTGAAAATAGAACTTCAAGTCTTCATCGGAGATGTTCGGAACCTCTATCAATGCAGTATTATTTGAGTGACAGCCAACAAATGTGCTGGTTGTAATAAACTTTGTACCAACAGGGGTGGTGACGTTTAAGCTCACTTCACTGCCGTGTTCGACCATTGCCATTGCATCGGTGCTATTTAATGTACTTGCCTGACGTTCTGGTGCCTTCTTGCTTTGCAGAGGTAGCTTGCCGTCTCTGGCAATTGGGCTCATATTTCTCATTATAATTGTCGTACCTGATGTAAGAAGGTAATCGCGTGAGGCGAAGCAGCACTCTCGCATGGTATCGATTTTATTCAGTGATATAGTTTGATTCAATCAATCTGTAACAAAAATTAGAGAGCAAGATATGCATAAAGTAACTCATGAAGCCACGAATAGTACATTCTGGGTTGATTTAGAGCAGGGCTATAAAGCCAAGTTAATTTATCAGCTTAAGGGTAATGTCATGCACATTACATCAACGGTTGTTCCTGAAGCACTGCGAGGTAAGGGGTACGGAAAAGTGATGATGGAAGCGGTGTTGCCAGAAATTGAGTCACTCGGTTATCAAATCAAACCAGTTTGCCCATATGTTATTCACTACATGGAGAAGAACCAAACGTGGTCACATCTGCTCGCATGATGACTAACAACCACCAACGCTACCAAAATATTGGCCAGGAACTCAATCTAGGTAATTACCGCTCTGTAGAAGTCATACAATCGCTATGGGGAGGCTATGGAGAGTTAGTCCAAGTTACTTATTCTACTCGTTCGGTGATCATTAAGCATGTAAAACTCCCTAAGCCTTCAGAGCATCCTAGAGGCTGGAATACGGACCGTTCTCATCAAAGAAAGTTGCACTCTTATCAGGTGGAAGTGAATTGGTATGAGTATTTTTCCGGAGGGGTGGATACTCGCTGCCGAGTACCACAAGGTCTAAAAACGTTCCAATCGGAGAATGAATGGCTCATTGTGATGGAAGATCTCGCCGAGGTGGGCTTTCCAAAAGTCATCACAGATGCACAGCTAAAGCATCTACAAGCCTGCCTCACTTGGTTGGCGAACTTTCATGCGCGATACATCGATGTTCGTTCGGATAAGTTGTGGCATACCGGTACATACTGGCACTTAGCAACCAGACCCGACGAGCTTGAAGCATTGCAAGACACTGAGCTACAAAATGCGGCTCAATTGATTGATCAAACGCTTTCGCAAGCTAAGTTTAAAACACTAGTACATGGTGATGCCAAATTGGCGAACTTCTGTTTTGATGAAGAAGAATCAAGCGTTGCTGCGGTTGACTTTCAATACGTTGGATGTGGGTGTGCAATGAAAGATGTGGCACTGTTTATGAGTAGCGCCGTTAAGCCAGAACGTTGTGCAGAGATGGAAGTTTGGGTTTTGGATACGTATTTTGCTCAGTTGCAATACGCGCTAATGGTCTATCAACCGAATCTTGACCCTAATGAAGTCGAGCGTGAATGGCGTCCTTTGTTTGCTGTGGCTTGGGCAGACTTTCAGCGATTTGTGAAAGGTTGGAGTTCCGACCACTGGAAGATCAATCCCTACACAGAAGCATTGACTCGCAGAGCGTTGGCTTACTTACGAAAGTGAGTCGAAGTTTAAAAAGAAAAGCCTCCAATTAGTAGGAGGCTTTGTTTTATCTTTGGCCTGGTCTGATGCGCGCCATGTAATAGGTATTGATGAATTCACCATCACGGAAGGAACCGTCAATCGCTTCACCCTCAATTTGAAATCCATGCTTTTTATAAAGCCCAATGGCGGCGTCGTTATCGGCATTGACCTCTATCTGAATTCTTCTCACATTTAACCAGTTATCTGCTAGTTCAGTGACTGTTTCTATCAATTTGCTACCAATACCGAGTCCGTGGAAACTATCATGTACTCCGATGCCAAACGATGCCGTGTGCATCGTTCTTGGACGTAGAGAGTGGTGAAAGCCAATATTACCGACGACTTTACCATCAATTTCAGCGACATAGCTATAAACACCATCAGGTATGTTTGACAATCTTTCCACCCACATCGCGAGCGAAGGCTTTGGGAGTTGCAGGGTTTCACGCTGTGCTTTTGGTTGTGAATAGATTTCTACGAGTGCCGCTGCGTCTTCGACGGTCGTTGGACGTACGATAATTTCCATGCCTCTCTCCTTCGCTTTTTAGTTTTAATTTTTAATCTAACCACAGTTTTCTTATTTGGATAGTATTTTTTTATGTTTAATGGATAAATGCCTTTTAAATTAGCTTGTTATGATGTCTTTTTTTTAATTTTCAGTAGTGATTTATCATCGAATTGAGCGAATAGATTGCAAAGGTGTTGAATTATTGTACTGAGAATGGTGCGTACTGCAGAGTATCGTGGTGAATTTCATGTCGCAGTAAATAAACGCATTTAGTCAAACTGTGATGACGGCACTGTGCGTCAGTTGACTTGAATCAATAGAGGATGGGGTTACCTCCTATGAGGTATAGGGAAACGACACGTTTAGGGCTATTTATGCTTAACTTGATAAGGGAGTTTTGTTGAGGAAATAGCATGAAATCCTCTCAGTCTAAAATATCGCAAAGTCGGCGCCGATTTTTGCGTGATACAGCTCGAACTGCGGCTGGTGTTGGCGCAGCTGCGTGTGTATTGGGCTTACAATCGCTACAAAGCCAAGCTCGAGAAACCAAAGGTGTGCCTATTCGTCCGCCTGGTGCACTGCCGGAAGGCGATTTCGAATCAGCTTGTATTCGATGTGGCTTGTGTGTTCAGGCATGTCCTTACGATACCTTGAAACTTGCGACATTACTTTCACCCGTCGCGACTGGCTCACCTTACTTTACTGCACGCGATATTCCCTGCGAAATGTGCGAAGACATTCCTTGTGTTGTCGCTTGTCCGAGTGGGGCGCTGGATCCGAAACTAACCGATATTGATGATGCTCGAATGGGTACAGCGGTTCTTATTGACCATGAAACTTGCCTTAACTGGCAAGGGTTACGATGCGACGTTTGTTATCGCGTTTGTCCGCTGATTGATGAAGCCATCACGTTAGAGATGGTTCACAACGATCGAACTGGCTATCACGCCAAACTTATCCCTACAGTGAATTCCGAAGTGTGTACCGGATGTGGTAAGTGTGAACAAGCGTGCGTGTTGGATGTCGCTGCTATTAAAGTCGTCCCGACGGATTTGGCGAAAGGCAAAGTGGGCAGCCACTACAATTTTGGTTGGAAAGAGCTCGACAAACCACTCGAAAATATCCTCCCTAGTGAGACGCCTGTGCCGGAAGGTGCGCTTGAATCGCTAAAAGGAGGTAAGTAATGGCAAAGAATTTAGCTCAAAATGCTGGCAAAGAAGCGCTTGAAAAGCTTGGTTGGTGGCGCGCGCATCGGTTTTTGATTTTACGTCGGCTATGTCAGTTCACCATCATTGCGCTATTTATGGCTGGGCCGACGCTGGGAATTCTAACTGGTAATCTGTCATCAAGTATGTTGCTCGATACCGTGCCGTTAAGTGACCCGTTAATTGTGCTTCAAGCTTTGGCGACAGGGCATGTTCCGGAGTTTAATGCGTTGTTAGGCGTAGTGATTGTCGTGGTGTTTTACGCGATTTTGGCGCCGCGCGCATTTTGTGCTTGGGTGTGCCCGTTGAACATCGTGACAGACTTGGCGGCGTGGTTGCGTCGAAAGCTCAACATTAAAGCGAGCTATCGTTGGTCTCCCGTGATTCGTTATTGGCTGATCCCTGTTTTGATGTTGGGCAGTGCGCTGTCTGGCGCAATTCTTTGGACATGGTTAGATCCAGTGGCGGCACTGCATCGCGGGTTGGTGTTTGGTATGGGCGCAGGTTGGGTGTTGATCGCCCTAGTGTTTGTGTTGGATTTACTCTTGGTTGAGCATGGGTGGTGTGGGCACTTATGTCCACTGGGGGCTACCTATGGCGTGATAGGCCGAAAAAGCCTGTTGCGCGTTACTGTTGTTCGGCGCGAAGATTGCACCAAATGCATGGATTGCTTTTACGTTTGCCCAGAACCAGAAGTGCTTCGGCAGCCTTTGAAAGAGGGAGATCGTCGAGTTATGGATCAAAACTGCATTAGCTGTGGTCGTTGTTTGGATGTATGTCCAGAACATGTGTTTGAATTTAAAAATCGCCTATCAGTAAAAGTCATTGATTAAGCCACTGAGCACATTTACTCATGCTTTATTTCTCTTGATACTTGAACATCGCGCTTAGCCAAGGAGTTAAGCGCGATGTTTATCTTCATAACAATATTCCTCAGCCATATCTGCTTGCTCTGGGCTTAAAATAATAATGATATTGCGAATTTGTTACATTTAAAGCTATGATGATGCCTTCATATTTAAAGGAAACATCATGACTACCTCATCGCACGGCTGGAGAACGCCGCAAAATTTCCTCCTGTTAATTTCCATTATCGTGCCCATTGCTTTTTCTACCTGGATGGCGTTGTTGAACAACTTTGTTATCGAGAAAGCAAACTTTGATGGTGCAGACATAGGCTTATTGCAAAGTGTGCGCGAAATTCCGGGTTTTTTGGCCTTTACCGCCGTGTTTGTATTGCTGTTTATCCGAGAGCAACGCTTTATGCTCGTCTCTTTGGCGATGCTTACGCTTGGTACGGCATTAACAGGTTATTTTCCCACTTTGTACGGTCTACTTTTTACAACCTTGTTAATGTCCACCGGCTTCCATTACTTTGAAACACTCAAGCAGTCTTTGTCTTTACAATGGCTATCTAAAGAAGAAGCGCCAGAAATGCTGGGTAAGTTTATTTCTGTTGGAGCTTTGGCTTCTCTGTTTACCTACGGCGCCATTTGGGTTTCGCTCGAACAGCTCAAACTTGATTTTAAAACGGTCTATTTAATGGCTGGTGGTTTAGGTTTTGTGCTCATTTTGGTGATGGCATTTGCCTTCCCACAATTTAAGACAAAAGTGCCTCAGAACAAGAAGCTCATCCTGCGTAAACGTTACTGGTTATACTATGCGCTTACGTTTATGAGTGGAGCACGCCGTCAAATTTTTACGGTGTTCGCTGGTTTCTTGATGGTAGAAAAGTTTGGTTACTCCGCCGCAGATATTACGTTGCTGTTCCTGATTAACTATGTCTTTAACTTCTTGTTTGCGAAGCGAATAGGCCGTTTTATCGGCGTTGTTGGTGAGCGCAAAGCGTTGATGTTTGAATACGTCGGTTTGATCTTCGTGTTCGTCGGGTACGGTTTGGTGCAAACGGCAGAGTGGGCGGCAGCATTGTATGTTGTCGATCATTTATTTTTCGCGTTAGCGCTTGCGATTAAAACCTACTTCCAGAAAATTGCCGATCCTGCCGATATGGCGTCGACCGCAGGCGTTGCGTTTACGATTAACCATATTGCTGCAGTTGTAATACCTGTTACGTTTGGTGTCATTTGGCTTGTTTCACCTGCGAGCGTATTTTACATCGGCGCTGGTATGGCAGCAGTGAGCTTGCTGTTGTCACTCAATATTCCAGCCAAGCCGGAAGAAGGCAACGAAACTCGCTTGTTGAAGTGGAGTTAAGTTGGCACTCACTATCTAGCCATTGAAGTGAATACCTGTAATTAGACTCGCTGAAAAGGGTGCTTATGCGCCCTTTTCTTTTGATTGCAAATAGATAATCCCTCCAATGGTTGTCAATGCATGCCACGTCCGTTAGGGTTTAGAACTAAGTATTTCGAAATAACTTGGGCATAACTGACGCGAAACAATAAGAGGGGATCTATACAGTGCAGATACATGGCAGAGAGTTGGATTTAGATCTAGGAAGCCGTCACATCGTTATTCAGCGCCGCTATGAGGCGTTAGGAGCTGCAAACGACCTACTCATTGCTATTTGGTTTTTAATTGGTAGCTTTTTCTTTTTGAATGATTCGTTGATTGAAAGTGGTACTTGGCTTTTCATTGTAGGCAGTGCGCAGTTGATCATTAAGCCCCTGATAAAACTGATGAGTTTAGTTCATGTTGGTCGTTTAAATAAGCAACTTTCTGGCACATCAGCGAGCCGCTGAAATTACCGCTTCTTTTGAACACTCGCAAGCAAGAAGCCAACAGGTGAGTTATCGAGGGGAAAGACGGAAGATAACGTGGTCACAACACTAACCACGTTATGTTCAGTTTGAAGCTTCAGAATTTAAAACGGATACCAGAACAGTTGTGTGTCCATCACACGCTTGCTGATCGCAGCAATCACTATCACCGCAATCCCAGCCATGCAGATCATATCGGCTTTGGTCAGTGGTTTTAAGCTGTACCAAGTGCGAGAGGAGTGGCGGCCAAAACCACGTAGCGTCATCGCGTTTGAGATTTGATCGGCTCTGTCTAAACTAGAGAAAATCAGAGGTCCAAGAATCTTCGCGACGTTCTTCATACGATTGAACAACGGAGCCTTCTTGCTCAGTTCTACTCCGCGTGCTTGTTGCGCGTGCATGATGTTAACAAAGTCCTTTTTCACTTCCGGCAAGTAGCGCAGCGTTAAGCTTACGGCATAGGCGATTTTGTAAGGCACACCTAAACGGTTCAAGCTGGCTGAAAACTCTGTCGGATGAGTGGTAAATACAAACACCAATGCGATTGGGAACATGCTGAAGTACTTCAACGTCACTGTTACTAGGTAAAACAATGTCTCTTGAGTGAGCGAGTAATTACCGGGTAACGAGAGTAAAACCGTTGATGAACCCATGAACTCAGTACCTTGTTGCGGTGCTAACGCGAACATAAACAGGGCATTGATCAGTAATACCGTACCTGTACCGAATAACAGCGGTTTGTAGACATGAAAGGGCACTTTGGTCATTTTCAATAAGCCCAAACCCAGCACGATCAACAGCGCGATGATTCGCAAGTCAAATGTGGTCAATACCACCGTTACCCAAGCAATGAAAAGCAAGAACTTAGTAATGCCATTCAACTTATGAAGTGGCGATTGGGTATCGATGTAGTTGATACCAAACTTCATCTTATTGTCTTTCATGCCACCGCTTTCTCTAGTTGGTTTACGTCGTCGCTTTTTTGTTGGCGGTGCGCTTTTTCTACATTGATAAAGTGCTGCATAAAGCCATTGGTGTCCTCGATACCAACTTTCGTAGCCAACTCAAACAAACTTGTGGTAGTGAGGTTTGCTTGGTCTAGTAGCTCTGGACTGCTGAATACCTGCGTCATTGGTGCATCCGCGACTAATTTACTGTCTGCAATCACGATAGAGCGCGAGGTGTATTCCAACACTAAATGCATGTCATGAGAGATGATCATTACGGTTACGCCCAACTCGCGATTGAGCTTTTCGATGAAACTCAGCATAGACGTGTAGTTTCGATAGTCCTGACCTGCCGTCGGTTCATCAAGGATCAGAAGCTCTGGTTCCAAGACCAAAATTGACGCAATGGTTACGCGCTTTTTCTGGCCGTAGCTCAATGCTTCGATTGGCCAGTGACGGTATTTGCTCAAACCGCACAGCTCTAGGACTTCAAGTACTTTAGCGTCGATTTGTTTCTCTTCAACGCCACGATTACGGAGGCCGAAGGCCACTTCGTCGAAAATCATGTGATGGGAAATCATGTGATTCGGGTTTTGCATCACCACACCCACTTTCTGGCTACGCTCGAAGATGGTCAGTTCGTTAAGATCTTGACCATTCATGCTCATTGAGCCGCTATCCGCTTCAATAACGCCCATAATCAGTTTGGTGATGGTCGATTTACCCGAGCCATTTTTGCCAAGTACAGAGACAAACTCGCCACACTTGATGTCAAAACTCACGTCTTCTAACGCGTTTTTCTCACCGTCGTAAGAATAGGTGAGGCCACGGACTTCAAGCAAAGTCTCGGCTGGCGTTTTAGGTGGTTGTGCTGTTGAACCATCAAACCATGCTTGTACCGCTGGTTTATATTGCTCCAACGGTAAGGTAGTTAAGCTAGAAGGTTTTGCATCGCCCTCAATCGCGCAGCCTGCTTCTTTCAGTGCTGAAATATAAAGCGGTTCGCGGATGCCGTAATCTTCTAGTAGAGGCGACGCTAAAATTTCATCTGGCGTTGTATCGGTAATGATTTCGCCGCTTTCCATCAAGATAATACGGTCAACTGAGCAATGCAGAACGTCTTCAAGACGATGTTCAATGATTACTATGGTTTTGTCCGTTTCGCGGTGTAGATCATCGATGATCTCGATGGTTTTTTTACCCGTTTTAGGGTCAAGCGCAGCTAGTGGTTCATCAAACAAAAGGATATCGACGTCATCGACGAGAATGCCCGCCAAAGAAACACGCTGTTTCTGCCCGCCAGATAAATCGTGGGGAGAGCGATCTAACATCTGTTCCAAGTCGACCATTTTGGCCGTGGCTTTGACCAATGGGTACATGTCGATATTTGAAGTTAGCTGGTTTTCCAGCGCAAATGCAATGTCTTCGCCAATGCTCAAACCGACAAATTGGCTGTCCGTATCTTGGAGTACGGTGCCAACTTGCTCAGTGTATTGGTGCATGTCGAAAGGGGCGGTGTCTTGACCATTGATGGTCAATGTTCCACTGGTTTCCCCTTTGATTGCGTGTGGGATCAGTCCGTTAAGACATTGCCCAAGAGTAGATTTACCACTACCACTTGGACCGATAATGACGATTTTCTCTCCTTTCTCTATCCTTAGATTGATATTTTTTAGCGTCGGTTTGTCCAGCGACTCATATCTAAAAGAGAAGTTAGAAAATTCGATTGTCATTCGACATTAAGCCTCTGTTAAGTTACGGCTTTGCTTGTTACGTTTAGCGACAGACTTAAGAATGAAGAAGCCAACAATAGCAATAAGAATGGTGTTACCGATCGCGATAATAGAAAGCTGGGTAAACACTTTAGTGAACGGTTCTGCGTATAAAATCGTGTCGAGGAATGCAGAGCAACCGTAACCAAATACGTTGCCTAATAGCGCAAGTACTACGAATAACGCGAAGTCTTTCATATTGAAATCACCTTTCTCCAAACGGTAGCGCGTTAGAGAAGGGAATAGACCGATAATCAAACCAACAATACCTGAACCAAGTACCCAAGTGAGCCATACGCCCCAACCTGCAAATAGGTCAGTAACCCAGTGACCAATAAAACCAACCAAGAAGCCAACAAGTGGTCCAAATAGTACTGAGAACAATGCTAATACTGCCATTGCTGGTTTTAGCGTTGTGTTTGCAAACACAGGGATGCCAAACATAGGTAAGCCGCCGATACCGTAAAGAGCAGCACCGATTGCAATAACCACAACAGTTTTAGCGGAAAGATTCATAGATAACCTCAGTTCAATAGTCGATTTTAAAGAACGTTCATTTATATTGTTGGAAAGCGTTAGTTATTTGATTGTGTAACATATATTCAAAACAACCAAGCTGCTTATTGTTTGCTCTATTTTTCTTCAGGAAATGTGTGATTTGATTCACGCATCCCTTTGACTGGCTTTGGTTTTAGCAAGCATTAAAAATAAGGCGCGCATTATACAGAATATTAATAAAAGTGGGAATGCTATCTATCTGGATGGCTAGAATGAATCAGGGGCTGATCGTCAGCCCCTGATTACACGGTTTGATGTTATTTTTACCAATAAATGAATGCGCTATATGTTCATTAATGGTCGAGGTATAAATAGTTCTGCCAGCTCTTCATACGAATAAGCACTTTGCGCATCACTGATACGTGAGTAAAGCTGTCTGAATAAACTGCAACTTCAACCGCAGTACCCATTGGTAGGTGGTATCCACTCAAGTCGTCGGTAATTTTCAGCTTCGCAAAAACACGTCCGCTCGTGCGCAAGGCATCAGTCCCAAGCAGAGCGCCTCGCGCTTGAATTTGGCTTTCACCAATGGCTGGAATCACGTCAATGACTTCGCCACGGAACACTTTGCCCGGAATTGCGCGGAACATAAATTCTGCTTCAAAGCCTGGCTTCAAGCGTTGTAATGAGTTCTGTCTGAATGCCGCGGTGTACGTAATGTCTTCGGTATGTACGAAGGTCATTGCCGGGGCAAGTGGCAACGGCACAGCCATAACACCAGGACGCAAAGCCAATTGCGTAACGTAACCATCGGTTGGCGCACGAACGACGGTTTGCTCTAGGTTAAACTCTGCTTTACGCAGCTCGGCAAGAAGTTGCGCGACTTGGGTATTTTCGCCTCCGATTTCAGAGTCCAGAGCGATTTGCGCTTGTTCTTGTTGCAAAATCGCAACGTCTAACATGGCTTCTGCCGCTTTATACGCTTGGCGTCGAGTATCTAAATCTTGTTCAGTAAACGCGCCACGATCAAAGCCCCTTTGATATCGGCTAAACTCCCTTTGTGCTTTATCTCTGTCCGCTTGCGCTTTCAATACAGCAGCTTCTGCTTCTCTTAGATCAGACTCTAAACCCAACGCACCTTGGCTTGCTTCTTTGACTTTCGCTTCAAGGCGAGCAACTTCTGCTTCAAAAGGCACAGGATCGATTTTGAAAAGAATATCGCCCGTTTTGAGCGGTTGGTTGGCTTGGACTGGCACTTCCACCACGCGGCCACGCACGCCAGAGACGATAGGCGTAGTCGGGAACACTTGGTTACCCAATTGAGTAAATGGGTGGTTGTAGTTCATAAGCAGCACGAGTGTGCCCACTAACACTACGCCGCCAAGTACGGCGGTTGGAACGGTCCATTTGTTTAGAGGAATATTGAAAATTTTAAAAATGGCAATACAAAGAGCGGCGTAAGTCAGAATCAGCAATAAGTCCATTATTCGTCCTCTTTACTTTGTTCAGGCAAAGGCTTTTGCTGAATCTTTTGTTGTTTCAACATCGATACTTGGTTTTTGAGTTCGTTGACTTCATCAATGAGTTCTTCAAGGCGGTGATGAATGTCGTGTGTTTCTTGTTCTAGTTGTTTAAAACCCCAGCCGCGTTCCTTGCGCCATAATGTTGCCCAGATCCATAAAAATGGCCACAGCGCATGCAAAGTGAAAAGGCTGACCCAGCCAGCGTAGTGAATTGCGTCTTGGTGCGGGTGCTCTCTCTCTTTGGCGATTTCATATGGAATATCATGGATGACAATGATTCCGTAAAAGATCACTAAAGCAACGAAGATGAGTAACCCAAGTGCAAAATAGTCTAGAAACATCTTACCTACCTGTGCGTATTGCGAAATGGAAAATCTACGTAAATTAACAATTTAAGTATTTGTCTTAACTACAGATGAATCAAGCGGTTTTTATGTAGGAATTATGTTTATGCGATGTAAGTATCCACTGATGTTTATTGGCAGTTAAGGTGTTGCTGAGTACTTATTTAAACAAGCAGTGAAGTGATATAGGAAGGATAAGTAAAAAGTATACTAAAGCCCCAGGTGTCAACCGGGGCATGGTTTAAAGTTCGGTACAGACTTGGTTTCTGCCATTGGCTTTGGCGCGATAAAGAGCTTTGTCTGCACGATAAAAAGTTCGCTGAGTATTCTCGCCTTCTCGATGCAAGGTAATCCCTATGGATACGGTCAGCCCCCGTTCACCAAGAATATCGTCCCAACCATATTGATAAATCCGTTCACGATAATTCTCGGCATGCATTTCTGCGCGTTCCAGTTGGGTATTCTCAAGGATCACGAGGAACTCTTCACCACCAAATCGTACGCACGATGCGCCTTTAAATCTGAAGTAGGACGCCAGTTCCTGTGACACACTTTTGATCGCTTTGTCGCCAACCAAGTGGCTTAGTTCGTCATTGATGGATTTGAAGTGATCGATATCGATGACCATCAATGCAAATGCAGTATCGTGCAGAAGTAGATCTTTTAGTTTAACTTCTAACCAGCGTCGGTTGTGTAAAGACGTAAGTGGATCGGTAAAGACGTCCTGCTGTAGCTGAGCAACAGTATTTTTATGCTGCTTGGTGGTTTCTTTTAGTTCTTTGTTTTCTAGCTCTGACAAAATGAGTTTGAGTTGTAACTCAAAGCGTGAAAGTCGGCGTAGTTGAGCAGACCCTAACTCACCGATCGGAATATGTTTTACAAGATCAGATTCGATTCTATGCGCTTTTTTTTCACAATTTAATGCTTCTTGATACAACCCTTGAGAGGCGTAAACTTGACTCATCGCGTTATAAAAATGCTGAGTAACGATAGGAGATAGTTGCTTTTGAATCCTTTTACTGATGGAGTCCAACGTTAAATTAGCTAAAGAAGTGTGCCCTACACCGTTTAGACAATACGCAGTCTCAATTTTGACCATCGTGGATAACCAGTATGTCGTGGCACTACCCGTTGTATACTGAACATTCGAAATAGCCAGCAACGCATTGGGGTAGTCTTCTTGCAGACGATGTAATTTGGCTCGGTAGAGGTGAATTTGTGCGGCGAGGTTTTTATCACTGACGAGAATGCTCAGTTCTTCACATTCACTCAATAGTTCTTTGGCGTCTGCGGTACGGTTCAAGCTGATATAACAGGCAAGCATGTACAGCTTGTAACGAAGGCGTAGGGATCGACTGCCAATAGCGTGATCGATAGCATCTATTTTTTGATAATAACGTAATGCACGTTGGTGATCCCCATGGGCATCGCACAAATTACCCATTCCAATAATGGCCAATACGTACTCATCAATATAGCCGTACTCGACGGCGATATTGGTTGAAGCAACATACTCGGTTAATGCCGCATTGTAGTCACCTACTTCAACCAAACGCTCACTCAAGCTTGCTTTCACAGAAAGAATATCTTCTACATCCTCTGGTAAAACAAGCAACTCAAGCGCTTGTTTCAATTCACTAATGCTGTCGTTGAGCTGTTTGATCTCTCTTCGATACTCGGCGCTAATGATATAGCAATGCGCTTTCTCTCGGTTTGTTGACGCAATATGTAACCCTATGTGTTCCCATAGCGTAATCGCTTCTTCACCTGAAACGGAAGAAGGATCGATACCTGCGTCAGTCACCTTGCTAAGCAGTTGTTCCATTCTTCATTACCTCAATATAACTTTCTTCGAGCTGTTCTAACGTGAATGGGAAGGTCAGGATATCTTGCAAATACAGTATCGGTTTCGGGCCTTTGATTCCGCGTCGCTTCCATGGATAGATGTCTAACATCGCTTGGACAGTGCGGTAGACCTCTTCTGCTGCTTGACCTTTTTCTGCAATTAACATTGCTAGCCTGTTACTGGAAATTCTCGAGATGAGGTCGCTGGAGGTTGTCAATGCATGAACGAGCTCGGTACAAACATCGAGAACTTCGGGGTTTGAATGCTGAATCATAATGATGGCGTGGTTAGAGCGTTTGAGCTCCGTTTTAAACAAAACTAACTGTTCCCACCAGTAGGTCTCAGAAACGACATTAGAGAACTGTTTTTCAGGGTCGTATTCGTGTTGAGAGCGAATATGATTGATCAGCTTACGTGCTCGCTGCTCTAGTTGGCGTTTAGAGCCTCTTGCTTTATCCATGCTGATTCGATGAGTTTGTTCTTTGAGCATTTTGAGTGCGTGCTTACGGTATTTCTTGAACGCGTTAAACGCAGACTCAAAGTCACCTTGTTCTTCAGCGACTCGTGATTGTTGGAAGCAAATTTGGCTGAGTAGCTCACCGTGGTCGAAACTGAGTGCAGACTCTTCTGCTGCAAGTAGCAACTTGGCAGCGCTGTCTGTATTTTGGCGCAAAAGCTCAAGTCTTGCTCGGCTAATAAAAGAGTGTGCTTTCATCCAAACGAGGTCATGCTCAATGGCGAGCTGGTGGGCTTTTTGGGTGGCTTCTTCGGCCGCATCAAGGCGTTCTAGTCCAAGCAGTGCTAACCCTTTAAAGTCCCAGATCTCGGCTTGCCACGTACTGTCATCATGATCTTTTAATACTTCGGTTGCTCCATCCAGTACCGTAAGCATCTCGACAAACTTATTTAGTAAGTAATAGTCCCAAGCTAATAGGATGCGCGCTTTGCCTTCTAACCAAGCAATACGAACATTGTTTGCCACTTTAACGGCTAACTCATGAGTTGAAGCGGCAAGTTGGTGTTCATTAGTGATGCGCCATACATTACCAAGCCCAATTAGAGATTCGATTTGAATTTCAACATCATCAACAAGAGCAGATTGTTCGAGCGCATTAATCCAATATTGTTGCGCGGAATAATACTTTGCTTGGCCCCAATATTGGAGTGCAAAAAGATGGAGAATTTCCGGGAGATGATCGTCGGTTTCAAGCTGTGTTTGTTTGCTGTAAGCGTCTTTGACGAGTTTTAAGCCTTGTCGGTAATCCATTAGGCACCAACAGCATTGCGCCATGATGAGTAAGGCTTTGATCTCTCCGTCCACAAATAAAATTTGTTCCGCGCGGATACGATATTGCTGCGCAATATTAAAGGTATGTTTAGGGGCCGATTTTATTTGGCCTTTAAGCTTAGTGAGATCATCTTCTAGCTGAATTTGGTTTTTATCCAACGTTCACATCCATGACTATCGAACTGGAAATCACACCTAATATTAAGTGGTTAGATGCATGTTTCTTTACCAAAGCGATGCGGATAACGTTTTGGTAAACGATCAGGGGCCGTAATGTATACCGTTACAACCCCTAATTACTACATCTAAATTACCAATAGAATAGCTACGATAGGAGCTGTTTGATTGTCAAAGGTGCATCAGAGACTTCCAACCTTTGTGCAGCGGTAAGACCTTGTTTATCCTGATAGCACAAATTATGCCAAGCTCTGAATATATCTAAAAGAGGTAAAATACCAGCAGGTCGTAATTTGCGACGTGGCTCGTTAATGAAGCTTTCGAAAAGAATCTGAAAGCGGTTTTGATAAAACTTCACATGACGAGTTGTCGCAACGTTAAACCATTTTTCAGGCTCATTTTGATCGCCAGCGAGGTAGCAAATGCCTTTGTGGTTTTCGTTTTGACTAGAGATTGCCCAACGATCGCGCCACCAACTCATATAGGCGATATCGACTTTGCCAAAGGGAGTGCTCATGTCCCAACTAGCGTCCTCTTCTACATACATCAAGTCGACACTTTTCTCTTTAATACGAGGTAAACAAACGCTCAGTGCAGCTGAACGTAGTAGGGGATCTTGAGGCATGTATAGAGATACACGTTTGTTTGGGCAGCACATATCAAGTACGTGCAAATAGTGTGCATACGAGGTGTATGGCGGACGGACTAATGCCCCTTTTGAAGGGTAATGAAATACAGATAGATTACCAAGAGGGTCTTCTACGTTACCGCGAGCCAAAATTGTTTGGTATTTTTGGTCAATTCGCTCTCTGAGGTGATGAGAAGGTTCCGCAAGCGGCTCACTTGCTTCCGCTACGTACTCCTGGGAAACAAAACGAGACACCTCATCGTAAGGATTATGATCGAGAGTTGCGATTGGCTCTTCATCAGCGGAATAATTGACGTGCTGGCAAAGAATATAGCCAGAATGCGCTTCGCCAGAAACAATCCAATACACACCATTATTGCTGTTCGGTTGCAATGCAATATAGTTTGAGGCCAATTCATAATGCGTTGCGTGGTTTACCCAGCGCGCATCAATGGTTGCCAGCTTGCGGCGGCAGCGGCTAGCTATATGGTCAACATGATCGTAAAAGGTTTTTGGGTTAATACTAAGCTTGCGGCAGATTTCTCGTACGGAATATCCCGTAAACAATAAACCCATCAAGTTCTCTTGAAATTGAAGCTTCTTGTTGGCACCAGACCACTTGTCGACAAAGGTACATTGACACACTTTACAGCGGTAACGTTGGCGATCGCCACTGTAACCGAAAGCGTGATAGAGGTGTTTGTGAGTGTGGACAGAAAGTCCAAAGTTGTCGCAATCATCATTACGGCAAGCAGGCAACCCGTCACTGTGGACGTGCCGCAGGCGATGAAGTTCGTTCACGACATCGCGATTATTAAGTAAGGGGGGGAAAGCTCCACATTCACGGCATACCATCGCCGGACGCTTAGGGTTCGCATGTTGCAGAACGTAACGCTTTGCATCACTCAATCCAAAGTTGTCACACGCCAATGTTTTACAAAAGTTGAGTTGTAACCCATCTGCGTCTTTTGGCAGTTCGCCGTTAGACACAATCGCCCCCTCGGGATAATTCGGGCAGCCAGCATAATTCTGGCTGCAAATTATTACTTACTATTTGTTCTTAGATGTTGATTGCAGTTTCTAGTGCAACTTTCATCATGTCGTTGAACGACTTCTGACGCTCTTCTGAGCTTAGTTTTTCACCACGGATGATGTGGTCAGAAACTGTCAGGATAGTCAGTGCTTTCGCGCCTAGGTCAGCTGCTACGCCGTAGATACCAGCCGCTTCCATGTCTACACCTAGGATGCCTAGTTTTTCCATCTTCTCGAAGATGTCTGCTTCTGGTGTGTAGAACAGGTCAGCAGAGAATACGTTACCTACTTTTACAGGCACTTCCTGAGCGCGCGCTTGGTTAACTGCTTCTTCTAGAAGACCGTAATCAGCGATTGCTGCGAAATCGTGGTTGTTGAAACGGATACGGTTAACTTTAGAGTCTGTAGAAGCACCCATACCGATAACAACGTCCATTAGTTTCACGTCGTCACGTACTGCACCACAGCTACCCACACGGATAACGTTTTTCACGCCGTATTCAGCGATTAGCTCGTGTACGTAGATACAGCAAGACGGGATACCCATGCCGTGGCCCATTACAGAAACTTTTTTGCCTTTGTAAGTGCCAGTAAAGCCGAACATGTTGCGAACGTCACAAACTTGTTTCACATCTTCTAGGAACGTTTCAGCGATGTATTTAGCGCGCAACGGGTCGCCTGGCATTAGAACTGTTTCAGCGAAATCACCTGGTTGTGCGTTAATGTGTGGGGTTGCCATAAGTGCTCTCCAAAGTTTTGTTTTGATAAAACGCCTCTATTATAGAACGCTATTACCAATTCTGTTGAACTTGTTCGTTTTCGTTGAGGCAATAATATCGGGACGTACAGTAGCCCCTTGAGAGCTTAGTCACAAAAACCACGCATTTAGAAACTGCAACTACTATTGATAACCAAATCTGTTGAAATCAAAAGAGCAATCGATTTGCTTTTGAGCAGTTTGTCGATTGCGCGCACAAATTCTTTGTTTTTGGGCCAAACTTTTTTCTGACAGCTGGTTGATCGAAATACTTTCGAGTGAAGTAAAACGATTAAATTGTACAACTTATTTTCTTGTACAATCTGGAAAGGCTTGCTATAAGTTATACAACAAAACTTTTTGTATAGGGATGCGTCATCATGGAATCTTCAATCAAAGTAGGTATCAGTTCGTGTGTTTTGGGTGAACGAGTGCGTTTTGACTCTGGTCATAAGGTGAGCAACTTTGTGACTAAAGAGCTCAGCCCGTATTTTGACTTTGTTTCGGTATGCCCTGAAGTCGGCGTAGGTATGCCAGTACCCCGTCCAACAATTCGTCTTGTTTCTAATGAAGAGCGTGTTGCATTGGTTGAAACCAAAAATCCAGAAAATGATCATACCGACAATATGCTCACTTACTCGGCCAATAAAGTAGATGAACTTCAAAGCGAGCAGCTTTGTGGTTACATCGTTTGTGCCAAGTCACCAACTTGTGGCATGGAGCGAGTCAAGGTTTACAGCAAGAACAGTGCTGCGAAAGAAGGTGTTGGCTTGTATACACAAACATTGATGCAAAAAATGCCTTGGTTGCCTGTTGAAGAGGATGGCAGACTTAACGACCCTGTATTGAAAGAAAATTTTATTACTCGAGTATTTTGTCTAAATGACTTTTACGGCTCGATGGATGGTGAGCCTACTCGTGGCAAAATCATCGACTTTCATTCGCGCTACAAACTGACGTTAATGGCACACCACCCAGAGTCATACCGCTCCCTTGGCCGCTTAGTCGCTGATGTCGCTAATTATGAAATTGAAGACTTTTACCAAGAGTATCGTTTAGGACTTATGAAGGCGTTAACGAATCGGGCTAGCCGCAAAAACAACACAAATGTGTTGATGCATTTACAAGGGTACTTCAAACGCTCACTAACTAAAGAAGAAAAAGAAGAGTTAGCGACAGTGATTCACGACTACCGTATCGGAATGCTGCCTCTGCTAGCACCACTTACATTGATTAAGCATTACTTAAATACTTACCCAGACGAGTATTTAGCAAAACAGAAGTTTTTAGAACCGTATCCGCAGGAGATGAGATTACGCTATGGTTTGTAGTTCAGAAGAAAAACTATACGCGATCCGAGATGTCGCAGACATCACGGGTGTAAAACCAGTTACGCTGAGAGCTTGGCAACGAAGATACAACTTGATCCAACCTCAGCGAACTGAAAAAGGACACAGACTTTATCGCCAGCAAGATCTCGATACGATTCGCGAAGTCCAGAGCTGGCTCGCGAAGGGGATTTCGATTGGTAAAGTGAAGGGGCTGCTAGGAAAAAGCGCCGATGTCGAAGTCAAAAACGAGGTTCGCACACTCGAAGAAGTTGAAAACATGCTGCTTGCGCTGTCTACCCTGAATCGAGGAAAAGCAGAGAGTTTACTTGCCTCTGTTCTTAAAGAGTATCCACTAAAACTCGTTATTGATCAGTTTATTAGCCCAGTATTTGATGCGCTAGACATGGTAAAAGGATCGCTGCGATCTTTACAGGTAGGGTTATTTCAGACTTGTTTGATCACTCGACTTGCCCTTGTTATCGATTCTGAAAACAAAGCCGCTTCCAAAGGAAAGTGTCTGCTCATTAGCTTTGAACAAAACAGAGAGTCTGAGAGTTGGATTCAAGCAGCGAAGCTTTGCGAACAAGGGTATCACACGACTTTGATCGATAAGGTTGATGATGTTTCTGGTCTACTAGATCACGAGGTCGTTGAAAATGGTTCGTTTATCTACCTTTTCTCCAACAAAGCGCTAGCTGCTAAACAAGTAGCGTCCATCAAAATGCTTCACGCACAGTTAGGTGATCGGATGGGGTGCTCTGAAGTGATAGAGAAATTACACCTAACTTAGTAGACAAAAGATAGGAGCTACCATGGTTTTAGTATGGTTTCGACGTGACTTACGTGCGTTAGACCACACGGCACTCAAAGCGGCGTTGGATTCAGGTCAGCCTGTTGTCGCTTGCTTTATCGCGACGCCAGAGCAGTGGCGGGAGCATCACATGGCGCCGATGCAGGCAGA
>NZ_JADDYH010000038.1:27582-50856 GCF_015163595.1 Vibrio sp. OPT41 | reverse complement strand
TCTCATTGCTCGTCGCTTAGCTTGTCTTAACGAGGAGCTTGAAAGCCTTAATATTCCTTTTTTGTACAAAGAGGTGCCGTCGTTTTCCGATTGTACAGATGTGATTAGTGGGTGGGCGGAAACACTTGAAGCCACGTCTGTTATGGCAAACATTCATTATGAGGTGAACGAACGAGAGCTGGATACACAAGTAAGTGAAGCGTTAGCTTCTCACGATATCGAATTTGAACTGTTTCATGACAAATGTGTGCACGCGCCAACGACGGTTCTTAATAAGCAAGGCGAATATTTTAAGGTATTTACGCCATTCAAGCGTGCTTGGTTAACGCAGTTCCATATGCCGACGGTAGTAAAACCTCACGAGCAAGCGCCACTCAATAAAAAGGTACTCGAACAATTAGAGTCGGCTCGATTTAATTCAAGCTTCACATTTAGCTATCCTCGAGAATCCAGTGAAGACTGGCTGGCTTCGACTAATGATATTTTGAAGCAGCTTAGGGAATTTGCACGGGAGCGCAGTGACGCGTATCAAAGCGAGCGAGACTTTCCAGCTATTGATGGCACTAGCCAACTGTCTCCATACCTTGCGATTGGCGCGCTATCACCAAGGCAGTGTATTGCTCGTTTGTATGCTGAAAATCAACAAAATGACCTTACAGAAGGGAAAGCAACTTGGCTAAGTGAGATCATTTGGCGTGAGTTTTATCAGCACCTATTGGTTTTCGAACCAAAACTCGTCAAAGGCAAAGGATTTATCGATTGGGAGGATAAAATCCAGTGGTCCTATGATGAGAAGGCCTTTGAGCGATGGAAGACAGGAACAACAGGATACCCAGTCGTTGATGCAGCAATGCGTCAGCTCAATCAAACAGGTTGGATGCACAATCGATTACGTATGATTGTCGCGAGCTTTCTTACCAAGGACTTACATATTGATTGGCGATGGGGAGAAGCGTACTTCATGAGTAAGCTGGTGGACGGCGATTTTGCAGCGAACAATGGTGGCTGGCAATGGTCTGCTTCTACGGGCTGTGACGGGCAGCCATACTTTCGTATTTTCAACCCGATAAGCCAAGGCGAAAAGTTCGATGCTAATGGTGAATTTGTGCGCCACTGGGTACCAGAAATCAAAAGTGTACCGAACAAATACATCCATAAACCTTGGACTTGGGAGGGCTTTTCTTTACTGGAATATCACAAGCCGATGGTTGATCACAAGACAGAAAGAGAGATAACCTTACAGCTCTTTAAAAGTGCCAAGGAATAGAGTGAAATGCTTAGCAAAAAGCGATCAATGAGTTTCGCAAAACGTACCCTGCTATCTGTGTCGTTATCTTTAGTGAGTGGTCTATCATTCGCTAAGATGTACGAATTACCAGAGGATGGAAGCCGTTTAATTGGTCGCCTTGAAAACCACGTCGTGCAAGAAGGCGAAACCATGGCAAATATCGCTAAGCTCTACGATGTGGGTATGCTAGGTTTAATGGCCGCAAACAAAGGCGTGGATCCCTTCTTACCAGAAGAGGGGCATGTTCTTACTATTCCGACACAGCTAATCCTCCCAGACGTACCTTATAAAGGTATCGTTATTAATCTAGCCGAGCTGCGCTTATATTACTTTCCGAAAGGAGAGGATATTGTCCATGTATTTCCTGTCGGAATTGGCCGAATAGGGCGCGATACCCCAGTAATGACAACGCGTATCAGCCAAAAACGACCGAACCCTACATGGACTCCTCCAGCCTCTATTCGTGCCGAGTACAAAGCAAAGGGCATTGACCTACCAGCCGTTGTTCCTGCGGGGCCTGATAATCCACTTGGTATGTTTGCATTGCGTTTAGCTTACGGGAATGGCGAATACCTAATTCATGGTACCAACAAGGACTTTGGGATTGGTATGCGGGTCAGCGCGGGTTGTATTCGTATGGACCCAAGTGACATTGAGTGGTTATTTGACAAGGTTCGTAACGGTGAAGACGTTAACATCATTAACCAGCCTATCAAAATGACACTTGAGCCTGACAGAAGTGTGTTCTTAGAAGCACATGAGCCTTTGACTCGTAGTAATGGCGAGAAAGATGAACTCAAAGTGCCGAAAGAGTTAAAGTGGTGGCTGGATGAATTCGGTATGAAAAACGTGAAGGCTAAAGCAGCAATCGCTGCACAGAATGGGGTTCCTGTCGAAATAACCGCGCCTTAACGGGCGTTAAGACGCGGTATCAAATCTTACTTAGTGTAAGACTGAGCGATGTTATCGATACGCTCGTTAGCACGCTCAGCTTCTTCTTGAGCAGCCATTGCTGCTGCGCCTGATTTTTGAACGTCAGATTGAAGAGCTTGTACGTCTTGGCTTAGTTGGCTAACTTGGTTGCTTAGTTCGTCTAATTTTGCTGCATTTGCTGTAGCTGCGTCATCAGAAGAAGCACAACCGGCTAGTAGAAGTACTGAAGTTGCTGCAGCTGCGATCAACGTTTTGTTCATATAAGAACTCCTTGCTTATAGTGAAAGTCTCGCCACTAACTATTATTTTATACAGTAGCGAGGTTAAATGTGGTTACATTTTATCAGTACATGATGTAGCAAAAGTCAAAAAAACCCAAGAATTTCATGGAGTACCTGACGTCAACTTTTACCTGAACTTAACAAAGTTTAACTACCTATCCTTTATTTCGTTCTCACAACAGTTTTCATAGCAGGTGTATTTGCCACGTTCCTGATATCAATAATTTAGACGATATTGACACAAATGAAAGTTTATTGGCCCAAATAACTGCTATTTAAGTCGTTTTGTTGATGGATAGAAGGCATATTTGAACGGCTTTTCTCTAAACTTCCTGTCCAGCTGCTCATCAAAAAGGCTAGTCTTTACTCTGAACTGAGCCACAAATGATGTTTTACCGTTACCACAGGGAATTAGTTTGTGTGATCTCTATCTATACTCCTATGATTTGCGGTATTATACCGAGCTTTATTTTTTTGCTGCGTTAGAGCGGAAACGACACTACAGAGCGCTCAGACGCTGACTGATTTATTGGAGAATACTTTGCAATTTAAAGATCTAGGCCTAGACAACCGATTGTTGAAGAACCTAAAACACTACGATTTTAAAAAAGCGACTGACATTCAGCAGCAGGCGATTCCTGTTGCGATTGCAGGCAAGGATCTATTGGCATCTTCGAAAACAGGTTCGGGCAAGACTTTGGCGTTTGTATTGCCAATGCTTCATAAGTCTTTAAAGACAAAATCGTTTTCTGCGAAAGACCCTCGCGCGGTAATCCTTGCTCCTACTCGTGAGCTAGCGAAACAAGTATATGGTGAGCTTCGTTCTATGCTAGCTGGCCTATCTTATGAAGCAGCACTGATTTTGGGTGGTGAGAACTTTAACGATCAGGTAAAAGCTCTGCGTCGTTACCCGAAATTTATCGTGGCGACACCAGGACGTTTGGCTGATCACTTAGAGCACCGTTCGCTTTATCTGGATGGTTTGGAAACGCTAATTCTGGACGAAGCAGACCGTATGTTGGATTTGGGCTTTGCACCAGAGCTTCGTCGCATTCATAAAGCAGCCAAGCATCGTCGTCGTCAAACGTTGATGTTCTCTGCGACATTAGATCATGCAGACGTCAATGAAATCGCGGCTGAAATGCTCAATGCGCCAAAGCGAATTGCTATCGGCGTTTCTAACGAAGAACATAAAGATATCACGCAAAAATTTTACTTGTGTGATCACCTAGATCATAAAGAGGCAATTTTAGATCGTGTTCTTTCTGAGGCTGAATACCGTCAAGTTATTATCTTTACGGCAACGCGTGATGATACTGAGCGACTAACAGAAAAGCTGAACGAAAAGAAACTGAAGGCTGTAGCACTAAGTGGTAACTTGAACCAGACTCAACGTAACACCATTATGAGTCAGTTTGAGCGCGCAGTATTTAAGATCCTTGTAACGACTGATGTTGCTTCCCGCGGTTTGGATATTGCAACTGTGACACACGTCATCAACTTCGATATGCCAAAGCATACCGAAGAATACGTACACCGAGTTGGTCGTACTGGTCGTGCTGGAAATAAAGGGGATGCAATCTCTCTTGTTGGTCCAAAAGACTGGGATAGCTTTAAACGTGTAGAAGCATACCTACAACAAGATCTTGAGTTTTCATTGTTCGAAGATTTGAAAGGTAAGTTTAAAGGCCTTAAGCCACCTAAACCAGATTTCCGCAATAAGAAAGCGACCGCAAAGAAAGCTCGCCCTCAAGCGAAAAAATCGGCGAAAAAACCAGCTAAGCGTGACAAGAGCTTCTACAAAAACGTATCTGTGGGTGATGATGTCTTCATCCCTAAGAAAAAACCAGCGGCACCGAGCTCTGAAGAGTAAAAGCTGCTGTAGTTTCCCATTGATTTTAGTTCTTAAAAATCCGAGTGTTCGCACTCGGATTTTTTATGTCTGTCGCTAGGTGAAATAGCGTCTTTCCATACTCACTCGTTAGTCAGCTTTTATATCTGTCTGGTTGTATATAAACAGCATAGAACGCTAATTTAGGAAGTTATTAAGTTTTATAACCTCGGTCAAAGCAAACGTTTTTCCTCACACACTAGATAAAAATCTAACATGATTATGAAAATGATAATTGATCTCATTTTTATTTAAGGGCAGAATACGCGCCATTGTATTAATCCTATAAATGAATTCGCTCTCTATATGAAATTTACTCATGTTTTTTTAGGGCTCATAATTACCTCTAGTTCTGGCTTTGCTGCTGATGATTTCAACTGGCTTCGAGATGATGCTCGTAAAGATGAGCGAGTTCTTACCTACCTAACAGAACAAAACCACAAAACTGAACAGCACCAAAAAAGTTATCAGACGTTGACAAAAAACCTACTAACGCAGTGGGATACCATTGTGGCAGACAAAGGTGATAAGCCATGGTCGATCGTGAGTGGAAGAGAGTGGACGCTAATGCGTCGCGATGGTCGTTACTTACTATTATCCCGTGCGAGTCAACATGCACCAGAAAACGTGGTGTTCGATTTCGATGAACGACAATCTGCGCATCAGTACTACCAACTTGGTCAATGGCAAGTGAATGGTGACACGCTACTTTTCACGGAAGATATCGACGGCAGCGAACAATATCGTGCTGTGGTTGTTGATTTACTCTCCGGTCAATCTACGGAACTGGCGACGCACGTCGATAGTGGCGTATTGTTGTCACCTAACGGGAAAGTGGCATTCCTCGTTGCAAAAGAAAAGCGCACCCAGCGACCTCATCAGATCTTACGTATCTCCACTGAATCTTTAGCAAAAACAGTCCTATGGAATGAACCCAAGTCAGATTGGTTACTTTCTTTCTATCGTGCGGCAGATAGCCGTTATGCTGTGCTGCAAAGCAACAACGAGTCAACAACAGAGCAGAAGCTTGTCGACCTAGAAACGGGCACTGTCTCAGATTCATTGCGAAAGCCTGAAGTGGGTGTGGAATATTACGCGGATGTGGCGAAAGGTTACATTTATCTTAAAAGCAACCTGGAAGGAAAGTTCGCCCTTTACCAAGCCGAACTCGCACCGCTTGGCGCAACATGGCAACGCTTTACCAATCCTCGTGAGCCGCTTGAACAGTTCTACCTTTATGATGCAGGAGTTGTGGCACTTAGTAAGCCAAACAACTTGTCGACATTGACGGTGTATTCTTACCAAGGGCAGGAAAAAGTGATACTGCCATTGGAACACGATGGTAATGTCGCTTGGCTAAGCACATTGGGCGATTTTGAATCAAACAAAATTCGTATCCGAAGCATGTCGATGACTACGCCTCCTCAGTGGGAAGAGTTCGATGTAAAAACGCTGAATAAATCCTTGTACTCTCAAGATGCTTACCAAGACTTTGATAGTCAGCGTTATGTATCCCAACGTATTTTTATTAAGCACGACGGCGTTTCTGTCCCGGTCTCTTTGGCGTATCGCAAAGACAAATTGCACCCACAATCTCCTGTGATGATTTACGGTTACGGCGCGTATGGTTTTACGATGAAACCGTACTTTATACCTCAGGTTATCAGTTTACTCGACCAAGGTGTGATTTACGCTATCGCCCATGTCCGTGGCGGTGGGTACTTTGGCGATGAATGGCACGAGCAAGGCCGTGGTGTGCGAAAAGCCAATTCTATTGGTGATTTTGTCGCGGCCGCGAAGGCGCTGCAAACATTCGAACGTGGCAATAGAGAGGTTTTCGCCATCGGTTCTAGTGCTGGTGGTACGTTGGTGGCCGGAGCGGTTAATCAAGATCCTAAATTGTTTTCAGGTGTCGTACTTAAAGTGCCTTTTGTTGATGTGGTTGCAAGTATGTCGGATACCTCACTTCCGCTTACCACACAGCAGTATGGCGAATGGGGTAACCCAACCAAACCTGAACAATTGGCGTTAATGAAGGCGTACGATCCGATTCTCAATATCCATAAAAACGCTTACCCACCCATGTTGGTTCAAGTCGGTTTAATTGATCAGCGCGTGCCATATTGGGAAGGCGCAAAGTATCTGGCTAAAGTTTCAGCGTTAAGTGAGCGCAACGGGCCGTACTTGTTGCAAACTGATTTTAATTCGGGCCACCAAATGGACCCACGACAAGCGCAAGAACAACAAGCAAAAGAATACGCATTTCTACTATCACTCATTAAAACATCTAAAGCGGAGCAGTAAATGAAGCTTACCCCAGTGTCAGCGGCAGTACTTTCGGTACTTGCTGCCAGTCAAGTGCACGCCGAATCTAAGGTTTTCTCAATGGAAGAGGTGGTGGTAACCGCCAATAAAATCGATCAGCCATTGTCAAAAGTGGCAGGTAGTGTCGCGGTTATCACAAACGAGCAAATCGAAGAAAGAGGCGAGACCGAGCTATATGACGTGCTGCGTAACGAACCTGGTGTAAGCGTGACGGGCGGTGCAGGACGTCCGCAAAACATTACCATCCGTGGTATGACGGGTAACCGCATTATGATCGTTCGTGATGGCATTCGTTCTGCGGATGGCTTCGGTGCGAATGACATTAATGATGCCGTTGGGCGAGATACTTTTGATTTATCCAATTTTGAATCGCTGCAAATCATTAAAGGGGCAAGTTCTTCGGTGCATGGCTCTGGCGCGATCGGCGGTGTGGTGATTTTAGAATCCAGCCAGCCGGGTGATTTCTTAAAAGACAAAGACTTCTACACCGATGTTTCCGGTACTTACACCGATATCAGCAACAAGTACAAAGGCACGAGTAATCTAGCTTTCCGTTCCGGTGATACAGAGAGTTTGTTTAACGTTTCATACTGGCAAGGACAAGAGACACGTAACTTTGATGAAGATTTGTATAACCGCGACCTCGATGGTTACAGCGGTGCTTATACGATCAACCACTTTTTCAATGAAGAGGTGATGTTGAAAGCCAAAGCGGAACTCTACACCCAGAACCAAGAGCGTTTGGAGGGTTCACCGTCCATTCAACCTGATGGAATTTGGCATATTGAAGACTTTGCTGAGGATGAAACCACAGAAGAGTACAGCGCTTATATTGGTGCAGAGGTGACTCCGATTAATCCAACTTGGTTCGAAGAGTTGGATACCAAAGTTTACTGGCGTCACACCGAAGTGGTGGAAGACACCAACCGTTTAATGCGCCAAGTGGATCACAATGGTTTGATCACCAAGCGTCGCGAGCTGGAACACAAAACCTTCATTGACGAAACAATTGGCTTCCGTGGCGATTTCACTAATACGATTTATGCAGCAAATGCTGAGCACCAATTGGCTTACGGTGTCGAGCTTTCTACTGACTATTACGAACGCACAGATAGCGACTCCAAGATTGATTGGAACGGAGTAACACCTTCGACCAAACAACCTTTCGCTCCTGCTCGTGCTTATAACATTGGTTTGTACGTTCGAGACATGGTGGAACTGGATAAATGGACCATCACAGGTGGCCTACGCTTTGATGCGCACCGTCTCACGCCAGACGGTGCGGGTGAAGTGGGCGGCTTCCCATTAAAAGACATGGATAGCTCAGAGGTATCTCCAAGTCTTTCGGTTTCTCGTGAAGTATTTGCCAACAACATTGCTTATGTATCTTATAACCATGGTTACCGTGCTCCGGAATACGATAAAGCGTATGGCTTCGTAAGCCACGACTTTGTGCCGCTCACGCCGTTTGTCATTGCACCAAACATGGATCTAGAAGCTGAAACTTCCGACTCATTTGAAATCGGTAACAAGTTCGATAACGGTCGTGCGTATGTCTATGCGTCTTTGTTCTACAACAAGTTTGAAAACTTCATCGACGTTGTGACCACGGGCTTTGACTCAAGCAATGGTAATTACATTAAACAATACCAAAACCTCGATGGTGTCGAGACGTATGGTGCAGAGCTTTCTGCGGGTTACGCGATCACCAAACAATGGGACATCAGCACTAAGTTTGGCTACGTAGATGGCAAAGACGCGGAAGGTGAATACGTTCGAAGCATTACGCCATTCGAAGGTAACGCTCAACTGAAATACGCCAACCAAGACTTCAATGCTTACGTGGCTTGGAACTGGGCCGCGGCAATGGATCGCGTTCCTAAATGCCAGACCACGCTTGGTCTAGCGACAGATTGCGCGCAGACAAGTGCGTGGAATACGTTTGATATTGGCGCAACTTACCACGTTTCCAAAGACCTTCGTGTTAGCGCAAACATCATCAACCTGTTCGACAAAGAATACATCCGATACCAAGACGTAGCGGGTATCGCTGAGGAAAGTAAGCGTTACTCAACTGAGCCAGGGCGCTACTTCACGCTGACTGCAAAATACGAATTCTAGGACGAAATCATGAAGCTAAAACCATTGGCGTTTTCGCTGCTTATTGCTTGTACCCCTGCGGCACAGGCTGCAGAGTGGGATTATCCCGTAACGGACTCTGTGGTAACGAATGAAGCGCAAGCGAAAACTTATCTAGACAGCCACTACTCAGAAGCGGGCGAGTTTAAGTTCCGTTACAAAACCCAATCTCAGCTTGGTGAGCATTACAATTTTGATGTTTGGGTAAACGGTGAATATCAAGCACAGCGCACCCTAGTAGTAACAACCGATAAAAATCATCACGTTGTGCGAGCGTTTAAGAGCCTTGAAGATACGATCATTCGCAACGGTAAACCAACGGTTGCAATGGAATTGGAATCGCCTCGCCAACTGCAAGCACAAGAGCCACCTGCTTTGAGCTCTGGAAGTCTGGTTAATGTTGAGGTTTCTTTATTCAACCCAGATCTTCGCACCATGCAACAGCAAGCGGCACCAGAATCGACGTGGTCAGCACTGTCTGATTACCCTCAGCCGATCGAGTACGTCACCAAGTCGATTGAGGTTTTAAAGTCGGGAGGTAAGTTCTATCTCTCTAACCCAAGATTAAAGCAAGTGGATGCGACGGGTTTATTTGCAGCCCCAGCACCTGGTGAAGCGCCTGTACTCGATACGTTGGACTTTCTCAGCGCAGAAGGGGTTCAAGCATTTGACAGTGTTGATGAGATGCAAAGCACCGAGTTTGGTGACAATGCGTTCCCACAGTTGATGGCTTTTTATCATCTTGATAGCTCGATCCAATATCTGACAAGCCTGACTTACGACTTGTTTGATGAACCGCTTCGTTTTGATGCTCGCGGTTTATCAAAAGATAACTCTACTTACTATTACGGTCCGAAAGCACTCATGTTAGGTGTCGGTGGTGTTTCTCCAGATGCAGTTGATGCTGATGTGGTGATACACGAGCTTGGGCATGGCATTCATTACCAAATAGTACCGGATTGGGCGTACGGTCACACTGGGGCTATCGCAGAAGGTTTTGCTGATTACTGGGCGGGCAGCGCGAGCTACCGCACTCAATATTTGGATGCTTCGCGTCGTGGTCAAGAATTCGAGTTAGATACGGTGTTCAACTGGGACGGTGTGTTCGGAACACGCAAAACAACTCGTAGCTTATGGAACCAAAGAGCGCGTTACTTCGAGGGCTCAGAGTATCCAGCGCACGTTAGTGTGGGCGGTGAACTAGGCGACGAGCTATGGTCAACGCCACTGTTCCAAGCACTTAAAGCATCGGTTGAACGATACGGTGATGATACCGATAACGTGTTCCGTGAGTTTGACGCCATTGTACTTGAAGGCATGTACGGCATTGGTCGTGGCGTGAAAATGCATGATCTGGCGGAATCGACCGTGTTTGCCGCAAACACCTTGTTCCCAAATAAAGATTACGCCCAATTCCTGACGGACAGCTTCAACAAACACAACTTACTCAAAGCGCCTCTTCGCGTTCGCTATAACGCTCGATACATCGCACAAGGTCAAGACGTTGGTGTGAGCCTGAGCCAAACTGGTCGCGAAGCGAGCATCAAAGGGCAATGGCAGCTAAACAACGCATCTGTTTTCGACTTTGATGAAACGCTTTCTGACTCGACCTCAATGAAGGTGGCGTTACCAAGCGGTCTAACATGTGGCACGCAATTCGATTCCTCTATTTCATTGGATTATCAATTTTCTGAAGGCCTAAAGACTCACCAGTGGAGTGAACAGGTGATGCTGGTTAATGGTACGCCAGAGCTCGATATCCAGCCTCAACCAGTGAACTCCGCTTTGCCGGAACAGGGCGACAGACTGTTCTCTCAGACGCTATCGGACAAGTCACGCACGATTGATGATTCGTTTGCGGTTTACCTGAACATCGAACATGACTCACTGCAAGATCTGCAAGTGACACTAGTGTCTCCACAAGGCAAATCGGTCGTGCTACTTAGCCATCAATCAAGCAATACCAATGGATTTAAAGGTTACTTCACAGCTCAGTACGACGAGGAGTTACAAGCACTTGTTGGTCAACCGAGTTGGGGTACTTGGCGTCTCGAAGTGTCTGACCGTGTGTCAGGAAACTCTGGGGTGTTGAAAGAGTGGGGTGTGAGTCACTTTGCTCAGTATCAGTGTAGTGCTGATACCACTAAAGAAAGCAGTGGCGGTGGTTCAGGTGGCAGTGGTTCGCCTTGGCCCTTGTTAGGACTTTTCCTGCTTTCAATGGTGAGAGTGATTCGCTCTCGTTAATTAAAATCAAAAGAAGATAAAATCTATGAAGTTTCAATATTCTTTCGTTGCTATGTCACTAGCCCTTGCTGGCTGTGGCGGAGGTTCTGGTGGTGACACGTCGGCACCGACCTATGATGTAGCTGGCACCATCGTTTCTGCAGGTACACTTCTTGATACGCCAGTATGTATCGATTTAAACCAAAACTACGTTTGTGATTCCACTGAACCGAGTGCTAAAACGGATAATGCCGGTAAATTTAGCCTGACTTCAAGCGACAAAAACGTACTAACCAGCACCATTCTTGCTCAAGTTGATCAAGGTTCAAACCAAACGTTGCGTCTTGCGGCTCCGGGTCAAAATTTAGCAACGGGTAACACGGTCAATGGTGTAACAACGTTGCTCGCGGGTCTTGTAATTGACGGTAAAACCGTTGCTCAAGCTGAAGAGATTGTGAAAGCGCAACTCGCCGATGCCGGCGTTTCTCTTTCTGGTACGGTGATGTCTAACGCAGAAGCTAGCGAGCTAGACAAGCTAGAGCAAAACACGGTTGTGCTATTAGCTGCGATGCAACCAAAGCAAATGACCCAAGGCGTAGCGCTGCTTGCTCAAAATCTTAGCTTTCAAGGTAAATCGTTGGCCTCTGATCTTCTGTCTGAAGCGGAAGTAAGTGCATTTGCTGAAGAAATTGTAGCGGTTGCTGAACAAACGGTTGGTAGTAACGATACGGGCGCCGTTCTTTATTTTGCTGAAGGAGCAGCAGACGTTGCTGAGGTTCAAGCGTCTTACCCTGGTCAAGATGCAGAATACGGCTTCGACAAAGAGGACAAGCAAACGTCGACAGGCGCTGGCTTTAAGTTCGTTAAGCTAGATTCACAAGGTGCAGCTTTAGCTGCAGATGCGACTGAGTGGGCTTGTACTATGGACGAGCGTACTGGTCTTGTTTGGGAAAACAAAAGTGCGGATGCGAGCTCAGTTCAATTTAAAGATCGCCTATTTGCGTTTGAGTCTGAAACATTTAAGCCATTTAGCAAAGATGTAGAGCTTGCAGGTTGTAAAGACGCTGGTGATGAAGTTTGTACCACTAGCCAATATGTTCAGTACATAAACAAACAATCGTTATGTGGAATCACTGGTTGGCGCTTGCCTACTTACCGTGAGACTTATGACTTACTAGACTTTGGTGAACAAACACTGTTTGCTCCGAACGATGAATATGCAAAATACAACGTCTATGGTTTTAATGTTAAATACTTTCCACAGCAAACCATAGGTAGCCCTTATTTAGGATATGGTGCGTTTTGGCATAGCGACTTTAAGTTTACGAATGCATCATCACAACTTATTGATGGCGAGATTTATTTCCCTGCGATTGTCTCCCGGGGCAAAGATAGAGGCACTATTTCATACGTCGAGATTCGATCAAGCAACACAAGTGCGGGTGCCGATGATTCTTACCAATTCCCAATCCGTCTAGTCGCAGTTAAGGGGCAATAAGATGAAGAAATTAATAACTGTACTATCTCTTACTTTGGCTTCTCAAACTGCAATAGCTGCACAAGAGTGTTCTACTGACTTTGCTAAAACGGCACCTAACACGCGTTATACATATTCTGAGAGCGGTACCGTAACTGACCTGAAAACAGGTCTAACATGGATGCGCTGTCCAGTTGGTATGACATGGAATGTAGGAAACCAAGAATGCCAGGGGACGCGATCTACAATGTCATGGCAACTCGCTCTCTCCACAGCCAAACAAATTCGTAATAAGGACGGCAACCATCCTCTTCACAATTTTGCTGACAAAAAAAATTGGCGACTAGCAAATATCAAAGAGCTAGTATCTCTAACTGAGCGAGCTTGCCACAGCCCAGCCATAAATAGTACAGGGTTTGCTAGCGGCTATAGTCTGAAAGATGGAGATGATGTTCTAGGGCGTTATGTCTGGAGCAACACACCTAATGGCGACGGTAAGCATGTTGCAACTTTTGATACGACTAATGGTGAGGTTTTCAATAGAGATCCGTTAAACTCAAGTTTCAAAAGCTCTCTCTTGTTAGTGACAGATGAATAATAATTATTACGTTAATAAGGGTTGATAGCTTTGCCTTTATGATAGGCTCCGCCAGTGCGGAGCTTTTTCTTTTCTAACCTTTGGAACTTATCGTGTTGAGCAGAGTATTTAAACTTGGAACTGCTTAAGTTGATGTTTTTGATTTTCTGCTAAACCAGACAACTCTTGAGCGGCAGCAGCGGATTGCGTAATGCCAGTGACGTTCTGGCTCACTAGTTCATAGATGTTCGTTAAGTTGTTGTTGATATCAGCCGTGACCTGTTTCTGCTCTTCTGATGCGGTTGCAACTTGAGTGTTGATTGAGTTCAGATCGGCGATAGCATTACTGATATTAGCAAGTGATTGGCTAACTTCTTGTGTCAGAGCTTGGTTGTCTGACAACATGGCTAAGCTGGAATGCATACTTTCATTTGCGTGACCAGATTGTTGCTGTAGCTCTTCTATAATGGTTTGGATCTCTTTGGTGGACTCCTGAGTTCGCGCTGCCAGCATACGTACTTCATCGGCCACTACCGCAAAGCCTCGGCCACTTTCGCCCGCTCGTGCAGCTTCAATCGCTGCATTCAGTGCAAGTAGATTCGTTTGCTCAGAAATACCTTCAATCACTTCGATCACGCGACCAATGTGTTCTGATTGATCTTTTAGCGAAGTCACGACGGCAGCGGCTTCGTTAAGTTGTTCCGCCATCTTTTCACTTGCGCGAGTACTTTCCCCAAACATGCTTATACTTTGTGAGGTTAACGTACGTGCTTGATTTGATGCACTATCGGCTTCTTGTGCATTGGTCGATACTTCAGCTGCGGTCGACTCTAGCTGATTGATCGCCGAGGCTACTTGCTCAACTTCTTGCTTTTCTTGATCCGAGTTGACGCTGCTTTGAGTCATAACAGTTGCTAACTCGGTTGATGCTGATGCCACATCTTCACTAATGCGAACCAATGCGCTTACAGTTTCACGCAGTTTTTCTATGGTCTGGTTTACATCTCGAGCCAGCTGAGACACTTCGTTTTTCCCGATGGCTTCGGCCTTAACTAGTAGGTTTCCCTTCGCGACTTCCTGCATCGTTACTTGAAGGTTACGAATCGGCGCAACGATGTAGCTGGCGAGTACCCAACTAATAAGTGAAGCGGCACTCAAGATCACCGCAAGCGAGACGGCGCTGTAAGTTAGCGTGGTTGAATGTTGTTCGCCATTCGTTTCGACTTCATCGGTGACGATTTGATTCAATTGTTTAGATAGTTTGTCGATGGCGTTGATCATCGCTTCGCCAGCTAATCGATACTCAGCCATTGTAGATTCGTACTTTTGATTGAAATCAGAGGTGGTGTAATCAGAAGAGTGTTTAGTGGTGAGCAGAGGTGTCATGGTAACGCGAGTGAAATCAACATAGTGATTCATGGCCTTACGCATAGCATTGACTTCATTTTGAACGCCAGGGAGATTGTCGATGGAGTTAAGAAAATCGCGGTTTTTGTTTTGTCGCTCAGAAAGCTCTTGGTTGAGAGACTGAACATCTTCGGCTCTAAATAGACTATAAATGGCTTTGATGCGCATGGCGTAAGTGTTGTCTACGATGCCGCTAAGTTCCTCTTTGTGAATGATTAGCTTATGGGTGGAAGCCGAAACCTTATTGAATGCTTGATCGAGTTTACCGATTCCGACACTCAGTCCAATGATGAGTAATATAACTGTGAATAGAACAGGCAGAAAAACCTGAAGTTTAATAGAAAGCGTACTAAGAAATTGACGCATGAGATTGACCCTCTATCGGTTTAATTATTATCTTTTTTATAAATAAGCATTTCGATTTTAATTGTTATATTTGCCAAATCAATGAGTTACTCATATCTAATTGTTATGAAATGTACCAAAATCGATGGGGTTATCATCTTGAACATGAGGCAACTTATAAAAACGTTACGTTCAAATTGAGAGAGGGATAAGTCGCGGAATTAATAGTTAGAAATGACAACGTGTCATAGAGGGTTCAACTAAGTGAAACACAACTGTCATATTCAAATTCTAAAGTGAGCACCGTTCAAGTGAAACACAACGGCAATAAAGCCACTTAAGGAAATTGTGATGAAAAAGACAGTAATCGGTGCAATCGCACTTCTAGGCGCAATGGCAGTGACTCCTGTTTCTGCTAAAGAAACTATCTCTGCAGTGGGTTCTAGCAGCGTAACTCCACTGATGGAAGTTTTCTCTGAAACGTACATGAAGAAGAACCCTAACGTATTTATCGAAGTTCAAGGTCCTGGTTCTTCAGCTGGTGTAAAAGCAGCGAAAAATGGTTCAGCAGACCTTGGTATGTCTTCTCGTAATCTAAAAGACTCTGAAAAAGAATCAACACTAATCGAAGAAGTGGTTGCTCGTGATGGTATCGCAGTGGTTGTCAACCCACAAAACAAACTGCCAGGTCTAACAGCCGAGCAAGTGACTGCAATCTACAAAGGCGAAGTATCAAACTGGAAAGAAGTCGGTGGTGCAGACAAGCCAATCGTAGCCATTACTCGTGACACAGCTTCTGGTACTCGTGGCGCATTTGAAGACATCATGTCTCTAAAAATGAAGATTTCTGGTAAGAAGGTATCAGCTATCTCTCAACGTGCTCAAGTTGCAAACGGTAACGGCGCACTGAAAACAATGGTTGCATCTAACCCATACGCAATCGGCTACATTTCTCTTGGTACTGTAGACAACACTGTTAATGCGCTAGCAATCGACGGCGTTGATGCAACGGTAGCTAACGTTAAAAACGGTTCTTACAAAGTAGCGCGTCCATTCCTTGTTCTTTACAAAGAAGGCAAGCCATCAACAGAAACGCAAAAATTCCTAGACTGGATGCTAACTGATGAAGCGCAAGCGCTAGTTGACCAAAAAGGTTACATCTCAGTTAACTAATCCCATCGGGACTCTAAAGTTTGCTCAGCCCAACGTTTCGGGCTGAGCCTTTTCTATCCATTGTGTTCAACGGCATTGCCCAGAACCGTGAGATTTTTAAATGACCATCGCAACAAATAGTGAAAAGCTTATGAATACTGACGCTAGAGCTATCAGCAAGTCAGGCCTACGCGAGAAGCGTCGTGTAGACTGGAAAGAGCGCATCTTCCACGGCTTGTTCCTAACGAGTGCCGTAATCGGCATTGTTTCATTGGCCGTTATTGCATACTTCATCGTTCGAGAGAGTATTCCGGCATTCCAAGAAGCAGGCGTATCGGGCATTGTCTTAGGACAAAACTGGTTACCACCTGCGCTTTACGGTGTCGCCACCATGATTGTGGCATCTATCGTATCGACGGCTGGTGCTGTCATTGTTGGGGTTCCAATTGGTGTTCTGACCGCCATTTTTATCGCTGAAATCGCACCAAAGCGATTAGCAGACATCATCCGTCCAGCGGTTGAGCTGCTAGCCGGTATTCCTTCAGTGGTCTACGGTTTCTTCGGTCTGGTTATTATCGTTCCATTGATTCAGAAAGTATTTGATGTACCTGCAGGTAACACTATCTTGGCCGGTATTATTGTTCTTGGTGTGATGATTCTACCAACAGTAATTACGGTTTCTGAAACGTCTATTCGCGCTGTCCCTCGTACTTATAAAGAAGGTTCTTTGGCACTGGGCGCATCGAAAATCTACACCATCTTTAAGTTGCTCGTTCCAGCGGCTCGCTCAGGCATCATGACAGGTGTGATACTGGGTATCGGTCGTGCGTTGGGTGAGACCATGGCGATTATCATGGTTATGGGTAACGCGCCGGCAATGCCAGAAGGCATCTTGGATTCGGCTCGTACACTAACTGCAAACATCGCTATTGAAATGTCTTACGCAAGTGGTGTTCACGCGAACGCACTTTACGCTACAGGTGTAGTACTTCTGGTCTTCATCATGTCGTTGAACGCTGTACTACTGTACCTAAACCGAGAAAAAGCGAAGTAATCGCTCGTTAAAGGTGACTATTATGGATCGCGCAAAACTGAAAAAAGCACGCCAGTTCAAAGATAATGTCTTTAACGCATTTGTCTGGATCTCGGCAGCACTAACGGTAGGTTTTTTGTTCTGGATTATCTGGTACATCCTATCAAACGGTCTACAACACGTAGATTGGAACTTCATTACTGATAACTATACGCGTACAGGTGAAGAGCATGGTATCTTCCCAATGATTGTGGCGACCATTTACATGGTTATCGCTTCTATCGCAGTGGCAGCGCCACTCGGTATCATGACGGCAATCTACTTGACCGAATACGCGAAAGTGGGCAGTCGTTTGGTGAAAATCATCCGATTCTGTACCGAGTCATTGGCGGGTATCCCGTCGATCATTTTCGGCCTGTTTGGTATGACTTTCTTCGTGGCGATTCTTGGCCTTGGCTTCTCGATTCTGTCGGGTGCATTGACGCTAAGTATCCTAATCCTGCCAGTGATCATCCGTACAACGGAAGAAGCGCTGATGGCAGTGCCACAAACTTACCGTGAAGGCTCTTATGGCCTCGGTGCTTCTAAGATTTACACTATCTGGCGTTTGATTCTTCCGAGTGCAATGCCAGGTATCTTAACCTCGGTCATTCTAAGTATTGGTCGTGTCATTGGTGAGTCTGCTCCAGTATTCCTGACAGCAGGTATGGTTGCACGTATTCCGGACTCTTTATTGGATTCAGGTCGTACGCTAACCGTTCACCTATACAAACTGACTACCGAACTGTTTACCGTTGAAGAATGGAATCAGGCTTACGGTACGGCAACAGTGCTTATCGTAGTTGTTCTCTTGATCAACATGGTAACGAAACTGATTGCTAGACGTTTTAACACCGCAACTTACTAACAACACTAATTAAGAACGCACGTTAAAAGACACGAATTCAAGAATTAAGAGATTAAGACAATGAACAAATTTGATATTGAAAACCTAGACCTATTCTACGGTGACAACCAAGCACTGAAATCGATCAACTTACCAATTCCAGTTCGCCAAGTAACTGCACTTATCGGCCCGTCAGGTTGCGGAAAATCAACGCTTCTACGCTGTTTGAACCGAATGAATGATCTAATCGAAGGCGTGAAAATTACAGGTAAATTGGCGATGGACGGCGAAGATATTTACGGCAACATTGATGTTGCTGACCTTCGCATCAAAGTCGGCATGGTATTCCAAAAGCCAAACCCATTCCCGATGAGCATTTACGAGAACGTGGCTTACGGCTTACGTGCTCAAGGTATCAAAGACAAAAAGACAATTGATGAAGTGGTAGAGCGTTCGCTGCGCGGTGCTGCACTTTGGGATGAGGTGAAAGATCGCCTTAAATCACACGCATTCGGTCTTTCTGGTGGTCAGCAGCAACGTTTATGTATTGCACGTACAATCGCGATGGAGCCGGATGTGATTCTGATGGATGAGCCAACGTCGGCACTTGACCCAATTGCGACACACAAAATCGAAGAACTGATGGAAGAGCTAAAGAAGAACTACACCATCGTTATCGTGACTCACTCAATGCAACAGGCGCGTCGTATCTCTGACCGCACTGCGTTTTTCCTAATGGGTGAACTGGTTGAGCACAACGATACGCAAGTGATCTTTAGCAACCCTCAAGACGACCGTACTCAAGGCTACGTAAATGGTGATTTCGGTTAATCCACCGTATTTACAAGCATAACTAAATAACTATAAGCGATGGTAACTTTGCCCCTCTTGATGAGGGGCCTTTTTCTTTTTAAGTCGTAGGCTTAAAACATCTACCAACACAAAAATCTTGTAAATAAGTACAACTTTCCTCCCCAGTTTATAAAGCATGTAACTTATGTGAAACATGGCTTTAAAAGTGCTGAAGAGCTCTCGAATGTAACACTAAGTCTGATAATTTTGCGAATGACTTAACAGCTCAAATTTGAACGTATTGATTGCATATCATGGCCTAAGTAGTTTTTTATCGAGGATAAAAAAGTAGATTAGGTTGGTAGGGTGAGTTTAAGAAGTTTTACAAGAAAAGTGTCTTCAACGAGGGACCATCGGTTGCTAGCGGAGGCAATCTTTGATCATTTAGAGAGTCTGTTCTCCCCTCAAGCCCTCGCTATTTTTGAAGATCCTTCAATTAACCCTCGTCATTCGATGAGCTTCTCTCGCGGAGAGCTTTACCCAACCCAAAACTATCCTGAGACATTCTGGGAGTGGGCAAGTCAGTTTGACACCTCTGAAAGCATCATACCTCTGGCGATCAACACTTGTAACTGGAATCACACCCGAGATTTAGGCGGTGATAGTTACATCATGATGCTCGACAACACGCCTATCAAACGTACCTACCTACTGATTCAATCTGTACATGCTCGCACAGCACATAATATCTATGAAGAAAGTTACGACGCAATGCAGCTCGCAGCGGCGCGTTGGCAATGTATTCGTGCTGAAAAAAATGCCTCGAAAGAGATCAGGCACAGAGATATTCGTGAAGCGCAATATGTTGATGAGATTAGCCAACGCGAGCGCTTTATCGAAAATATGAAGTTAGTTCAGCAAGTTGCACTCGAAATCTCTAACCCTGATTCTTTAAAGGACTTGTACTACAAAGCCGTCGAAGCGTTACGTGAACGACTTGGGTTTGATCGCTCTACACTGATGCTTCTCGATATGAAAAAGCGCAGCTTCAGTGGTACATACGGTACGGATGAGTCAGGAATTACGATTGATGAATTTCACACACAATACGATTTACACCAACTTAGCGAGGAGTATATCACCGCGTTATCTAGCCTCGAGAGCAACTTAGTGATTGTAGAAGACGCGCCAATATACACAGCAGGCAAGGTCATCGGGCAGGGCTGGAATGCGATGTTGATTTTACGCGATGGCAATGAACCGTTTGGGTGGTTCGCGCTAGATAACTTTATTCATCGTAAGCCGATAACGGCATATCAAAAACAGATGTTGGACTCGTTTGGTTCACTCTTCTCTCAAATTTACATTCGTAAGCGCCAAGAACAAAACGTACGCATGCTGCATTCAAGCATGGTTGAGTTATCACGTTGCACTACTGTCAGTGGAGTATGCAAATCGGCCGTCACTTTCGCCATTAAAAATCTTGGTATTGATCGAATGGCGGTGTTTTTAACTGATGAAAATTGCTCTTACATGCAAGGAACGTGGGGTACCGATATTCAAGGTAATGTGGTGGATGAATCTTACTTCTTTGGCGAAACCCAAGATTTCTCTCTTATAAATCTGGCTCGCTCAATGCCAAACGAAGTCGCATTTGAAGAATCAGTGCCTATTTATCATGACTGTAATATTGTTGGCTTTGGTTGGGCTGCGATGACGGTATTGACTTCAAATAGCAGTGGTCCTATCGCCTTTATCGCTGTTGATAATTTGCTGACACGTGCGCCCTTAACTTCTCAGTTACGTGAAGTGATTCGTATGTTCGCGTCCAGCTTAGCTGAAGTATTGCAACGTACTCAAGCTCAAGAGGCGATTCGCGAATTAAACGAAAACTTAGAGCTGGAGGTTCAGAACCGAACAAAAGAGTTGGAGGAGGCCAATCGACAGCTTGAGGTACTTTCTAAGCTCGATCCTTTGACGCGTCTTGGTAATCGCCGCATGTTAGAACATGTGATGCAAAAATATTGTGCCCTAGAGTGTGAAGACGACATGTCGTTTGGCCTGATCCTGATTGATATTGACCATTTTGGCTTATTCAATAATCACTATGGTCATCTCGAAGGCGATATCGCATTGATGCGAATTGGCTATATCTTGGATCATCATACCAAAGGTGAAGATGAAGTTTTTTGCCGTATCGGAGGTGAGGAGTTTGCATTGCTCATGATTGGTTCTGAGCAAGAGGAGGTTCGACTGAGAGCAGAGTGCATTCGTCAGTGCATCGAGGGCGAGGGGATAAAGCATCGACATAACCCAGAAGGGGAGTTACTTACCGTTTCAGTCGGTTACTCCTGTTATAAAGCGAAAGGCAAAGACTTTAATTTCGACCATTTATATCAGTTGTCGGATAAGGCACTCTATCAAGCGAAGAATCATGGGCGAAATTGTGTAAGGCGATACGAATACGAGCCCCAAGTGTTTGTTGAGTGAGTTATGTTCATAAGAGCAACTTGATAGGGAAGGGGCGGCGGTTGGTGCTCTAGATAAAACCGCTAAAGCAAATTTGGCCGGATAAGAGAATGGGCAGCTCATGAGAGCTGCCATTGTTATCTAGTTATTTATAGCTTTTCGAGTTGGTGGTCGGTTTTCGTTACGTTTGCTTTGCCAAGGTTTTGAATTTTCGCTAGCAGCGAATCAGGGCTCCAAGGTTGTTGGTTGGCACTAAAATACGCTTGATTCATGGCATTAAGCTCTTGCTTAATTGCTTGTACGTCACCAGGGTTTAACCTGTCTTGATGAGTGGTTAAATACTCATTTACAGAGCGTTCAATTTTCGCAGCATCGCCCTCTTCGATGACTTTTTTTAGCGCGTCGATGCAAAGTGGTTGTTCAGTATTTGAAACCGTTCCACTCGCTGTTATTGACCGCTTTTTCCATGCCCAAATAGCGATTCCCAATGTCATTATCCAAAGCCCTAAGAAAACAAAGGTTAATGTTCGCCAGAGACTGTTTACATCGCCGCTTGATTCAGGACTAGGGGCTGACACTAAAGGCGCTGAAAGAGGCGATTCCGGCAACGTGATTAGCCCAGTGTCATTTTTCTCTACGTCTAATGTTAGCTCTGGTAACGTTGTTTTCTTCGCTTCATCATTTTGACTGTCCCACCAGTTCAAGTCGTATCCTGGTAAGGTATATTTCCCGGCCTCTGTAGGAATAATGACTTGCTTCACCGTCATGGTAACGGTGCCATCTCTCGCGCTATCGAACTTAGGTTGTTCGGGATACACGCGCAGTGAACTCGGGTAACTAATATTGACTCGTGGCAGATATTCGGCTTGTGTACCGCGAGCCTTAACTTGAATGGTTCGAGTGAGTGAAGAGCCTTGTTTTACTGTGTTGATTGCGTTAGTCGACAATAGATTACCTTGATCGTCTTGCCAGCTCTGTGTCATTTCTAACGCTGAAGCAGGAAGCCATTCACCTTTAAATTCGCTCGGAATCGGTTTGACCGTGATTGGCATGCGTTCCGCTTTGGTGTTGATAGGCATTATTTTGGTTGAGCCCGTCAAGCTGTCGCCATAAATATAAGAACCGGTCAGTTTAGGACCTATCAAGGTATAAGTGCCTGGTTGATTTGCCGTTAAGCGAAACGACTGCTCTATGACCGCTACTTCTAACCCATTTAAGATCTTCTGTCTTTGTTGTAAGCCACCCAGTGCCTCAAGCTTCATGCCTTCAATCTGCGGAGGTACTATTTGCGGGTTATCTAGGCGTCGAGTGTCCGCTTTAATTAGAAGTTGTATACGTAATGTTGCAGATTGCTGAGGGTAGAGCGTACTGTTGTCGACCGTAATATTGAAGCTAAATAGATCATCAAGATTGGGGTCTGTTTGGCTCGCGTTGACACGTAGTTTGATCGGCTCCGTTTTCATGCCATCAGCGGAAAAACTTGGAATAGTCAGAACACCTTCTTTCATTGGTGCAATTGAGATACTCCACTCGGTACGCACCGATTTTCTTCCGTTAATGTTATTGCTAGAGCGGCCATAACGAGGTTGACCCAAGAAGAAGTCTTTCTCTAGAACGTTGAAGTCGATTGAGTCTGAGCTGAGCTCAGTATCTGAAATGATTCTGAGGTTAATCACTTCATTCTTGGCTATTTGTGTTTTATTCACACTAGCTTGAAGTGTCTGTGCCATCACCGAGAAACTGGATATTAGGCTGGCCACAAAAATAAAGACCAGTTTTACGCCTTTGTTCATCACAGGCTTACCACTCCTTTTGAGATTGTTGTGGAGGTTGTTTTTGTTGCGCTTGAAGTTGCATTTGCGCACGGATCAAAAAGCTTGGGTCGCGAGCACTTTCTACTGCTTCTAGTCGACGGAACTCAGGATCATCCTGATGCATTTTTTCGGGATGCGCTTTAGCCTGTATTGGTTCACCTTGATCATTCACTTGCTTGTCATCTCGTTGCGGTTGATGTTGTTCCGTTTTTTGTTTTTCTTTTTTATTTTCAGAATCTTGC
>NZ_JADDYH010000038.1:0-27425 GCF_015163595.1 Vibrio sp. OPT41 | reverse complement strand
TGTTGCTGTTGCTGTTGCTGTTGCTGTTGCTGTTGCTGTTGCTGTTGCTGTTGCTGTTGCTGTTGCTGTTGCTGTTTTAGCTTTTCTTCTACAACCGATAGGTTTTTCTTCGCGGCTTCAAAGTTAGGCTTTTCCTCTAGCAGTTTTTTATACAAATCAGCCGCATCTTCTAATTGACCATTTTGAGCGAGCGAGTTGGCGAGGTTATAGCGGCCGTTAAGGGAGGCATCATGAGAAAATGCTTCGATAGCGGCTTCGTAGTCACCTTTTTGATAACTGGCGGCTCCTTTCCAGCTTGGGTTTGTAAATAGGTTTTGCGCCTGTTCATACTCACCTTGCTTGTAGAGTTCCGCTCCTTGTTGGTCGGCATTTAAGAACGGATTAGCTTCTGCATGCGGTGTCCACGTTACTGGGACTACACTCGCAACTACCATCCAAATCAGGCCGCGTCGAAACAGTAAAGCCGCAGGAAGAAGTAACAACGGCAGTAACCAAAAGCCACTGTTGAGACGAGAATCAGTTTTAACTTCTTCGCTTTGGGTCGCAGAAAGCTGGCTACCAATGTTATTGGTAAAGGCCGCGATATTTTCAACATCACGGTTGGTGTGTTGAATAGGAACAAATAGGCCACCAGTTTTATTCGCTAGCGTCTGTAGGTTTTTCAGGTTTGTTTTCGCTACGACGGTTGTGCCTTGTGCCGTTTTTAGCAGAGAGCCATCGGGCAGCGCGATAGGCGCACCGTTAGGAGTTCCGACGGCAAGAACAGAAATGCGAAACTTTGTACCTTGGACTAAATCTAACGCGCGAGACAGCTCTGACGTATCAAGATCATCCGCTAACACGATGATATCGCCTTGTTGCGTGCCGGCTTGAGAAAACTGGTTGATCGCAAGTTCAATCGCGGCAGGCAGGTTTGCTCCTTGAAAAGGCATCAGCTCTGGTGACAAATTTTCGATAATGCCCGCAAGCGTGCTGGAATCAGTTGTCAGTGGACTTAAGTTATAGGCATCGCCAGCGTAAGCAATAAGTCCAGTGGCTCCCTCTTTCCATTTAGGCAGCAAATCGAGCGTCTTATAACGTGTTTGTGCTAGCCGATTGGGTTTGATGTCTGTAGCAAACATAGAGCGAGACATATCAAGCACCAAGATACGGTTTTGGTTTAACTCAAAGCTTGGTCGAGCATTGGACTGCCAGCTTGGCCCCGCTAATGAAATGCAAGTTATTGCCCAAGCTAAACCCCATAGAGTGAAGTAATGCTTAGACTGCGTGTTTTGTCCGAGCATCCGCGATAGGTGAGGGGCAATCAGTGTGGACTTTTGGGCTCTAAATTTGTGATTAAGCAAGAGTGCGATAGGGATCACGATGAGCCCCAAAAGCCAATAAGGATTGAGGAAAATAAACTCAGCCATGTTTTCTCCTTAATAGGAATAACAATACCGATAATACAAATGCAGCGCTTAATGGATATGGAAACCATTCAGACTGTGGGCGCCAAGTTTGTGTGTCGCTAGATACGGGTTCTAGCTGGTTGATGGTGTCATAAATCTTTTCGAGCTCTTCTGTATCTCGCGCTCGAAAATATTGTCCACCTGTCACCTCTGCCACTTTAGTCAGTGTTTGTTCATCTAAATCGGCTGCGGTGTTGACTTTGCGAGTCATGAAAAACTCCTTCACCATCATTTCACCAGCGCCCACGCCCACGGTGTAAATAGTGGCGTTGTATTTTTTCGCAATTTCCGTTGCTTCTAGCGGCTCGAGCACCCCTGCAGTATTGCTGCCGTCACTGAGCAAAATCATGACTCGTTGCGGAGCATCACTGTCTACAAAGGTTTTTGTGCCTAACCCAATACCATCACCAATGGCGGTTCGTTGACCAACCAAACCGATGACGGTTTGATTAATCTGTTGCATGACGCTTTTTCGGTCTGCAGTGAGTGGTGTTTGCAAATAAGCATGGTCGCCAAACAAAACAACTCCGAGACGGTCACCTTTTCTCTTTGCTACGAAATCAGACAGAACTTTTTTGACTGCTGTGAGGCGATCGATATATTCGCCGTTGAGTTCCATGTCTTCCTGCTGCATCGAACCGGACAGATCGACGACTAACATCAAGTCCCGATATTTGGGTTGGAATTCAACGGGATCACCAAACCAAACTGGACGCGCACAAGCGACGACAAGAAGGCCCCAGATCGCGATTGAAAGTGCTTTTTGCAGCGCTTGCTTAGGCTTGCTGCGATTCTCATTGGTTGGTAAGTACGCCAATTTGATCTCGGCTTGTTGAGATTCTTGTGGCAGGAACTTGTATACCAGCCAGGGGATGGGCAACAAAAACAGTGCCCACCACCAGACAAATTCAATGTTTAGCCATTGGGCAAGATCGGTTATGAGTGTTTGCTCAGTCACGGTTATTTGCCTTTTTCTTTGGTGGTAAAGCGTAGGTTATCCAAAAGACACAATCGTCTACCAAGCTTTGATGCTGCCCTTGGGAAGAATTCTGATACAACGCTTCTTGCCACTGATGTTGTTTGTCTACGAATCGACTTTCTTTGGTATGGCTATCGAGAAATTCATACCAAGCGATTCCGGTTAATGGTGCGATCTCTTCACGCGGAAAGTAACTCAATGCTGCCTGGCGCAATATTTCCAGAGCAGAAGAGGGGGTATGAGGCGCGGTAGGTTGAGTTAAAAGTGTTAATGCTGTCTTTTTTGCGCGTAAGTGTTTTTTACGCCATCTCACATAAAGACAAATGCCGAAAACGAAGAGCAAGGTGGCTGCAAGCACCACCCACCATCCCCAAGCGAGCGGAAACCAATCCGGTGCGTTTGGCAAAATCAAAGGTTCAAGGTCTAGGCTTTGGTTGTTTGTTGTCATTATTATTACTGCTTAATAAATACTGCTTGTCAGTTTGTTAGCTTAATTGTGAAATTAAGGGCCAGCCACTTGATAGCGTGTTAAATGGAATTGCTATCGAATGGCACTGTTGCTTAATGGTTTCTTGATGTTGGGTAAAGTGGTTTTCGAGTTCTCTTCGTTGTCCTTTAGAGCCAAAGTTAAACCATTGACTATGCAGCCCATCCGAAGCTTTCACTTGACCTCTAAAGTCTGTTTCGCCTCTTTCTAACGGATCATAAAATTGAACAGCCCTTACGCTATTGTGTTGTTTGAGTCGACGTAGTTGTGCCAGTTCCGTTGGTATTACGTGGGCAAAATCACTGAGCATAATCAATTCGCTACCTTTTGGGGTGAGCGTATGAAGTGTCTCCAATACTTGTGCATACGGCAGTGTACGAGTGTCGTTGCTTGCAGTACGAGTTACTTGCGCATTATGTATGTCGACTATGGCGTTAAGAATCCGCAGCCCTTGTCTTTGTAAAGAAGAGGGGCGAAATTCAAGACATTGATGTCCGTCATCAATCACTGCGCCGATGCGATTTTTTTTAGCTAGAGTTAGCCAAATTAGAACACTGGCAAAGTGGGCCAATTGAACGGATTTGAGTACATACTTAGATCCAAAATGTAGACTAGAACTTAGATCAAGATAAAGAATGACCGCTTGCTCTTTATCTTCTGCAAACAATTTTGTATGTGCTTTACCGGTCCTAGCGGTGACTCGCCAATCAATGCTGCGAATATCGTCGCCAGGTTGATATTGGCGCACCTCCATAAAATCCATACCTCGCCCTTTTTGGCGACTGGTATGGTTACCACTCATCTGCGACCAGAGACTCTGTGCTGGTGGTAACCAACGTACAGATTGAGTGCGATATTGGAGCAGCTCTTCAAGGGTTAATGTCACCCCATTCGCATGAGGTGGTAATGAATGTGTAGCGGACATATCACTCACCTGTTTATGCACTGCCAACAAGGTTTAGCAGTTTATCGATGACCTGGTTTGCCGTAATGCCTTCCGCTTGAGCGTGGTAACTCAACAATAAACGGTGGCGCAGTACCGGATAAGCCATGGTTTGAACATCTTCCGGAGAGACAAAATCACGACCAGCAAGCCAAGCGTGCGCACGTGCACAGCGATCAAGAGCGATGGTGGCACGCGGACTCACACCCATTGACAACCACTTGTCCAACTCAGTGTCATATTCGTTGGCTTGACGTGTCGCCATAACTAAACGGACGATGTACTGCTCTATCGTTTCCGCCATATGAATATCCAACACTTCTTTACGTGCGGTGAATATATCTTGTTGGCTTAACATTGGGCGTTCAACCTTTGCTTCGCCTTTTGCTTCTCCGCGGTTAATACGCAAGATAGATAGCTCATGCTCCGCATCTGGGTATTCCACTTCTAAATGCAATAAAAAGCGGTCTAGCTGCGCTTCAGGAAGGGGGTAGGTCCCTTCTTGCTCTATCGGGTTTTGAGTTGCCATAACCAAAAACAACTCTGGCAGCGGGTAGGTATGACGACCTGCTGTGACTTGTTTCTCTGCCATTGCTTCAAGCATTGCCGCTTGTACTTTGGCTGGCGCACGGTTTATCTCATCCGCAAGAATAAGCGAGTTGAAGATAGGACCTGATTGGAAAGTGAATTCTCCGGTTTCGGGACGGAAGATATCGGTGCCGGTTAAATCGGCTGGCAGCAAATCAGGGGTGAACTGAATGCGGTGGAAGTCGCCTTCAACACAGTCTGAGAGTGATTTTACTGCACGGGTTTTTGCTAACCCAGGAGGGCCTTCAACTAAAATATGCCCATCCGCAAGAAGCGCAACAAGCAGTTGCTTTACCAGATCTTGCTGTCCGATGATCTGCGACTCTAAGTATTGCTGAAGAGTTTCGAAGTTAGATTTATGCATGCTTTGGACTCTCGGTATCCATGTGATTTTCGTGTTGAGTATTGGTCATTTTCCATGTGAAAAAAGTTCCAACGCTCTATTGCAATTTATCTTTTCAATATTGGGACGCTACAGAGAATTGCAAGTACGTGCTATCTCTGAAAGTGCTTATTTGACAGTGTGTTACATTTATTTTTCATAATATAATGAGAAATGCCTCTAGTTTTGTACATATGAGCCGATAAAGATTCCGTGGTGTGCGTGTCATGAGATATGCACCTGATTCCCCTTGTGGGGCCAATAACAAGTGATTCTTTTAAAAGGTCCGAATATGTTGAAACTTCATTCCTTGAGCATCAAACAGAAGGTTGTACTTGGCATTACGTTTGCTGTTCTAGCATCAACAATCATTGTTGGTGTTATGGCTCAGCGTCATGCGAGAGATGTATTGAGCCATCGTCTTATTGACATCGAGCTACCTGCGATGTTGCAGCAAATCAATACCGAAATTGACCGCGAAGTTGTCGAAATGCAACAAGCGGCAAAACAGCTGGCTACAAACGAATTTATTGTTGAAGCCCTATCTAATACAGACCGTGATCCGTCAGTAGAAGTTCAGTTGGTTCAGCAGCTCAATAACGTTAAATCACAGTATGGTCTTAATGATGCGTCGGTAGCGAATCGTCAAACGGCATATTACTGGAATCAAAACGGATTCTTACGTCAACTTAACCGAACGCAAGATGCTTGGTTCTTTGGATTTACGTCGTCTGGTCAAGAAACGTCCGTGAGTGTGTTCCAAGAGGCAAATGGCGAAGTGAAAATGTTTGCCAATTTCCAAGATCTTAATGGTACATCAATGTCAGGTCTCTCTAAATCTATGGGAGACATGGTTGCTTTGCTCAATAGGTTTAAAATTGAAGATACGGGTTACGTGTTCCTCACTAATGAACAAGGCCAGATTCAAATACACCGCCAACAAGGTAAGAACCAAACTTCTATCACTAAACTATTTGGTAGTGACGCAAGTGCGCTGTTGAACAAAAATAGCTTCAACCTAATTAATGTGGAGTTTGAAGGGCAGGATACTTTTGTTTCTAGTTTGTATGTTCCTTCAATGAACTGGTTTGTTATTGGCGTGGTTCCCGTTGATGAAGTATTCGCAGACCTGAATGCGACAGCTAAAAAAATGCTGTTTACGACCATCATTGTTGCCGTTGTATTCATCCTCATGGGCGTATGGTTAGCAAACAGCATTACGAAACCAATCCGACTGATTGCCGATCGTTTTACCGACCTTGGGCAAGGTGAAGGCGATTTGGCGCAGCGTATTGAAATTAAGGGTAATGATGAAATTGCTCAGCTTTCAAAAGGCTTTAATGGATTTATTGAGAAGATTCATGCCACGATGAAAGAGGTTGCTCTAACCAGTGGCTCATTAAGTCAAGCGGCAGAAAGTGTGTCAACGAAAGCAACATCCACACACGACAACAGCCAAGAGCAGCGTGATCAAACCATTCAAGTAGTTGCAGCTATCAACCAAATGGGTGCGACCATCAGTGAAATTGCATCGAACGCTGCTACCGCTGCTGATACGGCAAATCAGGCTTCAGATAACACTCAAACTGGTCGAGAAGTTGTGATGAAAGCAAAAGAGGTGATCAGCCGCCTAGCCGATGATGTTGAAACAACCAATATTGTTGTTACGCAGTTGGCGTCGACAACCAAAGATATTGGCTCGATTCTGGGTGTAATTCGTGACATCTCTGAGCAAACGAATTTACTTGCGCTAAACGCTGCAATTGAGGCTGCTCGTGCTGGTGAGCAGGGACGTGGTTTTGCGGTTGTTGCTGATGAGGTAAGAAACCTAGCTTCACGCACGGCTGATTCTACAGAAGAGATTCAGCGCATGATCAATCAGCTTCAAAGTGACGCACAAGACGCGGTAAGTGCTATGGAAGCGGGCAAAGCGGTCACCATAGAAGGGGTTACTTCTACCGATGAAGCAGTCGAGGTATTAATCAGTATTTCTGAACGAATCACCGACATCTCTGATCGTAATACACAAGTTGCAACGGCGACGGAAGAGCAATCCACGGTGGTGCATACCATTAATCAAAATATCGAAGAAATCAACGCGATAAATGAAATGACAACCGCGACAGCAGAAGAGTTGGCGGATGCAAGTCGCGATCTTCAAGCGCTCTCTTCTCGTTTAGACAAGATGGTTGGTAGCTTCAAGTTATAGAGTTGGATAGAATAGGCGAAGTTTAAAAGTTCAATCATTAATTTTAGGTAAGTACTATGAATGACTTCGAAAAAGAACTAGAGCAAATTTCTCAAGAAACCGCTCAGGAGCCAGAAGTAAAACTGCCGTCGCTAGAAGAGCAAAAAGCGATCGTCGCTGAGCTGAAAAAGCTGGAAGCGGAAGGTAAGCTGACGCCAGAAGTGTTAGAACAACACTTTGGTAAGTTTAACCAAAAAAACGCAGTTCCAATCCACTAAGTTAGGTGGTGTTTTGCCTCTAACGTGCGTGATTAAATCACCTGCTCAAACACAAAAAGGGAGTTTATACTCCCTTTTTTAATGTGTGAAAAATGCTAATACCTCTCACATACTTGCCACTTAAAAATTATTGACACTTCAATGAGTTATTAATTAGTACTAGTGATTTTCATACTTGACAATACTACCGCTCTATCTAAATCTATTGCGTATTTCAATAAAAACGACCAAGGGAATGCGATCAGGATGGAGCAGCAAAAAAAAAGAAACGTTATTTTAATCACGGAGGGAAGTCTACAGTCATCTCTGTTGAAAGATGTATTGGAGACCAAACTCGGTATTAGTGTTGCTCTAATCACGCCAGATAATCTGATTCACGGAGTGTTACATGAATCTCTTGCATCAGCCATTATTGTTGATTGCAGCGTGATCACGGATGAAATTTTTCGCCGTTATGCGGAGTTTAAAGCGGCCAAGCAGAAAGACACGCTTGAAATCTTAATTAATTGTGAGCAATCCATATCGACAGAAGATCTCTTTGCTTGGCGTACTTTGGCCGGTATTTTCTATACCTCTGATGATATAAAAACGTTGCAAGTTGGTATTGGTAAGGTGCTTCAAGGAGATATGTGGTTCAGCCGTAAGTTTTCTCAGCAGTACATTACTTACCTTCGTCGACATTGCAAACCTATAAATAAGAATGTTTCCGCTATTCTGACCAAACGAGAGCAACAAATAATTACCTTTCTTTCCATGGGGGCGTCCAATCAACAAATCGCCGAACAATTATTTGTCAGCGAGAATACGGTAAAAACGCATTTACATAATATTTTCAAGAAGATTGATGTGAAAAATAGAGTTCAAGCACTTATTTGGGCAAAGGAAAATATTTCAGACAACTCGTTAACGGTGTAATGCTATTGCAATATTAGGTTGCCTAATTTAGTAAACTCTTAATAATTTCTGTGACCTGAATGTGTTAAAAGTGTTTCTTTTATGAGAAACACTTTTTTTGGTTCTCTTTTTAATAACTTTAGAATTTAAAAAAGTAGCAAATAACTTTACTCTGTGAACTAGCACTTACATATCAAACTAAGTGCTGACGATTAACTACTAATTTAAGAATGTTAAGTCACTGAAAGTATGAGAAACATTATGGAACAGTATATGGAAAAGCCTGAAATCCTAATGCTCACTCAACAAAGTTTACAGAGTGAAAACTTTAAGGAAATGCTTTCTAAAAATACAGAAACTAAAATAACGATCATTGATACTAAAAACCCTAGTTATCATGAACTCATTCCGGAACGCTACTTTTTGCTTGTTGATTTTTCAGTTGAGATTCCTTCCGAAACTTTAGTTTATTTAAAAGATAGTAATAAAGTGCTAGGAACCATAATGCTTAATCTAGGTTATGACTTAGACACAGAAGAACTCGCTTCTTGGCCTCATGTAAAAGGTATATTTGGTCCAGGAGATTCAATGGACAAGGTTTGTCAGGGATTAAAAGCAATAATAAAAGGGGATAATTGGCTGTCTCGAAGATTACTTGATCAGCTAGTAAATTATTATCGAGGCAGAGAAGTAAATAGCATTATCGAACCTGCTATTGAGGTTGAGCTTACTCGGCGTGAAGTTCAGGTTTTAAAAATGTTGAAAGAAGGTGGTTCAAATATGGAAATCGCTGATTCTTTATTTATCAGCGAGCATACTATTAAATCACATCTATACAATATTTTTAGAAAGTTAGAAGTAAAGAACCGTACGCAAGCTACAAGTTGGGCTAAGAGAAACCTGTAGTACTAGTATTAACTTGCTGTAATAAAAAGAAAATACTCTATAAAGTACTAAATTTTATATTTATTATTAAAATGTCAGTCTGAAATATCATCCCATATTCAAACTTATTCCTATTCAGTTGACTATTAGACTTCTCATGTCGTGACGAATCTAGTCAGACGTGGAACAGAAGGTCTATTCAATTAATAAGCTAAGAGGGAATAAAAATGAGCGCAAGTGACAATGACACGTATTTAGGCGATGCAGGTGTAAATAACCAATTTGCTGATTTCGATGGCGGCGATGATTTGTTTATCGGTTTTGGTGGTAATGACTCGTTTGTTGGCGGTGGCGGTAATGATTATGTGATCGGCGGCGACGGCGACGATCGCCTAACTGGTGGTGCTGGAGATGACATCCTTAGGGCTGGTACAGGAAACGACTACCTCGGCGGTGGTACCGGTAATGACTTGCTGTTGGGTTTGTTGGGTGACAATAAATTAAATGGTGGTGTCGGTGAAGATATTCTTGTTGCTGGTTCTGGTGACAACGTTTTAGTTGGCGGCAGCAATGGCGATAAGTTTGTGTTCACGGATAAGTTTGGTGGCCATGGCGAAGCCAAAGTTGTTGATTTCACCATTGGTGAAGACTCTTTGCACATCATTAGCGACTCTGTCACTGACTTTGGTGATTTAAGCTTTAGCTACGATGCAGTTGGGAATGCAGTGTTTACCGATGGGGCTGATCTAACAGTGAAACTTATTGGCGTGACTGAAACTGACATCAACACCTATGGTGCAGATCTGTTCGTAATCTAAACGACTGAAAATAACTCTGGATGGGAATTAGTTTGCGTGGCTCTGCCATGCTGAGGTGAACTAATCGGACACTCTAGAGCGATTTGAGGTTACCTTAAGCTAGGCGCTAGTATTTCTGGCGCCTACAATTTTCACGTTAAACGGAAGTAGTCGTGCAAAAAACGGTTTTCAAAGAAGTGAAACAAAAACTATGCACGCTTGCGGGCTTGCTGATCGTTTTTAGCCTTTTTATCAACTTATTGGTTCTCTCGATTCCGTTGTACATGCTTCAAGTGTACAACCGAGTTATATCCTCCTACTCAACCGATACTTTATTCTTGCTCACTGTCATCGTAATTGTCGCGCTGTTAACCATGTCCATCATCGACATTGCACGAGCACAAATGAGTAAATCTTTTGGTTATTGGATGGACACAAAACTCTCCGCTTTCATGCTCAAGCGCACGATTCAATATCAATCACATACTGGGAAGAGTTATACCTCGCAAACTCTGAGAGACATTCAGAACATCAAAAGCTTTTTGAGCAGTCAAGCACCTTATCCACTGTTGGATGCGCCCTGGACACCGCTATTTATTTTATTTGTGTATTTATTGCACCCGATACTAGGTCACATCGCGTTACTTGGATCTATCGTATTGTTTAGCCTAGGTCTGCTTAATGAGCTAATGACGCGTAAAACAATGCAAGAGAGCGAAGTCAGAGCGATTTCTCATATCAACAACGCAGAATTAGCCACGCAAAACTCCAATTCAATTCTCGCAATGGGGATGATGAATGCATTTTTAGAGAAGTGGCAGTCGCGCGTGAGCGAAGTGAATGTGCTTGAAGAGCGAGTTGCAGGTAAGTCTATCTACATGGCTAACTTTTCTAAGTTTGTGCGTGGCTCATTACAGATATTTTTACTGGGAGGTGGTGCATGGTTAGTTATCCAACATGAGATAACGGCAGGGGCGATGATCGCGAGCTCCATATTAATGAGTCGGGCATTATCGCCGATGGAGCAGGCGATAGGCACGTGGCGAAGCGCGATGTCTGCTAAAGGCGCCTATAAAAGGTTGAAAGAAATCGATGCGATCGTGCGCCAAGATGAATCAGATATGCCACTGCCTAAACCAAAAGGACACTATGAGCTTACCGGACTGGCCTATCGCCATCCTGGAGCAACCGAACCAGTGCTCTCATCGCTCAGCTTATCGATTCCTCCGGGTGTTGCTGTTGGGGTGATTGGCCCTTCTGGTACGGGTAAATCGACGTTTGCTCGGCTGTTATTAGGTACGGTTAAGCCATTAGCGGGTAAAGTGACTCTTGATGGAATGGAAGTCTCCGTATGGGCATCTGAAGATCGCGGCGTGCATTTTGGGTATCTCGCTCAAGAGGTGGAGTTATTTCCTGGCACAATTCGAGAGAACATCGCGCGCTTTAAAGAAGAAGACCCCGCTAAAGTCATCAAGGCGGCTCAACTAGCAGGATGTCATGAATTAATACTCAAGAAAAACAAAGGCTATGATTGCATTATTGGTGAAAATGGCCGTGGTTTATCTGGGGGGGAAAGGCAGAGAATCGCTCTTGCAAGAGCCGTTTATGGCGACCCTTCTATTGTGATTTTCGATGAAGCGAATGCCAACCTCGATGGTGAGGGAGAGGCTGCGTATCAACGTTTGATTGCCCATTTAAAAGCACAGAGTACAACGATTATCGTCATTGCTCACAATCCGAGCACGTTACGACAAATGGATAGGCTCTTGTATTTGGCTGACGGCCGAGTCAAGTTATACGGCGCTAAAGATGAAGTATTAAAACGTTTGATGGGCGAAGAAAGAACAGATATCCCAAGGGTAAGAAATGAGCAATCAACTGCCAACCGTTAATCAGAGTTCTACCGAGATCGTATATCGTTTTAGCCCCAAAGCGAGACTAAACTTTCGAAAACCAATTTTACTCGGTGTGGTGACCTTAAGTGTTTTTCTTGGAGGCCTTGGCTACTGGGCTGCAACAGCCAAATTAGAAAGTGCAGCGATTGCTTATGGTGATTTGTCAGTTCTCACTAAGCGACAAGAAATTCAGCATTTAGAAGGCGGTATTATTGAAAAGCTATATGTACAGGAAGGGGATTTAGTCGAAAAAGGTCAGTTATTAATTCAACTTTCTAAGCGTCAAGCTATGGCTAAGTTGGACTCGTTAAGTGGTCGTTTTATCCATACTCTAGCAAAGGAAAACCGTTTAAGTGCGGAGCTTGATGAGCTTCCAACGATTGTATGGTCTGATGATCTTGAAAGCATTCCCCGTGTCGATATCGTACAAGAAGCACAACTGGTTCAAAACAAGATCTTTGAAGCGAGAAAGCGATTCTTTGATAGTAAACTGAGTATCATTGAGCAGAGTATTTCTGGAGCAAATTTAGAGCTTGAAAACCTTCAGCAAACCAAAGTGATTGAGACGGAACGGCTCAACTTTATTGCTGAAGAAATAGACAGCAACCAAGCCTTGGTGCAAAAAGGTTTCTCGGGAAAATCTACTTTACTTCAACTCAAGCGCTTAGCAGCGGAGGTGAGAAGTACCTTAAGCCAGTTAGATAGGCAGTCGCTCACCGTTAGAAAAAGGTTAGATGAGAACCTAGCGCAAATTGAAGAGTTGAAGCTTGAAAGGCTGAATGAGATTGTCGAGGAACTACGAAATACCAAAACGGAAATTGTCGCAATTCGGGAAGAATATCGCTCCGCTCAAGATATTGTCGCAAGAACAACGATCAACGCACCTATTTCTGGTCGCGTAGTCAACATGCAAGTGTTTACCGAAAAAGGTGTGATTGGCTCGGGTGAAACGTTACTAGAACTGGTCCCGCAAGACGATAAGTTGTTAGTCGAGGCTCGTGTTAATCCTCAGGATATTGATTTAGTGAATCCAGGCCAGCAAGCGCATGTTCGTCTGACCGCTCTGAATGCACGGACGTTGGCACCTTTAGACGGTACTGTGCTGACGATTTCTGCCGATAAGCTCTCGCAAGAAAACCAAGAAGATTTTTATCTCGCTAGAATTGCAATTTCACCGGAAGATGTGACAAAACATCGTTTAACCTCAGGCATGAATGCCGAAGTGCTTATTTTATCTGAGCCACGAACGCCATTGAGCTACCTAATAAAGCCAATTACAGAAAGCATGAATCGCGCCTTCAGAGAGGAGTAATTTCAAAAAGACTTGAGTGAGCACGGACAACAGACAAAATAATTTGTTATCGTTAGCTGTTACTGGGCCGTATTTTTATTCGAGGGAGCCGTGGAATGGAGAAAGTGCAGTTAGTTGTCGATTTTCTTCTCACTCATAAATTGATTTTTACCGCACTGATCTTTGCGATTATGTGGTTAATTCGTCGTGCAATTTTATCGATGATTCGTGGTGATCACGCTTTTCTCTCAGAAGATCAGCGTAGTTGGATGTCCAGAACTAAAAATGGCACCTTTGCTGTTACATTACTGATTTTATTTATTTTATGGCAATCAGAAATTAACGAGTTTGCTCTGAGTGTAACGGCGATTGCCGTTGCCATTGTAGTGGCATCCAAAGAAATCATTTTGTGTTTTACGGGTTCGATTCAAAGAGCAAGTTCGCGTTCTTTTCGCGTTGGAGACTGGATTGAGGTCGGAAAGTTGTGTGGTGAAGTGATTGAGCACAATATGATGGCGACGGTGATTCAAGAGATCGACCTGCATCACGGGCAATATCATTACACCGGCAAAACAGCGACATTGCCTAATAGTATGTTCTTTACCTATCCAGTAAAGAACCTCAACTTCATGAAGCGGTACGTTTACCACAACTTTTCTGTAGTGGTGAAAGACTTCGTCAATTTGTATCCACTGTTACCGATTTTAACTGATAAAATTGAAGAACATTGCAGTTACTTTGCTGATGTTGCACATCGTTACAATGCGATGATTGAAAAACATGCCGGTGTTGACCTTCCTGGTTCTGAGCCACATATGCATATTTCTAGCAACATTAATGGTGAACAAATTCTGCACGTGATGATTTTCTGCCCAACCGATAAAGCGAACCACTTAGAGCACTTAATTCGTAAGGACTTTATGGAACTTTATGAGCAACGTTTTCCTGTAGTGCGAGAAGAATAGAGCATCGTACTTCGCCTTTAATTTCAAACCCCGCTATCAAAATAGCGGGGTTTGTTTTTCTTAGCGTATTTTTAGGCTGTAACAATATTCCCAACTTAGCTGAACTTACTCTTCAGCATTAAAAATAGGAAGTAAGTGCTGCCTATAATAGCGACCAACGTGCCAGCTGCGACCTGACTTGGATAAATAGCGATTTGTCCTAGCCAATCTGCCCACAACATTAGGGTTGCGCCAATTAAGGCACCGACACACAGTTGCTCTTTCACTTTTCTTGCTCCTAACATCATCGCCATATGGGGAGCGACCAAGCCAACAAAAGATATTGGACCAACTGTAGCGGTAGAAAAGGCGCATAACAAAGCAACGATGGTGAGCATAAGCGTATTGGCTACGGTAGGGTTAAGCCCTCGTGCATTTGAGAATTGTCGCCCGATGGAAATTAGTGTTAGCCAACGAGAAATCGAGAATACAGCGGCAAGCAGAACTATTATGGCCAAACATAACATCAGTGCGGTGTCGGCTGTGACTCGATAAATTGAACCAGTTAACCACAATAAAATTTTGTAACTGTCACCAGAACCTTGAGCTAGCGAAAATTGAACAAGAGCTTCTAGTAGTGCCGTTAGTGCGATGCCGGACAACACGAAGTTAGATGGATTAAAATGGCTTCGTTTACCGATAATCAGCAATAACATCAATACGGACATACTTCCGAAAAAAGCGATACCCCAGCTAAATGCGGAGAGAAGCGACCCAGCGATGACTCCTGTCGTAATAATGGCAAACGTGGCTCCGGAAGACACACCGAGAATATCGGGACTTGCCAGAGGGTTATAAACAATGCGTTGCAAAATGATTCCGGCAACGGATAGCGCAATACCGACAGAAAGTGCGGTTAACATTCGCGGCCAACGCAATTGCCATTGGAACTCACCTGGCACAGACCATTGAATTCCGTTTATACCATGGGTAACGAATGAGTAAGCTAGAATCCCAACCAGACTGAATAGCGCAATGCTGCATACCGCGCGTTTAGAAAGCGCCGTTTTTCCTTGGCTCATTGAAAGGTTAAGTTGATCGGTTGCCGTCAGCTTTTTACGAGTAAACCAAATTAAAGCGGGAGCGCCAATAGCTGCAGCCGCTACGCCGCTAGGAATGGTTTCCTCTAACCATAAGCTCAGCGAGATAGCGGCAGAGTCTGTGATGATTAGTAGCATTGCGCCCAAAAGCATGCTGCTGATCAATTCGTCGCGCGGTGTTCTTGCCCCCATCGCTCTGGCAATATTGGGTGTCAGTAATCCGATGAAGCTGATAATGCCAACTGCGGTGATTGAGGCAGATACCAGCCAAATACCCATCACCATTAACGCACCAAACGCGGGTAATACCGCTAAGCCTCGGGCTGCTGCGCCTTCTTGTCCTAGTTTCATTAAGGTCAGAATACGTGGTGCGACGATCAAAATTACGATTGCGATAGCGCAGCGAGGCAATAACCACTCAAACCAATCCCAGCTGTATTGAGAAAGGTCTCCGGCTCCCCACATAAAAATATTCTGTGCGAACTGGGCATTTAAAATAATAATGGCTGTGGCGATAGAACCAAGCAAGATATTGATCACCATCCCCGAAACGACCAGCGGCAAACCTGTCATATTACGCACGCCTGCAATTGATACGATCAGGCCAAACGCCACTAAAGCCCCCACCATTGCGGCTAATGCAGAGTAATCGGCTACCCAATCGACGAACCAAATGTTTACCACGACTAATGCAAGCCAAGCACCAGAAGAGGTGCCAAGAGTCAACGGCGAGGTGAGGTTATTCTGCGTTAATTGCTGCATTAAGCTGCCGGTGAGACCAAGCATGGCACCAACAAGCAGGGTCATACTTAACCTAGGAAGTTGCGCTTGCGTAAAGAATACGTCACGAAACTCGGTTGCTACCTCTGGTTTTGTTAATAATTGCCATTGTTCGAAAAGTGATAAATTAGTATCAATTTGTAGGCTAAAGACGCTAAGTAACGTAATCAGCGCCAGATAACCAATATAATGTTTCGTTCTCATTGTTCTGGTGCCAACTCTATTAGACTGTCGGTAATCGCTTCAGCGGTGTATTGCAAAGACATGGCACCGCCATACGCCCACACTGCTCTGACTGAATTTACCCGCTGCTGTTTCACAAACGGCATCGCTTGCCAAAGTGGCGACTCTTTCAGTTTTCGTTCTTCTGGGAAAGGTTGTACGTAGAGAACGTAGCTGTTTTGAAGGCCCTGAAGCCGATTGATTCGATCTTGCTTTACTCCCCACGCTCGTGGGTCCTCTTTAATTGGAGCCTGTAATCCCAGTTTTCTAACCACGTAGTCAGTGGTGGAGTTTTCGGTTGCAAGTAATACAGTATTCGGAGTTGAAAATCGCATCACAAGAACGCTGAGTGGAGCAGAGTAATAGTGGCGAATTCGCTGGCGCATCTGCGCAAATGAAGCATCTAATTCTGCCAGTTTCTGTTCAGCAAGTGCCTCTTTATTGAATAGCTTGCTGAGCGTACGAAAGTGACGAATGGCCGTTTCAGCTGCGGCCTCATTTTCAGAAAAATTAGGTAAATAGATTACCGGAGCAATTTGTTTGAGTAACGGAATCAAGTCTTGCTGTGGAGATGCAGCAAGGATGACATCTGGTTTCAAACTGGCTATTTTTTCTAAGTTGGGTTCTGCTCGGGTTCCAATATCTTCAATTGACTCTGGTGCAGTTGGATTGACGACCCATTGGCGGTAGCCTGGTAAATTTGGGGCTGCGATTGGTTCTACGTTTAGCGCCAAAACTTGTTCTAAGATGTCCCAGTTTAAGGCTACAACGCGTTGAGGCGCTTGCTCAAAACTATGCTCGCCATATTCATCGGTAACGGTGATGACTGCATGTGCATTGGTCATAAAAAATGCGAGGAGAAAAGCAGATTGTGTAACCACAGTAAGTAAACGAGCTATTATGCGCATACAACAGCCACCTTTTGGCTCGCTAATGTGTTAGCCGGGCTTGGGTGTTCAATCAGCTTAATTGGTGACTCATATAGTTTAGAAAGGCGTGCCTCGTCTAACAACATGTCGGCGTTGCCTTCAAAGGCAATCTTACCTTTTTTGAGCGCAACAATGTGGGTGGCGTAGCGCAGTGCTAAGTTCAGATCGTGCAGGATCACGATAATGCCTACATTCTCGGTTCGATTCAGTTCTGCCAGCAGCGCCATTAGTTGAAACTGATGGTGAACATCGAGCGCCGAGGTTGGCTCATCGAGAATTAAAATTGGCGATTGTTGAGCCAGTAGCATAGACACCCAAGCACGTTGGCGCTCGCCGCCCGATAAGTCATCCGCCAAAGCTTGAGCAAAAGGTGTAACCCCTGTTCGTTCCATAGCCTGCGTGATGATCTGTTTGTCTTCAGCTTTCCAACGACCAAGTGCCCCACGCCACGGAAAGCGACCTAAGCGCACTAGCTCTTCTACCGTTAAACCAGCCGAAGAGGGCAGCTTTTGTGGCAAATAGGCGATCTGTTTTGCCAACTCTTTGGTTTTGAGTGATGAAAGGGAAGTATCGTTTAGTGTTACCGTGCCTTTATCTGGTGGCATTTGACCAGAAAGCAGGTTCACCAGTGTCGACTTACCTGAACCGTTATGGCCTAAAACGACCGTTAGCTCATTTGTTGGGATGTTAAGTTGTTCGATGCCGAGGATCTGACGTCCACCTCGCACGATCTCAATATTAGACAGTTGAAACATGGATGGCTCTTAGGAGAAAACTCCCCTCAATAGAGGGGAGTAGAAGTACAATTACCAGCGGTAGTTTGCGTTTAGCATAACAGAGCGAGACTGGCCGTAGTAACACCAGTAATCGCAACCTGAAACAAACTCTTTATCTAGGATGTTGTTCACGTTTAGCTGTGCTTGCCACTGTGAAGTGATGTCGTAAGTGACTGACGCATCCCAAAGAGTGACAGAAGGAACCGTTAGGTTCGAGCTCTTAGGGTTATCTTTTGACTCACCTACGTAGCGCACACCAGTACCGATATTGAGGCCTGGAATCAGGCTGTAGGCGCTGTAGTCTACCCATGCAGACGCTTGATGCTCAGGAATAAGTGCGGCTTGTTTTTTACCTTGGCCAAAGCTCTCATCTGTTTTCGCTTTAGTGTAGGTGTAGCTTGCCATCAGTTTTAGATCGTCGGTTAGCTGCGCCGTGCTTTCTAGCTCAATACCTTGAGATGTCACTTCACCTGTTTGTGTCGCAATCCATGTTGATGGGTTAGTGACCAACGCGTTCTTTTGCGTGATGTCGAACCATGCAAGGTTGATAAAGCCATCCATAAAGCTTGGCTCATACTTTACACCCACTTCTACTTGCTCGCCTTCCAGCGGTTTGTAAAGTTCATTGGTTGCCGCATCAATAGTGCTGATCACTTCAAACGACTGAGAGTAGTTTGCGTAAGGTGACAGGCCATTGTTTGCAAGGTACATCACACCCGCACTTAGAGAGAGCTGACCATCATCACGAGATTCACTTTGATCAACGGTAGCGCCCTTGCCAGAGTTTTCTGTTTTCACCCAGTCGTAACGAGCACCTATGTTACCAATCCACTGTTCATGCAGTTTCAATTGGTATTGTGAATAGAGACTTGCTTGAGATTTCTCAATCTCACGTTTCACGTTGTTGGCAGGATCAAGAGGGGTGAAGTTGCCGTAAACTGGGTTCCACGGGTTGATAGTGCCAAATGCATAGTTGTCTTGCTCGTCGCCATCGGTTTTGTGGAATTGCAGATCCATACCGATAAGCACTGTGTGCTCTGCGTTGTCTGTCATCCAGTTGCCGACAGCATTGTTATCGAACGTGATGCTCTGGTTTTTTCCGTCACGGAATACGATGCCTTGCGTTAACTCTTCTTTCGCTGGATCGTTGTTTGAGAACGCGTAAGAGCTGCGCAAGTACAACTCATTCGAACCGTAGTTGAGGTTTTGCGAGAGTGACCACGTGTCATTGATGTCGTGCTCTAGTAAGTAACCTAGAGAAAACTGCGTGCGTTCGTATTTATCGTAGTTTGGCTGACCAAGGTTAGTCGAAGGATCGATTTTGCCAAAGTTAGAACCAATCAGAGTACCTGCTGCCGGGAAGAATGGGTTAGTTGGTACACCGTCATCATGAAGGTAAGTTGCCAAAACGGTCAGCATTGTACGGTCAGAAATGTCGAACTCGACACTTGGCGCTAGGTAGAAACGCTCGTTATTTGTGCCGTCCAGTTCACCATCTTGGCTTGTCATCAAGCCAACCAAACGATAGCGCACAGTGCCTGCGTCGTTTGCTTCGTCAGCAATGTCAAAACCTACGGATTGGTGTTGGTTGTTGCCAACTTCGACTTTTACTTCGCCTTGAGGCGTAAACGTTGGTTTTTTCTGAACAGCATTCACGATACCGCCTGGTGCCGATTCACCAAACAGAATAGCCGATGGACCTTTAACGACTTCTACACTTTCTAGGCCGTAAGGTTCGACCAACCATGTGTAGTAACCATCGCGGAATAGGCGGTTGCCGTTTAGGTAAGTCGCTGCATCAAATCCACGAACTTTGAACCAATCAGTGTCGTTGTCTGCGCCATAAGGCTGAGCGGTTACACCAGACGTGTAGCGTAATGCTTCATCTAGCTTTTTCGGTGCACGAACACGAAGTTCATCTTCAGAAATGATAGATACGCTGCGCGGCGTTTCTGCTGCAGGGGTTTCTACTTTAAGTGCTTGCGCGGTGACCGTTATGGTCTCCATGGCAATCACGTCATCTTGTACGACGTCTTCTTGAGCTTGTGCTGTGAATGCAACCACTGCTGTAGGTGCTAAAGCACAAACCAACGCGTTGCGGATAGCGATGGTCAGTGAGTTATTCTTTTGCATAAATCTATTCCCGATAATTATGATTAACGCTAAGCTTAATTGTAATTATTATCATTTGAGCTTTTGTTTCGGTATTTTACTGACTTTTGTATCAAAAGATAGTAAAACGTTCGCAAATTCATTCGCGGTACCTAAAGTCATTGTTATGTTCAATTGGTTTGAAAAGCTGACCCAACCCTTTCCCCAGATGGAAACCGAAAAGCCACCGAAGACGCTATTTGGCTTTTGTCGTTTTTACACTCGTGGCTTTGAAGCCCCTTTACTCGTTATGGCTGTGTTCAGTGCGCTTATTGCCATTACTGAGGTGACGCTGTTGCGTTATATGGGCGAGCTCGTCGATATTCTCTCTAATCAAGATCGCGCAACATTCTGGCAAGACCAGGGTGATCGCATGCTAATGATGCTGTTCTTAGTGGCGGTTGTGATGCCAGCTCTCGGTTTTGTCCACTCAATGGTGATGCACCAAACGTTATTGGGTAACTACCCGATGTCTATCCGTTGGTTGATTCACCGTTACTTGCTAAAACAAGCGGTTGGATTTTTCCAGCGTGACTTTGCAGGCCGAGTTGCGACCAAAGTGATGCAAAGTGCGTTAGCGGTACGAGAAACGGTCATGAAGCTGGTGGATGTACTGGTTTATATCAGCGTTTATTTTCTTTCGATGCTCTGGATGATGGGCGAAGCTGATGGTTTGCTAATGTTGCCTATTGTGATTTGGATAGGAATGTACGCGGTTATCCAGTTCTACTTTATCCCTAAAATGAAACAAGTAGCGACGGAGCAAGCGGATGCTCGTTCTGTAATGACTGGGCGCATTGTCGATTCTTACACCAACATATCTACCGTAAAGCTATTCGCGCACTCGCAACGAGAGTTGGAATACGCAGAAAGCAGCATGAAGCAATTTTTGGTGACGGTTTACCGCCAAATGCGCATGGTGACTTGTTTACTGTTTAGTGTGGATGCCATCAACTATTTGCTGCTGATGTCTATTAGTGCCATTTCGGTTTATCTATGGCTAGATCACGCTGTAACAATTGGTGCTATTGCGATTGCCATCAGTATTGCGTTGCGCGTACAAGGTATGTCGAAGTGGATCATGTGGGAAGTTAGCGCACTGTTTGAAAACATCGGTACAGTAGTAGACGGTATTAATACGATTTCAAACGATGTTGAAGTGAAAGACGTACCAAATGCTAAGCCTTTGCAAATCTCTCAAGGTGAGATCTGCTTTGATCACGTAGGTTTTAACTACAGTGATGAGAAGGCAGTATTTGAGAACTTGAATCTGACTATCAAACCGGGCGAAAAAGTCGGCATTGTCGGTCGCTCTGGGGCAGGTAAATCCACGTTGGTCAACTTGTTGCTGCGCTTTTACGACGTAAATAGCGGTAAGATTTGTATTGATGGACAGGACATTTCTCAAGTTGAACAAGAGTCGCTTCGCCAACACATCGGTATGATCACGCAAGACACCTCTTTGCTACATCGCTCAATTAAAGAGAACATTCTTTACGGTGATCCAGATGCTTCAATGGATGCCGTTATCGCAGCTGCTGAGAAAGCACATGCTCATGATTTCATTCAATCTCTACGAGACGAGCAAGGTAACGTTGGTTATGACGTTGAAGTGGGTGAACGCGGTGTGAAGCTGTCTGGTGGTCAGCGTCAACGTGTGGCGATTGCTCGCGTTCTGCTGAAAAACGCGCCAATTTTGATCATGGATGAAGCAACGTCTGCACTTGATTCAGAAGTAGAATCGGCAATTCAAGAAAACCTTGAAGTTCTGATGGAAGGAAAAACAGTGATTGCGATTGCTCACCGTTTATCAACGATTGCCGCGATGGATCGTTTGATTGTAATGGATGACGGCAAAATCATTGAGCAAGGCTCGCATTACGAGCTGCTGCAATTGGGTGGTGTTTACGCTCAGTTGTGGAAGCATCAAACCGGCGGTTTTTTGTCTGAGCAAGGTGATGCTCAACTGCAAGTCATCTAATATGACGCTACACGAAAGAGGAGCAAATGCTCCTCTTTTTTGTGTCTGTCGTTTATACCGAGTAAGTAGGCGTTAATGGGCAACGTTAACTTGTGATTATTCATTGAGTTAGGCCAACTTAATGATGATTATGTTTATAACTCACTGTCGTTATTGAATTTTTTACGCTTTTTTTACGCGAACTCCGAATGGGCTTTTGCTAAAGTTTTCTACATCGAATTTTGGTTGATGTATTTTATGTTTGTTCAATGGCGAGATAACACCTTTCTCTTTTCTACTACCGTGATTGTTGGCGCGGTTGTGGTCTCATGGCTGTTAGACCAACTGTTTGGCTCTACAGCCGCAGTCCTGCTGATTTTACAGTTAGCAGTCGTGGTAGTGGCGTTTCAATGCAACTCGCGATTCGCTTATGCGGCGGCGGTGATCGAAGCGTTGAGCTTCAACTTCTTTTTCACGACGCCTCGTTACTCTTTGCAGATGTTTCGTCCGGAAGACATTTTTAATTTAGTCGTGTTTATGGTGGTGGCATTTATCACCAGCACCTTTGCGGATCTTTATCGTCGCCAGCAGGGAGAATTAAAACAAACCAAGCTGCAAAACAGCATCCTGCTATCGGTGTCCCATGACCTACGCACGCCGTTGGCAACCATTATTGGAACACTGACCACACTCAACGAGTACATGCCCAAGCTCAATGACTTAGAGCGCAAAGAATTGCTCGACAGTGCGACTTCAGAAAGCCACCGCTTGCATCAATATATAGAGAACCTCTTACAGGCGACTAAGCTCCAACACGGCACATTAAAAATTACCAAAAAAGATGAGCCTATTGCGAATATTGTGCGGGATGCGGTTTCTCGTTTGCCGAATTACACCGAGAAAGTATCCATGAATATGGATGATGCCGTTGGCTATTTGTCAGTAAGTCGTTCGCTCATCGAACAAGCGATTTTTAATGTGCTGGATAATGCCATGCGATTTTCACCAGAGAATGAATCTGTCGAGGTTTCACTTTCTAAGCAGGGTTCGTCGTGCGTGATTGATGTTCGGGACATGGGGATTGGCATCAAAGCTGAAGATGCGGAAAAAATATTCAACCTTTTCTATTCCGGTGTGAACAACAAATCGGCCGATTCAGGCACCGGAATGGGACTCGCGGTTGCCAAAGGTATCATCACCGCACACCATGGATATATTCAATCTATGCCAGTATCAGAAGGGACGCTGATCCGCATTCGACTTCCACTCAATCAAGGAGCAGAGCAGGCGTGAGTTACAAAGTTTTAGTTGTGGACGATGAGCCTCGCATTCATACCTTTATTCGAATTTCGCTGTCTGCTGAAGGGTTTGATTACATTGGCGCGAGTACCATTGCAGAAGCCAAAGCGTGTTTCGAAGCGTATTCGCCGCACGTAATTCTGCTAGATTTAGGCTTGCCCGACGGCGATGGGGCGGAGTTTCTCACTACGCTTCGTCAGACGTATAAAACGCCAGTGCTAGTGCTGACAGCTCGCGATCAAGAAGAGGAAAAAATCCGCCTTTTAGAAGCGGGCGCGAATGATTACTTGAGCAAGCCTTTTGGCGTAAAAGAGCTCATCGCGCGCATCAAAGTGCTGGTTCGAGATTTGGTGGATGAGCAAACCGTCGCTGATGAGCTGGTGGCTGGCCGAGTCAAAATCATCAAAAGTACTCACCAATTTTGGTTGGATCAGAGGGAAATTCCACTCACCAAGAAAGAGTTTTCTTTCATTGAACAGTTGATTCTCAAGCCGGGAAAACTCATTGAGCAAACTCATTTGCTAGCGGTGATTTGGGGAAAAAGTCATGTCGAAGACACTCACTACTTACGCGTGTTAGTGAGTCAACTACGCAAAAAACTGAACGATAGTGCTGACGAACAGCGGCTATTAAAAACCGAGCCAGGGCTGGGTTATCGTTTAGTGCTTGAGACGTCCAAGCACTACTAAATTCCAAATTTAATCAACGTTAATGCCAAGGTTTAGTGTTGGTTATCGGCACTCGAACAGGATTCGTGTTGCCTATTTTCCGTGACGGAAAACCAGTCTAACCCTTAACGCATTAGCATTTTCTATACATAAAACACAGTTAGGTATTGATATGGCTCACTTTACAGTAATTGGTCTAGGGCGATTTGGCGTTGCCGCCAGCTTAGAACTTATTCATCTTGGACACACCGTAACGGGGGTGGATAGCGACCCTAAAATCGTCGAAAAATACGTCGAAGAGTTAACGCAAGCGGTCATATGTGACGCAACAGACGAAGGTGCACTCAGAGAGTTAGCGTTAGCGAACAGTGATGTGGTGTTGGTAGCGATCGGCGAAGACATGCAAGCCAGTTTGTTGTGTACGCTGGCGCTGAAAAATCTGGGTGTGAAATCTATTTGGGTCAAAGCTAGCACCAAAGCGCACCATACCATCGTGTCTAAGCTTGGTGTACAACGCATTATTCATCCGGAAGAGGAGATGGGCGTAAGAGTCGCGCAGGCACTCAACTATCCGATGGTGAATAACTATTTGGAAATGGGGCATGGTTTGTATGTGGTGGAAATCCACGTTAAATCCAATCTGCACGATACACCGCTTTCTAAGTTGATCAGCCGAGGTAGTTACAACATTCAGCCGATATTGGTGAAGCGCGAAGAAGCCGTCTACACCAATATCAAAGATGAGTTTGTGCTTAATGAGTTCGACACGCTGTTGCTTTGCGGTAGTCGCGCTGAGCTGAAATACGTCGCTCCAAGGTTGGTGTAACATGGTTTTGTGGCATCCCTCTATTATCCCAATCGAGCGAAAACCCAAAGCGGGCAAAAAATTGTTGGGCGCACCGCCATTAATACTTAGCCTCAGCTTTGCGTGCTTGATCATGCTCGGCACGGTCTTACTCAAACTGCCGATTGCCACCACAGAGCCCATCACTTGGATTCAAAGCCTGTTTACTGCGACATCGGCCATTACGGTGACGGGATTAGTTGTGGTGGACACGGGCACGGCGTTTACGCCTTTTGGGCAAGTGGTTATTGCTTTCCTGATTCAATGTGGTGGCCTAGGTTTAATGACGTTTGCCATCGTGACCTTGCTGGCTCTGGGCGGAAAAATTGGCTTTTTGGAGCGAGCCGTCGCGAGAGAGGCGTTCAACCAAACTGACTCATCGACACTCATTGCCACTGCTAAATCTGTATTGATGTTCGCTCTGCTCGTTGAACTTATTGGTTTCACTATTTTGAGCGTTTATTGGAGTGAAGAGCTGGGTTGGAAAACCAGTTTGTTCCATGGTTTCTTCTACACCATCAGTGCGTTTAACAATGCAGGTTTTGCGTTGAGTGCCGATAGCTTAATGCCTTACGTGGACGACCCGGTCGTTAACTTCACCATTACCAGTTTGTTCATTATTGGTGGTTTAGGCTTCTCGGTTTGGATTGACTTAAAACGCAATCGCCGTTGGCACCGACTCACCGTTTACAGTCGAATGATGATCTTAGGCACGGTGATCATTAACGTGGTGGCACTTATCGCCATTTACCTGATTGAATATGATAACCCCAACACGCTTGGCCCTTTGAGCGAAGCAGGGAAATGGTGGGCATCGTGGTTTCAAGCGGTGACGCCAAGAACGGCAGGGTTCAACACTTTAGCTATCGATCAGTTGGAAGATGCCACAACGGCGATCATTCTGGTGTTGATGTTTATCGGCGGTGGATCATTGAGTACGGCAAGTGGCATTAAAGTTGTGACATTTATAGTGTTAGTCTTGGCGACTTACAGCTATTTGCGTCGCGATGAAGCAACCTATGCCTTTCAACGCAAGATTCCCAAAGAGACCATCAGCAAGGCATTGGCGCTGACTCTGATCTCGGTGGGCGTGACTTGGTTTGCCATATTCACGCTGTTACTGACAGAGAAAGCGTCTATGTTAGATATTATGTTCGAAGCGGTCTCGGCACTGGGTACGGTTGGTTTGTCGCGAGGCTTAACGGGCAGTTTGTCCGAACCGGGTGAGTTAGTGATCATCTTCATGATGTTTATGGGACGATTAGGCCCCCTTACTTTGGCGTACTTCTTAGCCAGTCCAAGAAAGAAAAAAGCGCGTTACGCGAGCACTAAATTGGCAATAGGGTAAATGGGCTAACTCGAAGAAAGTGAGCAAAAGGCTAGGCAAAAGAGGAGTAACTGCTCCTCTTTTTGTGCTCGTTGTAGCCACGAAACTGTATACGGCAGTCTCTCTCACAACAATTTATGATTCATCTCTATTTTTTATCATTTATAAATTGTCGTTTTTGGGGTGTTGTCCAGAATGGCATTATCCACGTGCAACATAAGATTGCCGGGAATAAAAATAATTACAATACTGCCTTACTGGAAGATACATGAAAATCAAACCCCTCCCACCTTTAAATAGCCTCGTTGCGTTTGAAGCGTCGGCGCGGCACTTGAGTTTTACATTAGCCGCTGACGAACTAAACGTGACCCAAGGTGCTATCAGTCGCCAAATTAGACAATTAGAAGAATACTTAGGCAAGGCTATGTTCACGCGAGCCAATCGAAGCATTAATTTAACGCCTACAGGTCTTCAATATTATCAAGCTGTCAGCCAATCTTTGCTCGATATTGCTCAAATCACGGGTGAAGTGAAGAAGTGGCAGGGCGAACAAAAGATCACGGTTGCGACGACAAATGCAATGGCAGCCTTGTGGTTGTTGCCTAAGGTTGCTCAATTTCAAAATGAACATGATGACATCGATATAAGGATATTGGCCTCAGATAATGTGTTGGACTTACGCCGATTAGATTGCGATATCGCCTTGTTTTATTGTCGCACTCCACCTGCAGAAATGGACGTGACAACGCTATTTTCTGAAGAAGTATTCCCTGTGTGTAGTCCGCTTTATTTAGAGAAAATCGGCCAGCCTAATGAGCCAGAAGAAATCTTCAATAAAACGTTACTCTATCTGGAAGAGTCTCAAAGAGATTGGGTGAACTGGGAGCAGTGGTTTGCGAGTGTAGGATTGCCAAATATTTCGCCTCGTAATCGCATGAACATCAATAACTATCCAATGCTGTTACAAGCGGCAATTAATGGTCAGGCATCGCGTTAGCCTGGGGATCATTAGTGGACGACTATTTACAAAGCGGTGCTTTAGTTAGGCCAGTCGAACACGTGCTTTCAACACCTTCCAATTTCTCTATGCTTGAACCTAAAAATAGAGGTTTAATCCCAGCAAGCGTCAAGCGTTTTAGAGAGTGGCTTTTGCAACAGTTGCCAGATGAGGTGGGTGATCGAGGTTTAGCCTAAATCAATAAGCAGAGAAAATAACAGAGTTTGGTCATGTTAAAAAAGCGGGAGTACCAGTTCCCGCTTTGTTTTAATTGATTGTGCCGTCCTAAATAAGGTTGACACTTTCCACCCCCAAAATTGGAGAGTGTTATGAAATCAACAACTAAAAGAACTCAGCGCGATTACTCCCTCGC
>NZ_JADDYH010000037.1:0-417 GCF_015163595.1 Vibrio sp. OPT41 | reverse complement strand
CCCCTACGGGATACCATTGGGTCGTTAGCTCAGTTGGTAGAGCAGTTGACTTTTAATCAATTGGTCGCAGGTTCGAATCCTGCACGACCCACCATTTCTCGATGGGGCTATAGCTCAGCTGGGAGAGCGCCTGCCTTGCACGCAGGAGGTCTGCGGTTCGATCCCGCATAGCTCCACCATTCGAGGAACTTCTTCCACTAAGAAGTAAAACTAATGTGGGCGATTAGCTCAGTTGGGAGAGCACCTGCCTTACAAGCAGGGGGTCACTGGTTCGAGCCCGGTATCGCCCACCATCTTTAAACATTCTCTCTTGAGAGTTTTTAAAAATGGTTTTCATCAGAAAATCTAGCTCTTTAACAATTTGGAAAGCTGACAAAACAACAATTTATTGTTGTTTGTAAAGTTCTCAATGTTTGT
>NZ_JADDYH010000036.1:335075-414678 GCF_015163595.1 Vibrio sp. OPT41 | reverse complement strand
GCTAACTAATCAGTGTCCCAATTAGACTCTGAATACATTAGCGCAAACCAACGCCGTTATTTGGATTTTTCACTTGCAAAACGGGGCGTACCATACATTTTGTCCAGAAATTTTACCGTGGGCAACTTCTAACGCAAAAGTGCCCCAAAACTCGCTAGACCAAACACTCTAGAAGATCTGTGTCGTTCATTTTACCCTACGAAAAGTTATCCGATAGAATGTAACCCAACACTATTGAGCCTTCATTGTGCCTGTTTGGTCTGTCAAATTGTCTATTTAACTGGTTAAATCATCAGGTAATCTTTTTGAGGATGATAAATAACTGAAAATATTGTTATTATCCTTTTTATTTATCAGTAAAACCGACTCCCATGAGATATGAATCCGCTCCGTAGCCCAAAAAGAAAGACAAGAAACAACTAGAGAACGAGTAGCTCGCCAACGTCGAGAGCGCAGGAAGAGGGAAGAGTTGAGGTATACCGCGAGCGATGAAAAGCGAAGGACAGAAATTAGAGAGAGGGTTCTTAGAGATAGACAAGAGGCTGGATTAGGTCAAATCTCTCAAGGTTTAAAAACGCCTCAAATTCTGAGCGATTCTACCGGGCAACAGTGTTCACTTGAAGATGAAATGACTAAAAATCATCAACATATACTTATTACTGATTTAGAAGATGCGCACAAGATATTGCATAACGTTTGGCTCGATTCTGGTTGCGAGTATTAATGCAGCAAAATCATGGTTCAACCACACAGAGCCGATGTTTGACGCCGCGTCTATTGCTAAGCAATTCGGGGATATGAACATTAAGGCGGATCTTGTTGAGAGCAGAGGAAAAATCATTGTCGCATTCAATGGGACAGATCAGAACGGGAAAGCACTCAAACATGCGTTTGTGAATGGCGCTCGTATCAACATGAACGGAAAAAATACTCGCTTAACTCATTTAAAGCAATGCAACCGGGTTTTAGCCCGAAATCTAGGGTTGCAAACTTTAAAGGTGCAGGAGCTTTAACGTTTGTTGTATCGGCGAGTATTGCTGCCAGTGACCTAGTGTTTAAAGATGATTACCACCTAGTGTATTGGTTTGGGAATGTTCGCTCTGACATGTTCAAATTTATACTCCAGAGCGCACATGGTGAGGCCGCGTTGTTTGCTGCTGCTTTCTTAGGTCAACCGATAATTATATGTGCAATTGCTGTAACAGCGACAAAACTTATTTAAGGACATGGACTGCATGGAATCCAAAAACGAGTCTAATCGACGCCCTCTTGCAGTGCGTAAAATCTCAGTTATCAAACGAATTGCTATTTGGCTGAGCCAAAAAAACATTACCCCTAACCAAATCTCACTGATGAGCATCCTCTTTGCCGCTATTGGCCTTGCTTTTGCAGCTAGTTATCGCTTCTGGCCTACGCCAATTTGGTTAGTGCTGTTCGCTCTGATGGTTCAAATGCGGTTATTGTGCAATCTATTTGACGGAATGGTCGCTGTAGAAGGTGGGAAGAAAACCCCTGCTGGTGAGTTGTTTAACGATGTTCCAGACCGTATTGCCGATCCGCTGTTGATTATCGCTGCTGGTTTCGTTGCTCATTCAGCATTTTCTATGCCTCTAGCTTGGATTGCGGCACTATTAGCGGTACTCTCAGCTTACATTCGCGTTTTGGGTGTTAGCATGGACTGCTCGGCCGACTTTCGAGGACCAATGGCTAAGCAGCATCGAATGGCCCTACTCACAGTAACTCTTTTAGTAATGGCGATTAACCATTGGTTTACGTTATCACTTGGCATTTATTTGATGGACATATCGCTTGCAATCATGGTAATTGGCTGTGCTGTAACTTGTTGGCGTCGTTTGGTATGTATTTTTAATGCTAAAAAAGAACTCGCTAACTTATTATTGAACCATGAAAAAAATCATCAGGCCAAGCATTCTAAGTCTCTAACAGCCAACGAGACAATCGATAAGGCGGTAGGTGAAACTAACCATGATTAATATCCCTACGCATTCGTTATACATGATGGCCGCCATCACACTCGTACTAGTGATTGGCACTTTGGTTTACCTGTATTTGTCACGCCATAATCTTAATAAGGATTACCACGAGCTTAAACTTCGCATTCGTTCTTGGTGGTGGATGATCGGAATCGTCTTTGTTGTGCTCTATCTGCCCACTCAATACACGCTGATTTCTGTCGCCTTTTTGAGTTTTATGGCGCTGAAAGAGTTTCTCTCTGTAGTACCAACGCGCATGACAGATCGACGTGTGATCTTCTGGGCTTACCTTTCGATCCCGTTTCAATACTACTGGTTATCAATCGGTTGGTATGGCATGTATATCATCTTTATTCCTGTCTTCACCTTCCTCTATCTTCCAATGGTCGCGGTGCTGATTGGTGATACCAAAGGTTTCATTCGCTCAGCAGGTATCATTCACTGGGCGCTAATGCTGACGGTATTTTGTGTTAGTCATATGGCATATTTATTGGTATTGCCCAGCAAGAATCCAGAGACCGGTTCAATGGGAATGCTACTGTTCTTATTGGTATTCACTCAGTTTAGTGATGTTTGTCAATACGTATGGGGTAAGAGCTTCGGTAAACACAAAATCGTACCGAAAGTCAGTCCAAACAAAACATGGGAAGGCTTTATTGGTGGTGCGGCAACCATCATCATCACTAGCTATTTTGTGGCACCTTACCTGACACCATTAACTTCAGTTCAAGGTTTAGTTGCAGGGATGATTATCGCCTTGAGTGGCTTTATTGGCGATTTGGTAATTTCATCGGTTAAACGTGACTTACAAATTAAGGATACCAGCCAGTTTATCCCCGGCCATGGCGGCATTTTAGATCGTATTGATAGCCTGATGTTCACCGCCCCCTTATTCTTCCACTATATTTATTACCTCTACTACTAAGAAGACGATATGAAAATTTTAAAAGTTTTGTTCGTCTTGCTGTTTGTGAAACCACTGGTGTTTGTTGGTTTGGGGCTCAACATCATTAATCGGCAAAATCTGCCAAGCAATGGTCCTATGGTGGTCGCGGCTAACCACAATAGTCATCTCGATACTTTGGTATTACTGGCACTCTTTCCTATCAGTATGGTACATAAGGTGCGTCCTGTGGCAGCAGCCGATTACTTTCTCAAAAACAAAGTATCAGCATGGTTATCACTCAATATTTTGGGCATTATTCCCATCCATCGTTCACCGAGTAAAAGCGAGCGGCATACTGTATTTGATGAGTGCCATAAGGCACTTAATCAAGGAGATATCTTGATTATCTTTCCTGAAGGTAGTCGCGGTGAACCTGAAACTATGAGCGGGTTAAAGAAAGGGATTTATCACTTAGTTAATGAACATAAAACTTGTCCTGTCATTCCGGTGGTGATGCGCGGATTAGGTCGAGCGCTCCCTAAAGGAACAGCGATGCTTGTTCCTTTTAACTGTGATGTTGTATTGGGAGTGCCAATCGCGAGGTTTGAAAATGCAGATGACTTTCTAATAACCATGCAAGTTGAATATCAACAGCTTGCACAAGCATGTATTGTGACTAACCACGAAGAGTAGATACGTTCTAGCTCGACAGTACTCCATTATCGTTTAAAGCAAGAGCCCCAAAAACTTAGGGAATCCGTTTGTCTTACTAGATCCGAACCAGCAATTTTGGACACTGAATTAAGTAATTTTCTATACTTGAAGTTACTCGTACATTACTAATTTAAGTAGAAGTTCTAAGTAACTTTGCCCACCTGCAAGCTATAGTATTTTCTCAAGCTATATTAAGTTCTTAAAACCGCAGAGCTTAAATAGTGTGGTTAAGCCTTTGATTCGGATGTGGCCTGCCTTTGTAATCTCTTTCCCCAAAATACAATGTGTTTTGTTTTACAGGAGTCAGAATGCCTGACTCCTTTTCCCTTTGCTTGTCGTGAGCTCTACCATCTTGGTCGTAGAGTATTGGTTATCGAAATCATTAACTCATGTTAGTGAAAGGAAGTTCCTGAACCCTATAGTGCTTCTTTCACCAATCTTCTGTTTGGGCCATTATCTCTAACATCCAGACGCGAAATAGCATAAGATACACGGCCTTTACTAGCACTGAGCCACTCATCGTAATGACAGATAAAACACAGCAAGCGACATTTGCCGATCTTGGCCTGATTCCAACCTTAGTCGAGCGACTAGAAGCGTTAGAATACAGCCAACCGACGCCCATTCAATCCCGTTCTATTCCTGATATCCTTGAAGGGAAAGATATTATTGGTGGTGCCAATACGGGGTCTGGTAAAACCGCTGCTTTTTCGCTGCCAATCTTGCAAAAAATTGTTCAGCAAGACGAATCAAACAATCGCCGTGGTAACTTCGTTTCTCACCTGATTTTAGTTCCAACTCGTGAGTTGGCATCACAGGTGGCATACAACGTCAAATCTTACTCATACCATCTTCGAGATAAGATCAAAACGGTTGCCGTATTTGGTGGTGTATCGGTGAACCCACAAATGCTGGCGCTTCGTGGTGGCTGTGACATCATTGTTGCAACGCCGGGTCGATTACTTGATCTGGTATCCAGTAACGCGATTAAGTTGGACCAAGTAAAAACGCTTGTTCTTGACGAAGCCGACCGAATGTTGAGCCTCGGATTTACCGAAGAACTGAATAAGATTCTTGCGTTACTACCAGAGAAGAAACAGACGCTGTTATTTTCTGCTACTTTCCCTGATAAAGTCACGACGCTGGCTCAGCAGTTGCTCCGCGATCCTGTTGAAGTTCAGTTGCAGAGCGCAGAAGCCAGCACTTTGGTGCAGCGCGTGTTTATTGTAAATAAAGGTGAGAAGACGGCGGTACTCGCGCACTTAATCAAACAGCATCAGTGGCGACAGACTTTGATTTTTGTGAATGCTAAGAATGCCTGTAACCATTTAGCTCAAAAGCTGTCAAAACGCGGTATTACCGCTGAAGTTTTCCATGGTGATAAAGGGCAGGGCGCTCGTACTCGTGTCCTTGACGGTTTTAAGTCTGGCGAGATTCAAGTTCTTATTGCCACCGATATCGCAGCACGCGGCCTTGATATTGAAAAACTTCCAGTGGTGATTAACTTCGATCTTCCGCGTAGCCCTGCTGATTATATGCATCGAATCGGTCGTAGTGGTCGTGCTGGTGAAGTAGGTTTAGGATTATCTCTTATCGATTACGACGACTACCACCATTTCAAAGTGATAGAAAAGAAAAATAAGTTCCAACTTGAACGCGAGCACGTAGTCGGTTTTGAAGTGGAAGACGATCAGAGTGAAGCCTACTTTTTACCAATGAAGCCGCGAGCGAAGCCGGCAGGTACGGGTAAAAAGAAGAAAAAGCGTAATCAATAGAAAACGTAAACTACATGTGAGTTTACTTACGGGAGTTGTTAGAGAAAGGGAATGCTCACTAGCTTGAGTCTTCGCTTCTAGCCATTCCTTTAAAGAACAATAGAGCCCTGCTGGAGCTACCAGTAGGGCTCTATTGCTTTTCAAGATAGTGTTATTGGCGACGAGCAGGGCGTCCGCGAGGTGAACGCTTTTTAAATGCAGACGCTGCTTTAGCTTGTGACTTAAGAATAGAGTCAACGGTTAGTGGCATAGGTTCTTTAGGTTCAAGGCCATGAGGGAACGTACGAGCTCTTGGCGGTAAGTTGTATTCTTCTTCGCTCGCGCGTGGCATGCGCTTAAAACGATAAAGGTAAAAGTTTTCTAATTTTTCTCTCGCCCATTCGGTTTTCTTTAAATACTTCACGCTACTTGCAATCGAAGGCTTAGTGTTAAAGCAATTAAAACGCATTGCTGTATCTAGAATGTCCCAGCCGTAAAAATCTACTAACTCTTGCAACATAGTCTCTAGCTTTAACCCGTGCAGTGGATTGTTCTGTTGCAGCTCGATTCTCTCTTCGTCAGTCATCATTTTTAAGGGCCTTACTCATTAAAGGGCGGAGTTTAACAAAGTATACAATGCAGAGATATCTATAGTTACTTTGCGGTGGATGCGAGCACAGTGCTCTCTACCTTGAAAGTATAAATCGGAATTAGCCGTTCTACTTGGCTCTCTGCTCAAAAATGACTCATAAAAGTTCAAGCGTCCTAGCTCGATGTTGAATCATTGTGTAATAAGTGAGATTTTTGTTGTTCTTTTACTAATGTCTAATATTCCTACCCATAGCAACACATGCTTAATAAGCTCAAAATCAAAATTGGTTCATGCCGCTTTCTTAGTATGGCCTAGAAGTTTGATGTGGGTGTTGTCTCGTATTGGTCGAAGGCCTGTCTACCAAGCGAAACTCTAGTTGACGTAGTTCAACGTTGAAACATAAAAGGATGACTCAATGTCTGACAAAAGTAAGACTTTTTACAGGGATGTGCGCAAAAAACCGCATGAATTTGAAAACCGAGAAGACTTTCTAAATCATGATTTAACCGTCATGAGTTTCCGTCGCTGGGGAATTCATTTGCCCTCACGTGATTACAGTATTGAAATCGAAGACTGGGTACCGGCATTAGCAGCAACCATTGGTAAAGTGGTTATGGTCACTGCCATGGTTTCCGCTTTTGCTGCTCAGTTTGGTTTATCTCCGGAATTCATTGCAGAAAACGTGCGTTACGAATTACTTATCGCTGGAGCCCTGTTCGTCATCCTGTTTTCTGCCATACTAAACCCGAATGCAAACTTAGCGGGAACCCATGGCCCAATGATACCGCTGATTCCTATGATTGCAGCTGCAGGAGGGCACCCTCTCGCGCTAGGTTTGATGGTATGTGTTTTTGGGTTAATTCTCGCCTTAACCAAAGGTGGCTCTAAACTCATGACTCTGACTGGTATCGGGGTTCGAGGAGGGTTGTTGATCTACCTTGGTGCTGTTGGGTTGCTCGGGCAAATTAATAAGACGGAAGCGTGGGCTGCAAGTACGGACCAAGGTTACATTTCGTTTGTGGTCATAGGCCTAACCGTTATGGTTTACGCTTACTTAGCCAAGATCAATAAACGTTGGCTCGCTATCCCATTGTGCTCTGCACTCGCGGGTATTGTTGCTTATTTGATGGGCGCTGAGTTTGCTTTTACCACAGAGCCGGGCCTGCCTAATTTCAGTCCATTTTACTGGTGGGGTGAAAATACTGGTTGGCAACTAGGCTGGCCAACTCTAGAGCACTTTATTGCCGTGACTCCATTTGCTCTATTGGCAGTCGCTATGTGGTCCCCTGATTATCTCGGCCATCGTGTGTTTCAAGAACTTAACTACCCAAAAGAAGCGAAAGGCGTACTCATGGATGTCGACGACACGATGGTCGGAGCGTCTGTTCGTCAGGGGGTTGGTTCACTATTAGGTGGCGGTAATTTAGCTTCTTCTTGGGGTACGTACATGATTCCAGCCGCAATTGCCAAACGTCCTATTCCAGGTGGCGCACTGTTAACGGGTTTCATGTGTATTGCGGCGGCGGTAATTGGCTACCCAATGGATCTAGCAATGTGGGAACCTGTTCTGCGCGTTGCTTTGATTGTGGGTGTATTCTTACCACTTCTTGAAGCGGGTATGCAGATGATCCATAAGCATAAAGATTCACTCAGTGCAGGTATCTGTATTTTTGCCTGTGCATTCGTTAATCCAGTCTTCGGTTGGGCAATCACGATGCTGTTGGATAACCTCGGGCTTATCGGCGACCATGAGCGTGCTAACGAACTATCGCGCAAAGATAAATATCTGATTCCTGGCACTGCGTTTATCGTTTGTGCAGGCTCCCTTGCTGTTGTTGGTCAGCTTCCAGGCATTCCAGCTCTTATCGGTTAATCGAATTATGCTTTAAAGGCATAGTGGGATTGGTGAATAAAAGGACTTGCTTCTTAAAATACAAGACACAAACAAAAAGCTACCTAGTTCCAGGTAGCTTTTTGTATATAGGGTTAGGTTACGGAGTTAGGCTATATGAGTGATTCAATGCCGTATTTTGCGCCGTAGTGTTCAACGACAAAATCAATGTCTTTGTCACCACGGCCTGATAGGTTGATCAAAATCGAGCCGGTTTCTCCTTGCTTCGCGAGTTTAATCGCGTAAGCGACAGCGTGTGAGGATTCAATAGCAGGGATTATTCCCTCTTCACGAGACAGCTCAAAGAAGGCATCAATCGCTTCGTCATCACTGATTGAGCCGTAATTGACACGGCCAATGTCTTTTAAGTAACTATGCTGAGGCCCAACCGATGGGTAATCCAAGCCACTTGCTACAGAGTACACTTCCTGAGGTTCGCCTTGCGCATCTTTAAGCATGTAAGACTTAAATCCGTGCATGATACCTGGCTCACCGAGTGTGAGTGTTGCAGCATGCTCGCCAACCTTTTGCAAAGAGCGGCCCGCAGGTTCAACGCCGTGAATGGCGACTTGTTCATCCTCTAAGAAAGCAGTAAATAGCCCCATCGCGTTAGAACCACCTCCAACGCATGCGACGAGATTATTGGGTAACTTGCCGGTCATTTCTTTGAATTGAACTCGTGCTTCGTTACCGATAATTGATTGGAAATCTCGTACCATTTTAGGGAATGGGTGAGGGCCAACGACAGAGCCTATCGCATAAAGCTGTGTATCAGGATCTTTCAGATAAGCTTCGAATGCAGAATCTACCGCTTCTTTGAGGGTTTTGCGCCCATGAGTGGCAGGAATGACATTAGCACCAAGGACTCTCATGCGGACGACATTCGGATGTTCTTTGGCGATATCAACTTCACCCATGTAAATATCGCATTTCAAACCAACCAATGCCGCGGCTGTAGCAAGCGCAACACCGTGTTGCCCTGCGCCAGTTTCTGCAATTAGTTTCTTCTTACCCATCTTTTTAGCGAGAATGGCTTCCCCTAAGCAGTGGTTAATTTTATGTGCGCCTGTATGGTTTAAGTCTTCGCGCTTTAGGTAGATGTCTGCTCCGTATTTTTTAGACAAGTTTTCCGCATGGAAGAATGGGCTAGGTCGTCCAACAAAGTGCTTATACAGGCGAGCGAGTTCCGCTTTAAATTCAGGATCTTTGCTGCATTCCTCATAAGCTGCGTTGATGTCATGCATGATTTGTTCAAGCTCAGGTGGAACAAAGCTACCACCGTATTCACCAAAGTATCCTTCTTCGTTGGGCATAGTGAGATCAAACGAGTTTTTCATTATTTACATCCTAGTTAACGAAAGTATTGATACTTTTATACCCAAAATTTAGAAGTGGTTGTGTGATCAGTTGCTTAAATCAGAGTTCGCGATCTAGTGCACTAGTTAAAAAGTACAGCTTGTGTAGGGGATAATAGTTGTGATGTAGAATCAGGTGGTTTGAATAGATGCAAAAAAGCCTCGAGAGATCCTAGGCTGTCATAAGAACCTCTCGAGGCAAACAGAATGCTGGAAATACACTCTGCGATGGTGTCTGGAAACAAAAATTAGATTCGTTTCCTTTGTCAGATATTAGGGTTTTAGAATGAGTCGATGTCAGCGAAATGTCACAAGTTAATTGCGGTATTAAAAGCTTATTTTTTATTTTTGATTAATGGATTAGAAAGTAACCTAAAACAGGCTAACCTACCGCGTGTTCCGCATCTTTTAAGTTGAACATGATCTTTCTTTATTTCGAATCGACGTCTTTAACCAACACGTGCACTTTAGCTCCTAGAGTAAACGTGGTGCTCTGGCTAGAAATTTTTTGTTTGACTGCATCAAATTCGAACTCACCATTTTGGAAAGTTGATAAAGGAATGAGACCTTCGGTTCCTCTAACTCAACAAATACCCCGAAGTGTGTGACTCCACACGCTGTCCCTATGAAGTGTTGTCCGATAAATGGCTTCATGTAATGACATTTCAGTGCAAACTCAATCTCTCAGCTAGGGATTATGTGCTCGTAGTTATTAGAATTTATTGATTGAGCAGATATATTTAATTTCATTTTTTCTCTTATATTCGCCAATCGCTTTTATTTTATAAACTTTATTTTTATGAGCAAAGCATGAGGCGAAGTGATTCAGATATGAATGAGATTAATTTAATTCCAAACTGGAATTGCAAGGTAGGTTGTGTGATTACCTAAAGATGTATACCAAAGTGACTTTATTGAAAGTGATTAATGATGGTGTGGGAGAGGTAAGTGATTTGGCTATATAAACTTAGATAGAGAATAGTAAGGGCAGTAACAAGTGGAAGGGGGTTGTGGCACCAACAACATTGATGCCACACAAAGAATTACAGTGCAGTTACTTCAGCTGCTTGTAAACCTTTGTTACCTTGTTCAACAACGAACGATACTTTTTGGCCTTCAGTAAGAGTTTTGAAGCCTTCAGAAACAATAGAACGGAAGTGAACGAATACGTCATCACCGCCATTGTCTTGAGAAATAAAACCAAAACCTTTAGTTTCGTTGAACCATTTTACTGAACCAGTTAATTTATTAGACATAGATACCTCTATATTTGATTGTTTTAAATATTGAATTTTTAGCTAATATCAAGTGCTACTATATGATTTTAGAGATAACTATTTTGTCGCAGGAACGTAAACGAGGAATTCGATGTGGAACTGAGAGAAACTTTGATCTTTAATTACATTAATAGCTCTTTCCGTAAGAGCTGATGTGCAGTATACCGACAAAATTAATAAAGGCTAGCCTTTTCTTTTTTATTTTTTGAGTACACCAAGCGCATTGCTTTCAAAGCATACGCTTGGTGTATAAGACGGCGTGATGTTATAGGTGGCGTCGAGCGCTTAGTGTTTTCTGGTTGGGCCGTTACGAACGATGTCTTTACCATTGTCATATACGTGCTGCGAAACCCAGCGGCCAAGGAGCAATTGGTGCTTTTCTCCTAATACGGCAATAAATGGACGGCCATCGGTATTAGAGGTGGCTAGCGCAACGCCAGTGACACCTTCAAGGCCTAGAGCGCCGCTTTCTACTAAATGCAGAAATGCCTCCAACTCTTCAATCGTTTCGATTACATGGTTATCAATATTCATTGTATTCAATCTCTTCGAATTGCATTGCGGTCGCGTACTCTACCTAAGTTAAGCGTGGAAACCAAGCTTCTACGTGCGTCATGTAATGAGAGAACCTTGCCCTGCCACTAATCATCAATAAGTTAGTCTCGATAGTCCGGAACTTGCCTAGATTCAATGGGGCAGAAAACACTCTCTGGTTAGACATGAGTCACATAATGTTGTCTGGTTTATCTCATCAATACTTTTGCTATTGGATGGGGTGAAGGGGAGTGCAATAATTTGTAAAACTCTTTTCCTAAAGGCTGTTATGAAGAAAGTCCTGATTACCGGTTTTGAACCTTTTGGTGGTGACGCCATTAACCCCGCCTTAGAAGCGGTCAAGCAATTAGAGGCTGCGGCCATAAAAGGCGGTGTGATAGTTACTTGCCCAGTCCCCGTAGTTCGATATGACTCGGTGAAAGTCGTTATTGAAGCAATAGAAGCGCACCAGCCAGACTGTGTAATTACTGTAGGGCAAGCGGCCGGGCGTAGCGCGATAACCCCAGAACGTGTCGCAATTAATGTCGATGATTTTCGTATTCCAGATAACGTTGGTTATCAACCGATTGATGAACCCGTGGTGGCTGATGGTCCTGATGCTTACTTCTCGACACTGCCGATAAAGCGTATTGTTCAAACGCTGCAAAAGCAGGGGATACCTAGCCAGATTTCCAACAGTGCCGGAACATTTGTATGTAACCACCTTTTTTATGGGATCCAACATTATCTAAAAGACAAACCTATTCGTCATGGGTTTGTTCATATCCCATTATTGCCAGAACAAGCAGTAGATGGCAGTCAGCCTTCCATGTCTCTGGAGATGATAGTCGAAGGGCTAAGGCTGGTGGCGCAAGTTTGTATTGCCAATGAAAACGACATATTGGTCAGCGGCGGGTCGATTTGCTAGTAAGTGCTTTACAGTCCACTAAGTGTCTGAAAGCTAGTAATAAGTTCATCGTTTGATGTTGTAATAAATGTTAGCTTTGTCAAATTTCACAAGTAGCGAAAGGAGTAGCATTGAATAGTCAGGTTGGATGTTGTTCAAACTGGCACTCCCCTAATACAGGAGGTATTAGGGGCTACCCTTACGAAAGGCGAGTTATCATGAAAAGCAACAAAAGTAAGTCTATCGCACTTATCTCTGTCGTTGTTTTCGCATTGGCTATCGCTGCGCTTAAATTCGAAAACACACTCGGAGTTCTTCCCATTGTAGTCGCTATTATCGCGTTTTTTGCCTGCGTCATTTACACCAGTATGTATCTTTCTGATATGAAGCGTTCAGAGTTGATAAGTCACTCTGATCATTCTCAAAAAATGTATACCCACGCATCACGCAATGAGCTTGATGAGCGCGATAAAAAGCGTTGAAGCGAGTCACATTCTCCGTATACTTTGCTGGAGCATTAATGCACTAACGTGTCGGAGATAAGCATGTCAAATCGAGTACCAACCAACATACTGACCGGATTTTTGGGTGTCGGTAAAACGACCACGATTTTAAATCTACTGAAGAACAAACCGGAAAACGAAAACTGGGCGGTTTTGGTCAATGAATTTGGTGAGATTGGCATCGACGGTGCATTGATGACCGACCAAGGCGCGCTGATTAAAGAAGTGCCGGGTGGTTGTATGTGCTGCACTGCGGGTGTGCCGATGTCGGTAGGTATCACCGCATTATTGCGTCAAAAACCGGACCGTTTATTGATTGAGCCGACAGGCCTTGGTCATCCAAAACAGGTTATCGCGACGCTTACCTCACAGCAGTATGAACCTTACGTTGATCTTAAAGCGACGATTGCCTTGGTTGATCCGCGTAACTTAAGTGATGAAAAGTATCTTTCTAACCAAAACTTCGTGGACCAGTTAGACAGTGCAGATGTGGTAATTGGTAGTAAGGTTGACCTATGTTCCAGCCACGACCTTGATGTGTTTAATGACTGGGTGACGGACCAATCCCCTTCAAAAGTATTCAGTAAGCTTATTCATGACGGTGAGTTGCCGATAGAAGTCTTGGATATTGAGCGGGTTTACGGCAGCGCTTCTTCCCATATCGAGTCACATCATCATGACCACGCTCATCAAGAGCCTCAATTCCAATTGGCGCCTGGTGAAGCCTTTGTGCGCAAAGAGAACAAAGGGCAGGGTTATTTTAGTTGTGGGTGGTTGTTTGGGGCAGAGTATAAGTTTGATTTTGAAAAGCTTTTCTCTATGCTTTCGGACTTGACCGCAGAGCGTGTTAAAGCAGTGGTCAATACGGATCAAGGTTGTTACGCGTTTAATGTTGCCAACCGAGTCGTGTCGGTGAATGAAATCAGCTTAGAAGGCTTTGAATCACGATTAGAAGTGATAGATTCTCAGCTGTTGCCATGGGATGAGCTTGAGCGAATTCTCCTTCAGTTATCTGGCATCAAACATTAAATCGCGCAAAGGTTAAACGAAAACGGTGAACCACTAATATATCTGTGCTCACCGTTTTTTCTTTTGTAGGATTTCAATGAGAAAAGTGAGATAAATCACTCAAATTCGGGTATAGTGCACGGCTAAATTTTTAAAGCTATTTTTAGTGGTTTGTTTAAGGAATACGCTCAATGTCATTTTCATCTCAAGGTTTTGCGCCAGAAGTGGTTAAAGCACTGGCAGAATGCGGTTATGAAAAGTTAACGCCAATTCAACAGAAGGCGATTCCAATGGCTCGCAAAGGCCATGATATTTTCGCTACAGCACAAACAGGTACTGGTAAAACGGCTGCGTTTTCTCTGCCTATGATTCAGCAGCTGCTAGACAGTAACCGTAGCGCTTCTCGTAAGACTGCTCGCGCACTTATCTTGGCTCCAACTCGTGAGCTTGCTGAACAAATTGCTGACAACATCAAAGCTTACACGAAGTACACGAACCTGTCGGTGGCTGCGATTTTCGGTGGCCGTAAAATGTCTTCTCAAGTAACGGCATTAGAAAACGGTGTAGATATCCTAGTGGCTACACCAGGTCGATTGGAAGAGCACATTGAACAAGGTAATGTCTCGGTCGCACACTTAGAGTTTTTAGTGTTTGATGAAGCAGACCGTATCTTGGACATGGGCTTTATTCACGCAGTACGTAAGATCATGCTAGATGTGGATACTGATCCGCAAATTATGATGTTTTCAGCAACGACTTCGAGCCAACTAAATCTGTTAGCAAAAGATATCCTGCGTAAGCCTAAGCGTATTGAAGTTGAGCGAGCGAATACGACAGCACAGACAGTTGCTCACGTGTTGTATCCAGTTGATCAAGAGCGAAAAACGGAACTGCTTTCGGAGCTGATTGGTCGTAAGAACTGGAAACAAGTGTTGGTATTTGTGAACTACAAAGAGACCGCAAACGAAGTGGTAAAAGAGCTGAAACTTGATGGTATCAAAGCGGTGGTTTGTCATGGTGACCGTGCTCAAAGTGCTCGTCGTCGTGCGTTAGAAGAGTTCAAGTCCGGTAAAGCACGTGTCATGGTGGCTACCGATGTCGCTGCTCGAGGTCTAGATATTGAAGATTTACCTCACGTTGTGAACTATGACATGCCTTTCCTAGCGGAAGATTACGTTCACCGAATTGGTCGTACAGGCCGTGCAGGTAAACAAGGTCATGCCGTTTCATTTGTAAATCGAGATGAAGAACTCACGGTTGTTCAGGTTGAAAATCTAATCCAGCAGCGAATTCGCCGTATTGAGCTTGCTGGCTATGAACCAAAACAGCGTGAATCTTACATTGAAAAGCTGCACTCAAAACCAGCATTCAAGAATCGTCAAGGTCGTCGTAATAATCCGAACCAGTCGGCAACAGACCAAGGGTCGGCAGAGCGTCGTCTTGCTATGGTGAAGCGCCTGAAAGCGCGTCGTGGCGCAAAGTAAATTACATCAGTTTGTGATGAAAAGAGCCCCTCAATTGAGGGGCTCTTTTTGTTTGCCGTTTCGCGTTAATTTAGGCCAAGCATATTGGGTTCACCACGATAAATAATGCGATCGTTTCCTCGGTGAATACCAAACGTAACTGTAACAGGTGGATTTTCCTCTTCACTTGTCGTGTTATCCCAGTCGTATTTCAGCCAAGGGATGCGATTGCCTGAGCTGTCTAAATCTAGGTGGAATTGTATTTGCTCTCGCGCTGAGTCAATTTGGCTTGCAACGATATCGGTCATTCTGCCAATACTCATCGTTCCAACGCCAGAAAGCAGGGCGTTGTTTGCTGGCGCATGAGACCAAATTGGCGTGCTGAAGTAATATTCACCATTCGCCGTTGTTGAGCTGTCATCGAAGTTAGTCGTAAATCGACCGTTTTGCCAAATTTCCACATCAAGTGGCACTTTGATCACCATGCCTTGGTTGCCACCTACATCTTGAAAGTTCAAACGACCGAATCGAATGTCTGGTTGTTTTGTGAGCACTTCGCTATCGTCGAAGAAGTTTACCTCATCAACGGCTTTAGTCGTGACTATACCTATTTTGCTGCTGTCACTGTTAGTCCCTTTATTAAATGGGCCATCAGGGTATTGTTTATCTGTCGTGTTCTTTTTCCAACATGGGCTATTGTTACAAGTCGCATTGGTCGACGGCTTCTCGATCACAAACGTTCCAACACTCGCGTTACCCAGTGGTTTCCATTCTACCTTCTTAGGCTTAGGCGGCAAAAACCGATCGGAGTATGAGCTTAGCTCGCCTAAATCGAAATGTTGTTGAAGGTTAGACGAAAAGTGGACGTAATTCTTCACGTTTTCCTTATGCGCATTGAGTGCGACAACATCGTAAGTGACTTTCTCAAAAGGTTGATTCATGTAAGCAAAAGTTTGGCCATGTGGGTTGTGCCATTCTTGGTCTTGCACTTGAAAATATTTTGGGTAAAAACGACCAACGTAACGATAGCCTTCGTTTACAGTCATACCTAGATATTTACTTTCTAGGTTTGCTTTTACTCTCAAGCTCCCGACTTCTTCCCAATATAATCCATTAAAGACGAATTGATCATTCTTGGCTGAATTATGCGCCTGAGCCAGTGAGTCACTACTTTTTAGCAATTTTGAGGTTTGGTTCGCTGTCTCTGATGGCGTATGTTGCTCACTCGACAAGACAACCGATGCTGCTGGAGCGTCATCAAGCGTAAAATTACGGGTGATAGAAGCATCACAATAGCGTGCTGATTCAACAGACCCACTTATAGAGCCGTCAGGTTGCCAAATGATTGGTTTCACCGTTAGAGAGAAAAGTTCTCCGGCAGCAAGAAACCCTTCTCCTTGTTCAGAGGTACCAGAAGGCAAAGCACGTTGGTTGTCACAGATAGCCAGTGTCCATGGTCGCGAGTGCACATTAAATGTTCCTTTCACTTCCACTTTGCCTTCTTCTGGGCACTCTTCAAATCCCTCACATTCAAAATGATCGGACAATGTCACTTCAAATATGCCGGATTCGTTCGTGATAAGGCCATGTTCAGACAAGCCATCTTCAAATTCTGCTGAATAGCTAAAGTTTCCTTCACTTCCTCCTAATGGTTGAACCAATGGATGAAAAACTTTAGGCGTACCATTGTAGTTGCTTGCTACTACAGGTTCGCCGGTGGTGGCACAAGCAAGTAATCGCGTATGCACGTTTTCTGGCTTACCTGCAATAACGCGTATTTCATTTAAAGCGGTGCTTTTTGTCTTTGAGTAGGCCTCAAACATAAATGGCGTAAACATAAAGCGAACAGTTTGATGCTTGCTCGTGTCTTCTGCCATAGTGAAAGTTAGTGTGTAGTTGGTATCTAACGAGATCGTATCAATATTATTCGGAACCACTCGAACAACAAGTTCACCATTATCGTCTGATATAAATTGGTTGGCTCCTAATGTCTGATGACCTTTAACCACCTCTAAAGTGAATAAGTCAGGGTGTGATAGGACGGCACTGACTTCTGCCCTTACAACTTCTCCATTATTGGTTGTTGTTACTGTAAATTGCGGAAGATCGTCGCCGCACATCAGTGCCATGTCGTCCGATGGTGTGACGCTGAGGTTTAAGTCGTTCTCCGATGGAGGCTGCATGCTGCAATTCGGAACATCTTGAGGGGTGATTGGACAGATTTGGGAAGAGTAGTGACAATCAGCCTCGCCCAATCCACAGTATTGCGTGTATTTGTTGTCTTGTGCTTTCGTTTGCGCACTTCCTGGCGTTTGTTGGATTTCACCACAAACTTGACTAGGCTGATTTGGAGCGTTGTTGAAGTTCAATGTTTGGAAGTATTTAATTGCTGCGGTGGAACTATAGAATGAGCCACTTAATGTAGCTGACGATCCTACAGATTCAGCTGTACCATAGATCGATATATCTTTTATAATCAGAGAGTTGTGCGCAGAAACATCACCGACGACAAAATGGTCTTGTAAAGGATGGTTTGTTTTTAGGTGTAGTGTTTCGCCTTGTGATTCGACCTTACCACAGATGTTTGTATTAAATACATTGGTCGTGCTGTGTGTCGAAATATCACCAATAATGGTGTTGTACGTTCCATCAATGTGAAGTGTCGAACCTGTTAGCTTAATATTCCCGTCTATGAGAATGTTATGCAGCTTTGTTGGGTAAGCCGATAGAAGATCACCATAGATGACAGTGTGTTTGTTTTGGTAATCGTCAAGGTTTGAAGCCTTCTCATTGCTAACCGTTAATCCGGTAGCGAGGGCGTGGAGAGAGATACGCTTATTGGGTTCACCAATCGTATTGTTCCCCTCTAACACAATGCCATGAGCTGCTTCTAGCGTTATCTCTTTGTCCGGTAATGAGGAAACAATTTTGTCACCAGCGGGTAGGACTAGTTTCCCTGTACAGTGATAAGTCGTACCATCGCTTCCGATACTAAAATTCTTGTGTGAGCAAAGTTGACCTAGCTCAGATAGATCTTTTACGTCATAAGTGGTGGCGTGTGAGGTTAGCGGTAAAAAAAGAACCGCAGCGAAAATACTGCAAAGACGCATCATCAAATGTCCTAAAAAAGTGGAACAAGATGGCATCAAGCGAGCGTGAGCAAGTGCTCACTGAAATTGGAATAGCTGCGGTACTTTTTGTTTTGAAGCCGCTTAGTTATTGAACTTTGGTTATTTTTTATTTCGTATGTCATACCAAAGTTTAGCGGCCTTATTACAACGTAAGTGTCAGGTTAGTTCAAGAGGCAAGTGTGATGTGTGTCGATTTATATGTGTAACTATTTGTTAGTTAAGGATAATAAGTAAGCATGTTGGTTCAGAATCAGGAAGGACGCGATCCTGATTCTGAATGTTTATAACGCTAGGCAGCGTGAACGATGAGTGGGGCCATCTGATATAACTCTTCTAGTATGGCTTTCGTTTGTCTCGAATACACCAGACAATCTCGATCGCCAACGAGCTGAATTGCTCGCACTTTACCTGCAACCAAACATTGCCTAATCGTGCGTAGAACCATTTGGATATCAATTTCTGACGCGCCATCAAGGCTGTTTTTGGTTTTTAGAGATCCAAGGTCGATGCTAATGATTATTTGGTCGCAGTGGTCTAGGTAATTGCCGATCTGTTGCTTAACGTTATTGCGATGACGAAAAGAAAACTCTTTCTCGGTCACCCAATCACAACCTTGATCTTCCGCGTATTCCCATGTTTCCTGCTTCGTCTCTTGCTCACTGACGCCAGCAAAAAACAATCGTACGTTTTGATAGCGAGAAAGAGCAAAATGGAATGCAGAGCCTAAGCGTGGCTCAAGTGTCGGCTTCAAGTTCATGTTATGCCCGATATTTACGACACCCACTTCGTCTCGATAGGATACGACCACAGGTAACATGGACAAGATTGCCTCGGTACAGTTAGTGACTAAAACAGGAATTGAGTGGCGAGAAAGCGAAAGGCTTAATGCTTCCTGAAACTCGCCATTTTCCAGCTTGTCGTGGTTGAAGTGCCCAAAGTTTTCAGCGGTTTCATGATCATGCTGTTGGTATAGCCAATCGCTAGCATTTTCCAAACTTTGATCAGCTAATTCAAACGCGCCCTTAGACATGGGTGGCAAATACTCACACACTGTCATAAAAGAAAAAGGGTAATGCTGCGGCTGTTTCACGGTGTGGTGGAGTTTATAGCGTTTGAAAAAGCTTAACATGATGAATTACCTTTCTGGTGGTAGTGCCCTTGCCGCTTGCAGTACATGTAAAATAATGCGCTGCTTATCCTTTTCGACTCGGTGGGCCGGAGCCATCACCGAGACTGCGCCAATCAGTTTGCTTCCTTTCATTACCGGTGCGCTAATACCTGAAACACCAGGGTCAATCTCAGAAGTACTGACGGCATATCCGTGTTTACGGATGGTTGTGAGCTCTTTTTCCCACTCGTCACGTCGGTGATCTTGATTAAAATATCTCAAGATTTTCTCGCATCGACTTTGAGGCATAAAAGCGAGCATCACTTTAGATGAGGCACCGCGCAGCAGAGGTTGACTTTGACCCTGGACGAAGCTGCAACGCAGCGCCTGCATACTTTCTTTCTGTCTGACACAAAGCGCACGATAACCAGCTGGTACCATATAAGCGGCCATTTCCCCGGTTTGTTGTACCAACCTAGCCAGTATGGTTTCGACTATGTCGAGCCCATGTTGCGCGGTCTCATAGCTGTGCATGAGTAACAATGCCGCCGGACCAACGACAAATGTCTTGTCGTGAACGCTTTCTTCGATCAAGTTCCACTCTTTAAGCAGTTTTAAGTGTCGGTAAAGGCTGCTTAGAGGAACGTTCAATTGCTCGCTTAGCGTTTTCGCAGAAACTGGGAACGGACTAACTGCAACTTGCATTAACAACTGCAGTGATTTTTCGTTTACCTGGTTAGCATTAGCTTTGTTTGTCGTCATGAGAGTGTTGTAACGTGTTGTAGGAGTTACGACAAATATAATTCTTAATCACTGAGAAAAGAAAAATATTTTTAATGGGTAATTCTTACATGATGAGAAACAGACAGGTAAAGACTTTCGCAAGTACCGATAGACATAACATGGTGTCGAATTAAAGTCTCAGGTTTGAGGCGCTTGATACTAAATTGGAACAGGAGTGAATAAGACATTGTTTAGTTTGCGGTATTACTCAGCGTTTCGCATACTGAGTTAATCCAAACAAATAATGTTAAAAAACGTGAGTTGCTAGCGGGTATCGGAATCGAGGTACCATCTCAGTAAATCGGTTTTATAAAAGGTTACTTTTATATGCTGAATAAGGCGATTTTTAAAAAAGCCATCATTTTCCTTCTGCCTATTCCCTTGATTATTGGAGAGGTTTTGTATTTAGCTCGTGAAAGCGTGCAAAACAATCTTAATCATTTATTAGAAAAAAATGTGCAAATTGCAGATGAAATTTTATTCCAAATAGAGACAGAAAACCGCACGGCGCTGCTACACCCTGAACGATGTGAAGAGCTCCAGCAAAGCTTAATGTTTGAACGAGATATTGAAGAAATGCTCATTGTGAAAGAGGGAGCCATTACTTGTTCTTCGAAATTGGGAAGTATCTCTAAACCGTTAGCTGAGCACATCACCTTTCCTAAGGGACAAACGCTAGCGTTTGGTAGTGTTGATAGCTTGTACGATCAGTTCTTGCTTGTGGTAACGGAGGGAGAGCGGGGTTATCAAGCCGTAACGATTATCGATCATGACTACTTTAATGCAACAATAGGGTTTAACAACGATTTACGCCTAAAACGCTCTGCGCTGTTTATCCATGATCAAGTTTCACCTGAAGGAGCATTAAGAGCGGGAAGTAATCCTATCGGTATCAAATCGTCGCAAATGTTTGAGTATGAAGCTTTGAGTGAAGCCAGCGATCTTTTCGTCAAACAGAGAACACTTTCCTATTTTTTGTACTCAATTCCAATTATTTTCGTTATCTACCTTTGCTTGTATGCGTTGAATAAGTTTATTGATCCCCATCGCAATTTGATACTGGATCTTAAAAGAGCGATAAAAAGAGGAGAGTTGACCTTGTATTACCAACCGCAAGTTAACGTTGATACCGGCCAGTTATTCGGGTTTGAAGCGCTAGTGCGATGGGAGCATCAAAGTAAGGGGTTCATTTCTCCGGATGAGTTTGTCCCTGCGGCAGAGCAAAGTGGATTGGTTTTTTTACTTACTGATTTCGTTCTGGATAAAGCGGCAGAGGACTTCAGTAAATTAGGCTTTGATCAGCCTGTTCACCTTGGTATTAACGTGCCGCCTGGTTATTTAGTCGGACCAAACGCGATCAGAAAAATTCAATTGCTCGACAGACAGTTGAGCCGAAACAAAGTCTCATTAGGGGTTGAGATAACAGAGCGTCAGCTCATTGATTCAGAGGCGAGAAAATGCATTGCAGCGCTGCGAGTGCATGGTATTGATGTGCTGATCGATGATTTTGGAACTGGCCAAACCTCGTTAGCATTTCTACAGCACATGCGCATAGATTACTTAAAAATCGATAAGTGCTTTGTCGAAACTATTGGTATTCCTAGCCTTAGTGCTTCTGTCTTAAAAGCGATGGTTCACTTCGCGGAAGAATTACAAGTACAATTGATCGCTGAAGGCGTGGAAACCATAGCGCAAGCTGAACACTTAAAGCAGATGGGAGTGAGATATCATCAGGGGTACCTGTACTCCAAACCATTACCTTATGAGCAGCTTGCGCAGCGAAGTCATTATGATTGGTAGACGTTAGCTCTATGACACTGAGCATTTTCATCAAACACAAACTCTAACTCATTTTTGATGCTATCTAAGCGGTCTTCTTGGTAGTGAGACACATACAATAGTTGGCTTAAATTCTCTCTAGCGATGAGTTCAAGTGTGTTCTTAACTAACCGTCTACCCAAAAAATCTAACCCTTGATACGGCTCGTCCAAAATCAATAATGTGGGTTGTTTCACGATGGCTCTTGCAATCAGTAACAGTCGCTGCTGACCGTACTCTAATTGCTTAAATGAGGTTTTTTTGTACTGGCTCATATGTAAGATATCGAGCCACTCGTTTGCAATATCCATTTCTTTGCGAGTTGGCTGGTTATACAACCCAATCGAATCGTAAAATCCTGACAAAATGACTTCTAATGCGCTGCAATTGACTCGATATTGGAGGTGTAGCGCTGAAGACACCATACCGATATGCTGCTTAATTTCCCAGATTGTCTCGCCAGTACCACGCTTTTTACCAAAAATATCAATGTCATTGCTGTAGCATTGCGGATGATCGCCAAAGATCAATCCAAGTAAGGTACTCTTTCCACAACCATTTGGGCCTTTGACCTGCCAATGTTGGCCCTTGTCTATGCGCCAGTTCAAGTCAGTAAAAATCTTCTTATCGGTATATTCAACAGCCCCATTCTTTAGTTCAAATATTGGGTTGTTGAATGGTGTCGAGTGCTGATGCTGACGTATCAAGCTCATCATTTCTTCACTCTGTTGTTCTGACTGAGATTTAATTTGTCCAATGATTGGATGATTATCCCAACTGGACTTATCCATTGTACTATCAAGCTTTCCTGCACTGAAAAGCGCGATGCTATTGATCCACTCAGGCATGTCAGATTCGCGAGAGAAGGTTATGAGTAGTTGCACATTTTGAGAAAGCGAGTGTAAATAGCGAGCGAGAGCAGCTCGGTGCGCAATATCTAAGCCAGTAAATGGATTATCGAGTAATACTAAGTCAGGTTGTGTGGCTAAAGCTCGGGCGAGCATTACTCTTCTGGTTTCTCCGGTAGAGAGAACACGGAAGCCACTATCTCTAAGATGACTTAGGTCGAGATCATTGACTAGCTGTTCAGTTAAGTTAGTGTCTTGGCTCTGTTCTAGGATTAATGAATAAACAGTGCTTCCTTGGTCGATACGATCAAGAAAATCCGTATCATCTTTTTCTAATTCTCTTTCCAGTAATCGCTGTTGCTCTGATAACGACACTTGCGCAACGGATAGCCCATTTAGCTCAATTTCCCCACTATTTGGTGACATTTCATCACAAATAAGGTCTCCAAGCAGAGAGCCAATATCTCCATCCGCGCTGAATATCCCCCAAGACTGCTGAGTGTTAATTTTCCAATCGTCAATAAACAAGTGTGTCGTGTTTCTCTTAGCTGCAAGCTGACGAAAGTGAATAGTCATTGTGTTTGTCTTCCTTGTTTTCGTTTTAGTGGATTACTTATAACAATTTACGAACTCAGTACGGAAGCGCTTTTGTGTATTAATTTTGAACAGTGCTCAGTCTTGTGCATATCAACGAAGCCTTGTATTAGAGGATAAAAATGCGACTAGAGTCATTAAGTAACAAGTAAGCTTGTCAATAATTTTGTTTTATTTTTGAATCAACCTATCATTATGCATGTGAATGTTATGCTGATAAGTTCATATTTGCCGTTTGTTAATTAATCAATGTAAGGACACATGTTTATGAGTGAAACGGAATACGATTACCCCTCGAGTTACAGCCTAGTTTCCATTACCGATACCTCCAGTTACATCAAATATGCCAGTGAAAACTTTAATGAAGTAGCGGGGTTTGATGAAGGGGAGCTTATCGGTAAACCCCACAATGTTGTGCGTCATCCTGATATGCCAAAACAGGCTTTTAAAGATTTATGGACTCACCTGAAAACTGGCAAACACTGGATGGGAATGGTCAAAAATCGACGTAAAAACGGCGGCTATTATTGGGTTGACGCGTTTGCTTCTCCTATAAAATCTAATGGTGAAGTTGTGGAATACCAATCAGTGAGATTTAAACCTGAGCGTATACACATCCAGCGAGCGGAAAAAGCGTATTCGAAGCTTCGAAATAATCGTAAGCCGTGGAAAATGTATCTTCCTCGTACACGTTTGTGGATGAGATCGGCCTTCTTCCTTTTAATTTCAAACCTTCTTGGCTTACTCACTCTACAAATGAATCAATCACCAGTGATAGCGTTTAGCGTTGTTGCGTTACTTTCCGTTTTCTCTATTTATGTATTAACCAGACCAGTTGAAAAGCTCGCTAAACAGGCTAGGCAAGACTTCAACAATCCACTTATGGAATATATTTATTGCGGAAGAATCAACGATCTGGCTGAGATTGAGCTGGGTATGAAGATGCGTAAGCAATTTGCCAATGCGCTATTGGGGCGCGTTGGCGTGTCTGTAAAAGACTCTTGCGAAGAAACGCGCGCAAGTGCTAACAGTGCTGCGACAAATAGCCAGCAAGTGACGGAGAACTTAAGCGCACAGAAAGTGGAGATTGACTCGGTCGCAACAGCGGTCAACGAGATGCAAGCCTCTTCATCTGAGATATCAAATAATGCTCAAGCGACCGCCGAGGCTACGTTAGAAGCGCAAAATACGATGATAGACAGCCGTAGCGTTATCGATAATGTTAACCAATCGGTACTAGAGCTGGTGGGTGAGCTCGGCGAAATATCTAAAGTGGTCATACGTTTGAACCAACAAACCGAGCAAATTGGAACCGTTGTTGAAGTCATCAATGGTATTGCCGAACAAACTAATTTATTAGCGTTGAACGCTGCAATTGAAGCCGCGAGGGCAGGCGAACAAGGCAGAGGGTTTGCCGTTGTAGCAGATGAAGTGAGAACCTTAGCTAAAAGAACTCAGGAATCGACAACAGAGATTAAATCGGCCATTGAAGGGATTCAAAATGGGAGCAAATCAGCGGTTTCTGCGTTAGAGAAAGGTAATGAAATGTCGACCGGAACGGTAACATTGCTAAGTACTGCTTTGGATAGCATTCAACAACTGGAGTCCCTTGTTCAGGACGTCGTCGAACGAAACCAACAAATTGCGGTCGCGATAGAAGAGCAGGTTTATGTAACGGATGAAATAAATGAAAACATCCAGTCGCTTAATTTAAAGTACAGTGAATCGTATGAACTGATGACTGAAACGAATCATATGAACACCAAAGTGCAAAATTGCACCAATGACCTGTCTGAAATGATTAAGAAGTTTGCTTAAACTTTAGAAAATCGAAGTTAAAAGCCCGCTAAACATTAGCGGGCTTTTAACTGGAATATAGTGAAGTGCTGGATTCGCTTACGAGCGAGGATTTCTAAATCTCGTTTTTGTAAGAGCTAAAACGACGAGAGCTCGCAATAAATGCGAGCTCTCTAAATAAGTGGCGGAGAGATAGGGATTTGAACCCTAGATACGCTATTAACGTATGCCGGTTTTCAAGACCGGTGCTTTCAACCACTCAGCCATCTCTCCGTTGTGGGCGGTATAATAAGGAGCATAGTCCGACTTGTAAAGTGCTGAATTATAATAGAAGTACTGTTTGCTTGTTTTATGATCACTGATCTGATGTTGGACAGTTTGAAAACGGAGTGAAAAAGGGACAAAAAGTACCAATTTATAGAGTTTTTACTTTATATTGGCGCACGTCAATAAAATGGTGTTTTATTGTTATCTTGCTGATATATAAGACATAACATGCTTTTAGGGTACATGTGTTCGCCCGAAAGTATTTGCAAGACTTTGTGAACTAATTCAAAATTAACTGGTATAGCCAGTTGTGCTTAGAATTCTTAAGGGTGTTTATGAAGGTCACAAATCTATTTAAAGACAAAGTTGATGCGATTTCTGCTCATCAATCCGAGTTTATGAATTGGATGTCTCCAACGTTACGCGATTATTGGAGTGACTTTTTGGGGAAAGCTCAAAATAGCTTTCTTTTCTCAAAAGTTCGTGATCACCAGCAGCCAGCCGTCAACGAAGAAGTTGCACCTCAACCTGCACCGATCGTAATGGCACCTGAGGCTCAAAAGCTTTATGACGAGTTAAGTGAAAAAATTGGCGAAGTTATTCACACTGGTGATTGGGTTCATGTGTCTCAAGAACGTATTAACCAATTTGGTGCGGTAACGGAAGACATGCAATGGATTCATACTGATCCAGAGCGTGCTTCAACTGAATCTCCATTTAAGACAACTATCGCTCATGGCTTTTTAACATTAGCATTGCTGCCTAAACTGACGGATTCAGTCGATCCAGACAAGCCAATGTTCCCAACAGCTAAGATGGTAGTTAACTTGGGTTTAAACCAAGTCCGTTTCCCTTACCCTGTCAAAGCAGGCAATAATGTTCGTGCAGTCAGCACGTTAACAAAAGTAACGCCAATCAAAAAAGGTTTGGAGATTGAGCGCGAAATTAAAGTGGAAATTGAAGGTATTCGTCGACCTGGTGCGGTTGTGGTCTCTGTAATTCAACTGCATTTCTAATTCCGAAACCGGATAGAACACGACATAGTAAAAGAGAGCATCAAGGTGCTCTCTTTTTCATTTTTACTGATTAAAGTTTTTTACTGGCGTATAACCGTAACCTGCAATCGCTTTTTGTCCCTGCTCTGAACGAAGGAAAGCGATAAAACCTTTACCTGCATCGCTAATCTTATCTACTTTGTATAGCACTAGGAATGGTCGCGCCAACTTGTACTTATGATTGCTAATGTTTGTCGAGGTTGGGTCAATACCATCTAACTGAATCGCCTTGATCGAGCGATCTACTGACCCTACAGAGATAAAACCAATGGCGCGAGTGTTATGGTTAACAATGGTTTTTACCATGCTGTTGCTGTTTACAACCAAGTTGTTTGGGCTGATATCCGAGACAAGGCGATCATTAACGATTTTGGTCAGTCCCAGCAAGCTTTCGAAGCTGTAACGTGAACCTGAAGACGCTTCTCTAGTAACCACCGCGATAGGCTGATCTGCGCCCCCGACCTCTTTCCAATTCTTAATTTTACCTTTGTAAATATCAAATAGTTGTTGCTGAGAAAGGTTTTCTACAGAGTTGGTACGGTTTACAACAACAGCGAGGCCATCATAAGCGATAGGGTATACATTGAGATCTTCACCTTTTTCGCTTTCAGTCAGATAGCGAGAGCTCATGCCTATTTCGGCTACTCCTTTATTGACCATGGTGATACCAGCACTCGAACCAATGCCCTGAACAGCAACGTAATCGTCTGGGTGTGTTTTGTTGTATTCCTCAGCAAGTACATCCATCACACGAGCAACCGACGTTGAACCTGAGATGTTGATTTCTTTTGCAATGGTAGGGAGGGAGACTGCTATGGCCAATAACGTCGCCACAGTAAAACGTAACATATTAAACTCCATATACGGGATAAAGCAGAGTTTATGATATTGCGTTCAGGTTACACTTTTGTGAACTGTTAGCGCTAAACAAAGGAATTGTTTCTAGTCAAGAGGTGATGGAGCTAGCGTTTCCAAGTGGATTGAGATGATAATCTGGGCAAATGATAATATAGCTATCTTATACTTGAGTTAGGTAGATAACTACCATCGGTGATGATGTAAAGGTTATATACTAGGATCGACAGCTCTAACTATCATCCATCGGGAGAACGTTGATGTCAGTGTCCCAAATGGCGACAAGTCGTTTATACAAATCAGTTCAATCGCTCTGTTCTGCGCGTAATGCTAACTTGCCTGTCGAACAGGGCAAGTGCCTCTATGAGCTAGTAGAAAATGGCGTTGAGCTTCATCGGGCGCATTTTCTCCTCGACTCCCAGCATAGCGAGTATACTTCTCCCGTCGCGAAGATCATGTTTGATGAGGACAACCAACTTTGGTATTTCTATGTTCCCACATATCACAACGAGCTGTTAAGGTGGGTGCCTTATAAGCCACTTCCATTTAGCCGAATGCTTGAGGACTTACTCAACGAGTTGGAGCGCGATCCTCAAGCGTGTTTTTGGGAATAGGGCGAGCCCAACGGATGCGAATGCCGACATGATTTATACTTTAGGCCTAACAACTTGGTTTCTAAAGTCTTTGGGGGGTCATGTTGTAAACGGATTTAAATGCTGTACTGAAATGCGCTGCACTTTTAAAACCAGACTCAAACGCTATTTCTGTTATTGATTTTTCTGACTTGCGCAGTTGGGTTGCTGCGAAGTTTATCCGTTTCACCTTTAATATCTGAGAAAACGAAAGATCATCTGCGGCGAGGCGACGTTTTAAGGTCGCGATGGACATGCTCATATGAGCCGCTAAGCCTTCTAGCGTGATGTCTTTTTCAATATTACCCTCAATGTACTTAATGGCTTTTTGAGAGTCGCTCAGGCTACTTGCATCATCTATGATAGATAGAATGTTTGGCTCTACCTCAACCATCAACGACAGCAATGCCATTGCGATATGGCTTTGTGTGTAGTCTGGAGCGTTGCGACTCGCTAACTTAACCAACATGTCCTTCAATTGTGCTACTTCGCTACTGGATTGCGTTGAAAAAGGATAGAAGCGCCTTTCTTCCGTTTTGGAACGTAGCATCGGGTGCGCTTTCTTAAAGTCACAGAATATGTTTGGGTTGAAGACCAAAGCCAATGCTTTAAAGCCTCCGTCACTAGAGACGGCTTCTGCACTGCTCAGATCTGCGGAGTTATAGAGTGTGAAATCTCCGGCTTTAAGTTCAAATTGCTCGCCATTAGGTTGATGAACTAATAGGGCACCTTCTTCAACAATATATAACCCATTATGTGTTGCAGTGTAACGCTCACTTTTGCGCGCAGTGAAGTGATTAAAGCGAATGATCTCAATGTTCGGCATACTCTTTCTTATCGTTTTACATAACAAATAAAAAAGGCGCTCAATAGAGCGCCTTTTAACTTCATTCGGTATTACTCACTTACAGTCTGTTCTGTTTGTGCTGCTGGTTGTTCAGCGAATACCTGGGTTGGCTTTGCAACTAAACTGCGGTTTTCTTGGTTTACGTCCGTAAGGACAATTTCCAATGTATCCCCAAGTTTGTATACGACCTCTTTATCGATAGAGATGGTACCGTTGTCGCCATTGCACTCAATTCTTTCTTTATTATCAAGAATTAGTGCACCAGGAATAAAGGCTGCTGCGCCATTTTCGAGAAGTCGGACACGTGCGCCTGCACGATTAATATCGAAAATCTCACCTGTGAAACAAGTTTTCTTACTCGGCTCATCAGCAAGCGTGCGTGCATATAGCCAATCTGAGACATTTCGCTCAGCGATTTTATGATGTTTACGATGTAGAGCTAGCTCTTCGCCTACTTGGTCATCTGGTTTTTGTACGGGTTCTTTACCAAGGATGACGGCCTTCAACATACGGTGGTTGATCATATCACCGTATTTACGAATTGGTGATGTCCAAGTTGCATAGATGTCTAAACCCATTGCGTAATGAGGCAGAGGCTGATTACCCACCTCACTGTATGCTTGGAACTTACGAATGCGGTTATCTAGATAAGACGTTTCTTGAGCTGCCAACCAGCGGCGCAACGCAGCAAAGCCTTCTAGCGTAGCAATAGACTCCGCTGTGAACTCCAACTGGCCTTCTGGATTGACAAGTTGAACCACTTCTTCAATCTTCTCGTTCTTGATACCTGCATGCGTATTGAAGACACCTGTTTCAAATTTATCGCGTAATGTACGACCTGCACAGATGTTTGCGGTAATCATGGATTCTTCAACAAGACGGTTTGCACTGCGGCGCATGTCTGCGTGGATAGCGATTACATCGTTATCTTCACTGAGCTCAAAACGGTAGTCAGGACGATCAGGGAAGACCACTGCGTTTTTCTCACGCCATTCAGCGCGAGCAAGAGAGAACTCATAAAGATCACGAACGATGGTCGCGATCTCTTCAGATGGCTGCCATGCTTCAGAGCTGCCGTTTTCTAACCAATCAGACACGTGATCGTATGCTAGGCGTGCATGTGATTTGATGTTTGCCGCGAAGAATTTAATATCGTCGCCAATCACACCATCTTTACTTACCGTTACGGTACAGCAAATAGCAGGGCGGGTTTCACCTTCAATCAGAGAACATAGGTTGTCCGCTAAATCACGAGGTAACATCGGGATGTTGCGGCCTGGAAGATAAATAGTATAGCCACGCTCACGCGCTACTTTATCCATTTCATCTTCAGGTGTGATGTAGGCGGTTGGGTCCGCAATAGCGATGGTGAGTTCGAAATCGCCAGATACGGTTTTCTTCGCGTACAGCGCATCGTCCATATCTTTAGTCGATTCACCGTCGATAGTGACGAATGGAACATGAGTCATGTCTACGCGTTCTAGCTCCGCGTCGTCTTTCAGTTCCCAGTTATCGATGCCTGCTGGCTCAGAGTTTGGTAGATCGTTTTGAGCAAGCGTTACCCACCAAGGCGCAATTTTATCATTCGCGTCAGTGATTTTTTCAGAAATTTCTACGAAGAAAGAGTTATCGCCTTTTAGAGGGTGGCGAATAAGATGTGCGACAACCCAATCACCTTCGGCGAACTCGTCAGGTTTTAGACCTTTCTTTAGTTTCGCTTTAAGAGATAGCTTTTTAAGCTGTGGGTGATCAGGTGCTACGTTGAGCTTGCCTTTGAACATTTTTACTCGACCAATAAAGCGAGTCACGGCTTGTTCCAGCAGCTCTTGTGGCTCTGCAACTTCGCGTTCATTTTCGGTGCGGATAATGGCGATGACTTTGTCACCGTGCATGCACTTTTTCATGTACGCAGGCGGGATGAAGAAGCTCGTCTTACTATCCACTTCCAAAAAGCCAAAGCCTTTATCTGTGGCTTTTATTGAGCCTTCTTTTTTAGGCAGGTTTTCTTGGATTTGCTGCTTAAGCTGAGCGAGTAGTGGGTTATCTTGAAACATCTTTTCTTAAATTACCTATGGAGTTGGGCACACTATAATCATTGCGAGCTATTATTACTACCTGTGGAGCGTAATTTCGCCGTGAATTTTGCCAATTTAACCACGAGAAATTGGCTTAAATATTGATGAAATTCTCATCTGTGAGTTACGCGAATCTACGGGGAATGGTAGGGTTGGTGGAAAAATATGCTAAAAATACCATTGTTGAGAATAAATTGTGATGTAATTCAATTTTTTCTGGATTTTTTTATGCTTTTAAGGAATAATCCGCCTCCCTTAGTCGTCCCTAATGGCTTATCGCGGTTGTGTACTGTGCTGTGTTCCCGTCTGAATGGAATCAGTATCTGGATGGATCAGTATCGAATTGGAAGAGCATATGGGACTGTTTTTTTGTTTAATTAAGTAGGATCCCAATGCAAGATTCTGTTATTCAATTCAGTGATTTATCTCTGAATGATTCTATCCTTTCTGCTCTAGACGGAATGGGTTTCGTGTCACCAACTCCAATTCAGGCTGCGGCAATCCCACACCTATTGGAAGGTGCTGACGCGCTGGGTAAAGCTCAAACAGGTACAGGTAAAACAGCAGCGTTCTCTCTGCCTCTTCTCAACAAACTCGATCTAAACCAACGCAAACCGCAAGCGATTGTACTTGCTCCGACTCGTGAGCTGGCAATTCAGGTTGCAGCGGAAATGAAAAACCTTGGTAAAAACATCAAAGGTTTGAAAGTTCTAGAGATTTACGGTGGCGCATCTATTGTCGACCAAATGCGTGCTCTTAAAAGTGGCGCTCATGTAGTTGTTGGTACTCCAGGCCGTGTTCAAGATCTTATCAATCGCGAACGTCTACACCTAGACGAAGTTAGTACTTTCGTTCTTGATGAAGCAGACGAAATGCTAAACATGGGTTTCGTAGATGATGTAACTGCGATCATGGAGCACGCTCCAGAGTCAGCACAACGCGTTCTGTTTTCTGCAACTATGCCTCCAATGCTGAAGAAGATCGTTGAACGTTTCCTTCGTGACCCTGTAACGGTTGACGTTGCTGGTAAAAACCACACTGTAGACAAAGTTCAACAACAGTTCTGGGTAGTGAAAGGTGTAGAGAAAGATGAAGCGATGTCTCGTCTTCTTGAAACTGAAGAAACTGACGCGTCAATCGTATTCGTACGTACTCGTCAAGATACTGAGCGTCTGGCTGACTGGCTATCTGCACGTGGCTTTAAAGCAGCTGCACTGCACGGTGACATTCCTCAGTCTCTACGTGAGCGTACTGTTGATCACATCAAACAAGGTGTTATTGACATTCTAGTTGCAACTGATGTTGTAGCTCGTGGTCTTGACGTTCCACGTATTACGCACGTATTCAACTACGACATCCCATTTGATGTTGAGTCATACATCCACCGTATCGGTCGTACTGGCCGTGCTGGACGTAAGGGTAAAGCGATCCTTCTAGTTCGCACTAACCAAATTCGTATGCTTCGCACTATCGAGCGTGTAACTAAGTCATCTATGGAAGAAATCCAACTTCCTCTACGTGACCAAGTTGCTGAAGCTCGTCTAGCTAAGCTAGGCGCTGAGCTTGAAGCAGAGAAAGAGCACAAAGCACTAGACAAATTTGCTGAGTTGGTAGAGAAACTACAAACTTCTCTAGACATCGACCCAGCAACACTTGCTGCTATGCTTCTTAAGCGTCAGCAAGGCAAACGTCCTCTGTTCTACATTGGCGAAGACCCAATGGTTGAAGCAATTGAGCGTGACAAGCAACGTCGTAAAGAGCGCCGTGAAGGTGGTCGCGACGGCGGTCGTAACTTCAACAACCAAGACTGGGATACTTACCAGCTTCAAGTTGGTCGTGAGCAAGGCGTTCAAGTTAAAGACATCGTTGGCGCTCTAGCAAACGAACTAGGTCTAGGTAAAGGTTCTATCGGTGCGATCAAGCTAGCTCAAGGTCACACATTCGTACAGCTACCTAAAGCAATGACTTCAGACGCGGCGAACAAGCTAAGCAAACTACGTATCCGTCAACAAGATGTTGGTGCTGTAGTATGTGACTTCGATGATTTCCGCGAGTCTCGTGGTGGTCGCCGTGACGGTGGTCGTCGCGATGGTGGTCGTCGTGATGGCGGTGGTTACCGTGGCAACCGCGAAGGCGGCAACCGTGGTGGTGATCGTCGTGAAGGCGGCCGTCGCGAAGGTGGCTTCCGTGGTAACCGTGACGGCAACCGCGATGGCAATCGTGAAGGTGGCGAACGTCGTTTCGATCGCAACCGTGGTGGTGATCACCGTGGTGCACATCGTGGTGAACGTGGTCACGGTCGTGGCCGTCGTACAGACGCATAATCACTAGTGATTAAAGCGACGGTTTAAGTCGCTACAAAAAGAATTGAAAGCCGAGCAAAGCGCTCGGCTTTTTTATGCGCGTCTAATACGGTTTTGCTTTTTCATCGTGTTTGTTTACCCAACTTATTACTTCGTCTAAGGGCAGGACAGAACAAGTAACCCTGAATGATGTCACAGCCTCGACTTCTCAAAAAATGCAGTGTGTCCATGTCTTGAACGCCTTCTGCTACGACCGAATACCCTAATCCATGTGCTAGCGCAATCGTGTTCTCAACGATAGAGCGGGAGCCTTCAGTGCGGCTTGCTGTGGAGAGAAATGAGCGGTCGATTTTAATTTGATCAACCGGAAGATCTCTTAACAGTGACAAAGATGAATACCCAGTGCCAAAATCATCCAAGCTGATCTTTATACCTAATCCTTTAATTTGATGAATTAAGGGGTTGAGCTCAACGACCCTATCGATCGCCATCGTTTCAGTGATCTCTAAACTTATTAGGTCAGCGAATTGCGGGTTTACTTTGAGCAAAGTTTCTAAGCGATTAAACAGCAAGTTAGATGAGAGATCTTTCGCTGATAAGTTTACGTGGACAGGAAGCTTAATGCCTTTCTCTATAAATGTTTGCAGATCCCTTTCTACTTGGTTAAGAACCCACATGGTAATGTTGTGCACCTGATTGCTACGCTCTGCGATAGGAATGAAGTCGTTGGGTGAGATCGTTTTACCATTTTCGTCATGCCAACGAATCACTGCTTCAAAACCGACAGCTAAGTTAGTGTGTGCATCAATCAACGGTTGGTAATACAACTGAAACTCTTCTTTTTCAAGCGCACATTGAATACGAGAAGATATCTCAAGTTGGTACTTAGCCCCGACGTTCATATCCTCATTATAAAACGCACAAAGATTGCCATTACGCTTGGCGTGATACATAGCGATATCTGCGTGCTTGATCAAAAGATCATTGGTTAGGGCGTCATATGGGTAGGTTGTTCTTATACCGAAAACAACGCGGCAGGAAACTTGAAACTCATCTAAATGAAAGCGTTCAGACATTGCAGAATCTAGTTCTTCTATGAGTTTTTTACCCGTTTCCTCGCATGCAGAAGAGGTCAGGATGACAAATTCATCACCACCAACGCGGAATATCTGGTCATTGCCTTTCAGTTTCCCCTGAAGGCGTTGACCAATTTGAATAAGTAACTGGTCTCCACAAAAGTGACCCATTGCATCGTTGACTTGTTTAAAATTAACCACGTCAAAAAGGATCACCGAGAATGGGTCTCTAGATTGTATTCTGCCTTCGATAGACTCAAAGCAGTATTTACGATTAGGGAGCCCAGTAAGAGCGTCATGGACAGCATTGCGCTTCTCTCTTTCAGCAACGGTATGAAGCTCTAATATCGAATCGTTGCTCCACTTAATCACCAGCACGACAAAGATACTGCCGCCAAAAAGTATAAGAGAAACCCCCGTTTCTAGGAGAGAAGCAATAGGTTTTTGCATGATGGCGTGCAAAAAAACGGCATAAGCAAAAATGAAACAGCTGATTAACAATAATAGGTAAGTCCACCCGGTTACGTCAGTTTTCGAGCAGATGTTTTTTGTCATCTGCCATCCCCAGCAGAGCAAAATCAAACCTAAGATCACTAGTAGAAACGCAATAGTGAGCACATTATTACCCCGATTTATTGATTGGTTTGTTATTTTTGTTAACCCAATAAACAACGTGTTTTATATGCCTGACTTTGTACAAATTGACCTGTTCATAAACTATGTTTAACAAGTGATATTTTTTAGTCTTCAAATAAAATCAAAACTTGCTACAGATCAACAAAATTTGTTCAATCAAATCGCTTTTACTAAAAGATTGTTGAAAGATTAAAAAATTATTGAATAATAGAGGGGCAAACAAGAAGTACGCAGCGCACAAGCGCTATTACAACCTCTGCTCTACAACAGGATAACTATTTCATGTCTAATTCGTTTGTACTGGTGATCAACTCTGGTAGCTCTTCATTAAAATTTGCTGTTATTGATTCTGAAACCGGTGAAGCTTTGGTATCAGGTATTGGTGAGTGTTTTGGCCTACCTGAAGCTGAAATCAGTTGGAAATATCAGGGAGAAAAAACCGTTGAAGCAATTCCTGCTGGCGGTAACCATCATCAGTACGCTGTTGAGCGAGTGGTAAAACTACTCGAAACTCTAGGTTTGAGCTCAAAATTTGTCGCTGTAGGCCATCGCATTGTCGCAGGCGGTGAAACCTTTAAAGGAACTGTGAAAGTTGATGAAACAGTTATTCAAGAAGTAGAGCGCCTTGCTGAACTTGCACCACTTCATAACAAAGCGAACGCTGAAGGCATGAGAGCGGCAATGGCGGCGTTCCCTTCACTGCCTCAATTTGCTGTATTTGACACTGCTTTCCACCAAACAATGCCAGCCAAAGCCTTTATGTACGCACTTCCTTACGAGCTTTACGAAGAGCATAAAGTGCGTCGTTACGGTGCTCACGGTACAAGCCACTACTACGTAAGCCGTGAAGCAGCGAAAATGCTAGATAAGCCGGTTGAAGAAAGCAGCTTTATCACTGTGCACTTAGGTAACGGTGCATCAGTGAGCGCGGTTAAAAATGGCGAATGTGTTGATACAAGTATGGGTTTGACACCGTTAGCTGGCCTAATGATGGGCACTCGCTGTGGTGACCTTGATCCAAGTGTTATCGAGTTCCTTTTCCGTAAAGGCTGGGAAAAAGACGAAGTGTTCGAGATGATGAACAAGAAGTCAGGTTTCTTAGGTGTATCTGGTGTGACAAGTGATGCTCGTGGCGTACTAGAAGCAATGGAAGCGGGGAATTCACGTGCGAAGTTGGCATTTGAGATCTTCACTTACCGCGTTGCGAAATACATTACTTCCTACCTAGCGGCTCTGGATTCATTAGACGGCATCATCTTCACTGGTGGTATTGGTGAAAACTCACTACCAATTCGTCGTGAAATCTTGAAAAACCTAAAGCTGTTAGGTTTTGTTGAAGATGAGAAAGGTAACGAAGATGCAAGATTTGGTAACGCAGGTGTTATTGCAACATCTGAGTTGTTAGGTGCCAAAGCTCTTGTTATTCCTACTAACGAGGAATTTGTGATAGCTAAACAATCGGTTGAGCTATTGTAATATATAACGAAAACAGAAAGTTAAAAGCGAGCCTCGTGCTCGCTTTTTTTATTTAAAGCAATTTGGTAATTACTCTTTGAGTTTCAGAGCTTCGCGCTTTTCGATTAAAAAATCCATCAAGACGCGGATTTTTTTCGGCATATGCTCTCGTGAAGGTATATATAAATAAAACCCAGGAAACTCTTTGCACCAAGGTGTCAGAACTCGGGTCAATCTTCCCTCATTTATGTGCTTTTCCACCCATAAATCAATATGCTTCACTAAACCCACACCCTGTATTGCAGCTTGTAACATACTATAGTCATCATTAAAAATAGCATTGCCTTTAGGCTCGAAAACGAGGGTGCGCTTTGCAACATCTGGAGAGGTTAGCGACCAATGATCAATTGTTCCGCTAGAGGTAAAACGATAAGCAAGGCAATTGTGATCTTCTAAATCCTCAGGAGTTTGAGGTAGTCCATTTTGCCTAAAGTATTCAGGAGAGCCCACTATTGCCGTTGTTAACGGCGGAGTAATAGGGACCGCAACCATATGTTCATCTAAGCTTAATCCTAAGCGAATGCCAGCGTCAACGCCTTCTGCGACGATGTTAGAAAACCCATCATCCATGATTAGCTCTAGGCGTATTTTAGGATAACGAGAGAGGAACTCACCTAGATAGGGCTCAATAAGCAGCCGAGCAGCGGTTCTTGATACACTGATACGGATTAATCCCGAAGGCTCAAGATGAGAGTCGTTCAATTCGTTAACGACCTGCTCAATGTTCATCAATGAAGGTTGCAAAATATCAAGCAGACGTTGGCCTTCTTGAGTCAACGACATACTTCTAGTGGTTCTATTGATTAACCGAACTTGTAGCTGTTGCTCTAACGCTTTCAGGTGTTGTGATAAGGCAGCACGGGTTATCCCCATTTCTAAGGCCGCTTTAGTGAAACTGCGATGGCGAGCAATATGTGCAAACCACGTCAGTGATGAAATTAAAGAAGGTTCTATTCTCATTTGTTAAGTATAACTAAACAGTCATGTAGATAAAACGATATTTATCCGAAACAGTGTGTTGACTAATATTACCTCGAAGCTCAGGTCAGCCTGAGATGAACAGTTAACCTCTAATGGAGAATGTCGCTATGTCTAAAGTCACTTTCAAAAATCTCAATGGTCAAGGTATTGAGATTTCAGCGGTTATCAACTTCCCTATAGATTTTGATGCAAGTAAACAATATGCGGCGGTTGTTGTTTCACACCCAGGTGGTGGCGTAAAAGAGCAAACCGCAGGCCTATACGCGAGTAAACTTGCAAAAAGCGGCATAATTGCCATTACGTTTGACCGTTCGCATCAAGGTGAAAGTACAGGTGAGCCTCGCCAAATGGAAAACCCTTACACGAGTACTGAAGACGTGAGCGCAGTCGTCGACTATCTGACAACGTTAGAGTACGTCGATAACGATAAAATTGGCGCAATGGGGATTTGTGCTGGTGCGGGCTATAGTGCAAATGCAGCGATCAATGATCGTCGAATCAAAGCACTGGGTATGGTTAGTGCCGTAAACATTGGCCAAATGTTCCGTAATGGTTGGGATAATTCGGTTAACGATGCTGACGCTGTTGGTTACTTAGAATTTGGTTCGAATGCTCGCACAACCGACACGAATGGTACAGAATTCGCGACTATTCCTCTAGCTCCGATGCGTGAAGAAGATGCCTCAAATGCAGAACTACGCGAAGCTTGGGAGTATTACCACACACCACGTTGTGAACATCCAAATGCGCCGGGTTTTGCTCTAACTCGTAACTTAAATCAGATCATTACTTACGATGCGTACCACAAAGCGGAAGCATTCCTAACTCAGCCAATTCTTGCTGTCGTTGGTAGTGACGCAGGCAGCAAATGGATGAGTGATGACCTGATAGAACGTGCTGCGAGTTCAGATAAAACCTTGTATGCCATTGATGGTGCAAACCATATGTCGCTTTATGATGTTGCCGAATACGTCGATGACGCAGTATCCCAACTCGCATCTTTCTTCCAACGCACTCTTTAATATTCCCGATGAAAGGCTCAATTGCTTCGAGCCTTTCTGCTCTCAAGGCTTTTTACTCTTAAGGTATTGATTATGAATATGCAAAAAATCACTTTTAGAAATGCTGATATGTCTTGGGATATGTCTGAATTAATTTTATTCCCAGAAGGCTTCAATGAATCGAAACGCTACCCAACAATGATAAGTGTTCATCCTTTTGGTAGTTGTAAAGAACAAACATCCAGCGCTGTCTATGGTAAAGCCCTTGCTGAGTTAGGTTACGTCGTGATCGCATTTGACGCGAGCTTCCAAGGAGAATCGGGAGGATTGCCTCGCTACGTAGAAGACCCAAGTCAACGTGTTGAAGATATCAGTCGCGTTATCGACTATGCAGTAACTTTACCATATGTCGATGAGAATAGAATTGGTGGACTCGGTATCTGCGGCGGTGGTGGTTACATGATCAATTCAGCCCTAACCGAAAAGCGCTTGAAAGCTGTCGTAGGTATTACGCCTGTTAACTTAGGCCGCTTGTTCCGTGAAGGCTTTAGTATGTACGACCCTATCGCCAATCTTGAAGCTATGGCTGCACAGAGAACAGCCGAAGCTCGCGGCTCAGAGCTGAAAATCGATGAACTTCTTCCTCCAAATATTGAATTTGCAAAAGAAAATGGATTAACAGAACGAGACGTGTTCGAAGCTACTGAATACTACAAAACATCACGTGGACAAACCGAAGGTGGTGCAACTCGTATGCTGTTTTCACATGCACAGAAAACACTGAGCTGAGATGCCTTTGCATTTGCCGAAACGTTATTGACTCAGCCTGTTATGGCCGTGGTAGGGCAAAAAGTCGGGGCGTTTGGTGCTTATCGTGATGGGCAGGAAATTTATGGCCGCTCTGTTCAATCAAAAGACCGACAGCTGGTTAATTTGGAAAATTGGTCTCACTATGAACTGTATGACCATCCAGAAGCAGTCGGCATTGCAATGGACAAGGTTTCTGCATTCCTTGAAACACACTTAAAATAATCTAATAAGTTAGAAGCGTTTTGTAGAGTTGCAAAGCGCTTATTTTTAACAGCGTAAGATGTAGTTCGAAGCGAGTAGGTCGGTAAATCTTCGTGCGAATAACCTCATCTACAGGCTATTGACTAAATACCACTGCCAAATACTGTTTAAGACAATGTACACTGAAACCTAATTAAAGGCGTTAGATAGGAATGAAGTTTAATTTATGCGCAAATCAGATAAGAAGGTCGAGAATCTAATTAGAGAAGTGTTGACCGAAGTTTGTGAAGATACGCTAAAAGGCTACGATGGCTTTCTTTGGGTGACTCATACCGTCAAATTCTCTTCTTTTCCACAAAGCTTAGAAATAGTCTGCGTCTTCGAAACGAAGCAAGATCGAGCTAACTTTTTTGAAGGAGAGGGCCGCCAGCATGTTTCCACAACTATTCAAAAGGCATTTAATAAGGCAGGAGTGCAACTAAAGAACGTCAGTAAGCAAATCAGTTACGATACAAAACAAAAGCATTAGCGCAGGCAGCAATGGTCCGTAATAAAATGGTGCTTGGCTACCTTGCTATAAAAATGCAAAGGGCACTGGATGGGCAATGAAGCTTCGGCTCACTTAGATATACATCGGTGTAACTATGAGTTATGGAGTTATGGAGTTATGGATTGTGAATACGGTTGGTTTTCTAATGTTGCCTTAAGAGGCCATGATTAGTCGTTTACAATGAGTAAAGTACAAACTTCTGCATGGTGGATATCCGCAGAAAATTATTGAAAAGAAAGGCTCTAGCTGGAGCGGTCTATCATTTTCTTTGGGTTACCTCGACTATGAATAGCTTAATTGCTATGTTTCGCAAAATATATGGATATTCTTCTGCTCGTTATCTTCAGATGCCGTGCAGAAGAATGTGTTTGCCGGCTGAGGGAAAAATGAAAACCAAAATAATAATGTCTTTTCTACTCGCTACATTGTGTGTCAGTGTCAGCGCCAGTACGAATGAGCCGAAATACCATTCTGCGCTAACAGTCAAAACGGGATTCAGTGAAGACAGAGACAAGCCTGTGGAAGTCTATTATTGGTATCCCACCACGAACGAAAAAAACAACTTCTCGTTTGGTAGGGGGAACATTTTTAAATCAGTCGAAACGCAGTTAGATGCCCCTTTAGCAAGTGGAAAATTTCCCGTTGTGCTTTTGTCGCAGGGCGGAACACGGTCAGCGTTTTCCCACAGTGGTTGGATAGCCTCGAGCCTGGCGCAACAAGGTTATGTCGTTGTGGTACCAAAGCCTCCTGCACCGAACGAAATCAATGCAGAAATGGCTGTTGATGAAATCACATTCAGAACCAGTGATTTGGTGCTTGGGCTGAACGAATTAAGTTCGGTCGGGATACTGTCCGGAGGCGTAGATACTGATGCAGTGCAGGGGGTCGGCTTTTTTCTGGGCGGCACATCTATGCTGATGCTCTCCGGAGCTCAAATAAGCCCGGAGAAATATCGAACATCGTGTCACAACGCCACCAATGTAGACTGTCATTGGTTACGTGAAAATAACGTTGATATTACCAGCATCCCGGATCAAAAATTCCCCCGATTTCAGTCTGAAAACAAACTGAAATCGGTCGTCGTTATCAACCCTGAGCTAACGAAAACTTTTGTCCCTGAAACTCTGGCCTTGATGAACAATGCTATCACCGTGGTGGCGCTCTCTGATCGGCTACATCCCGCACTGACACCAGCCGAATCACTTGTTGCTCTTCCCAATGTGACATTTCAAGAGATCCCCAGTGCGAGTCAGTTTAGTGCGTTCTCAGAATGTACTGAGCGTGGCATTAAAATTCTCGCATCAGAAGGGGAGGAAGCACTTTGCCAGGAGCGTGACGAGGTTTCCAGAAAGGACAATCATCAGCACATTTTGGATGTAATTCTGGCCAGGTTAACAAAGTCATAAGAGTGCAACAATGAGGAGCTTTCTTACACATTGTGTGCTTGGACCAGCAAAGCGAGAAGTAAGTTTTTGCAGGCTTATCCTTTCACCATAGTGCAAGGCCTACTAGTGACCGTGTTATTTGCTCTAACTAAGTACTTGTACCAACATTTTGAAACTTAGAAGAACACACAAAATACCAACGATTTTCTTAAGAACTTTATTTGGGAAATACGCTGCACAACGCACGCCGAGGCTAGTAGTTAAGTAGCTACTAATGGAGAAGCTGAGCATTGCAGGAAGGTATATGTATCCTAATACTAAGTTGTTCCAATCTGTGTTTCCCCATCCGTTTAACATGTAACCGAGGCTTCCTGACAGCGCGATAGGGAAACCTATCGCAGCAGAGGTACCAATAGCACGTTTTACCTCAAAATTTTGCTGGACAAGATAGGGGATGATCAACCCCGCACCGCTTATAGAGACAAGTGCTGATACAGAGCCAATCACCGAGCCTACAGTGATATTACCGATAGCTCCATGTGGGCTCGGGTTGTACTCATTTTCAGTGTTGAGGAACATCTTATAAGCAACATACAACATGAATACGCTAAAAAAGCCTGCCAGATAGACTCCTTGTAGATACGATGCTACGAATGTGGCGCAAAATGTTCCGACTAGAACTCCGCTCAACATTTTTCCTACCATTGTCGAGTCTACATTCTCTTTTTTGTAGTGAGCGCGCATGCTGCCCAATGTTGTAATAATCATCGAAGCCATTGATGTCCCTAACGCAAGATGCACTACTTCCGTATCAGCTATTCCCTGTAGTGAAAATAGAAACGCAAAAATAGGGACGGCCATTCCACCACCACCCACACCAACGAGTCCAGCGAGAAAGCCAATGCCCAAGCCTGCTGTAATGTAATAGATAATAAAGATAGGTTCGTTCATGATGGTTCTGCCTTCGATAAAATGATCGTTGCTAAAATGTTACTCGAACGCTAACTTGCTATGGTAACGTTAAGAGGACAGAAAATAATGAATAATGGCCAAAATGGAATTGAGTAAATAAAGTGACAAACTCTGATTACAGCGAATGGAAAAATGGCGCCGCACTGATCGCTAAGGAGTGGCAGCATGAAAGGAGCGACTTCAACCATTTGGATCAACGGCCACATAATTGGCACAGTCATCATCGAGGCCAGTTACTGTGTATAGATGAAGGGCTAATACAGGTAAAAACCGATGAAGGAACGTGGATACTACCACCTCACCGAGCTGGTTGGATCCCCCCGGGTGCGATGCACAGTGTTTATTTTTGTGGTTCTCTGAAAGGTCGTTCATTACTGTTTACTCCAGAGAGTTGTGAGCGGTTTCCAATGAGACCTTGTGTTATCCAAATGAGCGATGTGTTGAAAGCCCTATCGGTTAGAGCATCGATATGGAGCAAAACAGACGATCTATCCATACAGTCTTTACGTATTCTCGCCGTAATATCCGATGAAATCGTCAGTAGCCCTCATGAGTCACTCCACATCCCACTGCCCAGAGAGCCGAGACTGCAAAAAGTTACTCAAGCAATTTTAATAGACCCAAACAGCAAGCATTCTGTAGAGCATTGGGCCAATATTGGGGCAGTCTCATCTCGGACGTTAAGACGATTGATTCGAAGTGAGTTAAACATGAGTTTTAGTGAATGGCGGCAACAAGTACTGCTAATACATTCATTAGAAATGATAGCTCGAGGGGAATCGGTGGGAGATATTGCACATGCTTTAGGTTATTCGACGCCCAGCAACTTTATCGCGATGTTTCGTCGGGTCTATGGCGATTCACCTACGCGTTACTTTTCTAATCGCGGAATATAATTTCCGTGCTCGCATGCTCATGATGTTCCCCTAATTATCTTTAATCAAAAAAGGTAAATATTGAAAAGATTGATTGTTATGTTATAACATTGCCTTGTTTGGGGCTCTACAATTTGTTGTTTAAAGAATTGATCTCACAACCAGTAGTCTCCTATTGAGAGTAAACGTTGATTTCTTCACAAGCGTTGTCTGACTTGACTCTACATGGGGTGGGACTGTGTCAATATGTCCGTGAACTAGAGCGAAATCGTAACGATTACTAGGTCTCATAGCCCTAGAAAATCAACGTTATTAAAACCTTTACCTGACCTTTTTAACGCTTGGGAGGAAGATATATGAGCATTGATGTAGTTGAGAACCCGCTTCGTGTCCAAACAACATCATCGTTGGCGATATCGACATCAGCGAACATACTTAGCGACATCTACAAACCAGAGCACAATATTGCCATATGGCAGCGAACGCTCTCGAAAGAGTTGACGAAGGACATTAATCTGATGCTGGCACAGGAGCCTAGATTGGCACTGGTACAAAGTGTCACGCCAGATGATGCTGCACAATGGGTACGAAGCAAGTTAGAGGGCTATGCGTGTGCTGATGCGCTGAGTGAAGATGTTGCTTTAATCGTCGATATGTTCTGCTGTTTGTTTGAGGTTAAAGAAGCAGGTTTGAGGCTAACTCGCCTAGACAGCCCGATCTGCCCGAAATTTCACTTTGATCGTGTGCCTTGCAGACTTGTCATAACTTATACCGGCCGAGCGACCGAATGGTTAACCAACGATACCATTGATCGCACTAAACTCGGTGCCGGTAGTCTTGGTCAACCTGATCACCTATCGGGATTATACGACTCTGAAAGTGCAATACGACGAATGCAGCCTGGCGATGTTGCCCTGCTCAAAGGAAGTGGTTGGGAAGGCAATGAAGCCACTGGAGTTATACATCGCTCTCCACATGTTGCAGACAATGAACGTCGCTTACTACTCACATTGGATTTCATCTAGAGATATGAGAAAGCTCAAAACGGTAGATGACGTCATGAAGCAGGTAGAGAAAATCTGCCTGCTGCGAGGTAAACAACTTACTACTAAACGGAAATTGATACTGACTTCACTACTATATGCGGAGAAGCCGCTTTCTGCCTACGAACTAGTTGACTACTGCAATCACAACTTTTCTCAAAACATTCAAGCGATGTCGGTTTATCGAATACTAGATTTCCTTGAAGCAGAGCACTTCGTCCATAAGCTCAATACATCTAGTAAATACGTCGTTTGTTCTCAAATCGCGTGCGATCAGGAGCATGGCGTTCCACAGTTTTTGATTTGCTCTCAGTGTGGAAAGGTTAGTGAAATAGCGGTTGAAGCCAATGTTATTTCTAGCGTATGTGCGAAAGCGATACAAGAAGGCTTCACTGTTCTTAGCCCACAATTTGAGATTTCCTGTGTTTGCGATGAATGCGCAAAGCGCCCGCTATGAGGCGGACACACGATTTCCCCTTATAGCTTCACAAGGTGACCGAGTATTGGCCACCTTTTCAAATTATCTAAAGAATGAATTATGTCAGCAACATTGATTAAAAACGCTCGGGTGGTCAACGAAAGAGCCATTACCGAAACAGATTTACGTATTGTTGATCAAAGAATTGACAAGATTGCTACTAATATATCCGTACAACACGGAGATATTGTAATTGATGCTAAAGGGGCTTATTTACTGCCAGGCATGATTGACGATCAAGTGCATTTCCGAGAGCCAGGGCTGACACATAAAGGCACAATTGCAAGTGAGTCGCGGGCAGCGGTGGCCGGCGGTATTACAAGCTACATGGAAATGCCCAATGTTAGTCCGGCTACAACGACTATTGACTCGTTAGAGCGCAAGTTCGCTCTCGCTAAAGAAAGCTCGTTTGCGAATTATTCTTTCTACCTCGGTGCAACCGAAGACAATCTTGAACAGATTAAACAACTTAACCCCAAACAACATTGTGGTGTGAAAGTATTTATGGGGGCATCAACAGGAAATTTGTTAGTCGAAGATCCGCAAGCGTTGGAGTCAATTTTTCGTGACTCTCCAGTACTCATTGTTACTCATTGTGAAAGTGGGACTGTTATTAAACAAAACCAGCAAAAGCAAAGGCTTAAGAAGCCAGGTTTCACTATCGAAGACCATCCCATTTTGCGTGACGAAGAGGCCTGTTACGCTTCATCTTCTTATGCGGTAGAACTTGCCAAAAAGTATCACAGCCAACTGCATGTGCTGCACATCACAACGGCGAAGGAGCTAGCACTTTTTGACGAGGGAGACATTCGAGATAAATCAATCACCGCGGAGGCTTGTGTTCACCATCTTTGGTTCAGCAACAAAGATTATGGCGCTCTTGGTAATTTGATCAAATGTAATCCTTCAATCAAGTTTCCTAGTGACCGCGATGCGTTGTTAAAAGCGTTAAATACGGGGCAAATAGATATCATTGCAACAGATCACGCTCCTCACACTTGGCAAGAAAAACAAGTGCCTTACGAGCAGGCTCCAGCCGGACTGCCGTTAGTTCAGCATGCGTTACTTACTCTCTTCGAGCATGTCCGTTTAGGTCATATGAGTTTGACTCAAGTAGTCGAAAAAACTGCGCACAACCCGGCCATTCGCTATGGCATTCAAGGCCGAGGTTTTATTCGTGAAGGTTACTACGCCGACTTGGTGTTGGTTGATGCTCATACCCCAACACGAGTTAGCAACGAAAACAGTTTATATCACTGTGGTTGGTCGCCTTTTGCTGGACATGAATTTTCAGCTCAAATTCAAAAGACTTGGGTCAATGGCGCGCTAGTTTATGCCAATAACAAAGTCATCGATAAACCAGCTGGAGCGATGCGTTTATCCTTCAATCGTTAAGTCGCTGACCGTAAAAAAGAGCCATAAACAAACTGGAAGCATTATGTTAAGAAGAAACCCAACGGGCCATATGCCACAGGTGTCCTCAACAGCCTTTATCGATCCAACCGCTATTATCTGTGGCAAAGTCATTATTGAGGATAACGTTTTTATTGGACCCTATGCTGTTATTCGAGCTGACGAAGTTAATAACCATGGAGACATGGAAGCTATCGTCATCAAACGTGACACCAATATCCAAGATGGTGTCGTAATTCACTCTAAGGCAGGGGCTGCGGTGACCATTGGTGAGCGCTCATCCATTGCTCATCGTTCGATTATTCATGGTCCTTGCCAGGTTTGTGATGATGTTTTCATTGGCTTCAACTCCGTCGTGTTCAATAGCGTCATCGGTGAGAGGTGTGTTATTCGTCATAACTGTGTCGTCGATGGCCTCGATTTACCCGCTTATTTCCATGTACCACCGATGACCAATATTGGTGTCGGTTTTGATTTAGAGAGTATCTCTAAAGTGCCGCCAGAATATTCAGCTTTTTCCGAATCCGTCGTTTCTGCCAACCATGAACTAGTCCAAGGCTACCGGAGAATTGCCAATGAACTTTAATAAGCCACTGATTTCGCGAGTGCCGACTAACATCATCACTGGCTTTCTCGGGGTGGGGAAAACATCGGCAATAATGCACTTATTGACCCATAAACCGAGTCATGAACGTTGGGCTGTATTGGTCAATGAATTTGGCGAAGTTGGTATTGATGGCAGCTTGTTACAAGGCCAAAAAAAACAACAAGACCAAGTGTTTATTCGAGAGGTCCCCGGGGGATGTATGTGCTGTGCAGCAGGTCTTCCGATGCAAATCGCCTTAAATCAATTATTGTCTGAAGCAAGGCCAGATCGATTGTTGATTGAGCCTACAGGCCTTGGTCATCCTAAAGAAGTACTGCAAGTGCTATCGACCGAGTATTATCGTCAAATTCTCGCTTTGCAAAAAAACATTACTTTAGTCGATGCACGTAAACTATCGGATCCTAAGTACACTGAGCATGAAACGTTTAACCAGCAAATCACTATCGCAGATACAGTGGTAGGTAATAAGCGCGATCTCTATCAAGATGAAGATGAGCAAAAGCTGACGGCTTATATAGCAAAGCTCGGTCTGCGGGAAACAAAAGTGATTTTCGCTGAACATGGCGCTATCCCTTTTCATGAATGTGAGGGAGCGACTCGTATTGACGTGCAAAAAACGCCCTCTGTTCTTTATCGTGAAAGAGAGAAAAAGTCACTTGTTCCTGAGTTGCCTATGCCTGAGAGTGGCATTCTAAAAGCAACCAATCAGGGGGAAGGTTTCTACAGTATCGGTTGGCGTATCTCCGCTGAAAACGTGTTCGATCATCAAAAGCTGAGATTATTGCTGCTCGACCTCAAGGTCGAACGAATGAAAGCGGTTTTTATCACGGGAAGCGGTATTTTTGGTTACAATCTAACATCAGATGGACTCACAGAGTTTGAACTAGACGAGTGTTCAGAAAGCCGCCTAGAACTGATCTCTTCCGGTCTAGATGACCAATTTGAAGATAGATTATTTCGATGTTTGGAGAAGGCATCATGATAGAAAAGAGAAAACTCTCCTTTTAACCATAATGTCTTACCTCCTTAAAATTCTAGTGGGGTTTCTTTTAAAGCTGCGCTTAGGGCACTTATGCTGCCGTATTAGGGTGGGGTTAGTACCCGTATTTTCTGCCTATGCGGTTCAGGCACAGTTTTATTCATGGGGTGAGGTATCCACGTTACACGTGGCCTAATTACTTGCTTTAAGTTACACGGAAGAAACACATCTTTTTTTAGCGAGGGCCATTGCTATATTTGCGGTACTGTAGGCGCTCTCATTGATAAAGTGCGGGTAAATTTCCCCTTTGCCATTCCAATGGATATCATAACCAGCGAAAGTCGCTAATAAAGGTGCTCCTGGTTTGACCGCCTCAAAATCTCTGCCACAAATAGTAGGGTGTACTAGTGCTTGCCGCATACCCTCTTGATCAAGTGGAACCCTGATTTCTTCGGTGTAAAAAAACGCCTCATAATCGCTCAGTAAGCCTATTTGGTTGAGGTTGTGCTTTTCAACATAGTCCAATACTGCGGTAAGCATCTGTTTCATCAACTCCAACGTACTGTACTCTAGCGCACCATGTGCTTGCGCCCCGACCTCAATCATTATTCCATATTGCCCAGCAGTACAAAGGTAAGGTTGCTCTTGCCATTCTTTTCGCTCTTCGAAAAGGATATGTGCTGATGGCATTCGTTGTTTGACGTACGCGCCCAGTTTCCGATAAAACACATCGTTAGAAAGCAAAATCAACGTCGCTCCCATATTGCTTGTTGTATTGTGCAGGTCAACAATCAACAGTTTTTCTTGGTTTGCATATTTCTCGATAAATTGATGTGCAATCTTGCTTTCATGCAAATCAGGACAATGATTGCTATTCATTGCTGAGAACTCGCGATTTAAGTCTGTATCGATGTATCGGACGTTGTGTTTTACTGCTTCGGAGTTTGCGATGATCGAGCAGGCTGAAAAGGTTGATCTATTGACAGAGTAACGTTTTTCTTTGATTAGTTTATGTAAATAAATACCAGAAAGTTCGTTTCCGTGTGTTCCTGCAACGATCAGTGCTGAATTGAATGTGTTCATTATTGATCCTTCTCAAAGAGAATGGGTTGAATGACTGGTCTTCTCTTAGCCAATCCAGTGAACTGAATAAACGTTTACTAAACTGAGTAAAAGCAATCTTAGATATGTTATAACATAACAATCGTTATTATTGTTACTTAGTTTCTCATGAGTCAGTTTAAATTTATTGCTTTAATCGTTGCTGTGTTTTGTTTTTCGGTCGCTTTGCTTCTACCTACAGAGGATGAGCCAAATCAAGATAGTCACAGCGTTCAACTGAATCAAAGCAGTGATTCGTCACCACCTCCATCATCAAAGATAGTGGTTCCCTCAGATGTCAGTTTGACTCCGTTGCCTAAACCTAAACAAATACACTATATAGTTAAAGTGGGAGATACGCTCAGTGGTATCTTCGCTCAATTGGGTCTCTCTTACGGTATTTTGCAGCAAATTCTCTCAGTTGATCTTGATCACCTGCAGCTAGATATGATTAAGCCCGGAGAAGAGCTTGAATTAGTGATGGATGACATGGGGCAATTGAGTCGACTAATTTATCATATGAGCCTTGTAGAGAAGGCTATCTACACTAGAGAAAACGATGGCTCCTTCTCTTACGAATTTCAGGAAATTTCAGGGGAATGGCGTGAAACCTTATTTTCGGGAGAAATCAAAGGGAGTTTTTCAGTCTCGGCACATCGAGTAGGATTGGCATCAGGCCACGTCGCAAATATTACGCAGGTGATGAAAGATAAGATTGATTTTGCGCGATCTCTTAGAGCCGGTGACCGTTTCGATATATTAGTGAAACAGCAATATTTAGGTGAACACAAAACTGGCAATAGTGAGATTAAGGCTATTTCTTTTAACTTAGCGAGGGGCGAAGTCGCTGCATTTCTAGCCGAGGATGGACGGTTCTATGATAGAGCTGGTAACAGTTTGGAGCGAGCGTTTAACCGTTATCCTGTCGATAGGGCATACCGCCGAATCACCTCTGGGTTTAACCCTAAGCGTAAACACCCAGTGACGGGAAGAGTCACCCCGCATAACGGAACGGATTTCGCGACACCAATCGGTGCGCCAGTTTATTCTACTGGGGATGGAAAAGTAATTGCGGTCCGCAAGCACCCTTATGCCGGTAATTATTTAGTGATTGAACATAACAGTGTGTACAAAACTCGTTACCTACACTTGAATAAAATCTTGGTTAAAAAAGGTCAAGTTATAAAGCGTGGGCAAAAAATAGCCCTCTCTGGGAATACTGGTCGTTCAACCGGACCACATTTACATTTTGAAGTTTTAGTTCGTAATCGTCCGGTTGATGCAATGAAAGCCGACTTACCTATCGCGAAGTCGCTTCCTAACATCCAGAAACCTTCATTTTTGGCGCGAGTATCAGAGTTTGATTATCTAGTAGAAACGAAAAACTGAGTCCCGACAATTTGTTAGGGCTCAGTTATGCTATTTTGTGTTGTGAGGTTGGAGCAATAGGTGAGTGTCAATATGTGTTCCTAGAAGAATAATGACTGCGATTTTTTCTTTTACGTGCGCCCACATCCGCAACATCGGACGCTTTGCAACAACCTCCGCCTTTGATCGGCCTACGTGAAAACATCACACCAATCGCGAGCATCGCAATACAACTTAGGAAAATAAGAACGGTAAGAACTAAAGTCATAACACCACCTCCTATAAATCGCTGTATTGTCATCTTTCTCCAATTTTATAAACAAAGCAATGGTCGTTTTGTAACCACTTATTATTTTTATCAATAGTCAGACCTTTGCTGGTGATGAAACGTGATGAGAAACGAAGGAGAGTTCTGAGAAATCAGCCCCTGTGATCTTTACCGATTCTTAAGTTTTGCGTCTAAGACAGCAATTGGATTCCTTCTATAACTCACTAAGTTGTTATGTTATAACATGCGTTCATCCAGATTTTGTAGGTCAAAAGTATGCCATCAATTCCAGTCACCATTTTGCATGGGTTTCTCGGGTCCGGGAAAACTACGTTTTTACGCAACATTCTTCAACAAGCCGATTCTTCTGGTATTGATCTGTCCGTTATTGTTAATGACATGAGTGAGTTAGACGTCGATGGCGTGCTTATCTTAAATACCGATGCGGTGAGTGAAGAGCGGGGCAACTTTGTTACGATCAGTGGAGACAGCATCAGCAGCCTGAGTGGTGTAAAGCAGCTCGATAAAGCTCTTAAAAAGCTCTGCGCAGAAAAATCGCCAGAATGGGTTGTGATTGAAACGTCGGGCAGTAGTCATCCTTTACCTTTGGTCGAGTACTTCAAAAGTAACGCACAATTCGCACTCAAAGACGTAATTACGTTGGTGGATGCGACTTGGTTGCGAGATGACTATCGACAAGGTTCTGCCTTAATCCCTAAGTGGCAGGAGAACGTGCAGCAGGGTGTTCGCGGCGTTGAAAACTTGTTGGTAGAGCAAATCATGTTCTCAAACCGTATCATGCTCACCAAGACGGACAAAGTGGACGACAATACCGTTCGCAACATCGCGCAGGCGATTCACCCGCTTAACGTTTACACCGAGATAATCAAAACGTCGTGGGGAAACTTGGATATCCGCATGTTGAAAGGTGAGCAAGACTACAATTTCTTCCTTGTTGAGCAGTTAATCGCAGAACTTCGTGAGACGGTGAATGAGCCGTTGAATCTCTCTGATAAAGACGAACAAAGCCTTGTCGCGAAAGTGATCAAAGATGATCGACCTTTTCATCCTGCGCGTTTGTGGAATACCTGCCACCAGTATTTAACTAAAGGTGTGTTCCGCAGTAAAGGGTTCTTTTGGTTTCCAACTCGAGACGATGTTTCACTGCTTTGGAGCCAAGCAAGCGGCAATGTGGGGCTTGAAATTACAGGCTTTTGGCGCGCTTCGGTAATCAATGACGAATCGCAAAACTTCACTGAGGAACATCGTCAAATCCTGCAAGATAAGATAGACAGTGTTGAAAGCCGCTTTGGTGATCGTCGTTGTCGCTTAACGGTGATTGGGCAGGAAAACGAAGTCGATGCGTTTATTGATGCGCTGGAAAACTGCTTTTTAACGGAAGGGGAATTGGAGCAATGGCAACAAGGGGCAACATTTGAAGATCCTTGGCCAAAGAAAATAGCTAAGTTGAGCCAGAAGAAGACGGTTTGAATGCGCTGGTGAGGATTCCCTCGCTGCATGCTTGAATCTCAGCTTGTTCCAAGACGGACTTGCTGCGTTGGTTCTATATAACAAAATTGGCTCAGTGTAACTAAAAAGCCTCCCGAATGGTGGGAGGCTTTTTTGTATCTCAGTCGTTTACTGTTCCCATTCAGGGAAAGGGTCTTCCAGAGATAACCAATAGTCGAGCCCTTGCTCCATCTCATCTTCTGTTAACAAGCATTCGTTAAGACGAGCAATCAATTTCTCTTGCTCTAATCCCTGACCAATAAACACCAATTCTTGTCGCATATCGCCGTATGGTTCTTGCCAAATGTCGTTTATAGCATCTAGGTAATCTTGATCCGTCGGCCACTCCTCCTTCGGAATCGCTTTCCAAAACATACCCGCAACACCATAACGTGCGATGCCTCCCGCTTGGCTCCATTGGCCGACAAACTCTGGTCTGGTTGCTAGCCAAAAGTAACCTTTGGAACGAATCAGTTTGCCGTAATCTTTCGCATTGTGGAGGAAGTCGTAAAACTTCTCTGGATGGAAAGGGCGTCTCGCATGATAGGCAAAGCTGGAAATGCCGTATTCTTCGGTTTCAGGTATGTGCTCGCCTCGCATTTCCTTCAACCAACCTGGGGCTTGTTGTGCCTTTTCAAAACTGAAGCTTTGTGTGTCGAGTACCGCATCAAGTTCTACTTCACCATTCGAGATAGGAAGAATAGTGGCCGATGTATTGAGAGTTTTAAGAATAGCAAGAAGCCTTTCGATTTCTGATTTCTCAGCGAGGTCGGTTTTACTTATCAAGATAACGTCAGCGAACTCTACTTGATCAACGAGCAAGTCGGCGACGCTGCGTTCATCGTCTTCACCTAAGGATTCGGCTGTCTCTGTTAAGAACTTAGCTTCATCGTAATCACGCAGAAAGTTAATCGCATCAACTACTGTAACCATGGTGTCTAAACGTGCAACGTCTGAAAGTGAGAGCCCGTTTTCATCGGCAAAAGTAAAAGTCTCTGCAACGGGGAGTGGCTCGGCGATGCCAGTGGACTCGATAACTAAGTAATCGAATCTGCCTTCTTGCGCGAGTTTAGTAACTTCTTCAAGTAGATCCTCACGCAGGGTACAACAGATGCAGCCGTTACTCATTTCAACCAACTTTTCTTCACTGTGGTTGAGAGAAACTTCATTCTGAACGGTCGCTGCGTCGATGTTGACTTCGCTCATGTCGTTGACGATGACCGCCACTTTTCTGCCTTGTCTATTGTTAAGAATATGACTTAAAACGGTTGTTTTTCCTGCGCCTAGAAAGCCGGACAAAACCGTAACAGGGAGTTTCTGGGTGTTCATGCTCATGCTCTTTATAGTGTAATGTTATAATATAACAATTAATATAGTCGGTGATCTTAACTCTGGCATCAAGCAGTTTGTGACTGTGTCGAGTACTGCACCTTATTGGCGCATTCATTCGTCGTTAAGTTATACAGATTCAGATGTACGGAATTTAGAGAGCGAACTCTTATCTCGGTGTGGAGGTTCTATGAACGAAGAGAAAAAGCATGTCATGACAGAAGAAGAAATTCTTGCAGCGCCCGAGGCGGATTATATGAATGAAGCTCAGCTCGCGTTTTTTGAAAACCGATTATTTGAGCTTTATGAATCGACGTTAGCGCATATTGAACGTGCGAAAGAAGAGATGATTGCGCCAATGGAATTCAGTGACGAAAGCGATAGGGCGTCCAGTGAGGAGCAATCTGCAATCGCGTTAAGAATCATAGACAGAGAGCAAAAGCTGTTACCTAAGATTCAACAATCGTTGGCTCGCTTGCGCGCAGGGGAGTATGGCTACTGTTTAGAGTCCGGAGAACCTATCGGCATTCCAAGGTTATTGGCGCGACCTACCGCTGAATATAGTGCAGAAGTAAAAGCTCAAATGGAGTCAAAAGAGCACTGGTATAAACACTAAAGCCTCACTATCTTATGACGTCGATATTCTTCTCGTTCACTTGTTTTTTTTGATGTTCTCTGAGAAGTCTAAAGCGATGGCGACTACCGTTAGGTATGGTAGTCATTACCTTTGAGATATTAATAGTTATCGATAGGATAGAAGTAAGTTCTGTATTGTAAATAACGCACCATTTTTGTTTTTCTGAATGAGCTCTCGCTATGTTAGCGTCAAACATTTTCTCTGCTACTTCAAGCTGATCTTCTATCCTTAAAGCTAAATTGGTACTGGAGAAGTAGCATGATTGACTTTGTGGCAACTTTTATCTTTTTCTTTGCTGTCATCGATCCCATAGGTACTGTGCCCGTTTTTATCGCAGCCACAAAAAGCTATGAAGAAGTGGCAAAGCGTAAGGTCGCTCTGTTTGCGACTCTATTCTCCGCTGCTATCCTACTGTTTTTTGTTGTTGCTGGTGAAATCATACTTACAGCAATGCGTATTCCCTTGTCTGCGTTTCAAATCTCGGGCGGTATCGTATTGTTCTTGTTTGCTTTGACTATGATATTTGGTGAGAGTAAACCAGCAGAAGAAATCAGAACGCTCAATAGTCATCATGATACAGCAGTTTTTCCTCTAGCCATTCCATCAATTGCTAGCCCTGGCGCAATATTAGCCGCCGTTTTACTCACAGAGAACGTGCGGTTTAATATTTGGGAGCAAGTCCAGACCGTGGCTATGATGCTGCTGGTACTATTGGTTGTTTATATCTTGCTATTAATGGCCAGCGGCATACACAGGATTATTGGGAATACAGGAGCTAGTGCTGTAAGTCGGATCATGGGGTTGATATTAGCCGCTGTGGCCACGACCAACACTCTGAATGGGATTGAAAGTTACTTTGACCTTTAAGGCTTTTTCGCAAACTGAGCTGAAGGTATACGTTAAGAGCTAATTTTACGGCGAGATGACCGACCACCTGACAATCACTTTTCTGGCTGTTACTTCTAGCCGGATGTAATCCTTCAGGCTACTCGTGACGACCTTGTTTAAGAGGACCACGGAAAAGTTGAAAGTAAAATGCATAGATGTTGAGGGTATATATCAGATGGGGGAACTGGAGCAACACTTGCCCCCATTGAGCTGTGCCAATACTCAAAGATTAGCTGCTAGAAAACAATATCGATAATTTCTCCGCCTAGGCACTACTCTATACTCTTGTAGTCTCGCAGTATATAGAGCCTAGCATGGAGGAATTTATTAGCTTCCAACGTGCTAAGACAAGACTTTTTCATGCCTTGAGAGTATCTGAAAATTTGGGAGGCTGAGAAGTTTATTCAGTATGGCTCTTATTGGGCAGTTTATGGATCAGCCAGTAACCAAGACTCATACTAAGAACTACAGCCGCAATTCCAATCAGGTACATTGGAGACAAGGTTTCAAAGTCTATAATAATGACCTTTCGGGAGATTGCCATCAGCGCGGTGGCCATGACGATTTTTACATGAATAACATTTTCTCTCAGGTAAATAGTTATATTGATGAAAATTTCAATAGCAATTAAAACGGCCATAAAAGCACCAAAAGTGGCTAGCATATCTGAAATCGTCAGAATGAGTTTAGGTGGCGTGATAAGTTTTTGATATATCGTCCATGCAACATCTATCACACCCATGACGATTACAAACAACATAACTATCGACAATACTCTTACAGACCAATGAATCACTATCTGTAATTTTTTTGTTAACTTATCATTTTTATCGACTTCCATGGCCCTGTTTCCTTCGCTTGTTTATGTTCACTTAACCTTCATATGTTGAAGCTAGACAATTGAATACATGTCGTTTAAAGCATAGTTGCTGTGGTGAGAGATAGAAGCGTCCGAGGGAAGGAAGTTATGAAACTTAGGAGTGGGCACAATGTTGGACACATAATGTAATCTCTGGTGTCATGCGTTATTACCTCATTACCTCATTACCTCATTACCTCATTACCTCATTACCTCATTGCCTCATTTCTGATCGTGACGAGTCGACTGGTGAGGTGGTGATTCATCACCTTCACGGCAAACTGAATGAGCGGATACCACAACGTATTGATACTGGGCAAATCGATGCGCTTGTTGCTGGTTCCTCCGTGCGCTATTAATAGAAATACAAGCGAATAAGGAGTGGGTAATCGCTCAAAAGTCGGGTGGAAAAGCGGTAAAACGGCGAAAATTATTGGAACTAAGTCAAGGCCCTTTTTTTAAATGAAAAGGCTTATTGATCTGAACACACCACTTCTCCATATAATAAGTATATCCACAAATACAAACCTCAAATTGGCGATAAAGAGCTTTAATATTGATAAATATATAAACAACTTGGGTGCTGAAGAAATTTCAGTATACTGCGCTTAGGTTACACTGGAGAAAAAATCGCCGTATTCCCAGCGGGGTCCTTTGATAAGAAATAGAAATCGCGTTTGAATATGCAACCAAACGATTTTGCCGCTTGCAGTTTATTCGGTATACAAATAATAAACCTTTGACTAATCCGAAGGTCGGTCAAATGAGAGAAAGTCATGTTTTTTAATAAGTCGCTTCAACAAGAAAATCAACGATTAAAGCAGGAGTTGCAAATCCTGCAGCAAATCCAAACCAGTTTAGATGAAGAGATGATCCGCTTAACATTGGATAGTAAAGGCCTCATTACTTCTGCAAATACCAAACTACAGCAAGAACTTTTCTTACATGATGATGAGATCTTAACGAAATCAATTACTGAATTGGTACCGTCAAATTCGCGCAATACAGACCACTTTCATCGAATGAAGAAAGCCGTCCAAGATAAAGTGTTCTGGAATGGGGCATTGCAAGTACGGAAAGGTAATGGTGAGGAAGCCTGGTTAAGAACGATTATCCAGCCTGTTTTAAATGAGCGCAGAGAAGTAGAAAGCTTTTTTGTTTTTGCTTCTGAACTTACGCGAACGATCAAATCATCCCGTGAGCAAGAGGACATGCTAAATGCATTAAGTCGTTCTATGGCGGTGATTGAGTTCACATTAGATGGCCATGTTTTAAAAGCCAACGATAATTTCCTAAACACAATGGGTTATACGCTTGATCAGATTCTAGGGAAGCATCATCGCATGTTTTGTGATCAGGAAGAGTCGAGCTCTCAAGCTTACCGTGAGTTTTGGCAACGTTTAGCAAAAGGGCAATTTTCATCAGAGCGATTCAAACGAGTTAACCGTTATGGTGAAGAGGTGTGGTTAGAGGCTTCATATAACCCTATCCATAACGACAGAGGAGAGCTCTACAAGGTCGTTAAGTTCGCGACAGATATTACCCAGCAGGTGATGCAGGAACAGAAAATGGCCCAGGCTGCGCAATTGGCGAACGAAATCTCCCAAGAAACTGGAACACAAACCCTGCAAGGGCAAGAGGTTATAGGCTCAACGTTAGAAAAGATGCAGATACTTTCCGAGCAAATGCAGCAAGCGAACACCGCGATTGACGAGCTTAAAGCGCACTCATCGCGTATTAGCGAGTTGGTAAATAGCATCAGTGGTATCGCTGACCAAACTAACTTATTGGCGTTAAATGCGGCGATAGAAGCGGCTCGTGCGGGTGAGCATGGTAGAGGTTTTGCCGTTGTTGCTGATGAAGTCAGACAGCTTGCTACAAGAACCAATGCAACCACCGATGAAATTGTCACAATGGTCAGTGAAAACCTACAGCGAACAGATAACGCAGTTAAGCTGATCGCTAAATGCCAAAAAGAAGCACTAGATACGCTAGAGCTCTCTGAAAAAGCAGGCAATGTGATGAATGAAATACAAGATGGCGCTAGCCGTGTTGTAGAGGCCGTGGAGCAATTTAACCGCTCGTTGTAGTCAGTTCTTCATGCCAGCACAGGCTTTTAAGTTCCTATATAATCAAATTGTTTACTAGTGCTACTCATCGCCAATCAAGCGTGTTTTTGGTGATGAGAAAGCCAGTTCATTCCTTTCTTAATATTTCGTATTTCTATCTTTACGTGTCGCTATTTTACAACACTGTTAATAAAAAGTAGCGTAATTTAATCTCCTGTTAACTTGGTTGCGAATCACAGTTGGGGGAGACCTACTTGGACTTACTAAATTTCACCATAGATAACTTAGCGCTGCTAGGTACGCTTACCATGGAGCACATCTCTTTGGTTGCTCTGGCTGTTGGGCTTGCCATCTTAACTGGCGTACCTATCGGCATTCTTATCACACAAAATGAGCGCGCTGCGAAAGTGGTGCTTTACGTAGCGTCCATCATTATCACCATTCCTTCAATCGCATTGTTTGGTTTGATGATTCCTCTCTTATCGACCATTGGTCATGGGATTGGCTACGTGCCCGCCGTGATTACCGTACTGCTTTATTCTCAGCTGCCTATTATTCGCAACACTTATACCGCAATTCACAACGTAGAACCATCGCTCAGAGAGGCTGCTCGCGGTATCGGGATGACGCCTTTTCAACGTTTGAAAATGGTGGAAATTCCATTGGCGATTCCGGTGATTATGGCGGGTGTGAGAACGGCAGTAGTAATGAATATTGGCGTTATGGCGATCGCCGCGTATATCGGAGCCGGTGGGCTGGGCGTGTTTATCAGCCGTGGCATCTCGCAAAGTGATCCTCGACAACTGATCGTTGGTGCCATCGCCGTCAGCCTTCTGGCTATCATCGCGGATTACGGATTGATTCGACTACAAAAAAGATTAACGCCACCGGGCCTAACCGCTGCTCGATAAAGGACAAATAATAGGGACATTCAAATGATCAAAATTGACAAGCTAACCAAAATTTTTGAAACGCCTAATGGCCCGGTGACTGCCGCAGATCACATTGAGATGGAAGTTCACAGTGGTGAAATATGTGTGTTACTTGGCCCGTCCGGTTGTGGCAAAACCACCACGCTGAAAATGGTCAACCGAATTATTCCCGCGACATCGGGCAAGATCTATCTTGGCGGTGAAGATACTTCTGGGATGGATACAGTCACTCTGCGCCGCAACATCGGCTATGTTATTCAGCAAATTGGCTTATTTCCCAACATGACGATCGGCGAAAACATCGCGGTGGTTCCCAAGTTATTAGGGTGGGATAAGGCAAGATACATGACGCGTGCAAAAGAGCTATTGGAGATGGTTGCTCTTGATCCTAGTGTCTTTCTTAATCGTTATCCAAATGAGTTGTCTGGCGGACAGCAGCAACGAATTGGAGTTGCTCGAGCGCTAGCTGCGGATCCTCCCGTCATGCTGATGGATGAACCTTTTGGTGCGATTGACCCGATCAACCGTGAAGTAATCCAGGATGAGTTCCTTAAAATGCAGCAAGAGCTCAACAAGACCATCATGTTTGTCAGTCATGACATTGATGAAGCGGTCAAAATGGCCGATAGAATTGCGATTTTCCGCGATGGTCATCTGGTTCAGTACGATACGCCTGACGATTTGCTCGCACACCCGAAAGATGATTTCGTGAAAAACTTTGTCGGAGATGATCGCGCACTTAAACGTCTACGCTTAGTGACGGCTGAGTCCGTCATGCAGACCACCTTTGCGCACGTGAAACCTAACGAGACGCTTGCCGACGCTTTAACCAAAATTGACGCGTATGGGTATCGCGACGCCGTGATATTAGTAAATGGCCAACACCAGCCTATCGGTTATGTGCCAAAAGCTACAGCAATCAATATGAAGGGGTACTGCGGCGAACATTATGTCGGCCTGAAAACAATCGCCCGAACCACGGATGATCTGCGTAAAGTCGCGTCGAAGATGTTCACGCACGACATTGTTTGGATGCCGTGTGTTGACGAGAATGGCCGCTTAGTGGGCGAAGTCACACAGCGCGGCATTACTCATTATCTAGGCGCAACTTATCAGCGCGATACCTCTCTTAGTGAGCCACAGCCATTGCATCAGGCTAAGGAGGCATCGTGACCAATCAGCTAAAACAAACCTACTATTTCGTTTTATTGGCGTGTGTCTTTGCGTTGGGTATTTATTTACAAGGCGCGGGTACGATCGATGATTTCCTCTACTACCAAGAAGACATTGTTTATTTGACGGTTCAGCACATTGAACTGGTGCTGCTGTCTGGTGGATTGGCGATCCTAATCGCTATTCCCGTCGGCGTATTGCTCAGCCGTCCTCGTTTTCAGAAAGTCGCAGAATCGGCGATGCAGGTTTTGAATGTGGGGACCACGATTCCTACTTTAGCTATTCTTGCGCTGGCAATGAGCTTTCTTGGCATTGGCACCGTGCCTGCGGTATTTGGGCTGACGATTGCCTCGTTGTTGCCGATTGTCAGAAACACCTACATCGGGCTGAAAGAAGTGCCCGCTCATTTAAAAGAAGCGGCGTCAGGCATTGGTATGACCGAGTTACAAATGTTATTTCAGGTTGAAATTCCTAATGCGCTGTTCGTCACTTTTGCCAGTATCCGCACGGCGTTAGCTGTCAACGTGGGCACCGTGCCACTGGCCTTCTTAATTGGTGGCGGTGGGTTAGGGGAGCTCATTTTTACCGGTATTGATCTGGATGAACCCATCATGATGCTGGCAGGCGCTATTCCTACAGCGATGTTGGCTATCGCTATCGACAGTGTGGTAGGAGCCGTTTCCTATGTCACTGTACCTAAAGGCTGTAACCCTATTAGAGCTAGACAATAACAATCCTAAAAATTGAACACAGACAGGAGTCAAACATGTTAAAGCAAATTACTCGCCGCTTGCTGGCCGTTGGTGTACTGCTTTCAAGTTTTCACGCATCCGCGGAAATCGTCGTAGGTGGCAAAAACTTTACAGAACAACAGCTTTTAACGGAGATCACGTCTCAATATTTAACCAAAAAAGGCTACGACGTTGATAAGCGTTCGGGCATGGGCAGTGCGGTTTTGCGTAAAGCGCAAGAAAACGGCCAGATTGATCTTTATTGGGAATACACGGGCACATCACTGATCATTTACAACAAAGTCAAAGACAAGCTCCCAGCAGAGCAAGTGTATCAACGCGTTAAGGAACTCGATGCGAAGAAAGGCCTAGTTTGGCTTAACCCTTCAAAAGCGAATAACACCTACGCGCTCGCTATGCGCAGTGACGATGCGAAACAACGTGGCATCTCTACCTTATCCGACTTCGCCGAGCAAATGCGCCAAGACCCGCCAATGACCATTGCTTTGAATGCGGAATTCTATGCACGAAAAGATGGCTTCCGACCTTTACAGAAAACCTACAAATTCAAAGCTTCACGTGACCAAGTGAAACGCATGGATACTGGGTTAACTTATGATGCGCTAAAAGGGAAAGAAGTCGATGCTGCGCTCGTGTTTGCAACAGATGGTCGTATCAAAGCATTCGGTTTTACCGTTTTAACGGATGACAAACAGTTTTTCCCTGATTACGCGATCACTCCTGTTGTTCGCCAAGAAACGTTAGATATGAACCCAGAGCTTGCCGAGCAATTGAACGCCCTTTCTGCGGCGATCGATGGCGATACGATGTCGACTTTGAATCAACAAGTTGATGTGGAGCGACGTTCGATCTCAGAAGTCGCAAGCCAGTTCCTATCTGAGCATAACTTGGGGTAGTACCATGACTATCCTGCAAGTCAGTGTGGCCCAAATCAACGCCCAGTTAGGCGATGTGAATGCCAATCTGAATATTCATCAGGATTACATAAAGCAAGCTGCGGCCTTAGGGTCGCAGCTATTGCTGTTTCCTGAACTCTCCTTGACCGGATACCAGCTCCAATCCTCTGTGCGTGAAGTTGCCATGAAGCGTGATGATGCTCGGCTTAAAGAGCTTGCGCAACTTGCACCGCAGATGTCCGTGATTGTCGGCTTTGTTGAACAGGCCGCTCCGGGAGAATACTACAACGCGATGGCTTGGTTGCTCGGTGGTACGGTGGTTGCTGTGCATCGTAAAGTCAATTTACCAACCTATGGTGGGCTTGAAGAGGGTAAGTGGTTTCATTCGGGAGAGGCTACCACCAGCGTTTCTCTTGATGAAAATTGGCGAGGCTCGGTTTTAATTTGTGCCGATTTATGGAACCCACCTTTGGTTCATTGCGCGCTACTCGATAAGCCTGAAATCTTGCTCGCGCCGATCAACTCGGCCAGCAGTATTGTCAGTAAAGACTTTTCCAACGAAGACAACTGGTTAGTTAACGTTAAATTTTATGCGGTGCTCTACGGAACTCCAGTTTTGATGGCTAATCGTTACGGGCCAGAGGGCGAAGCGTGGTTTTGGGGAGGAAGCTGTATTTTGTCTCCAACGGGCGAGCTATTGGCGCAGGCAGAAGACGGTGAAACCTTGATAACTGCAACCTTGTCATTGGACGATATTGATAAAGCCAGGTTCGAGCTGCCTACCGTGCGAGACAGCAATACACCATTGATCACAACGCTATTGTCGAAGGCAAAACGCTAAAACTGGAGCAGTAGATGATGCAATCTATTCATCGATTTATTCACGAATTAACCTTTGAACAGCTTCCTGCTGACGTTATTGAACAAGCGAAATATTGCGTCTTGGATCTGTTGGGTGTCGCCGCAGCAGGTAAAGCGACGCAACTGCAAAATATGGTAGCTAAACTCGCGCAGAAGCAGTTTGCCGGTGATACGCCGATGCTGTTTTCTGATCACACGGCCAGTGGTTGTGGGGCGACTCTATATGGCGGCATGTTGATTGACAGCATGGACGCGCACGACGGCCAAGTCCTGACGAAAGGCCATGTTGGCGTCGCTGTTTTGCCGGGGCTGCTCGCCAGTATGCATGAGTCAGCGATCACGGGAGAAGAGTTATTAACGTCCCTCATCATTGGCTACGAAATTGCAACTCGCGCCGGAATCGCGCTGCATCAAACCGCTTGTGACTATCATACTTCTGGTGCTTGGAATGCGTTGGGCGTCGCTGCGGTGTCTGCAAGAAGAAAAGACTTAACGGATGCACAAACAGAGCATGCGCTCGGCATTGCCGAGTTCTATGGCCCGCGCAGTCAAATGATGCGTTGTATTGAACATCCAACCATGCTCAAAGACGGCTCTGGCTGGGGAGCGATGGCGGGCTTTGCCAGTGCAGAGCTGGCAGAAGAGGGCTTTACTGGCGCGCCAGCCGTGACTCTGCTGGACCAACAAACTCACGCTTTGTGGGCAGATTTAGGGCAGCGCTGGTATATCCTGGAGCAATACTTTAAACCGTATCCGGTTTGTCGTTGGGCTCAACCCGCGGTTGAAGCGGTGAGAGCGCTGCAACAAGAAAATAAACTAGAACCTGATGAGATTGAACTTATCGAAGTTCACAGCTTTCACCAGGCGGTGTGCCTGCATACCAAGCGCCCTGAGACAACCGAGCAGGCTCAGTACAGTTTGCCATTTTCAGTCGCGAGTGCGGTTATAGATAATACGGTCACGGTAGAAGCCGTCACCAAAGGACTGAACGATCCTGCTCGCTTGGCACTTACGGAACGGATGAAGTTAATTGAAGAGCCTGCATACAATGATAAGTTTCCAGCCGAACGTTGGGCGCATGTCGTGGTGACGTTGAAAAATGGCGACAAACTGACTTCGCCTCCCTGTATTGCGCGAGGTAATCCTGAAAATCCGCTCAGTCGAGGCGAGATGCGAGGTAAGTTTCGTACTTTGGCAGAGAAAGAACTGCCCGCTTCGCGCGTGTCAGCGATAGAAGAGGGCTGTTTGCAACTTGATAAAGCCAGTAAAGAGCAGGTACTTGCTTGGCTATCATTGCTTTACCAAGGCACGTTGTCCGATAAGCCGTCTGACACATCACGATGAGATCGAAGAGATCGAACTCCTTTCTCTTACTCAATCTTAAGCTAAACGTCGCTCTTCACGCGGCGTTTTTTCATAGCGTTTTTTGTAGCAGCGCGCAAAATACGATGTAGAACTGAACCCACAAGCGGTGCTGATTTGAGTGATGGACAGCATGGTTTGCAACAACAAATGTTGAGCGCGTTCTAAGCGCAATTGAAGGTAGTAATTGCCTGGTTTGTCTTGCAAGTATTGCAAAAATAACCTTTCCATCTGCCTGACCGATAACCCTACTTGCTCGCCAATTTCATAGCACTTTAGTGGCTCTTCCATGTTGGCTTCCATGATCTCTACAGCGTCGAGCAGGCGCGGGTGGCGGATGTTGTGCTTACGGATTAACGACATCCGCTGTTTATCATGCGCGGGTCGAATCGCAGGGTGAATGCATTGCTCTGCCACTTGATTCGCCAAGTCACTCCCATGTTGGTTTGTAATTAAATGAAGCATCATATCCAAACCGGCTAAGCCGCCCGAACAAGTTGGTGTGCGTGGGTCGAATTCGTACAACTCACTGGTCACGTTAATGTTTGGAAACTCCTCTGCCAGGCTGTTGGCGGACTCCCAATGCACGGTACACGTTTTGTTTTTTAACAGGCCAGCTTTTGCTAACAATACGCTGCCTGTCGAAGTCGAGCCCACGGCGATGCCTTGACGAAGCGCTTGCTTTAACCACTGATTCACCGAGCCACTCGCAGCAGCAACATGGGCGCCAATACCTGCCACAACCAGCAGCAAGTCTAAATGAGCAATGTTGTTGACTGACTGTGTTGGCGAGAATGAAACGCCATTACTGGCCGACACTTCTTTATCTTCGAATCCATAAATATCCCACTGATACAAATCGCAACCAGCGAGGCGGTTGGCCATTCGAAGAGGTTCGATAACCGCCGAAAAAGAGAGCATCGAAAAATCAGGAATAAGGAAAAAACCAATGCGATACGTGTGTGTCGTTTTCATTCTCTGTGGTCACCAAGTGGGCAGTTCATCTATGTCGTATTTCTGGATAAGAATGTCGCAATTGTTAAATTATTGCTATCAAAATTCGAACATGATGTGACTTAAGACAAGGACTTCTTTGTCGAGCATACACATTCATTTGGACGAGATAATTATGATTGAACAAAAAGCCCCAGTAATTAGTGATGGTCTACGCCTTGATGGCGCTTTCTTTACTGACGAGAACGTTAACAACCCAGACTTACCGATCGTTATTGTCTGCTCAGGCTTTACTGGGCAAAAAAATATTCACCCAGAGCGTTACGCGAGAGCCTTAACTGCGAAGGGCTTTACAGTATTCGGATTTGACTACCGTGGCTTTGGTGAATCTGAGGGTATTCGTGAGCGAGTTATCCTAGATGAACAAGTACGTGACATCGCGAACGCGGTTGCGGTTGTGAAACAGCGCGCTGACGAGGAAGGCCGCAAAGTCGTACTGGCTGGCTGGGGCATGGCCGGTGGATTAATTCTTGATGCTTACCGAGTTTGTCAAGATGCGATTGATGGCCTTATCTCCATGAACGGCTTTTATGATGCGGTACGTGTTCAGGTTGCTCAACGTGGCGAGCACGGTTGGAAAGCGTTCCGTCAATTTATGTTAGAAGAGCGTACACGTCTTGCTCTTGGTGGAGAAAAGCAGGGGATTGATCCATTTGAAATCTACCCGCTTGACCCAGTAAGCCGCGAATATGTATTCACTGAACTGGTCAAAGCACCGGGCTACGGCGTGACATCTGATCTGGATTTTGCGGATTCTCTCATCAATTTCAAACCGGAAGCCCTACTGGACGAGCGATTTGCAGACGCGCCAATCTTGATTGCGCACGGTGCAGAAAACGATCTTCACCCAGTGACCGAAGCAAAGTCGCTGTACGCGAAATACCCTGGGCCGAAATCTCTATTCTTACTGCCTGAAGGTGGTCACACCGAGTGGATGTTGGACGACGATCCTAAGTTTATTCAGTTCTCTGGCGTGATCGCGAACTGGTTGAGTGAGAACTTCAGTTAAGTCTTCAAGAGGTGCTTTCGTTGATGGCACCTCTACCTTTCTGACAGGATGATTTTCGATGAGCATAATTCCATTTTGTGAAGCGGCGGACCCATTTGTACATAAACCAACAATCGCGATTCCTGAAGGCGCGGTTGATTGTCATGCCCACGTTTTTTCTTCACGTTATCCGTACTGTGAAACGCGAACCTACACGCCACCCGATGCCAGCGTCGGCGCGTACCTGCATTTGCACCAGCAATTAGGCATCCGTCATGGCGTGCTGGTTCAGCCGAGTGTGTATGGCAATGACAACCAGTTGCATCTTGATACATTACGGTATTTACGCCAGCAAGGTTACGACTACAAAGGCGTCGCGGTCGTGGATGCGGATGTGTCCGAGCAAACGCTGGATGAGCTACAAGAAGCCGGATTTTGTGGGGTGCGGATGAACCTGCTGTTTAAAGGTGGTATTGAGTGGCGTGATGTTGAACGTTTAGCGGCTCGCCTTGCAGAGCGACACTGGCACCTTCAATGCTTAATTGATGTTTCGCAGTTTGATGACTTATATCAGCGATTAAGGGCTTTACCCGTGCCCGTAGTGATTGATCATCTTGGACATATGCCAACAAACAAGCTGATTTCTCATCCTGGTTTTCAAACCTTATTGAAGCTTAAGGCCGAAGGGAAAGTGTGGACAAAATTGTCGGCACCGTATCGTTTGTCGCTTCAATCTCCGCCTTATGATGACGTTTCTTCGTTTGCTCAAGCTTTGTTAGAAGCGAATGAAGAGCAATGCGTCTGGGGCTCGGATTGGCCTCATCCATGTTTTGCTGCTGAGATGCCAAATGATGGCCAGCTATTAGATACCTTGTGGCACTGGACGCAAGATACGACACTGTTTAGCAAGATTCTGGTCGATAACCCCAAGCGCCTCTACCGCTTTTAACTCCACATTCATGTTATGAACCTAAAAAGACAACCGTAAGGCACTGATTCAAATTATGCTTCCTGCACTTCCGCTACAGGTTTCCTCTGATACTGTGGTTATCAAGTTCTTTAACACCCTTAAACAGCTTGGTTTCAAGGGGGATACTGATGCTCGCTATACCACTCGATTGAGTATGGCGACTGACAACAGCGTCTACCAGCAACTTCCGTTGTCGGTCGTCTTTCCTGCCAACCATCATGATGTGGTAATACTTGGCAAGGTCAGTGCTCGTGATGAATTTAAACACTTGACCTTTTCGCCCAGAGGAGGCGGAACGGGCACCAACGGACAATCATTGAACTCGGGGATCGTGGTTGACCTGTCTCGCTACATGAATCGAGTGTTAGAGATCAACGAGCAGGAAGGTTGGGTGAGAGTGGAAGCTGGGATAGTCAAAGATCAACTCAACGACATCGTTCGCCCTTATGGTTATTTCTTCTCGCCAGATCTGTCGACCAGCAACCGCGCAACATTAGGTGGGATGATTAATACTGATGCATCAGGCCAAGGCTCTTTGCAATATGGTAAAACCTCGGATCATGTGTTGGAGCTCAAAGCCGTATTGGCAGATGGCTCGGTGCTCGATACCGAAGCAATTCAACAAAACAAACGGTTAAACTGTGATGTAGTATCGCGAGCGTTAAAAATTACGGAGGAAGTTTGTCGAGACAAGCGTCAACAGATTCTGGATAAGTTTCCTCCTCTGAATCGCTTTCTTACTGGTTATGACCTAAAAAATGCCATCAACGACAAGAGTGAAGAGTTTGACGTCACGAGAATATTATGTGGCTCTGAAGGTACGTTAGCTTTTATTACTGAAGCCAAGCTCAATCTTACGCGAATACCTACTACGCGACGGTTAGTGAACGTTAAATACGATAGTTTTGATTCTGCATTGCGAAATGCTCCCTTGATGGTCGAAGCAGAGGCGCTATCGGTTGAGACAGTCGATGCAAAAGTACTCAACCTTGCAAGAGAAGACATTGTCTGGCACTCGGTAAAACACGCGATCTCAGATGTGCAGGGCAAACAGATGCAAGGGATTAACTTTGTCGAGTTCGCAGGCAGTCAAAGCGATGATATTGAGGATAAAGTTGAACGCTTATTTTTAATTCTTGATAAAGAAATCGTTCATCGACGCAGTGGTATCATCGGTTATCAAGTCTGTCGTGAACCCCAAGACATCCAGGCCATTTATGGCATGCGCAAGAAAGCGGTTGGGCTGCTTGGCGCGACTAAAGGTCAGGCAAAGCCGATTGCATTCGCGGAAGATACCTGTGTGCCGCCCGAAAACTTGGCGGACTTTATCGCGGAATTTCGTACGTTACTAGACAGCAATAACCTGCATTATGGCATGTTTGGGCATGTGGATGCTGGCGTTCTTCACGTGCGTCCGGCGCTCGATATGTGTGACCCTGAGCAAGAAGCGTTAATGCATCAACTGTCTGACGATGTGGTCGAGCTAGTGGCAAAATACAATGGCTTAATGTGGGGAGAGCACGGTAAAGGATATCGCTCAGAATATGGACCTGCCTTCTTTGGTGATGAGCTCTTTACTGAATTAAGGCGCATTAAAGCGGCGTTTGACCCCGACAATAAAATGAATCCGGGGAAGATTTGCACACCACTGAATAGCGACGCTGAAATGGTAAAAGTCACAGCGACCAAGCGTGGCTACTATGATCGTCAGATCCCCGTAGAAGTCCGAGAGTCGCTTAAGCCCGTACTGTCTTGCAATGGCAATGGGCTGTGTTTTAATTACGATGCTGATAGCCCAATGTGTCCATCATTTAAAGTGACAGCCGATCGTCGCCACTCTCCGAAAGGGAGGGCGGGGATAATGCGTGAATGGCTGCGTCGCCTTAATGACAATGACTTCGATTTGCTCGCTAACGAACAGCAACTTCTCAATCAAAAGTTATCGGTTAAGCTTTTGGCTCAGAAGCTGAGTAAGTTGATATCTCGCCCCGCTCCTGATGATTTATCGCATGAAGTTTATGAGGTGATGAATGGCTGTCTAGCGTGCAAAGCGTGTGCGAGTCAGTGTCCTGTGAAAGTTGATGTACCTGATTTTAGAGCGCGTTTTTTACACCTCTATCACTCTCGTTATCGTAGACCTCTGCGCGACTATCTGGTGTCGAATATTGAGCAACTGCTGCCGATTATGGCAAAAGCTCCCAAGCTGGTTAATCAAATTGCATCTAGTAGGCCTGTTACGCATGTATTAGAGACATCCATCGGTTTTATTGATTCGCCAGTGCTATCGATCCCTACGTTGCAAAGTCGATGTCAGGCACTTGGAGTGAGCCCGTTTGACTTTGTGTATCTAGAATCGCTTTCCCCAGAAGTGAAGCAAAATTACGTCTTGATTGTTCAAGATCCATTTACCAGCTTTTATGAAGCCGAGTTGGTTGCGGACTTTATTCAGTTATTGCAGCGGTTAGGGAAACACCCTGTTGTTCTGCCTTTCAAACCCAATGGGAAAGCTCAACATGTAAAAGGTTTCCTTAAGGCATTCGCCAGAAATGCACAAAACACATCGGATTTTCTCAACCAAGTTGCTGAGCTTGAAATTCCTATGATCGGTATCGATGCAGCCTTAGTGCTTTGTTATCGTGATGAGTACCATCAGGCTCTAAAAGAGAAGCGAGGCGAATTTACAGTTTATACGGCTCTTGAGTGGTTGGTGGATACACTTAATGAATGGCCGCCAGTACGTGTATCGGATGAAGAACCTTGGTATTTGATGGCGCATTGCACAGAAAAGACCAAAATACCGGAGGCTGAGAAATCTTGGCAGTCTATTTTTCAGCACTTTGGCTTAAATCTGCAAGTCATACCTACGGGATGTTGTGGCATGGCTGGGACATTCGGACATGAAGTGGATAAGAAAAGTACGTCTGAAGCTATATATCAGCTTAGTTGGAAACCGAATATAAAGAACCTGCCCACTGAGCGTGTGTTAGCCACGGGGTACTCCTGCCGCAGTCAAGTTAAGCGTTTTGAAGGGGAGGTAGTTCGACACCCGGTACAGGTTTTAGCCAGTTTGCTTGCTGTATAGAATGCCTAAAGTAATTTAGTATGCGAAAAGGCTTGCCTTAAGACTTTGCCTGCATTTAATGTATCTAGCAGCAGAACTTCAATCTGCGTGACAACAATACAGGAGAGGATCGGGCTTTCACTTTTTCGCTCGACACAAACCCCTTTCAAATTTACACAATAGCGCAGTAAAACTCTCTTGCTGCGCTATTGTGTGTTCCATATTTTGTGAGTACTTATGTTTAACTCAGAACGCAAAGCGACGGTTATTCTGGTTGCGACGACGATGATCGCGGCACTTGGCTGGATATTCTCTAAGGAAACAATACAGGGTTTACCACCTTTTGGCTTTATTGGGGCGCGATTTACTATCGCTTCGCTCTGCTTACTGCCTCTATGTTACCGACCTTTGCTGAAAGCAAACTTAAAAGATGTGCTTTCTGCTGGTGGTGTCGGGCTCCTGCTAGGCAGTGCCGTTATGACATGGATTTACGCTATTTCTATCAGTGATACTCTCGGGGAAGGCGCATTTATCATGAGCCTTTCCATGCTGTTTGTGCCGATTGTTGCATGGGTTATGTTTCGTCAACGACCACAACGAATTTTCTGGCTTTCTTTGCCTATCGCTGTATTAGGTCTTGCTTGTCTTTCTTTAGTTGGTGGCTGGAAACAATCGGCCAGTCAATTGTGGTTTCTTGGTGCAGCACTGGTTTTGGCGCTTCATTTTAATGTGAACAGCAAATACTCTCAAAAACTACCTGTGCTGCTGCTTACTTGCGTGCAACTTTTTTCAGCAGGTTGTTTAGGTTTGTTGGTTTCATTTTTTATGGAATCTTTCCCGGTAGAGGTGGACTCCTCTATTTGGTGGTGGTTTGCGTTGAGTACCTTATTAGCGACGAGCTTGCGTTACGTAATGCAAACCATGGGGCAAAAATTTGTTCAGGCAGGTAACGCTGCTCTAATTATGATATTAGAACCAGTTTGGACGGTTATTCTGAGCGTGCTGTGGTATGGCGAAGTACTAACGGCAAATAAACTAGTAGGTTGTGTGCTTATCTTATTTTCTCTAATTATTTATCGTACTGGCGGGCGGTTTCGCTTCCCTACCCGAAAGTAGAGCAAATTAATTTGGGTTGGGAGAATTTGAGGTGCCGGATGGCCTTCTACGAAAGTGATAATACGCGGTTACGCAATGCTAATGACACTTTTGATGTAGGCTGTCGACCCAGCTCTTCGCTGATCATCCAGCCAGCTTTAGCCAGTAGCTCTAAGTCGATCCCTGTTTCTATTCCTAACCCTTGGCACAAATACAGTACATCCTCCGTTGCGACATTTCCTGATGCGCCTTGAGCGTATGGGCATCCACCCAGCCCAGCTACACTACTGTCGATGGTATTGATGCCCATACTCAGTGCCTGATAAATGTTGGTGAGAGCTTGTCCCCATGTGTCGTGGAAATGGACAGCAAGCTGGCGAAGAGGTGCAACCAACATGACGGCTTCCAGCATAGCAGCGATACGGTTTGGCGTGCCTGTACCGATTGTGTCGCCTAGAGACACCTCATAACACCCTAAATCGATGAGTGATTTGACCACGCTCGCCACTTGTTTAGGGGCTGTCGGGCCATCGTAAGGGCAGTCGGCAACGCAGGATAGATAGCCACGAACAGGGATGCCGTGTTTGGTGGCTAATCGCATTACAGGTTCGAAGCGAGTTAGGCTTTCTGCAATCGAGCAATTGATATTGTGTTGGCAGAATCCTTCTGATGATGAAGTGAAAATCGCGACCTGATTGGCACCAGCCTCCAAGGCTTGTTCGAAGCCTTTTAGGTTTGGTGTCAGGGCAGAATAAGTAACATGATTTCGCCTTGTTATTGCTTTCATGACCTCTGTTGAGTCCGCCATTTGTGGCACCCATTTGGGCGAAACAAAAGAGCCCGCCTCAATATGCGTTAGCCCAGTATCAGAGAGTAAGTTGATCAACCGGATTTTAGTCTGGGTCGCAACAGGAGATTCATTTTGCAATCCATCTCGTGGACCTACTTCGACAATATTTACTTTGGAAGGCAGCATTACTTGTCCTGTGATTTGGTTACCCAACTTGGGCTTCGTTTTTCAAGAAACGCTTGCAAGCCATCTTGGCCTTGTGGCGATACCCTAATGTCCGCAATGAGCTTGCTAGTATAGTGAATCAGTTGTTGATCGATGGGGTTTTGATGACATTGGTGACAGAGCGTTTTCGCTTTACGCATCGCATCTGGGCTATTAAGTAGTAACGTCTTGATCACGCTATCGACCGCATTTTCAAGTTGTTTGGCTTCTTTCACTTCGTGCACAATACCAAACCGTTCGGCATCCTCGGCTGAAATGACTTCACCACTTAAGATATAGCGTCTAGCTTGTCTATTCCCCATCGCGCGCATGACGTAAGGCGCAATGGTCGCTGGAATTAAACCAAGCTTAACTTCACTTAAGCAAAAGTTGGCACTTTGGCTTGCGATGGCGATATCACTACAACAAATCAACCCTAAAGCACCACCATAAGCGGAACCTTGAACAACTGCGATGGTGGGTTGAGGGAACGAATCTAATGTTTCCATGAGTCTTGCCAAGTTTTGGGCATCAACGAAGTTATCTTGCCTCGTGCTGTCGGCCATCGACTGCATCCAATTCAAATCGGCCCCGGATGAAAAGTGCTTGCCGTTACTTCTTAATACCAAGCACCGCACATCCGTTCGTAAAGCGAGATAATCTAGGCGGTGGATCAGCAAGTCGATCGTACAAGCGTCAAAAGCATTGTGCTTGGCTGTTCTGTTTAGAGTGATGGTCGCTACGCCATTGTCATCGACATGCCAAAGAACATCATCTTGCCTTTGGGCGTTGGGAATAATGCTTGGTTGCATTTCCTGCATACTAACTTCCTTAATTCATCTTTGGATATTTACATTCTGAAGACGCCAAACTCGCTATCAGGAATGGGGGCATTTAATGCTGCCGTTAGCGCATGACTCAACACCTGACGCGTTTTTTTAGGGTCAATAATTCCGTCATCCCATAGCCGAGCGCTCGCAAAATAGGGATGTCCTTGTGTTTCATACAAGTCTATGATCGATTCTCTAAAAGTGTGTTCTTCTTGCTCTGACCACGCTTCTCCCTGGCGTTCCTTCGCGTCTTTTCGAACTTGTGTTAAGACGCCTGCCGCTTGTTCTCCGCCCATCACAGAAATACGCGCGTTCGGCCACATCCACATCATGGTTGGATCATACGCTCGGCCGCACATGCCGTAATTACCAGCGCCGTACGATCCACCGATGATCACGGTAAACTTCGGCACGTCAGCACAAGCGACGGCCATCACTAGCTTGGCGCCATGTTTTGCGATGCCTTCTTCTTCAACCTTTTTTCCGACCATAAAGCCGGTAATGTTTTGGAGAAAGAGAAGCGGTGTTTTCCGTTTGGCGCACAGCTCAATAAAGTGCGCGCCTTTTTGTGCCGATTCAGAAAACAAGATACCGTTGTTTGCCACAATACCAATCAAATGTCCTTGAATACGAGCGAAGCCACACACTAGCGTTCTGCCATACAAGGCTTTGAATTCGTCGAAATCAGAATCATCGACGATGCGGGCAATAATTTCTCGAACGTCGAATGACAGTCGTAAGTTGGCATTCACTATTCCGTAGATTTCTTCTGCGTCGTAGCGGGGAGGAAGCACGGTGTTTTCTGGCTTAACAGGTCTTGTTCTATTGGCATTGGCAATGGCTTCTCTCGCAAGCATTAGGGCATGTTCATCATTTTCAGCGTAATAATCTGCGACACCAGATTTTCGACAATGCACGTCTGCACCGCCGAGCTCTTCACCCGTCACGACTTCGCCAGTGGCCGCTTTCACCAAAGGTGGCCCCGCCAAAAAAATGGTGCCTTGCTCTTTAACCATAATGGACACATCCGCCATGGCAGGAACGTACGCGCCCCCAGCAGTGCAAAGCCCCATCACAACAGCAACTTGGGGAATGCCTTTCGCTGACATTCTCGCTTGGTTAAAGAAAATGCGACCAAAGTGTTCTTTGTCGGGGAAGACGTCGGACTGATGAGGGAGATTTGCGCCACCGGAGTCCACCAAGTACACGCAGGGGAGTTGGCAACGTTGGGCAATCTCTTGCGCTCTTAGGTGTTTTTTTACCGAGAGTGGGTAGTAGGTTCCACCTTTTACCGAAGCATCGTTGGCGATGACCATGCATTGAATCCCCTCTATGATACCAATGCCGGCGATAACACCAGCGCAGGGGATCTCTTCGTCATACACCTGCCAGGCGGCAAACTGGCTGATTTCAAGAAAGTCAGTGTTGTCATCAAGCAAGCGCGCGATGCGTTCTCGGGCGGGGAGTTTTCCTTTTTGCCTCTGGTGCTGAATGGCTTTTTCACCGCCTCCCAGTTTGATGGTATCGATGTGTTGATTCAGTTGAGTGACCAACGTTTCCATCACGGCTTTATTGGAAAGAAATAACTCGTCAGTTGGCTTAGTTTTACTTTTGATAATGGCCATAATGACTTCCTTGTCGTATGTTCCGTTAGCGAGATTCTTCGAACAGCTCTCGGCCTATTAACATGCGGCGAATCTCTGAGGTACCCGCGCCGATTTCATAAAGCTTTGCATCACGTAGCAAACGACCAGCAGGGTATTCATTGATGTAGCCATTCCCACCGAGCAGTTGTATTGCATCGAGTGCCATTTGTGTGGCGAGTTCTGCACTGTACAAAATCGCGCCAGCGGCGTCTTTGCGTGTTGCGTTACCTCGATCACAAGCCGCTGCGACGGTATATACATACGCTTTTGCTGCACTCATTCGAGAGTACATATCGGCGATCTTGCCCTGAACTAACTGAAACTCGCCAATGGGTTTTCCAAACTGCTCTCGTTCATGTACGTACGGGACCACAATGTCCATGCAAGCTTGCATTATCCCGAGTGGTCCGGCAGCGAGGACGACGCGCTCGTAATCCAGCCCACTCATTAACACCTCGACGCCTTGATTCAACTCGCCAAGAATATTCTCTTTTGGCACTACGCAATGGTTAAATACAAGTTCGCAAGTATTCGAGCCTCTCATGCCTAGTTTGTCCAGCTTTTGAGCATGAGTGAAACCTGCGAAGTTACGTTCAATAATGAATGCGGTAATGCCACGTGAACCTGCGCTGACATCCGTTTTAGCGTAAAGCACCACTACGTCAGCATCGGGCCCGTTTGTTATCCACATTTTGTTGCCATTCAGTACAAAATGGTCGCCCTTGTTCTCCGCTTTCAGTTGCATGCTTATCACGTCTGAACCGGCATTGGGCTCACTCATCGCTAGGGCGCCAACGTGCGTACCATCAATGAGTTTTGGAAGGTATTTTTCGCGTTGAGAAGGCGTGCCGTTACGAAAGATTTGGTTGACGCACAGGTTAGAATGAGCGCCGTAGCTTAGAGCGACAGACGCAGAGGCACGGCTGATTTCTTCCATGGCAACAACATGAGCGAGGTATCCCATGCCTGCACCACCAAGCTCTTCATCGACGGTCACACCAAGCAACCCCATTTCTCCCAACAAAGGCCATAAATGATTCGGGAACTGGTTATCGCGGTCTATCTCAGCGGCGATGGGCGCAATATGTTCCGTAGCAAAGGCATTAACGTGTTCTCGGAGCATATCGATGGTATCACCAAGTCCGAAATTGAGTGGGGTATAGGTGCTTTTCATAACGTCTCCCGGTATCAGAGGTAAGGTGGAAAAGCCGATAGCGGTGTTGCTAATTGAGTATAGCGTTTATGTCTGCTTGCTTTTGAGTGTTTGAATACAACGCTCCTTAGCGGCATTCAACTCAGCCATAACGACGCTGATGTCGTTGAGTTGTTGTTGTAGGACAGCTTGTTTCTCTTCAATGATATTGAGCATTTTCAACAACTGTCCTTCGGTTTGTTGCATGTCGTAGAGCTCGAAAAGTTCACGAATTTCTGCCAACGAAAAACCGAGTCGTTTCCCTCTTAAAATCAGTTTGAGGCGAATTCTATCCCTGCGTTGATAAACGCGCATATTGCCTTTTCGCTCTGGTTCAATCAGACCCACGTCTTCATAAAACCGGATACTGCGAGTAGTAATATCAAACTCCTTGGCGAGGTCACTGATCTTGTATTTTTCCATAACATACTTACCTCGAATAAAAATCCAGTTTCTGGAAATCGAACCTTTAATGGGAAGGTCGAACATCAACTTTGAAATATAAACGCCTGCTTGGTGTGTTTTTTCATCTCATTGTAAAGGCTAGTGCTATGCTTACGTAAACGTCAAGAAATCGCGGAATGAAAGTTTGTTAGTGAAAAAGGCGATAAAGGCTGGTGTGGCGCTTGGTGAGTAATTCTATGTAGGGTGTCATCATTCTGCCAAGTGTTCACATATACCTTAAGGGAATGCGAATCATGGGAAAAGACATCTGGATTGTCAGCGCGAAAAGAACGCCAATTGGGCGCTTTCAAGGCAAGTTGCAAACTTACTCTGCTCCTCAATTAGGCGCACTGGCGATCAAGGCGGCAATGCACGAAGTGAATGTGACTTCGGTGGATGAAGTGTTCATGGGATGTGTGCTTCCAGCAGGGTGTGGACAAGCTCCTGCGAGGCAAGCATCTATGGGGGCCGATTTTCCTTTGGGTGTAGGGTGCACCACCATTAACAAAGTGTGTGGCTCTGGCATGAAGAGCGTCATGTTAGCGCACGATCTCATTAAAGCTGGAACGATTCGCTCAGCCATTGCTGGTGGTATGGAAAGTATGACCAATGCGCCGTATTTGCTGAGGGAGGCGAGAAAGGGAATGCGCATGGGGCACCAGTCTACGTATGACCACATGTTTCTCGATGGGCTACAAGATGCTTACGAAGGGCACTTAATGGGTGTTTATGCTCAGCAAGTCGCTGACAGGCTTAAGTTCACCAGAGAGCAAATGGATGAATGGGCCGTGATGTCGGCAAAACGTGCGTTGGAAGCTCAAGAGCGAGGCTTGTTTGCCGATGAACTTTCGCCGGTTTCACTCAATACCAAGTCAGAACAAGCGGTGCTGGACTACGATGAGCACCCACGCTCGATTGACCTTGGTAAAATTCCTCAACTCAAACCTGCATTCGATGAAAAAGGTACGGTGACCGCTGCTAATTCGAGTGCCATTTCAGATGGCGCGGCGGCTCTTGTGCTTATGGATGAAGACACTGCGCGTCATCAGGGGCTTAAACCACTTGCGATCATCAAGGCGCACTCTACACATGCCAGAAAACCTGCAGAATTTACTTTGGCACCCGTCTACGCAATTGAGCAACTGCTGTTCCAGCTAGATTGGTCAATTTATGAAGTGGACCTGTGGGAAATCAATGAAGCCTTTGCCGTTGTGACACAAATAGCGGTGGCGGAACTTGGACTAGATACGAGCAAAGTAAATATTAAAGGTGGAGCCTGTGCACTTGGGCATCCGATAGGGGCTAGTGGCGCACGAATTCTGGTGACATTGATTCACAGTTTGCGTCAGCTACAAGCGCTAGGCACCAATGGTGATCTCGAAGCCAAAAAAGTGATGCGGGGTGTTGCGTCACTTTGTATCGGTGGTGGAGAAGCCACGGCGATAGGCATTGAAATACCGCTTTAATTGAAATCAGGAAGGAGTAAATGATGACTCGTTTGGTTCCCTTGTTTATTGGTGGCGAGTTTCGTGAATCTCAAACATCGGATTGGGTTGAGGTAACCAATCCTGCCACTAATGATGTCATTGCGTACGTTCCATGTTCCACAGAGCACGAGATGGAAGCTGCCATTGATAATGCGAAAGAGACATTCCAATCCTGGAAGGAAGTGGCAGTATCCGAGCGTGCCAGAGTCATGCTTCGTTATCAGCACTTGCTCAAAGAGCATCATGATGAGCTTGCCACACTGCTTTCTCATGAAACGGGTAAGATTTTAGCGGATGCTAAAGGCGATGTGTGGCGTGGTATCGAGGTGGTTGAGCAGGCGGCAAACATTGCTAGCAACATGATGGGCGAAACCGTCGAAAACGTTGCCACGGATATTGATAGTTACTCAATGATTCAGCCCCTAGGTGTGTGTTGCGGCATTACGCCATTTAACTTTCCTGCCATGATTCCGTTGTGGATGTTCCCAATCGCTATCGCTGCGGGCAATACATTTGTGCTTAAACCCTCCGAACAAGTGCCATTGACCTCTATTCGTTTAGCTGAATTATTTGAGCAAGCTGGCGCGCCGAAAGGAGTGTTGCAGATCGTTCATGGCCGCAAAGAGCAAGTCGACTTTCTTCTGGCTCATCCTGATATTCGAGCGGTGTCATTTGTTGGCTCGGTTCCCGTTGCCCGTTATATCTACACCACAGGGACTAAACATTTTAAACGGGTTCAAGCTTTTGCTGGTGCAAAGAATCACATGGTGATCATGCCTGATGCAAACAAAGATCAAGTGGTGAATAACCTAATCGGAGCCTCCGTAGGGGCTGCGGGGCAGCGTTGTATGGCAATTTCTGTTGCGGTATTTGTCGGCGATTCAAAACAATGGATTACAGACCTCAAACAGGCAATGGCGAAAGTACACCCAGGGCCTTGGGACGATGAGCAAGCTGCTTATGGCCCACTGATCAGTGAGCAAGCTAAACAACGCGTATTGGACCTAATTGAAGATGGCAAACAACAAGGCGCAGTGTGTGAACTCGATGGCAGTCAGTGTGAAGTGGAAGGCTTTCCCGATGGAAACTGGATTGGCCCAACCTTGTTTAGCGGTGTAACAGCGAACATGTCGATTTACACGCAAGAGATATTTGGCCCTGTCTTAGTTTGTATGGAAGTCGAAACGTTGCAAGAAGCTATTGAGTTAGTGAATCGCAACCCTTACGGCAACGGAACTTCTATATTTACCGCTAATGGCGCTGCTGCGAGAAAATATCAGCATGACATTCAAGTCGGTCAGGTTGGGATCAATGTGCCTATTCCAGTCCCTTTACCATTTTTCTCCTTTACTGGTTGGAGAGGCAGTTTCTATGGTGATTTACATGCGTATGGTAAACAAGCGGTACGTTTTTATACCGAGACTAAAACGGTGACGGCACGTTGGTTTGATGACGATATTCCGACGGGGCCCAATCTGACCATCCAACTGCGCTGAGTGAATAAAAGGAGCTTTTATGGACTTTGAACTTAATGAAGATCAACGTGCATTTGCCGATACCGCTCAGCAATTTGCCGATGAGTGTTTAGCACCGATGGCGGCGGAGTGGGATGAAAAGCAGATCTTCCCCAAAGACGTATTGAGAGAGGCGGGGGAACTGGGGTTTCTCAGTCTCTACACTCCAGAAGCGCAAGGTGGCCTAGGGTTAAGCCGTTTGGATGCTTCAATTATCTTTGAACAACTGGCCATGGGATGTACGTCCACTACGGCGTTTATGACGATTCACAACATGGTCAGTTGGATGATCGCGAGTTTCTCGAACGAAGAAGTGAGAGCCAAATATTGCTCTAAGCTGGTCTCTGGCGAGTGGTTGGGTTCATATTGCTTAACCGAGCCTAATGCGGGATCGGATGCCGCTTCGTTGGCCACAACCGCGAGCAAAAAAGGTGATACTTACGTGCTGAATGGCGGCAAAACCTTTATCTCTGGCGCAGGAGAGACAGATGTTTTGGTCGTGATGGCGCGAACCGGAGATGCGGGTGCCAAAGGTGTGTCCGCATTTGTTGTTCCTGCTCACGCTGATGGTATCAGCTATGGGCGCAAAGAACCCAAAATGGGTTGGAACAGCCAACCAACACGAGCGGTTACTTTTGAAAATGTCGTTATTCCAGCTAGCCATTTACTGGGCGAAGAAGGGCAAGGTTTTGTCTTTGCGATGAAAGGGCTTGATGGAGGGCGTATAAATATTGCGACCTGTTCCGTCGGTACGGCTCAACAGGCCCTTGAACAGGCGACACAATACATTCAGGAGCGTAAGCAGTTCGGCAAGCCGCTTGCGCAGTTTCAAGCCTTACAATTCAAATTGG
>NZ_JADDYH010000036.1:320700-335020 GCF_015163595.1 Vibrio sp. OPT41 | reverse complement strand
CAGACATGGCGACAGAGCTAGTGGCTGCGCGGCAGTTGGTGCGCTATGCCGCCAGTAAACTCGACCGAAATGACCCTGATGCTACGGCTTATTGCGCGATGGCAAAACGGTTCGCAACCGATGTAGGTTTTCAGGTTTGCGACCAAGCGCTGCAGCTTTATGGCGGCTATGGTTACATCAAAGAGTATCCAATGGAGCGTCATTTCAGAGATGTGCGTGTGCATCAAATTTTGGAGGGAACGAACGAAATTATGCGCTTGATCATCGCGCGCCGTTTGCTCTCTGAGGAGTCGGCCTTGCTGTAGCGAAGTATTGGATTTGCTCATTGAGAAAGGATTCAGATATGCCATTAACCCAAGAAGCCATTCAACATACGATCACTAATCACGTTGCGGTGGTGACGATGAACAACCCGCCAGCCAATACGTGGACAGCAGAGAGCCTCAAGGTACTGAAGTCGCTGATACTCACACTTAACAATGATAAGCAGGTCTACGCACTGGTTTTAACCGGCAGTGGAGAAAAGTTTTTCTCTGCTGGTGCAGATCTCAAGCTATTTTCTGACGGTGACAAAGCGGTTGCGTTAGACATGGCGCGATGCTTTGGTGAAGCCTTTGAAATGCTCTCGGAATTCCGTGGTGTTTCCATTGCCGCTATTAATGGTTACGCCATGGGTGGAGGTTTAGAAGTGGCATTAGCTTGTGATATTCGAGTCGTTGAAGAGCAAGCGGTACTTGCTTTACCTGAAGCCAAAGTCGGACTTTTGCCCTGCGCTGGCGGTACCCAAAACCTCACAGCGTTAGTAGGGGAAGGCTGGGCAAAGCGTATCATTTTATGTGGAGAGCAAGTCAGCGCTGACAAAGCAAAAGAACTAGGCCTAGTTGAGGAGTTGGTTCCCAAAGGTGAAGCTTTAAGTAAAGCGCTGGAACTTGCTGAATCTGTTGCGAACCAGTCACCATCTTCTGTCGCCGCATGTAAGGCGCTCATTCAAAATATGCGCTCTGCGCCACTTAAGCACGGCTTAATGAAAGAGCGAGAGTTGTTTCTGAATCTTTTTGATACGGAAGATCAAGTTGAGGGTGTTCGCGCCTTTTTAGAAAAACGCCCACCGCAATGGAAAAACCGATAGGAGGCCACATGGCAGGGATGGTAACCATTAGTGAAATAGAGTGCTTAGATGGCGTGCACCGCATTGGTATCGCAACGTTAGACAACACCGCTTCATTGAATGCATTGACGTATGACATGTTAGTCCAACTTAACGATCAGCTTATCAAGTGGCAAGACGATCCGCATGTGACTTGTGTGGTACTTACTGGCGCTGGAGAAAAAGCATTCTGTGCTGGTGGCGATGTTCGAGCTATGTATCACGTCATGCATAACGAGAGTAAAGAAAAAATCGTAGAGTTCTGTACGAACTATTTCTCGTTGGAGTATGAGTGTGACTATCTCATCCACACTTACAACAAACCCATTATCGGTTGGGGAGAAGGTATTGTCCTGGGCGGTGGGATGGGGCTTTTTATGGGAACCAGCCATAAAGTTGTGACAACAACATCACGCCTTGCTATGCCAGAAATCAATATTGGACTGTATCCCGATGTGGGAGGTACGTGGTTTTTAAGCCAGATAGATCCGCAAGTGGGTTTATTCCTCGGATTGACAGGTTCCATGGTGAATTCAAGTGACGCTGTCACTATTGGTTTGGCCGATTGGTCACTGTTGGAAGAGCAGTATCCCACCTTACTGGATGAGCTAAAGCGGCTCCAGTGGGGCAAAGAAGATGCGAAAGAGTTGGTAACTGCACTACTACAGTTAATGGAAGAACAAGTTATTGATAGCAAACCAACCACGCAAATTTGTCCATACTTAGATCAGATAGAGGAAGCGTGCAAAGGCTTTGATCTTAATGCGATAGCACAGCGAATCATGGCTATCGAAGGGAATAGCCAGTGGATAGAAAACGCGAAACAAACGTTCGCATCGGGCAGTGCGATCACCGCGCATATTTGCTTTAGACAAGTGAAAGAGTACCACAGCTTACCGCTTGCAGATTGTTTCCGTTTAGAGTTGAGTTTGTCGGTTCGCAGTGCCTTATTAGGTGAGTTTAAAGAGGGCGTCCGTTCTCGGCTTATTGACCGGGATGGCGAACCTAACTGGATGTTTAACAGTGTCAGTGAAGTCGATGAAGATGTCATCGATACCTTGTTTACCTCACTTTGGCCGGATGACGAACATCCGCTTGCTGATTTGGGTGAACAAACACTAGGTCAATAAGGAGAATGATCATGAGTACCATCGCATTTATCGGTTTAGGAAGAATGGGGCATCCGATGGCGCAAAACATACTCGCGTCTGGATTTAACGTGCAAGTATTCGATGTCGATAGCGAAGCCGCAAAGCAACTAGTACCTTTTGGTGCGGTGGTGGCGAGCTCTATTGAGGAAGTCGTGGATGGTGCTAGCACAGTCATCACGATGCTACCAGCAGGGTCTCACGTTCGTTCCGTGTATCTTGGTGACTTACATGGTGGCGTAGGTGTCCTCAATCTTGTCTCGCCAAGTACCTTGATGATTGATTGTTCAACCATTGATCCGGACTCTGCGCGATTAGTCGCCAATGAAGCGGCAAATAAACGCGTGTTGTTTGTCGACGCGCCCGTTTCGGGGGGCGTTGCTGGCGCTAAAGCGGCGACATTAACCTTTATTGTTGGTGGTTCGGATCAAGCGTTTTCTAAAGCCAATGCCATTTTGCAGTATATGGGAAAAAATGTTTTCCATGCTGGCAAAGCAGGCGATGGTCAAATGGCGAAAATCTGTAACAACCTTATGCTCGGCATTTTAATGTCTGGTACGTGCGAGGCATTAAACCTAGGTATCGATCATGGACTCGATCCAAAAGTGCTATCAAACATCATGCTGCAAAGCTCTGGCCGAAATTGGGCATTGGAGCTTTACAATCCTTGCCCAGGCGTGATGGACAGTGCGCCAGCCAGTCACGATTACCAACCGGGCTTTATGAGCAAACTCATGCTGAAAGATCTCGGCTTGGGGTTAGATGCGGCGTTACAAACACATTCTTCGGTTCCGATGGGGTCGTTAGCGCGCAACTTATATTCTTTCCACAACGCGAGCGGCCACGGCGAACTCGATTTCTCAAGCTTATTTGAGTTATACAAGAGTAAGAAAGGCTAGACCGAGTTTTGTGACAAACCAGCCCGAGATGGTGACGTAAAACGCGCATCATTTCGGCCAACTTAGACTGGTTGAGATAGAGAACATTACGAGCTATGGAGTGCACCAATATGGACATAAAAAGTAGTGTTATTGCCATTACAGGAGCAGGGCAGGGGCTTGGGCAAATGATGGCCATTACCCTTGCTCAAGCTGGCGCTGATTTAGCGTTGTTGGATGTAAACGCCAGTGGCTTAATGGAAACACAAGAGCAGTGTCGAATGCTGAGTGCGAAAGCGTTGACATATCAAGTGGATGTCACCAACGAAATCGACGTTGAAACCACGTTTGAAGCGATTATCCAAGATTTTGGTCAACTCAATGGGTTAGTCAATAACGCTGGCGTATTAAGAGATGGGTTACTTGTAAAAGCAAAAGATGGCGTGATCAGTAAGATGTCTTTGGATCAATTCAATTTGGTCATGAACGTTAACGTGACAGGAACATTTTTGTGTGGGCGTGAAGCTGCCGTCAAGATGATTGAGAGTGGCTCCCAAGGCGTTATCATCAATATTTCTAGTGTTGCGAGAGCAGGGAATATCGGACAAACCAATTATTCTGCGTCAAAAGCGGCGGTCGCGACCATGGCGACAACATGGGCTCGTGAGCTCGCAAGATACGGTATTCGCGCGGCGGCGGTTGCACCAGGTGTAGTTCATACCGCGATGGCAGAGCAAATGAAACCAGAAGCCATAGAGCGATTAGAAAAGATGATCCCAGTTGGCAGGATGGGCGAAACAAGCGAAATCGCGCATGCAGTAAAATACATTATTGAGAGTGATTACTTTACTGGCAGAGTTTTAGAAGTGGATGGAGGCATTCGTATGTAAGTGACCACTGAAATAAGGCTCTGATAGGCCTGAATAATAAGTCTCTTTCCATTTCAACATTTTCTATGTTGTGGAGTGCTCATTCTGCGCAACCCAAATGTATTTACAACTTATGTTTGGATTTACCTTGAGAATGATTTCTCACAATCCAATAAAGAGATGTAAATACCACTCAAATATTAAGTGAAATCATTAATTTGACGCTGATCACACTTTTTGTTTTTTAGTTTCCGCTTCTAATTAAGGCTATCTGCGTAAATGAAGTTGATAGTCAGTCTCATTAATTTTAAGTTTCAACTGTTTGTTTTTAAATAATTAATTGTTGAAGCACGAGAAATTCGTGTTGAGGTTAATATTCGATTTAAAGTGTGTAACTTCCATTAATGGAAGGTTAGTTTCCAGTTGTGGCTAATGAGCTTTAACTTTTTACTCCTCATAATGCGCCAAATGTAACATAGTGTTTCAAAGTGTAACAATAAACTCACACTAAGAGTGTGGTTTTGATCTCCACTCAATTCCGTTTTGTTTCGCTCTGAGCCCGACGTTACTCATGCTCAACACATAAACATTCTAATGACTATAACAACTGGTTCTTGGCTTGATACCAATCGTATCGTAGCAAATAACGGTTCATTCTAGCTGGTTAAATGCTTGATGACGAAGTTGAAAAATTGTAAGTAGAATAACTACTTAGCGAAGTTTCTTCTTGTTCTCATACATTACCTCTGCGCAATTTGTGAGCTCTTATTTACTTTGATTGGCATCTGCTTTGAAACCAGACAACCATCGAGAAAGTTAATGGAAGCCTCAAGATATAAACGCATCTTGTCGAGGGGAAGTTTGGCGTCCGTCATACTTATGCTCTCAGGATGTAATTCAGCTTTACTTGACCCCAAAGGTGCCATTGGTGTGCAAGAAAAAGAGTTAATTATTACTGCTCTTTTGCTGATGTTGATCGTTGTAATCCCTGTGATTTTAATGACGATTTACTTCGCTTACCGATACCGCGCCTCTAACACTGAAGAAGAGTACGCACCCGAGTGGTCACACTCGACCAAAATCGAAGTGGTGGTATGGACAATTCCAATCATCATCATTGCGATTCTTGCGACGATCACATGGCGTTCGACTCATGAACTAGAGCCCTCCAAACCATTGGAAAGTGATGTTAAACCAATGACCATCGAAGTGGTGTCACTCGATTGGAAATGGTTGTTCATCTATCCAGAGGAAAACATTGCGACGGTGAACTATGTGGCGTTCCCGAAAGACGTGCCAGTGCAGTTCAAACTGACTTCGGACAACATCATGAACGCGTTTTTCATCCCTCGCTTAGGTACACAGATCTACGCGATGCCAGGAATGGTAACCAAGCTCAACCTGATAGCGAACCACGAAGGTGACTACAAGGGTTTTGCATCGAACTACAGCGGCGAAGGCTTTTCGCAAATGAAGTTCACAGCTTCAGCAATGTCTGATCGTGCTGCGTTCCTAAATTGGGTGCAGAAAGTGAAGGCGAGCCCTGATCGTATTGAAGATTGGGAGCAATACAGCTCACTGGCAGCGCCAAGTATCGCAGAGCCAGTCACTTTGTTCTCTAGCGTTCCTCCGTTCTTGTTCACCGACGTTGTGACTCAGCATCCTGGTTCAATGAACTGTTTGCCTGAAAACCAAGGATAATCGTAATGTTTGGAAGATTAACTCTTGATTCAGTTCCATTCCACGAACCTATTATCGTCATCACCTTAGCGGTTGTGGCGCTGGTTGGTTTAGCCGTAGTTTACGCGGTAACTAAAGCCGGAAAGTGGCAATATTTGTGGAATGAATGGTTTACTTCAGTAGACCATAAAAAACTTGGCTTCATGTACATCGCAGTAGCGATGGTGATGCTTGTTCGTGGTTTTGCTGACGCAGTCATGATGCGTAGTCAGCAACTCCTTTCTTCTGCGGGTGAAGCAGGTTATTTGCCACCGCATCACTACGATCAAATTTTTACTGCCCACGGCGTGATCATGATCTTTTTTGTAGCGATGCCATTGGTCATTGGTTTGATGAACATCATCGTGCCATTGCAGATTGGTGCACGTGACGTAGCTTTCCCGTATCTGAATAACTTGAGCTTCTGGCTGTTTGTTGTTGGTGTCATCCTAACAAACATGTCTCTCGGCTTAGGTGAATTTGGTCGTACAGGTTGGCTAGCGTATCCGCCGCTTTCAGGTATTGAGGCAAGCCCAGGAGTCGGGGTCGACTATTGGATTTGGGCGCTGCAGATATCAGGTGTTGGTACGACGTTAACAGGCGTGAACTTCTTCGCGACCATTTTGCGTATGCGTACACCGTCTATGCCAATGATGAAGATGCCAGTTTTCACTTGGGCGTCTCTGTGTGCAAACATTTTGATCATCATTTCATTCCCAATCCTAACGGTGACTATCGCTCTGCTTACGCTGGATAGATACCTAGGCATGCACTTCTTTACCAATGATCTTGGCGGCAACGTAATGATGTACGTCAACCTGATTTGGGCTTGGGGTCACCCAGAAGTGTACATCTTGATCTTGCCAATTTTTGGTGTGTTCTCAGAAGTCACCGCAACCTTTTCACGTAAAAAGTTGTTCGGTTACACATCGCTAGTTTGGGCTACCGTAGTTATCACGATTCTTGCGTTTGTCGTTTGGCTACACCACTTCTTTACGATGGGATCTGGCGCGAACGTAAATGCCTTCTTCGGTATTGCCACGATGATCATTTCTATCCCAACTGGGGTGAAGATCTTCAACTGGCTATTCACCATGTACAAAGGCCGCATCCGCTTTACGACGCCAATGATGTGGACGGTGGGCTTCCTTATCACCTTTACTGTTGGTGGTATGACGGGCGTACTAATGGCGGTTCCGGGTGCGGACTTTGTTCTGCACAACTCTGTGTTCCTGATTGCGCACTTCCATAACGTAATCATTGGTGGTGTGGTGTTTGGATGTTTCGCTGCGATCACTTACTGGTTCCCGAAAGCGACCGGTTTCACCATGAATGAAACTTGGGGCAAACGCGCGTTCTATCTTTGGATTATTGGTTTCTTAATGGCGTTCTTACCGCTTTACGCGCTGGGCTTCATGGGGATGACTCGTCGTTTAAGCCAAGACATCAACCCAGAATACTTCCCACTGTTGTCGATTGCCGCAGCAGGTACGGTTGTGATTGCGCTGGGCGTATTGTCTCAGTTCATCCAAATTTACGTGAGTATCCGTGACCGCGAGCAAAACCGTGATCTAACTGGTGACCCGTGGGGTGGTCGTACTCTTGAGTGGGCAACATCGTCTCCACCGCCGTTCTACAACTTTGCGCACCTACCAAAAGGTGATGTGCTAGATGCCTTCTGGTACCAGAAACAAAGTGGCGAGTTCGATCCAACTAAAGAAGTGGAATACGAACGTATTCATATGCCAAAAAACACTGCAACAGGCATCTACGTGTCGGCTTGGTCGCTCCTATTTGGCTTCGGCATGATTTGGTACATCTGGTGGCTAGCGGCGGCAAGTTTGGTCGGTATTATCGTGACGTGTATTCAGCATAGCTATAACGATGATGTGGATTACTACGTGGAAGTTGAAGAGATCAAAGCAATTGAGGCCGAACGTCGAGCTCAGCTTGAAGAAGCGAAGAAAAACTCAGTGAAAGACAGCGAAAGTAAAGATGATCTGGAGGTGACGTATGCAAACTAATATCGCAGCACATCACGACCATGATCACCACCATGACACGAATGGCAACAAGCTATTTGGCTTCTGGGTTTACCTGATGAGTGACTGTGTATTGTTTGCGACCTTGTTCGCGACTTACGCTGTGCTGTCGAGCAATTCAATTGCGGGCCCAACAGGTAAAGACATTTTCGAACTCCCATTCGTGTTTGTCGAAACCATGTTGCTGCTGTTTAGCAGTATCACATTTGGTTTTGGCATTATCGCGATGAAGCGCAACAACGTTGCTGGTCTCAAACGCTGGATGTTAGTCACGTTCGCGCTTGGTCTTGGCTTTATCTGTATGGAGGTCTATGAGTTCCATCACCTGATTGAAGAAGGCTATGGGCCACAAACAAGTGCATTCCTATCGGCATTCTTTACGTTGGTTGGTACGCACGGCCTGCACGTAACCTTTGGTCTGATTTGGTTAGCGGTAGCGTATCATCAACTGTCGACGAAAGGTCTGAACGACAATATGGCAATGCGCTTTAACTGCTTAAGCCTATTCTGGCACTTTCTAGATATCGTTTGGATTTGTGTCTTTACTATCGTTTACTTACTGGGGGTAATGTAATGGATCAACATGTAGAAACCAGTGCGTCAGATTACGTGAAAGGCTTTATTGCCTCACTGATTCTGACGGTAATTCCGTTCTACTTTGTTTGGACGAAATCATTACCAGATACAACGACCTATGCGATTCTATTTGGATGTGCATTAGTGCAGATATTTGTTCACTTTAAATACTTCTTGCACATGGAAACAAAAACATCCGACGGACGTTGGAACCTTGTATCACTGATGTTTACCGCCATTGTTGTACTTATCCTTATCGCTGGCTCGGTATGGATCATCTACAACATGAACGTCAACATGAAGTTGTAGGTCAAGGTATGCTGAAAAGTTATTTGTCTATCACTAAACCGGGCATTATTTTCGGCAACCTGATTTCTGTTGCGGCGGGGTTCTTCCTCGCCGCAAAAACAGAACCAGCCAGTCTAATGTTGTTCGTTACGACGTTAGTTGGTGTTGGGTTAGTCATCGCTTCAGGTTGTGTGGTGAATAATATTTTCGATCGTGATATCGACCAAAAGATGGCACGTACACGAAATCGTGAAACAGTGAAAGGCAACATCAATATCGATATTGCGTTTGTTTATGCACTTGCTTTATTGCTGGTAGGAACCGCACTGTTATTTATCCGAGTGAACCCACTATCCGCTGTCGTCGTGTTGCTTGGCTACGTGTATTACGTGTTCTTTTACACGATGTGGTATAAACGTAACTCGGTGTATGGGACCTTAGTGGGAAGTATCTCAGGTGCAGTTCCGCCATTGGTGGGTTACTTAGCGGTAACAAACTTCATTAGCTTGGAAGCGATTTTACTCTTTACCATGTTCTGTCTCTGGCAAATGCCGCACTCGTATGCCATTGCCATGTTTCGCATGCAAGACTACCGAGAAGCTGGGATTCCCGTATTGCCAGTTAAAGAAGGTATTCATAAAGCGCATCGACACATGAAAGCGTATGTCGTGGCGTTTGGAGCAGTATCGTTGGGGTTATTTTTACTAGGTGAAGCCGGGTATGAATACTTAGCGGTTGCAGCGGTTGTTTGCTTTATGTGGACGAAAGTGACCTTTCGCAGCATTGATGACAACAACTACATCGCTTGGTCAAAGTCGGTGTTTAAAGTCTCACTGCTAGTGGTGATGGGGATCAGTGGTGTGCTTGGTGTCGAGTTGATTCCTCTAGCTCTGTAACAACCAAACCTAAGCGTTTGCTAAACGCCAATATCTTTTGCTGCTGAATGCATGAATGGCCTTACCTGGAAGTAAGGTCATTTAACTTTCTATTGTCCTTTATTTTCACTGTTTTTCCTGTTCCTCCTCTAGCTTCACTATCACGTATTCATATCTAAAAGCAAAAACAACCAGTGTGTAAAACATAGTGGATCGCGCGTTTCCGCTGACGCGTAATAATGCCAAGAGATAGCGACGATTAAGCCAAAAAGTATAAACAGCGCAATAACTCTACTTACCATATGAGAATTCAATATCGATAGTTTGTAATGTAAACATTGGGGGGAGTGCTAGTTCCCATGGCAGCATACAAACTAACAATGTGAATGTTTGAGTTGAATCACCAGCTAGCGAAATACAAAAGCTTTACGACTGAAAGTGGGTGACGAAGCATCTTAACTCCAGTGAAATGAACACGATTAAGAATCATCCTTTTACATAATCTAAAAACTCACTAAACCTTAACCCAGATTAAAGTTTTGTCGTCTCCGAGGCATTAAGGTGCGCCTGTAGTTTGCAGGTCTCAAGGATTCAGAGAAGGAACAGCCATACATCGTGTATCGCTGTTCCTTTTTCGTTCTTGTTTACTTGCGAAAAGATAAAACATAAAGACAACTTTAAGAGGACTGGTTTTGAGCATTTTGTTTTCCGAAGCCCGCATTGGCAACATGACCCTAAAGAACCGTTTTGTGCGAAGCGCAACGTGGGAGAACATGGCGACCGAAGATGGTCACATGACGGCAAAGCTTTACGATATTTACGAAACGCTTGCGAAAGGGGAAGTTGGGCTTATTGTTACGGGTTATGCCAATATCGTTGAAGAAGAGAAACCCAACGCAGGTATGATGGGGATCTACAACGACTCTTTTATTGAAGAATACAAAAAGCTAACAGAGCTAGTACATCAACAAGATTCTAAAATCGTGATGCAAATTGCTTACGGTGGCACCAAAACCACCCATAACGTCGGTGAGCGTGTCATCTTCGCTCCGAGTGACGTGCCTGAGCGTGGTACAAATACGCAAGGCAAAGCGATGACAAAGGACGAAATAGACTACATCGTAAAGGCATTCGCATTGGCGAGTAAACGTGCTCAAGACGCTGGTTTTGACGGAGTAGAGATTCATGCGGCGCACACTTATTTAATTAACCAGTTTTTAAGCCCGTACTATAATCGTCGCGAAGACGAATATGGTGGTGACTTAGAAAATCGCATGCGCTTTCTTTTAGAAATTTATTCTGAAACCAGAAAGCTGGTTGGAAGCGAATTTCCCATCCTCGTTAAACTGACGGCAACAGAGTTCTTTGACGGCGGTTTAACGTTCGATGAAACTCGCGTCGTCTGTAAGAAACTTGAAGAAATAGGCGTTGATGCGATCATCGTATCTGGCAATGTTCACGGCAAAGCAAACGAACTTGTTGGTCAAACGTTCGATGGTTACACACTACAAGAAGAAGGTTACTTTCACGAATATGGTCACGTGATCAGTCAGGACGTTAGTATACCGGTGATTACTGTCGGCGGGCTGAGCGACATTGATGCGATTGAGAAAATTGCAGAAAACACAGATATCCAATTTTTTGCTGTGTCACGCCCTTTATTGGCTGAGCCACAGTTGATCAAACGTTGGAAAGAAGGCAATCGCGCACCAGTAGATTGTGAGCGTTGCTCAAAGTGTCGTACCAAGCGTGGTAACTTTTGCGTGGTGTATAAGAACCGAAATCGTCGCAAAAAATAGAACGAAGCGAATACACAAATACAAATTAGCCTCCACTCTGAATATGGAGGCTTTTAATTATCCGCATGTTAATCGAACCATTATTTATCTTCTTTTTGATAGTTTAAATAATGCACACAAAGATCGTGAAATGCTTTAGCTTGAGGCGAGATCGTGCGATCGGTTAACGTAAATATACCAATTTGCCTTTCAAGTGGTGGATCGATAAGCGGGATCCAAACCAAGCGTGTTTCATTGGTTGGGAAAGCAAGCTTCGGTAGGGTCGTGACACCAATCCCAAGTTCTAAGACAGAAAACAGCGAAGTAATATTTTCGACCGAATAGAGCGCTTGCTGACTCAGAGCTCTTGCTGGGGTTGGATCGAGAAGTGTACAAGTGCCGTTACGGATAAAGGGTTGTTCCAACAAAGTTTGCCACTCGATTCCTTCTGGATGACTCGCAATAGGGTTGTCCTTTAAACACACCACGCCTATTGGATCGGCTAACAGCGGCGTAAAGTCAATGCCCCCCTCATCGAGGTGAGAGGGGTTACCGAGCGCTAAGTCGACCTCACCGGAGAGTAGGCGAGCCTCGACGCCAGCGGCATTATCGTCTATCAAGCTTACTTCTACATTTGGATACTGTTCGCAAAAGGCGCCCAACACGCTAGGAATGAGCTTCGCTGCAACAGAAGGAACGCTCGCAATTCGCACTCTCCCTTGCTGTCCGGCAGCGGCTGCTTTGAGATCGTTGTCTAGTGCACTGTAGATATTGAGAAACTGAACCACTTTGGGAAGACAAATTTCACCAAACGGGGTCAATTTGGTTTTGTTTCCGGGTTCAAACAGCGTTTGCCCTAGAATTTTTTCAAGCTCTTTTATCGATGTTGACAGTGCCGCCTGAGAACGATTTGCACGATGTGAAGCGGCTCGAAAGCCTCCTTCCTCGACTACCATCACAAAATGCATTAATTGTTGAAGCTTAATACTCATCCCTAATGCCTCTTAATCCCTTTATTTACGTTATTTTAAACAGAGTGATAAGTTTAATTTATCAAATGTCAAAAATTTACCGTTAGATTTATCGCTTGTCAATGTGCATCATTTAACCATATTGAAACAAAGCTGTTACAAAGGTTGAAAGGCACGTGAATACTCCTACTAAAAAACACCCAGTTAAAACCAGTCTATTTGCTTCTAAAGCGCCGCTTGAATGGGCGATAGTCAACAACGGAACCCTGTATACGGCTCAAATTCCTATTGATGACACAGGCGCGGTTGTGGAAGGCGGTATCGAAGCACAAACACGTCAAACCTTTAACAATCTCATTCACACCCTGGAGTGTGCAGGGGAGTCTTCGGACTCGGTGTTGCAGGTCCTGATTTATGTGACTGACAGAGAATACTTAAAGACCGTTAACCAAGTGTACGCGGAATATTTTGAAGCGCCGTACCCAAATCGCGCCGCCATGGTGGTTGCAGGGTTAGCGCGAGAAGAGATGTTGGTGGAGTTTGTTGTCTACGCGTCGGCAAGCAAACCAGAATAAATCCAATAAGAACAATTAGAGATCAGTGAGTGGGTGGCTTGCCATCACAAATCGGAAGAACAAGGAAAGAACCATGACTTTTATTAACAATGTTCAAGCAGAAAAATCCCTCTACATAGCAGGTGAATGGCAATCGGGCATGGACACCATCGCCAATATTAACCCTTCTGATATCAGCGAAAACATTGGCGATTTCGCACAAGCGAGTGTGTCGCAAGTAGAGCAAGCGATTCAAGCGGCTAAATCAGCGCAGTCAGAGTGGGAAAAAACACCAATCGAGCGCAAACAAGCAGTGTTGCAAGCGATTGGTGATGAGCTCATTGCACGATGTGACGAATTGGGTACCTTGCTTTCGCGTGAAGAAGGTAAGCCATTTGCTGAAGGTCGAGGTGAGATTTACCGTGCTGGCCAATTCTTCCAATACTTTGCTGCTGAGGTACTGCGTCAAATTGGCGATAACGCTGCTTCCGTCCGTCCAGGTGTCTCCGTTGAAGTTACTCGCGAAGCCGTCGGCGTTATCGCCATTATCTCTCCTTGGAACTTCCCAACAGCAACAGCGGCTTGGAAAATCGCGCCAGCACTTGCGTTTGGCAACAGTGTCGTCTGGAAGCCTGCCAACCTAACTCCAGCGAGTGCCGTTGCACTGACTGAGATTGTCCATCGCCAAGGTTTACCTGCTGGCACGTTTAACCTCGTTTTGGGTAGCGGTTCGCAAGTTGGTAATACCCTTATCAATTCGAAAGATGTGAACGGCGTGAGCTTCACTGGTTCTGTGGACACAGGCCGTAAAGTAGCGGCGGCAACGGCACCAAACTTTGTGCGTTGTCAGCTAGAGATGGGCAGCAAAAACGCGCTCGTAGTGGCCGATGATGCAGACATTCAAATTGCCGTTGAAGCCACAATCGCAGGCTCATTCTCGGGTGCAGGTCAAAAATGTACCGCGTCTTCTCGTCTTGTGGTTATGGACGGAATTCACGACGCGTATGTTGAAGCGCTAATCCAACGCATGAGCGAATTAAAAGTGGGTCACGCACTGGAAGAGGGCGTATTCATGGGTCCTGTTGTTGATGGTAACCAGCTGAATGCGAACTTTGAGTGGATTGAAAACGCACGCCAAGCAGGCGCGGAGCTGGCTTTCGGTGGTGAGCGTCTGAGCCTAGAGCATGACGGTTACTATATGTCACCAACCCTGTTCTTGAACACACAAAACAGCTGGGAAGTGAACCAAGAAGAAGTCTTTGCACCAATGGCAAGCGTGATTCGCGTTTCTGATCTGGATGAGGCAATTGCAGTCGCGAACGATACGCGCTTTGGCCTGACAGGCGGCATTATCACGCAAAGTCTGCGCAATAGCGCGATCTTCAAACAGCAAGTCCAAACGGGCTGCGTCATGGTTAACTTGCCAACTGCGGGTACAGATTATCACGTCCCATTTGGTGGCCGTAAAGAATCTA
>NZ_JADDYH010000036.1:240144-320648 GCF_015163595.1 Vibrio sp. OPT41 | reverse complement strand
GCTTTGGCCCTCGTGAGCAAGGGCAGTACGCCAAAGAGTTCTACACCGTGGTGAAAACCGCTTATCAGCGCCCTTACTAAGAACAGCAGGGTAGCTGATGGTGTCAGTTACCCGCACTGAAAGGCTAAGAAATTGTTTAAGGAGTGGTTATGTACCAACAACGGATTGTGATTGACGGATTGCAGTACTGCAATTGGGATCGAGAGTATTTCCAAACGCTTAAGGCGAGTGGCATTACCGCCGTTCATGCCACCATCGTCTACCACGAAACTGCGCGCGAAACCTTAACGCGTTTTGCTGAATGGAACTTGCGCTTCGAGCAAAATGCGGACCTCATCATGCCTATTTATTCAATGGCAGATGTAGAAAAAGCCAAAGCAGAAGGCAAAGTCGGCATCTTCTTCGGCGCGCAAAATTGCTCACCAATCGATGATGAAATTGGTCTGATTGAAGTGATGCGCCGCCAAGGTCTGCTGATCATGCAACTGACCTACAACAACCAAAGCTTACTGGCGACAGGTTGTTACGAACAAAACGATTCCGGCGTAACTCGCTTTGGTAAACAAGCGATTGAAGAGATGAACCGAGTCGGGATGATCATTGATATGTCCCACAGCGCGGAGCGTTCGACGTTGGAAGCTATCGAGCTCTCTTCGCGTCCAATTTGTATCAGCCATGCTAACCCGACATTTGCGCATGACGCACTGCGCAACAAGTCCAACACCGTGATCAAAGCACTGACGGAGCGCGGTGGTTTGATTGGATTCAGTTTATATCCATTCCATTTGCCAAATGGCAGCCAGTGCACGCTGGATGATTTCTGCCAGATGGTTGCGAAAACCGCAGACATGTTTGGCGTTGACCATTTAGGTATCGGTAGCGATTTGTGCCTAAATCAGCCGCAACAAGTGTTGGAGTGGATGCGCAACGGGCGTTGGTCAAAAGCGATGGATTACGGCGAAGGTTCTGCAAGTAACTCGGGATGGCCAGATGCGCTGCCATGGTTCTGCGGCAGCGCAGGGATGGAGAACATCTACAACGGATTAATGGGTCACGGATTCAGTGAATCTGAGGCTGGAAAAATATTGGGTGAAAACTGGTTCAACTTCCTTAAAGAAGGATTAGAGCCTATTTCATAGCATTCCCCAAAGTAGGAACCGCCTGCCCACATAATAACAATACGGCAGGCGTAAAACTCACATTTGTAGCCAGTCTTTGGCTGCTGCAAAGAACCTCTGGAGCCAGAGTATGTCTGATTTAACCAATAGCATGAAAGCTTCCACGATGAGCGTGTCATCGGGCAAGTCGAAAGCAAAACACAACACATCAACAACAGAAAACACGACGGACAAATTAGGACTGAGTAACCCGGCCTTTTGGTATAGCGGTGGTTTCATCGCGTTGTTCGTTGCTATTGCACTTTATGACGGCGAGCTGTTATCTACGATCGTTAACGCTGGCTTTGGCTGGGCAGTTCAGGTATTTGGTCCATACTGGCAGTTACTGCTGCTTCTCACTTTTCTTATTGGTCTTGGCTTGGCTGCAGGGCGAACAGGCAAGGTGATGTTGGGCGGGATTGCAAAACCAGAAATGGATTCTTTCCGCTGGATGGCGATTATTTTCTGTACCTTATTGGCTGGTGGTGGTGTTTTCTGGGCCGCGGCTGAGCCTATCGCGCATTACGTTAGCCCACCCCCTTTGTACGGCGCGCAAGATAACCCGCAGCAAGGTGCGGTGAATGCGTTGTCGCAATCCTTTATGCACTGGGGCTTTCTGGCTTGGGCGATTGTAGGTAGCTTAACTTCCATCGTGGTGATGCACCTACATTACGACAAAGGTTTACCACTAAAACCCCGTATTTTGCTTTACCCAGTCTTGGGCGAACGAGCACTTAAAGGCCAACTCGGTGCATTGATTGACGCGTGCTGCATTATCGCGGTAGCCGCAGGCACCATCGGGCCAATTGGGTTTCTAGGCTTACAGGTTAGCTACGCGTTAAATGCGCTGTTTGATATTCCTGATGGCTTTACCACTCAGCTTATCATCATTTTGTTTGCGATTGCGCTTTACACCTTGTCAGCGCTCAGTGGATTAAGCCGAGGCATGCAACTGCTTAGTCGTTACAACGTGATTCTGGCAATGGCATTGATGGTTTACATCCTGTTTTTTGGCCCTACGAATTCTATCTTTAACGGATACATTCAAGGTGTAGGGAGCATGCTGGATAACTTTATCCCAATGGCGACCTATCGCGGTGACGAAGGTTGGCTAAGTTGGTGGACAGTATTTTTCTGGGGCTGGTTCCTGGGTTATGGTCCGATGATGGCAATCTTTATTGCGCGTATTTCCCGTGGTCGCACTATTCGCCAAGTTATTTCAACCATCAGTATAGTGGCTCCGTTAACCACTTGTTTTTGGTTCACGATTGTGGGCGGCTCAGGCCTTGCGTTTGAAATTGCTGAACCGGGTAGTGTGAGTGCGGCGTTTGAAGGCTTTAACTTGCCAGGTGCTTTGCTTGCGGTGACTCAGCAACTACCAATGCCAATGCTGACTTCAATTCTATTTCTGATTTTAACCACGATCTTCATCGTCACGACGGGCGACTCAATGACCTACACAATCAGTGTCGTGATCAGTGGTGAAACGGAGCCGAATGCGATCATCCGTACCTTCTGGGGAGTAATGATGGGTGTGACGGCATTGATCCTAATTTCCCTTGGCTCTGGCGGCATCTCTGCTCTGCAATCTTTCATTGTTATTACCGCGGTTCCGGTTTCGTTGATTCTGTTACCGTCACTTTGGAATGCGCCACAAATTGCAATCAAAATGGCGAAAGAGCAAGGGCTATAACAATTATCCAATTCAAACAACGTGGAGCTTGTGCGGGTGTTTTCCTCCTGCATCCGCACAAACCCTAGTATTCTTACAATAACAAATAGGTGGTGAGCAAAATGGATGCACATCGTTCTACTTATACGGAAGCAACTATGCGCGATGCAGCGATTGTCATGGCAGCCGAAAGGCTTGGCGCAATGCACCAAAACCGAATCAGCTTTGTTCGCAGTCTGATTCGTAATATGGCAAGCCAAAACTGGCAAGTAACCAAGCATGAGTGGCAGCTTTGTCCTCGTGGTTATGGTCATGTGATTTACAAATTGACCACGCCAGAGCACGTTTATCATTTGGTGGTATTCTGTGATGAAATTGCCGACGACGAGCGTAATGATCGCGTAATTGCTGAAAAGTGGGATGTCACATTTGCACTGGTTCAAGGCGATGTTGATGTTACTTTGTTGGAAAGATTGCGAGAAAATGTACCGCTGCAAGAAGCGGGACGTAATCCAAACAACGTACTTGTTCTTGCTCGCGCAAACAAAAGTGTGCGCGTGTTTGAGCACATTGTTAGCGCGCTTTCTCAAGGCGAGCAGCCTGAGCCGAAAGAGTTAGCGGAAGTGGGTTATATCCTGCGTACCACAGCTGTTTATGGTAACGGAAAGTTTGGTATCGCCGATTTCAAACTGTTAGAGAACAACTCAGATTTCAGCCAGTCTTTTAGTGCGCAAGTGTGTGCGGTATATATGTTGCGTGAATTCAGCCTAGATTGGGTGCACTATCTGGCACTTCAACAAGGTGGCGACAACGCGGTGGCTTTGCATCGTGGCTTGCAGCGCTACCTTGGTGTCGGCAATGCTACTGGCTTAGGCATGGCTCCATACTTGATTAATCACCCGTGTATTGTTGACCAATGGATGACCTCTCGCGAGCGTGCGGTAGCGCGAGTCTTTGCGATGCCATGTGAAGCTTCATTCCATGCTCCTTTGCAAGGATTACTACAAAAAGCACAGCGTCATTTAGAGCAAGTCATCACCATTAATGAACATCAAGACAGGCTCAATCATCAAGCGATATCAGACATCAAACAACTGCTATCAGAGCTAACAACGTTAATGGCATCACATCCGAATTGGGCGAGTTTGGTCGAGCATAAGAAAACAATGAGTGTGGAAGCCCAAGAAATCCTCACCTCTTGCTTGATCGAACTCTACCCATCTTTAGTGGATGAATTTGCTAGCCAAATGAATACGGATGAAACGTTATCTATTCCGGGCGGGAAAAAGATCCAAGATTTACTGGAAGTGTTGCAAAGCAAGTACCGCTGGGCGATTGATGCGGATTACTCACTGGCCGAGAACAATTATTGGTTCTGGTATCGTTCACAAGACAAAGAAGAGCCAAGGCTTGGTGTTCGTGGCGAGGAAGCAGGAGAAGAAAAAGAGCTGCCGCTTGATATCGGCAGACAAGTGAATCGCTTGTACCACGCTTTGCTTGGTTGTGATGAAGAAATGTCCGTAGCAGAGTTTCTGTTGCAAAATCCGACTTATCGTTCGATCACACGTCGCGTATGGACGCTAGGCAACCGTGCGATGGGGGATATTCAAATGAACGTGCTGCGTAAAGATGCGTTACCAATGCACTTACTGCGCTGTAAATTGGCGATCTTTGGTGCGACTAAGTTTGATCCGCGCTCGGATCGTTGGGTTCGAATAACTTTCTTCCAAGGTGCGCCGTTGTTAGATGAAATTCACGATCCTAAACTGGCAGACACATGGATTTTCCCTAGCATGCCGCCGCGTGACGAAATTGCGCAAAGTGACAATCAAAAAATCAACGGAGGATTTGCATTATGATCGTCTCTCACAACGAATTGGTGGCCGCGGTTAATAAGGCATTTCTTGGCATGCGCCGTCACTGTGGTGAGGCGGATGTCATTGCGAACATGGTGGCGGACTTGCAAATGGTTGGCTTACATGGAGTTCGCCATTTTAATAACGCCAGTCTGTTTCTTGGGTTAGATTCAGACTGCGCCGTATCGGTGACCAACAGCACACCGTCAAGCATAGAGGTAGAACTGCACAACGGGAGTGTAGCGTGTCATTTACCCGCTGTGTTGGATTTCGCGCTCGAGAAAATGATCAACCGTAAGTCGATTACCATTACGTTGAAACAGTGTCATAACCGTTGGCTGGGTTTCAGTGAGTTGTTGAAGCTCTCTGCGAAAGGCATTGCGTGTCGAGCACAGTGGGTCAATGGCTCAAGTCCCAAGCGAACGCTTTATGTGTTAAACCGTGGACGAATCGCACCAGAAGTCTTTTTCTCGGATCAGTTTGATGTGCATGATACGGATTTGCATAGTATGGTTATCGAGCTCTCCGTGAACGATTTCGATATCGAGAAAAGTGCGCAAGGGTATACCACCCACATTGAAGGTGATGAGTTAAGCCGTACGCAACAAGCTTCTTGGCAAAATGGTATCTTTGTCGAAGACCAAGAATGGGAAACACTGAAACAAACCGCAACCGCGTTGCTGGTGGAGAACAGTGAGCGTTCTATGCTCGGTGCTGGTGGTGTGGTTTAAGCTATGAAAGGCGATGATTCCAAGTAGAAGTGATGAAGGCTGCTGTTTAGCGGCCTTTTTTGTGCGCGATGTTCAGTCACTTCTGAAGTTCAAAGACTATGATTACCGTTATCCGCAAGATGGATCAACACAGGTAAGAAAAATGGATCTGCAAGAGAATAAAAGAAATGCCATTGCGTTTTACGAAACCGCCTATCGAGGTAACCCAAGAAAGGCAGTTGAAGACTACGTAGGTGATGAGTACATCCAGCACAATCCATTAGTTGGAAATGGCCCCGAGGCTTTTATCGAGTATTTTGAGCGGATGCAAAATGAGTATCCCGATAAAGATATTACGTTTGTGCGAGCCATTGCTGAAGGGAATTTGGTGGCACTACACACTCACCAAACATGGCCTAATGATATTGAATACGTGACGATGGATTTCTTTCGTTTTGATCACAATGGGAAGATCGTTGAACATTGGGACGCTCTGCAAGAGATACCCAAAGAAACATTGAATGGTCACACCATGTATTAACGAGTCGTTGACGAGTCTCCCATGCCGTTTATTCAAACGGCATGGGAGGTTAAATGATTTGTGGCACTTTAAGTATTAATCATCAAAGCGCTTTTTCGATTCTCACCGCGACGTCTTCAGATACCCAGCCTTTCCACAAGTCAGGGTAGGTATTAAAGAAGTAAAACATCGCTTCTTCACCGTCCGCGTAGTTATCTTCCATCCAGGCCAGCATTTCACTCATTTGCTCGTTGGTAAATCCGCGTTTCTGCAAGTACGCGAATGCTTGGGGTTCTTTGCTCGCAAACGCCTCAGTTGTTACTGTGCGAACTGGAGAAGGTGGGTACATTGTTACTTTTGGTGAAGCGCAATCAGGCTGAGTGGTACAGTTGCGATACTCTTCCAAATCTGTTCCGCTACCAAAATCCACTTTGACCATATCATACTTGCCCAATACGGGTGTTGGTGACCAGTAGTAACCAAACCAAGGCATTTTGCGATCATAGGCTTTGGCGATGGTACCAGCTAGTGCAGCGCCAGAGCCTGGGTCAACCATCTCAAAGCCGTGCTCACTTAACCCTAATGCATTAAACAAGTGACCGGAGGTGATTTGGCATGTCCAACCAGCAGGGCAGCTATAGAACGCGAACTTGTCATCATCTTCTGGGTGTTCAAATAGTTTGGCGTGCTTGATGACGCCTTCTATCGTCGCGAGCTCTGGATACTGTTTTACCAGATAGGCGGGAACCCAAAACCCTTCTTCACCGCCATTGACAAGCGATTCACCAGCGATACGCAAGCGTTTATCCGCAATCCCTTTATCAAGTGCTTCTTTAATGCCGTTTGTCCATAACTCTGGCGCAACGTCAGGTTGCCCCTTTTCAATCATAGAGGTGCCTGTAGGAACGCTATCACCAGGGATCAATTCCGCATCACACTGGTAGCCTTCATTTAAGACAAATTGGTCGATGTGCGCCATTAAGCTGGCCGAATTCCAATTCATGTCTGCGATGGTTATTTTTCCGCATTCGTCCGCATTTGCATGAGTAGATAATGCTGATAGCAGCAGAACAGAGAGCATTGAAGGTGTCGTCTTCATGTGACTGAATTTCCTTGTCGTTGTCATTTACTTCAGTATATACATCGGTTTATAAAGATTCAGTGAACAAGTTTTTTTCAGTGACGTTAAGCATAAAAACGGCGATTTATGAAGCGTTTAGTCAGAGTGGTTGAAAGGGAGTTAATACAGCAAGAACACCCCTTCGTAGCCGCCGATCTCAATGTGAGAAACATAGTCGCCGATGTTACCGTCTTGATCTACAGGTCGCATAGGTTCTGGAAGTGCGATAGTTATCTTCGGTGAGGAGAAATAATCGATATTCTTGCCAAAGAAATCAGTTCGATACAGAACTCGGCCTTTGGTGAATTCGCGGGCTAACACCATCTCTGTAGGGCCATGCATCACTACCGTATCGTCTGAGTGATACGCAAAGTACGTATGGGTTGGTAACAAATCGATAGCGCCATTAGGCAAGTCAGGATGAGCCACTTTGCTCATAGAAGCATCTCCAATCACCGTGTAATCGGCGGAATAGGGCGTGCTGGTGGACATCATTAGCGGAGTCGCCTGATACCCATCTGGGATTTGATTGGTTGGCATACCTAAATCGATGGCAAGCAAGGCGCTAGGTTGATAAGCAATATTCTTTGGTACGCCTGCCTTCCAGAAGTTGTCACTTGTTGTGTTATTACTTCCATATAAGTAGCCATTGTTCCACTGATTAAAGTAACTGCGTTCAGGGTGATAGTTTAAGTAGAACACCGCTAGTGCAGAGTATTGGTCCTGTTTCCAATTATTTTCTGTGTTACCAAAGTATTGAACGCGACCATAACGCGTGGTCGCTTGATAAATCACTTTCTGGCCAGCTTTGGCGAGTGCAGAGTTATCCCAAAACTTAGCTAACCCAGCATAGCCACTAAAGCCGGTAGCAGGGAAAAGGTAGTGCTCGCGCAAGTACAAGGAGCCAGCGTTAACCAAGTGGTTTTGCCCATTACGACCGAATAAGTTTGCCGTACCTATGTTGAGACCAATTAACGCATCTTCATCCAGCGTTGCCAGTTTATTCAAGAACGCCGAGAATTGCGCCTTGTACGCATCGTCAGCAGCTTGGCTACCCGCCACCAAACCAAGCTCATCCACCGTACCACCGGAATAAACGTAGAACTGATTTTCTCCGAGTAACTTATTCGTGTCGTCGTTGTACGCACCATTTAAACCTTGTTTCGCCCATTCAGCTTGGTAATAGTGGCGCATTGTATTGGTAAAAACGGGATTACCGAGATTGGTCAATGCCCAAGAAGAGGTTTGATTCCACATACGACCAAATGGAATAACGCGTGACTCCCAACGAAATCGTGCGGTTGCATTCTTATTCGAACGGTTTTTGTATTCATGCCAAGAAAGATAATTGTCTTGGTTTCGATCTGCAGATTTGTCGAAGCCACGAATTTTACGCCAGCGTTGAATGGTTTGACCTTCAGGTGTCTCCGTTGGTGCTCCTGAGATATTGACGGCAGGGAAGCTATCTTTGAGTTGAATGTTTTCGAGACGTGGGCGGTTTTCTATGTTGTCGTCATGCCAAGTAATTTTCGCAACGTAAAGGCGGCCGCCGTCGCGTAAAAAGGTGGAGCCAAAGTACTGACCGCCACCATAAGTTTTCCCGCTACCATCATGCGTTGTAGCGCGAACCCAATCCGAAGGGACAGACCAGTTGACCGTTTGGTTTTTAGTCATGTTCTCAGTTTTGTCTTTTTTAATCGCGAAGCGTTTCCATTCAGTTACCTGACCAAACGAGTCGATGGCAGAAGGGTATTCAATCGTGAAGCTGCCGCCTTGAGCAAACTGAGAGAACGTAAAGGCTAAGCGGTCGAACTTCTCTGAGTGATAGACATAGAGGGCTCCACCATTATTCGCCTGACCAAATACATCAGCATCCCATGGCGGTGGTTGATATAGCCAAAAACCGGCGCGGTTAGCGTTGGCGGTATAGCCAACGATCATCGGTTTTCGATTGAGTAGAGTATTCTCACCATGGCTTGAGTCGACTTCAGCTAGGATAGTGTCTTCAGAAAAGTGGAGAAAGAAATCTTCGTAGTCAATTCCATTCAGTTCTGCGTGATTACGTATATCGTTTTCCAGCCAACCTGAGTTAAGTTCCAGCTTTTGGTTGTACATGTAACCAAGTGCTTGTACACGCTCATTATGACTTTTACTTTCGTAAGCGCCGAATACGATATCAGCATAATCCAGTTCCCATTCACGTGTAGCCGCAGCAGAGATAGGCTTATCTTGAAGATCAATACCCTGTTCATGCAATCCAGGTAACACGATTGCTGTTCTACTCCAAACGCTGGGTATGGAAAGTAAGCTCAGAGAAGCAAGTGCCATGAGAGAAAAACAATGCGACTTCAACATGGGGTTATCTCACTCATACTTAGATGACTCGAATTAAGGGCCAGAATACAAAGAGAAATTATAGTCTATTCACAAAGTCCTAATCAGGAACCCGCCGATAGAAGGCTTTACCGGAAATCGAGGGGGGAAGCCCGGCAAAAATGAGAAGGTCTGCGTCGGGTGTAGTACGTTCAAAGACTCAAAATTCCGTCTACACAAGCACAAAAGTAACCAGAATTTTAACCTTGTTTCGATTGCCATCATATTGTTGGATTTTCATCAACAATTTCAGTTAAAACCAACTGATTAAACCAGTCATATTCTCTGTTGTATTGATTGCTTATCATACAAAAATTTAACAAAATTAATTTTTATACATTTTTATTGCATAAAAAATCCTTTTGAGTAATATAAATGCCAAGTGACAATTAATGCGGTATGTCAGCATGACTATTCAGGTAAGCGGAATCAATAAATCCTACGGTGAGACACAAGTGCTTCACGATGTCAGCTTTAAGTGTGAAAGCGGCGAAACACTGGTGTTACTCGGTCCGAGTGGTGCAGGGAAGAGCTCTCTACTGCGTGTTCTTAACCTTCTTGAAGGGGCGGATAACGGCCAGTTAAACATCGCTAATGACGCATTCGACTTTTCAACTGAAATCAAAGAGAAGCAAGGTTTAGCGCTTCGTCGTAAAGTGGGCATGGTGTTCCAACAGTACAACCTATGGCCACACATGACAGTGATGGAGAACCTGATTGAGGCTCCGGTAAAAGTCGCTGGCATGGATAAAGAAGAAGCGAAGAAGCTGGCAATGCAAATTCTTGCGACGCTGCATTTGGCAGACAAAGCGGATGCATGGCCGATGCAACTTTCTGGTGGTCAGCAACAACGTGTGGCGATTGCTCGTGCATTGATGATGAAACCGGAAGTCTTGCTTTTTGATGAACCGACCGCTGCGCTTGATCCGGAAATTACTAACCAAGTCGTTAAGATTATTAAAAATTTAAGCGAAACCGGAATTACACAAGTAGTTGTGACGCACGAAGTGGATTTCGCCAAGAAAATCGCTAGTCACGTACTGTATTTAGAAAAAGGACACATCGTTGAGCACGGCACAAATGATTCGTTTTCTAACCCGCAAACCGCCCAGTTTGCTGACTACTTAAATCACTAAATCACGTTTTTAAAGTTCAGTCTATTTAACAGATAAGCTCGGCTGTCATTGCGAGTGTCAGCCCACTAAGTACACACGGAGTATTGCAATGAAAAAGATTCTACTAGCTTCACTAATCGGACTTGTCTCAGCGAACGCAGCAGGACAAGAAGAGATCAAATTTGCGATGGAAGCGACGTACGCCCCATTCGAATACATGGATGAAAACAACCAAATCCAAGGTTTTGATGTGGATCTGGCGAATGCACTATGTAAAGAAATCGAAGCAAAATGCACCTTCCACAACCAATCTTTTGACAGCCTGATCCCAGCATTAAAATTCAAGCGCTACGATGCGGCAATCTCTGCAATGGACATTACTGAGGCGCGTTTGGAGCAAGTGAATTTCACGAATGCATACTATGACAACTCAGCAGCGTTTGTTTCTATCAAAGAAAAAGTGGCTGATCAAAAAGCACTAGAAGGTAAGCGTGTTGGTGTTCAAAACGGTTCAACACACCAAAGCTACCTGATTGAGCAAATGCCGGGCGTAACCGCGGTTCCTTACTCAAGCTACCAAGACGCGTTCATCGATATGAAAAATGGCCGTATTGATTCTGTATTCGGTGACACAGCAGTCGTAGCAGAATGGTTCAAGAAAGAAGACAACCTAGCTTACGTGGGTGAGCACGTCACTAACCCTAAATACTTCGGTAACGGTTTCGGTATCGCAGTAAATAAAGGTAACGACGAGCTAGTGAACAAGCTGAACACAGCACTGAAAACAGTGAAAGCAAACGGCGAATACGACGTAATCTACAACAAATACTTCGGTAAGTAATATGGCACTAACGGGTTACTCTTTATCGCTTGTTCAAGCTAGTTGGATGACTGTCCAGCTAGCCTTCACAAGCCTCTTAGTCGGTTTGATTCTGGCAGTGGTATTCGCCAGTGGTGAAATGTCTCGCCGCGTTTTCGTTAAATGGCCAATGACGGCGTTTGTGACGATTGTACGTGGCTTGCCAGAAATCCTTGTCGTGTTGTTCATCTATTTTGGTTCGACGCAGGTTCTGTTTTTAATCACCGGCGACTTTATTGAAGTTAGCCCGTTCTTGTCGGGCGTGGTGGCGTTGTCATTGATCTTCGCTTCTTACGCTTCTCAAACTCTACGTGGCGCATTAAAAGCCGTTGGAAGAGGGCAGAGAGAAGCAGCAAGTGCACTCGGCATCAGTCAGGCACATGCTTTTGTTCGCATTGTTTTGCCACAAGCAGTAAGACACGCACTACCAGGTTTAACTAACCAATGGTTGGTTTTGCTGAAAGATACCGCGCTTGTATCACTGATCGGAGTAACGGATTTGTTGAAACAAGCACAGCTAACATCTGCAGCGACACATGAAGCGTTTACATGGTACGCAACTGCTGCGGCGATTTACTTAGGCATTACTTTGATTACACAACGTGCCGTAAAACTGATTGATAAGAAGTTCTCAATTCAAGGCATGAGCATGGGACAGGAGGCAACCGCATGAACGAACAACACGTTTGGCAAATGCTGGATGGCTTAGGCACTAGCCTTCAATTGACCGCCGCTTCTTTGGTAGTGGGCTGTCTCTTAGCTTTGATGATGACGCTGACTCTGATCCTACGTACTCCGGGTTTGCATCGGGTAAGTCGTGGCATCATCACCTTGTTTACTGGTACACCTTTGTTGGTGCAGATCTTCTTGGTGTACTACGGTCCGGGTCAGTTTGATGCCGTAAGAGAAAGTGTATTCTGGACATGGTTAAGCCAACCTTGGTTCTGTGCGATGTTGGCGTTAGCGTTGAATACCGCGGCGTACAGTACTCAGCTGTTCAAAGGAGCGTTTAACGCGATTCCTTCCGGTCAATGGCAAGCGTGTCGTGCATTAGGTATGAACAGAACTGCAACACTGAAAGTGCTGCTACCATACGCTATTCGTCGTGCTGTTCCTGCTTACTCGAACGAAGTGATTTTGGTCTTCAAAGGCACGTCACTAGCAAGCACGATTACGATCATGGATCTGATGGGTTACGCGCAGCGTATTAACGCACAAACCTACGATACGTTGACGGTATTTGGTATTGCAGGTGCATTTTATTTAACGGTAAATGGTGTGCTAACTCTCATTTTCCGTCAGGTAGAGAAGAAAGCATTGGCGTTCGAAGCCGCATAAACCTTCCATCAAACATTTATCATTTAGCTCCACAGTGCCTCTGCGAATGACTCTCTTGTAGAGGCATTTTTTATATTCGTCATGGCAAATTCCTCAAGTTCCCCCAAACTTAATTCAACGCAATTGTATTGGTGGCACCATGGAAAGAAGACACTTTTTAGTGCTGTGGACATTGTTGTTCGTACCCTCTTTAAAAGCGAAAGCACCAATCCGGCCAACGCCAGCACAAACTGAAGGGCCATTTTATCCAGTAGTGAACATTCCTCTTCGTCAAAACTTGATTCTGCAATCAGAAGGTTTGGTCGGTGAAGCTATCGTGTTGCAAGGTAAAGTCGTAGATACATCGGGAAACCCAGTTTCAGGCATCAAAGTAGAAATCTGGCAATGCGATGGGCAGGGGATTTACGATCACCCTAAGCAGCCAAATAATGATAAGTTTGATACTCACTTTGCAGGTTTTGGCGCGGTAGAAACTCAATCGGATGGTCGCTACTTGTTCCAGACTTTGTACCCCGTGCCTTATGCCTCTCGTCCACCGCACATTCACGTTAAGTTGTGGCGGGATAACCAAGAGCTTCTGACCACTCAGTTGTACTTAAAAGGCAATACTGGTGATGAATGGTGGGGTGGCAAAGCCCGAGATTATCTACAGTTTGAAACCATACGAACCGACGGGCGATTAACTGGCCAATTTAACTTTGTGATTGGCTAGCTAATCCGGTTAAGCCATTAACTCAACCAATTGCGCCAAGCATTCTTTATCCAGTATCGGATGAGGCTCGACGCCCGTGACCAAAACGATATCCACGGAAGGTAGCGATGGCATATCGTCTAAGATCTTAAGATCCTCGCTAACGCTAATACTGCCCATCGCACCGATAGCCATGCCTGAACGTACAATTGCTCGTTGTGCAGAAGCCGTATTGCAACATGCCAGTAGTTGATAAGGAGTGCCACGTTTGGTTAATCCGTCTACTGCTGCCGCATGGTATTTACAGTCGGTTTGGAATAGGGCGAGAGGGAGAGGTTGGGCGTTCTCAATGTCAAAATCAGGATGAGCAATCCATACGCCTTTGTCGCTTGCTAGCCAGTAACCTTCCTCACTGTCCGGTGCTCTTGTCACAATAGCGGCGTCTAGCTTTCCTTCATCGAGTTTTTCTCTCAAAGTGATGCTTGGCTCACTAAAGACTTGAATCGAACATGTGGGCTCAGATTGTTGTAATACGCGAATGACTCTAGGCAGGATATTGTCGTTGTAATCCTCGGGGCAACCTAAGCGAAGAGGGCGCTTGTTTTCATAACGTTTCACTTGTTTCAGCGCTTGATTGTGCAAGCTAACCAATTGCTCTGCGTGAGAGCGCAGTGCCAGTCCCGCTTCACTCAATACTAGGTTGCGACCTTCTTTTTCAAACAAACTGACGCTGAGTTCGTCTTCTAGCTTACGCATTTGAGCACTGAACGCGGATTGGGTGCGATTGATCTGCTTGGCTGCACGAGTGAAACTTCCCGTTTCGACAAAAGCCAGAAAGCTGCGTAACGCATCGATATCCATATCTAAAACTCATCCATCGTTTTTGTTGAAGTGTTCCATCAAAACTATCCGTTAGTCCCCTTAAATACAATCAGATATTGTGAATGGGTACTCAAAACACGAACCGTATGGAGGCGTCATGAAACTGTTTATTGCTAATCAAAACTACTCAAGCTGGTCACTTCGCGCATGGCTGATCTTTTCTCAATTCAAACTGGATGTGAAAGTCACCAAGCTCAAATTATTCACAGAAGATTTTTATAAGACCTTGGAAGATATTACACCAACCGCGAAAGTCCCTACCTTAGTGGATGGTGACGCAACAGTGTGGGATTCATTAGCGATTTTGGAATACGTTAACGAGCAATACTTACAAGGCAAAGCATGGCCAAGTAAGTCTGCAGAACGGGCTAAAGCACGCGCCATCGCATCAGAAATGCATTCGGGTTTCTTTAACTTAAGAAGCGAACTCCCAATGAACATCCGCGCACGCAGAAAAGTCGATTTAACGGAAGGTGCGCGTAAGGATATTGCGCGTATTGATGCCATTTGGGCTGAGCAAGCCAAACTGTATCCCAACGGTTGGCTATTTGGAGAATGGTCGATAGCTGATGCTATGTATGCACCTGTGGCATTGCGTTTCCAAACTTACGGTATCGAGTTATCGGAAGGTGCCAAAGCTTACCAACAAAAGGTGCTAGCAAGTGAATCTTTACAGCAATGGTTGGAAGAGGCGAACCAAGAAACGGATATCGTAGAAGAAGATGAAGCAGGGGTAGAAGTATAAGCGCATCTTGCGATCGCCTGTAGCAAGGGAAAGCATGACAAAGCACGCTTTCCTCTTCTAGGATGGTTGTAGTTTCCGGCGCGTTTAAGCTAGGTGTTCAACAATCGCTCTGCCTACGCCGTGTGCGCTCGTTGGGTTTTGACCTGTGATGACACGATCATCCACAATTACAAACTCTTGCCATGGTTGCACTTTAGAGTAGCGCGCTGCGCTGCGTGCAAGAGATTCTTCCAATAGGAATGGGATATCGTTGATGGTGCCGAAGTCGATCTCTTCTTCGCGAGTGAAACCTGTTACTGATTTAGACGCAAGCAGCTTTTCGCCATTGCTAAGCGTGATAGGAAGAAGAGCGCCCGGACCATGACAAACTGCTGCAACAATACCGCCATCTTCATAGTGTTTTGCAGAAATCTTGGCAAAATCTTCGTTGCTCGCTAGGTCTGAAAGAAGACCAAAACCACCCGGATAGAAGATCGCATCATAGTTGTCACCGTTGATTTGTGACACTGGAATCGTGTTATTGATGCGGTTCTGGAAATCATCATCCGCCAAGATTTTCTCGTTTATTGCGTCACCTTCGATGTCGGTTCCGTACAGTGGTGCTTGCCCGCCTTTGATAGAGGCAATGTCGTAATCGAAGCCTGCACCCAGTAGTTCGCTAAGGGCATGAGTGAGCTCTGGCGCGTAAGTTCCGTTTGCTTGGTCAGTTTCACCAAGGGTCGCATGGTTCGTCACAATGATGAGTACTTTCTTCATGATGGTTTCCTTTTTGGCTTACGTGTATTTGTTGAACACCTTCATACTAATTGCTAAACAAATAAGTGATAATACGATTAATTGGCAAAACATTATTGCTATATAGCAAAGGTAAGTATGGACAGTTTTGAAGGCATCAATGAGTTTGTTACGGTTGCTGAGAGCTTAGGGTTTTCTGCAGCGGCAAAACAGTTAGGTTGCAGTACCAGTCACGTCAGTCGCCAAGTCACAAGACTAGAAGAGCGATTAGGTGTCGCTTTGTTAGCACGTTCGACAAGAATGGTGAGTCTAACGGAAGCGGGGCAAGCGTATTATCAACAGTGTAAAGAGTTGGTGATTGGGCTTCAGCAAGCCAATGAGCAACTCACCACGCAGCAAACTCAATTGAGTGGTACGTTACGTGTGAGTGCCGCTGGTGCGTTTTCTGAGAACCATGTAGCGCCTGCCTTGATGGCGTTTGCCAAGCAACATCCTAATCTCACGGTTGAAATTAACTTCAACACCAGCATGGTCAACTTTATTGAAGATGGTTTCGATTTTGCCATTCGTTACGGCAGGTTGAGTGATTCAGGCTTGGTTGCGAGAAAGCTGGTGGATCGTCCCATGGCAGCGGCAGCCAGTCAGCGTTATCTCGATGAACATGGTTTGCCAACGCACCCAGAGCAACTCAAGCGTCATAGCTGCATTATTGCCAATAAGGACGTTTGGTTGTTTGAAAAAGACGGCAAGCCTTTAGATGGCGTAAAAGTGCAGGGCAGATGGAAGAGCAATAACGCACACACGGTCTTGCAAGCCTGTGCAGAAGGATTAGGTGTGGCGTACTTACCGAAGAGTAGTTTCAACGATGCTATTTCGTCTGGTCGTTTGGTGCCAATACTAGAGCCGTATTGGGGAAGCGGCAACAGCAGCTGGATTGTTTATCAGAATCGTCACTTTCTACCACTACGAGCGCGATTGGCTATCGACTTCTTGCTTGATCATTTTGTCGATTGGCAGGAGTAATGAGGCTCTGCCAATCGGTTTGTTTATCCATTTGTTAGATCGTCAACATACTAACGTATCTACATGTTTTGATAGCTTGGTCCGCCGCCACCTTCTGGTGCTTTCCACGTGATGTTTTGCGAAGGATCTTTGATGTCACAGGTTTTGCAATGAACGCAGTTGGCGGCATTTATCTGAAACTTCAACTTATTGTCCACTTCCACCACTTCGTAAACCCCAGCGGGGCAATAGCGCTGACTCGGTTCGTCATACATACCTAAATTCACATCAATTGGAATGTGAGGGTAAGTCAGAACAAGGTGACAAGGTTGATTCTCTTCGTGCTGTGTTCCCGACAAAAATACCGACGAAGGCTTATCAAAACTGATTTCACCATCTGGTTTTGGGTATGCAATTGGGTGGCACTCTTGTTTAGGTTTTAACTGCTCATGATCGTGCGAATAGTCCTTGATAGACCAAGGTAACGGCTTCTTAACCAGTGGTTGCCACAGGTTGTGTTCAAAAGTCGAAAGAGCACCGCCCAGTATGCTGCCAAACTTATGAATGTTCGCACCAAAGTTACGCGTTTCAGCGAGTTCGTCATACAACCATGATGGTTCAAACAACGACTGGTAGTCTGGCTCAGAAGCTCCAGTTTGTCGGGCCGTATGTACCGCTTCTGCTGCAATGATTCCGGATTTCATTGCTGTGTGGCTGCCTTTAATTTTAGCAACGTTCAAAGTCCCCGCATCACAACCAATCAATAAACCGCCAGGGAATTGCTGTCTCGGCAGAGAGGAAAGTCCACCTTTCGCAATGGCTCTTGCGCCGTAAGCGATGCGCTGAGCACCTTTCAAATGTGGTTCAATAGCAGGATGGTGCTTAAAGCGTTGAAATTCGTCAAACGGACTCAAGTAAGGATTGCTGTAATTCAAGTCGACAATAAGCCCGACGGCGATTTGGTTGTTCTCCATGTGATAGAGAAAACCGCCGCCTGTGGTATTTGTTTCACTCAAGGGCCAGCCAGCGGAGTGGATAACACTGCCAGATACATCCTTACTGTCAGTGGGTAACTCCCATATCTCTTTTAGGCCAAGCGCGTAGTGCTGTGGTTGCTTTCCTGCGTCTAGGTCGAACCTTTGAATAAGTTCTTTACCCAGATGTCCGCGACAACCTTCAGCAAAAAGGGTGTATTTTGCCCTTAGCTCGATACCTGGTTCAAAGTTAGGTTTGGCCTGGCCGTTCTTATCTAGTCCCATATCGCTCGTGTTAATGCCTGTCACGGCGCCAGTCTGATCATAATTGATGCTTGCAGCGGCAAAGCCCGGAAAAACTTCCACCCCAAGATTTTCTGCTTGGTTAGCGAGCCAACGGCAAAGGTTGGCAAGGCTAATTACGTAATTATTCTCGCCATTTATCATTGGACGCGGTGTAAGGATGTGAGGAACTCGAATATGGTTTTGTTCAGTAGTAAGATAAAGGAAATTATCTCGTTGAACCGAGGCTGCTAGCGGGGCCTCCATTTCTTTCCAGTCGGGGAAAAGCTCATCTAAGGCACTAGTTTCAAAAACAGCGCCAGATAAAATATGTGCGCCCACTTCTGAGCCTTTTTCTACAACGCAAATTGAAAGTGCGTCACCTTCACTGTCTTGGTTGAGTTGAGCTAGCCGACAAGCGGCGCTTAAGCCTGCGGGTCCGGCCCCCACGATCACGACATCAAACTCCATGCATTCTCGTTCCATCTTTATGCTTCCTTTCTATTATCGTCATCTGCGTGACAGGTTTTGGTTTCTATACAGAAAACTATAGCTCAGTTGACGTTAACGTGAAGTGGACTAAGCTCAAGTAATGGATCTGACGTGTTATATGAGGCATGACCATGGAAGACCGACCATTAGCAACACTTGTGCTCGCAGAGCATGACAACCAATCGTTGGCTGTAGGGACGCTGTGTGCAATTAAAGCGGCATTTGAGATTAAGGATGATGATAAATCGCTTCCTGTTTCTGTGTTGCTTATTGGTTATCAGTGCCAATCAGTTTTGGATGAGTTGAATTGTGTTCAAGGTGTTGCAGAAATTATCTGGGTTGATGCGAAGGGATATGAACATGGATTAGCGGAAAATATCGCACCTTTGATCTCACAAGTAGCCAAAAACTACTCACACATTCTTTCTCCTGCCAGTACATTTGGTAAGAATGTGATGCCTCGTGTGGCGGCGTTGCTTAATGTTGGTCAACTTTCTGACGTGATGACAATCGAGTCTATCGATACGGTGATTCGTCCAATTTATGCTGGAAATGCATTGGCGAGAGTCACGTCGAATGATCCCTATAAAGTGATGACCATAAGAAGTACGGCTTTTGATGCCGCAGAGCTATCTGACACGCCAGTTGTCCCTAAGCTTACTCAAGTCGACACGGTGATTATCAATAAACTTAGTGAGTTTGTTTCGCAACAAACGCCAGAAAGTGAGCGACCAGAATTGCCAGCGGCTAGAGTAGTAGTGTCGGGTGGTCGTGCATTCGGGAGTAAAGAGAAGTTTGTTTTAGTAGAACAATTGGCTGACAAGCTAGGTGGAGCGGTAGGGGCGTCACGAGCGGCGGTCGATGCGGGCTATGTGTCTAATGACCATCAAGTTGGGCAAACCGGCAAAATTGTTGCACCGGAGTTATACATTGCCGTCGGAATTTCTGGCGCGATCCAGCATTTGGCGGGAATGAAAGATTCCAAGGTGATTGTTGCAATTAATAGCGACCCTGATGCGCCTATTTTTGACATTGCAGATTATGGATTGGTCGACGATTTGTTTGTGGTAATGCCTGAGCTGTTAGAGAAGCTGTAGATATAGTCTTGCTTCCTAAAACAAAAGGCTTCCGGACTGGAAGCCTTTATCATTTGATTTTTATAAGTTACTTTTCGCTCGGACGTTGCAGGTGCTCTGCAAGTACTTTTGTAAACCTTGCAGCTTCACCACCAGTACAAGCGCGATGATCAAACGTTACGGATAGCGGCATTGCTTTCACCGAAATTGCTTGACCATTTCTTATCACAACTCGGTCGAGTATTCGGCCCGCGCCGACAATAGCGACTTGTGGCGGTGTGACGACAGGTGTCGCGTAAATACCGGCAATCGCGCCGAAGTTGGAAAGCGTAATCGTCGCGTGTTGCAATTGCTCACGACCGATTTTTCTCTCTCTGATCCCTTCAACGGTTTGATCGAGCCAACGACGAACATCTTGTGGCTCGTATTCATCTGCGTGGCGCAAGACTGGCACGTACAATCCATGACGGCTATCTACTGCAATTCCTACATTGACCGTTGTGTGTACACAGCGTGTCATGGTTTCGGCATCAAACCAAGCGTTTAAAGCGGGCTCTTCTTGACACGCATGAACAATCGCTTGAACAAGGCGGATACTGATATCTTCGTTTGGCAGCCAATCTTCCAACAATGCTTCTTCCGTAATGGTTACGGCAGCAACATGTTCGTGCGATTCGGTCATAGACGATACCATGGTACGTCGAGCGCCTTTCAAAACTTCGGTGCCTGGACGCTGTTTTCCGGCTTCGTCGTAAATATCGGCATCTACGATAAGTCCGTTCGGGCCACTACCTGACACAAGGTTAAGATCTACCCCAAGTTTTTGTGCCAACAAGCGAGCCGAAGGCAGGGCGGTAACGAGGTTACTTTCTGTCGTGTTGTGGTTGCCACCAATCCAGAAATCATCAACGTTAACATGATGCGCTTGGTGAGAAACGCTACCGACGACGGTTGCGGCGTCAGCAGTGGCTTTTTTCTCTGCCGTTACTTCTCTCCCGGCACCTGTTTCATCAATCTCTAGCAGTAATGCACCAATATTGACGATTTCACCTTCCTCACCATGACGGCTGACCACACGGCCCGAATAGGGGGCAGGGACGTCGACCGTCGCTTTTGCTGTCTCTACGGTTAAGATCACTTGATCTAATTTAACCATGTCACCGACATTAACGTGCCATTTTACAATTTCTGATTCAGCGAGGCCTTCGCCGAGATCGGGTAAGTTAAACGTCTTCATTTCCAATCCTCCACGAGTTCGCGCGCTGCGGTCACAATGTCTTCTTTCTGAACCATGAAATAATCTTCGTTACGGTAATAAGGCATAATGGTGTCCATTCCAGTTACTCGTTTAGGTGGGGCTTTAAGTAAGCACATGGCGTGTTCAGCGGTTCGAGCTAATAGCTCAGATCCCACACCACAAGTTTTACTCGCTTCATGAACAACGAGTAAACGTCCAGTTTTTTCTAGTGAGCTGAAAATCGTCGCGGTATCAATTGGCTTAATACTCGCCAAATCAATCACCTCGACTTCAATTCCCTGACTAGACAAGGTTTGCGCGGCCTGAAGTGACTCTACGACGCATGCGCCCCAAGTAACGAGCGTGATATCTCGCCCCTTGCGTAAGGTGAAGCAGGTGTCGAGTGGGAGTGCTTCGCCGTTATCAACGACTTCAGATTTAACGGTGCGATATATGCGCTTCGGTTCGAAGAACATGACGGGATCATTGCTTCTAATTGCAGCGAGAAGTAAGCCGTATGCGCGTTGTGGAGAAGAAGGAATCACCACTTTAAATCCAGCAGTGTGAGCAAATAACGCTTCCACGCTTTCTGAGTGGTGTTCCGGAGCGTGGATACCGCCGCCAAATGGCGCACGGAAAACCGCGGGACAAGTGAGCCGACCGCGAGTTCTGTTACGCATTCGAGCCGCGTGGCACATTAAGTGCTCCATCGCAGGAAAAACGAAACCTTGAAACTGAAATTCGGCGACAGGTCGTAATCCTTGCGTTGCCATACCGACCGCAACCCCGCCGATTAAGGCTTCAGCGAGTGGCGTATCGATGACTCGTTTAAGACCAAACTCTTGCTTGAGTCCAACAGTGGCACGAAATACACCACCATTATCGCCCACGTCTTCACCTAATACGACAACATTGGGGTCTTGTTGCATTTCGTGGTGCAGGGCAAGGTTTACTGCTTCAACCAACGTTAGCTCAGCCATGTCTGCCTCCCTGCATTCTCATTGCCTTGTTGATGAGTTCATCTCTTTGTGCATGAAGCTCTTGAGGTAGCGATTCATACAAATAATCGAAACCGGTTTCTGGTGCTTGTGGCGGTAAGCTCAGATAGCGTTCAACAGCTAACTCTACTTGCTCTTTACAGTAATCTAGCCATTGCTGTTCTTGTTCGTCGCTCCAAGCGCCTTGATTAAGGAGGTACGTTTTAAGACGTGCGATAGGTTCGTATTGCCATGCAGTTTGAACATCATCTTCTTTACGATAACGAGTCGCATCATCGGCCGTAGTGTGGTCACTCAGTCGGTAACTCACCGCTTCGATGAGTGTTGCACCTTTCCCTTTTCTTGCTCTCTCAAGGGCGGTTTTAGTTGCATCATAAACGGCGACGACATCGTTACCATCGACAGTAATACCCGGTATACCTGCACCTTGCGCTTTTTCTGATAAGAAATCGGCGGCACATTGGAGACTACGCGGCACTGAAATTGCCCACTGGTTATTGTTTACGACGAAAACAAGTGGAATATTCCAAGTACCTGCGCAGTTTATTGACTCAAGAAAGTCCCCTTTGGATGTACCACCATCGCCGCACATGACTAGCGCAGCTTCATGGTTACCTTGAATTTTTAGCGCGGAAGCCACCCCGACAGCATGCGTACATTGCGTCGCTATGGGTACACAGTAGGGAAGGTCTCGGCTAGGAACCGGACTGCCTTCAGGAGCAAAATCACTCCCGCGCTCATCGCCACCCCAGTATTGAAGGTTCTTTTCCATGCCAATGCCACGACACCACATCGCAGGCATATCGCGGTAGTAAGGAACAAACACATCATCGGCTTTAAGTGCTCTGCCGACCGCAATGCCTATGGCTTCCGCGCCTAAGTGTGAGGGATAGGTCCCTAGCTTACCGGTGCGTTGCAAGGCAACTGCTTTGTTGTCGTAAGTGCGAGTTAATACCATATCTCGGTAAAACCCGACCAATGTTTCAGTGTCAGCCCAGTTGGGTAGTTGGCCGACTAGGTCCCCACGATGGTCGATAAACCGATGCATGGGTAATGCCTGAACGTTCATCTCAAGCTCCTTTTGACGCTGCGGGTCTTTTGGACTGCAGCTGTTCATACAAAACCAGAGTTTGTATGGGTACTCAAACTCTGATATCAGCGCAAAGGCCATACCTAAGGTTGCGTGTGCTTTCGATAGCGGTAGGCATCTGTTCGTCCCTTAAACTATTTGTCGATAACATCGCTGCGACTATTTCACCGCAAGATACAGAGAAAGGCTTTTCTGTATCTAACCCTCTAACTAAATCGTGGTATAGCCAGATACAATAAGTGTAAACAAATTGTTAAATTATGCTTCATTTTGACTTTCGCTCAGTAGTAAAGTTTTGCTTACACCCTGATTTTGCAGAGTAATATGCTGCTATTTTGTTGGTGGTATTTTTAAACTCGAATTTAATTACTGGTTAATGAAACATATTTGCAACAAAATTTGGCTGTAAAATTTGACAAAGTGAGTCATTATTAATGAATCAACTCAAACAGTTGCTATATGATGAATTGCAAATTTTTGTTGTGCTCGAAGCCTCGACCTTATGAGAATGCATAACTTCTTCCCAACTGAGTGGAATCAAGGTAGGGTGACGGCATTACAAATGTATACCCTCGGCAGTCCTTGAGCTTATCCAAAGTAGGTGGTGCTCAAGCGGAAGTGATTATGGAGAAGTTATGTACCACGCTCATGTTTATTTTCCCCTAAGAGAACAAGATAAAGCGCAAGCCTTGAACGAGATCATCCGTCAAGAGCGTCAAGATGTGCTGCGTGTGTTTCCATTAGTTGGAAGGTTAGTTGGCCCACACAAGATGCCGATGTTTGAAATTCACCTAGAATCATTGAGTGAAGAGTTCTTGGCGTGGCTTGATACGATTCGAGGCGATTTTTCTGTGCTTATTCACCCAGTAAGCGAAGAAGAGTTGCTCGATCACACAGAACGCGCGATTTGGTTGGGCAGAGAGATTGGTGTATTTGAAGAAAAGTTAGAGAAATAGTTGCTCTTCTCGCCCATGCATGACCGCTTTGAATCCTTCTCTTCTCATTGCGGTCGCAGCTTCTGCTTAACGCCTCATCTTCATTGATGGGTGCGGAATCCCTCTCTTACGCTTTGCTGTAGTTATTTTTGTGCTAAACCTAAAAGTAGGCTTTCGAACTTCACGCACAAAGCGTGAAAATGTTGCTGTTTAGCATACCATTAAATGAATTTTGGTGGTAATAAAATAATAAGTCTTTGATAAATCAAATAGGTATAGCAGGGAAGTGCAGTTTACGACCCCAACGCCATTGGCAGTGGCGCCGATAATTTATGAGGGGGAAGGGTATGTTTTCAATACTCTTGGTTATACTTGCACTCTATATATTTTGGCTGTTGTTTCGCAACGGGCCTGCGTTTGCCGGGCGTACCGCTCAAAAAAAACGTGACTGGGTTGGGCCTACCGCCAACAAAGAAGAGTGGCGAGGATTTTGTACGGATGTATTTCAGCCGTTCAGTTCTCAAACGACTTTCTACGCCATTGCTTATTTTGCCAATTACGTAGCAGCAGCGAACGCAATATCTTGGTCAACGATATACGAAGGCGATTATCCGGTCATCATAAGCCGATTTGGTAGCTACTTCATTTTAAGCACGCATGATGCACTGGTCGTAGCTGGGTTTATTGCGCTTGCTTTCTTTATCATTAATTGGCAACTTGCCATGCGCTGCTCTGGTATTCTTAGCCAGTATCTAGTGCGGATTCTTATTATTAATCAAAAGCGCTTTGTCGCGATTAGCTTGGTGTTTTGCAGCTACTTTTCGTACCTACTGACGCTTGGTATATTCTGGCTGTTCCATGATGGGTATTCAATCTGGCATGGATTAATGCTTAGCCCCGTGTTCCTGTTGTTAGCTTTATTGGTAGCGGTTGTTGTGCCATCTGCAAAAAGAGAAAATAGTGTACCTAAGTAATCCCGAGATGGTTTGTTCAGCGGGAATAGTTTGGCTTGTAGACTAGGTGGTGATGTAAAGGACTAGCGAGTCTAAATCACGAAGCGGTAACAAAGTATACGAGCCGAGATCTTTACTTCATCAGATATTTGGATGGCTTTGGGGCGTTTACTTAAGCAAGGTAGGCTGCACTTTTAACTCGATCAGATTATCACGTTCTGGTTTAGCCTTATCGAATGACAAAATAAAGCTGCAATTCGATAACCCTAGACAAGATGATATGTCTTCGTAAAAGGGGGAAGTGTTCGTACTGGGAACTTAGAATTAAAAAACGCGGCCAAAGAATAGCCGCGTTTATTAGAATAAGAGATTTAACTTTCTGTCACAGGTTCAGAGGCTTGTTCAGCGCTTGAATCCACAGCTTTTACAAGTAGTAGACCAACACCTCCGACGATGGCACCACATAGAATAAACACTAAGCGCCCCCATACTGGGTTAGGTAGCAGAGCCATAAACATGACACCTATACCTGCGACCGCGATAAGTTTACCCAGCATTTGACGTTGCTTGTTATCGAGTTTTCTCTGTGCCACTGATTCCGCTACAAGAGGCGTTGATAGGTTTTCAAAGAACTTATCGACATCTGCTTGGCGTTTGTCAGTTAGAGGCTTGTAGAATAGAGTCGACAACATGAAGAAGCCACCAGTTAGCGTCATGTGTCCGATTAGACCTATTGCTACTTTCACATCAGACCATTCTCGGCTAGTCAACTCCTCAAGGCCAAACGCCGATGACACCATATCAGCTGTGATAACAAACCCAACAAGGTAGGAAACGATGCCACCCACGACTAGAGTTCCCCAACCGGCCCAGTCTGGAGTTTTCTTGATAAAGAAGCCTAAAAACGCTGGAATTGTCATTGGGAACCCGATGAGCGCACCAACGTACATCATAGTGTCGAATAGACTCAGACCTTTTAGAGAGTTTATAAACTGCGCGATTAGAATAATTGCAACGCCAAATACCGCCGATGTTGCTTTAGAAACTGCGACTAGCTCTTTCTCTGATGCTTGGCCTTTACGAACGATCGGTTCATAAAAGTTCTTTACGAAAATACCTGAATTGCGGTTAAGACCAGAGTCCATAGAGGACATCGTAGCAGCAAACATTGCAGCGACCAGAAGTCCAACCATACCTGCTGGCATGTATTCTTGAACGAAGTATAGGTACGCGAAGTCGCCTGCTTTGTTACCAGCATCTGGATAAGCTGCCGCTAAATCAACACCTTGGCCTGCAATATACCAAGAAGGCATGAACCAAATGAAAACTCCACCCAACATCAATACACATGCTAGCAAAGCTGCTTTTTTTGCATTTTTAGAGTCTTTTGCAGCTAGGTAACGGTAAGAGTTCAACATATTGTTTGTAATAGAGAACTGCTTAACGAAGATAAAGAACGCCCAAATACTAAAGATGCTTAAGTAGTTCAGGTTGTTACCTGCAACAAAGCTGCCACTTTCTGCGACTGGGAAGTTAGAGATAATTTCAGTAACTCCACCACCTTGAACAATAGCAACGGCTGCACATGTGATCGTTACCGCCATGATGATGACCATTTGCATGAAATCGGAGGCGATAACCGCCCAAGAGCCGCCAGTTACCGACATCGCAAGTACAACTAAACCGGTAATCCAGATGGTTGCTGTCATATCAAAACCAAAAATACCTGAAGCTATAATAGCGAGGGCGTTAAGCCATACACCTGCAGAGACAACACTGTTTGGCATCGAAGACCAAGTAAATACTTGTTCGTTTGTTGTACCAAAACGCATACGAATGGCTTCTATGACAGTTACGACGCGTAACTGACGAAATTTCGGTGCAAAGTAAGCGAAGTTCATGAAGTAACCAAACGCGTTTGCAAGGAAAATAATAGCGACAGCAAAACCGTCATTGTAGGCTTTACCAGCGGCGCCAGTAAATGTCCAAGCAGAGAATTGAGTCATAAACGCCGTTGCTCCAACCATCCACCAAAGCATGTTGCCGCCACCTCGGAAGTAGTCGCTTGTAGTACTAGTAAAAGTTCTGAACATCCAACCTATTGCGATTAAGAATAGAAAATAGATGCCCACAATGAGAGTATTGAGTTCCATCTTTAGACCTTTGAAGTAGTTTATTGTCCTAAGTAATAGTAACGTTCGCTCCTCTTATTTGTAGTACAATAACTCAAAACCGTGACCAGTAAGGCGTAATAAACCCTTTAATTAATCATACAAGTGATCGGTGTCAGATATTGCTTTTCTCTGAAGCTGCTAAAAGTGTCGAGTTTAGGTATGGGTTCTATGAATATACTTATAAAGAATCTTAAGTCCTCTAATAAGAATGGACGCGGATTTATGCATATCTGGCAGAGGGATATAACATCGATTGATGTAGGATTGTTAAAAAAAAGCCCATGCAAGCCTGTACTGCATGGGCCAAACGGTACTAGTACCGCGAGCTGTCGGCTGAAGTTCGCAACAGCGGCTTTACATGATTACTAACCACTGCAGATGACGTTCGAGGGGACATCACCTGAATTCGGTTGTTTATGTAACGCTGCTAGATCTTCGACAATCATTGCGCACATGCAATGCTAAGCTCTCTAAAATGTAGTTATGATATGGAGCAACTAATCAGTTTACACTCGCTCTGATGTTGGCAAGTGACAATGGCTATTCGCTGCATTTTGCTAACGTCGCCTCCATTAATGATATTGTATTATTAATTAAGGTAAATGCTGATGATACCAAATTGTGACAGAGAACATGTTTAGCAAATAGGCCTGTGATCTGGATGATTACAGGCTAAGCCGGTAAAGGGGCCCGACTGTCGCTTTTGTCTGAGGTGCGATACGGGTTTGTTGAACTAATAGTAACTCTGCAGTTGCAATTGCATCTGCAAGTGCATTATGGCCGTTGTAAGCGGGTAACCCGTAACGTTCCCTTGTCGCTGCTAGAGTCACATCTGATTCATCGGAAGCATTGATAGCTCTTTGTAACCTTTTTTCTATTCGCAAGGTGTCTATCCAAATGAGCGGCAACTCTTTTATGTTGAAAACTCGCTGTAAATATTGATTAATAAAGCTAGTTTCGACTATACATCCGTGCGCAACAATAACTTTGTTTTCTGCTGCTTTAAAGAATGTCCGCATTGCTTCATGAATAGAGATTCCATCAGTCAGCATTTGTTGGGTAATATGGTTAACAACTATGGTTTCGGGCTTAATTTTTGAGTCGCTATGTACATAAAGGTGTTGACTTGTTGCTAAGTCAATATGGCCTTGTCGAATCTCTACCCAGCCCATGGAAAGAATGACTTCTTCCTCACTGTCTAAGCCAGTTGTTTCAAGATCTAGAACGATGAACTCAGTGTCAAAAGCTCGTTGATTTACGTCCAGATTTGGCGAGCGAAGCAGCTTTTTAAGATAAAGAGGGATGTGCTTCTTTTTACAGTGCTTTTGTCTCTGACGATTTTTTCGTGTCAATGGATGAAAGTACTCAAGTAAGCGCTTCATTATCGGCTCCCAAAACGGAGTTTGGCGACTTCTTGTAGATCTGCAATGATGCGGAACGCGTCTTTTAAATGTTGACGTTCAAAACTACCGAACGTATTGGGGTCAATGTGGTTATTTGGCTCATCTCCACTTTTTAGTGCTTCTAATTGATGGGCAAATCGAAACGACAAGATGAATTGATATGCGTTGATTATATTTTTGTACGCGTCATGGCTGAGCAGTCCTTTTTCGTTAGCTGCTTTAAAACGCTCATCAGTTGCAGTGAGGTCACATTCAACTGCCAGACCATAAATCCTTGCAAGATCAATGATTAGATTAATCGCGTATTTTTTTACGTCGAGCGTTTTCTTGTTCTCTCCCGATTTTTGTAATACTAGGCTATTGAATATTCCTAGCGGTGGGTTTGTTTTCACCGCATCGTTAACTAACATCGTAAGGAATTCTCTATTAGCGTTGATGTTAGAGTGAAGCTCATCGCGAAGTATCTGTTCAAAGTCTTTGTTTCCATAAACGGTTCGGATTTCTAAAAAGACACTGATATTGAGGAGGCGCTCGTATTCAGGATTTGCCACCCATTTCTTATAGTACTTTTTCCAAACAGAGAGAGGCTGGCACCATTTAGGGGTCGCTGCCATAAATTTCCCTGGACACAATGGATAGTTACATTTATTCAGGCCATTACTTACTATCATTGCTAAATGTTTGAAGTAGATACGGTCGTTATCTGTTGCCGAATCATCTAATACGATGGCGCTATCTTGATCTGACAGCATATGTACTTCTTGGCGAGCATGAGAGCCTGCCACAATCCAAGAGAAGTCACAGGGAGGTGTTCCCAACTTATCAATGGCTATTTGTATTAACCTACGAGTGTACGCATCCATAATCATGGTCATCACTTTACCAATGATTTCTGGTGAAACCCGTCCTTCGACTAATGCTTCAAAAATAGCTTGGCGCTCAGACGTAAAACTAGACAAAGCTTTGACACTGCCAGCATATTTGATCTTTTCAATTAAAAATATTGCTTGGACTCGATGGTTTTGAACCAAGTGCGTTGTTGTCAAAACGCCAACGACGTTATTGTCTCTGACTAGGGGTAAATTTCTTATGTTGTGCTGCATCATAATGGAGGCTGCGTGCAGAACTAAATCGTCAGGATGAATTGTTTTAGGATCAGGCGACATGACTTCGACGACTGGTGTTGAGATGCTTAATCCTTTGGCGATGACTCGCTTTGTCATATCTCGGTCGGTAATCAGTCCAACTATTTTATTATCACGATAAACGACAGCGCAGGGAGAGCACTTATCGATCATCTCGTTGGCGACTGACTGAATGGATTGCTCAGCGGTTACAATTGCAACTCGACCACTAGCAACTTCCTCTACACGCCGAATAAACAACCCTTTTTCTTTGTTAGACCACACGACATCTAATGCTGACTTTAGCCGTACCTGAGCTTGTGATGCAAAATGTTCAGCACATTCAGGATGAGAAGTGCACAACTTTTTTAGCGCAGCATTTGGAATTACATAAACTAATGAATTTTCGATTGCAATTGCTTTGTATTCTTTTCCGCTTTCGACTTCGTTACCAAGAAAAGTGAAGCCAAACAAATCTTCCGGACCAAGTTTAGCTCTCAATATGCCATCAGATTTACGCTGTTCGATAGAGCCAGTTCTAATAATATAAAGTGACTTTTCGTTCTTAGAAGAATACTGATCAACAACATCCCCCTTGCTTAAATAAGTGATCTTAACAGATGAAGCAAGCTCGCGAAGTGCACCTTTAGGTACCTTGTCAAACGGATCAATCTGGCTGATAAACTGTATGATATTTGGCAGTAGCGAGTCGGTCATAACACAACATTCTTAAAATACATTTGTATTACTATATATCAAAATATTGATGGTGTGCCATAAAGAATTGGAGGAAACGAAATTAAAAAAGCACGCGAGATGCGTGCTTTTGCCTAGTTATTAGATCGCCCAAGCCCTAAGCTTAACTGGCTTCGGGTAAGCGATGTTTTGACTCCAACAAGTGGTTAGCCGAAGCTTGACGTGCTTTTTCAGCATTGCCTGCCATTATTGCTTCATAAATCTCACGATGTTCTTCGATGCACGTATTGCCTTCCTCAGATGAGTGAGCAATAAAGTTAATGAACATTGTAGTCAGAACATGCCCAAACGGTAAGAAAAAGTCGTTTCCGGTTGAGTTAAAAATAATGCTATGGAAACGAATATCTACATCCATCCAGCGCGCTTTGTCCAGTTCGTCTGCTTTAGCGACTTCCAACATATCTTGGAATGCTTCTGATAGCTGAATTCGCTGTTCCGCAGTGGCATTTTTCGCTGCGAGTGCACAAGCTTCAGGCTCTATAGCGCGTCGTAACCCCAAAAATTGATGACAGAACTGATCTATCTCTGTTAGACCGTCCATCCATTCAATTAATTGTGGGTCTAAAAAGTTCCAGTACGCTCGGTTGATGACTCGAGTACCAACTTTTGGACGTGACTCGAGTAAACCTTTTGATGTTAAAAGTTTTACGGCTTCACGCAAAGCTGTGCGACTGATACCAAACTGTTCACACAGGGACATTTCTCCTGGAAGAATGGACCCTTGAGGGATCTTGCCTGACAAAATGCTACGAGCAATTTCGCGAGCTACTTGTACATGTAAGCTGCGCTTGGAACCGGAGATAGAATGAAATTCACCAGACATAAAATCACTTATCGTTAAAATTGTATTATTTAAGCTTGGACTATATCATCCAAAGTGTAGCTCACCAAGAAGATGTTTACGTAATAACAGTTGTCTTCACAAATCCATTTTGAATCTCCGACTGCTTTATGAAGCCTTCATGATTATGATACTTAGCGTATAACAGATGAGGCCACCGATTCTTACATCATTCCTTATTTATCTGTTAGCTCAATATGTTAGTTAACTCTAGTCGCGCCTACTTATTGTACTCACTGATTTTCAATACACAGCACACAATTTGAATAGAAGGTCAGGTTTCTTGTTAAATAAAGTGATATTGTATTATTATATACTAAAGATCGGTGTGTATGATGTTACTACTCGACCATTCAATATTGAGTTTGGCCAATATACCTCGCGAGTAAAAATCATATTCATAAGATCGTTAGATTTTAGACGCTAAATAACAGTGCTTTACATTTACACAGAAAGTCTCCGCCTTCAAAGCGTGTTTCATTTGGCCTTTTCTAATTATTAGCTAAACAAGTCGTTTAGGCTGCTGGCAATGAGGAATATAGATGGCAGAGTTTTCACTTCTCGGGAATTCAAATCACAAGATACATGTACAAGTAGCAAGACAGATTTCTCGCAAAATATTGTCAGGAGAATTAAGTCAAAATGAGAAACTCCCGAGTGAAATAGAACTGTGTAAGTTGTTTGGTGTTAGTCGGACAGCACTACGAGAGTCGACGAAGTTGCTGTCTGCTAAAGGCTTAATTATCTCTAAACCAAAAGTTGGAACTACGGTACTACCAAGAAACTATTGGCATTTTCTTGATCCTCAACTCTTAGAGTGGATCCAAGATTTAGAAGATACTAAGCCGTTTCTATCTCAGTTTTTAGGATTGCGTAAAGCCATAGAACCAGAGGCGTGTGCGCTGGCAGCCCAAAATGCCAATGCTGAGCAAAGAAAGCTGTTGTCAATTGTATTTCAAAGAATGACGATGGCAGCACGATGTCACGATTATGATGAGTGGATTGCTAACGATCATTTGTTTCATCAAACGATATTCCTTTGTACCGATAATCAATTCTACGTTCCCTTCAGCAATATACTTTCGACCATATTTAAGGTGTTTATTGACAAGTCAGTTGAAGGAGGGAGGTTCTGCCTTAATGAGCACCGTGCAATTTATGATGCAATTATGGTCGGAAACTCATTTCAAGCTCGTTTAGCCTCTCAAACGCTGTTAAATGATGAGAATCAGAGGCTTTCCGACGCCGTGAATAGTTAAGAGCTTGCGTACATTTTTGTTGACTAAAAAGAGTTTTCTGTCGTTTCTTTTTGTCATGAACTTTGCCTAATGACAGAGCTCTTTAGTTTAAACGTTTAACCTCATTACAAAGGTTTACTAATGTTTTCTCAACCATATATAAAGAAAAACTTATCTCTTGCTTGGCCGCTTGCTCTTAATGCTTTGTTGATGCAATCAATGCTTATGATTGATACGCTGCTTGTTACGCCATTAGGTGAAGTTTCACTTGCTGCTATGGGGATTGCTACAACAATAGTTTCTTTTGTTTTAGGTATCCAAATGGCTCTAGCAAATGGGTCTCAATTGGTACTTAGCCGTGCCGTAGGCTCTGGTCATTATCTATCGTTAAATAAAGGTTTCTGGGCAGCTTTAGTTATCAACGTTCTAGTCGCATCCTTATTCTGGCTGTTGATTACTGTCTTTGATGAAGCGTTAATCAGTAAGTTGACGGATAACGTTGATCTCTATGCGGAGACAAAATGCTACCTTGCAATTGCTAAGTTCATCGTCATATTCAATGCCATTACTCAGGTTATGATTGCGGTGTTCAATGCGCTTGGACGGACCAAAGTTCCATTTAAAGGCTATTTGATTGAATTGCCAGTCAACGTGGCGATGTCTTATGTTCTGATTCACGGCCTGACTAATTTTGAAGGTATTGGCGTTCAAGGCGCCGCGGCGGGTAGTTTGGTTGCTATTAGTATTCGGCTGTTATATTTAACCATGTGCATTAAGCTTGATGATTCTATCATCTTGTCTATTAAGAAGCTTGATGCGTCATTGAAAAGCAATATACATAAGCATTTTAAAGAGATTTTCCCCGTCGCGGCGAACGTCACAATGTTACAAACTGGCGCAACGATATACATGTTGCTGTACTCGCAACTGACCTTAAATGCTTATGTCGCTATGACTATCGTGATGCCTTGGATCAAAGCGGGTACTCAGTTCATTACTGCTTGGGCGCATTCATCGGCAATCACGATTAGCCAAGCAATTGGATCAAGAAAAATGGATGAGCTGCGTAACAATGTCGATATTAGTATTGATATGGCCGTGATGATCTCGTTCGTTTCAGCATTTTTCTTTTTTGCACTTAGTTTCGTGCTTCCTGATTTGTATCCCGACTTAGACCCGAGTACTTACAAAGCGTTATCCGCGATTGCTCCACTTTACATACTGCTACCGATAGTACGTGGCTATAACACCGTTCATGGTCATATTTTGAGAGCGTTAGGTAAAACAACGGAGGTGTTTAAGATTAACTTTACCGGTCAGTGGGTAATCTCAATACCGTTATGTGCTTTGATGATTTTATACTTGGATCTTTCAGTATTTTGGGTGTTTGCAATCATGCCGTTTGAAGAAATTGTTAAGGCATGGCCATTTAGGCATTTAGCACGTAAGTCTCTGAAAGATTTCGATATTAATAAGGCAGACAAGCTAATGTACGATTGATCCTATGACTTTGGGATTAGGTCGAAAAGATTCGTAGATGCTATGGACTAAAGAGGAGTATGTCTAGCTTATCATTTTGGGGTTTATCGAGTTTATAAATTGTGATCAATAGAGCACATCATAACTTCTTTCCTCGAATCATTCCTTTGCAAACCTTATTATATGTATGACAATATTACATATAATAAGGTTTAAACATGAAACTCAATCTACTCGTAGCCGCAATGGCTGTTACCTTACCAACTCTTGCTATCGCTTCTGATTTAAATAATGGCGTTGATTATCCAGTCCCTGCCGATAAATTTGATATGCGAAACTGGAAGATCACTATTCCTTCAGATATCAATGAAGACGGAAAAGTGGACGAAATCGAGGGTGTGGCGATGCTGAGTTATTCACACAAAGACTTCTTCTTCTTGAACGAAGAAGGCAACTTGGTATTTGAAGTGCAGAATAAAGCGGTAACGACAAAAAACTCGAAGAATGCACGCTCTGAACTACGTGAAATGCCTCGTGGCGCTGACTTTTCTATTCAAACCGATGATTTAGCAAACCATTGGGCTTTATCGAGCCACCCTCAGGCTGCTAAACACAGTCGCGTAGGTGGAACGTTGGAAGCGACCTTGAAAGTGAACCATGTTTCTGAACACGCCAAATTTCCAGAAAAAGGGCCTGCTCATTCTGTTGTTGTCGGTCAAATCCACGCGAAAAAAATTGATGCAAGAATAAAAGAGGGTAAAGGTTATGGACATGGAAATGAACCCATTAAAATCTTCTATAAAAAATTCCCAGAACACAAAATGGGCTCTGTATTTTGGAACTACGAGCGTAACCTAGCGAAGGAAGATCCAAATCGTATTGATATTGCATATCCAGTATGGGGAAATACTTGGGATAACCTTGAAGAACCAGGCCAAGCAGGTATCGCTCTTGGTGAAGAGTTCAGCTACAAGATAGAAGTTCAAGGAACTATGATGAACTTGACGTTTGAAACAGAACGCCACGAGACAGTGAATTATTCCATAGATCTCAGTAAGGGGATTGATAGTAAGGACTTTGAGCATGGCTACGCAGAAGACATGTTCTATTTTAAAGCAGGAGCTTATGGTCAATGTAGCGTCAGTGAGTCTCACCCTGTGTGGGGTACAGGATGTGCGGGCACCGGTGATTTTTCAGTCGACAAGAAAAACGGTGACTATAACAGCGTGACATTTTCTAAGCTCAAGCTAAATCAAAATTGAAACTAATAGAAAACTAAGAGCTACTCGATTTCTACTTAAGCCTCATCGATTTGATGAGGCTTTTGTTTTCAGTGGAATTCTTTAAAAGGTAAGAAACAAGATAGAGCAAGCAATCACTGGGACTGGCTTGAATTTAGAGTATTGTGTTGAATTTTGTTCTTCTGAAGAGGTAAAAAAATAAAGCCAGGCTCGAAAGCCTGGCCTAGTATCAAGTGCTACAAAATAACACTAGAGTTGCTTTGAATCGATGTTATCGAAATATGCTTTTGTTGAAGCACCACTTGTGTCCCCTACATAAATAGTCAGTTGTGATGGTGTATTCGTTGCGTCTAAGCCTGTTTCGGACTGGCTTGGCGCATCAACCGTTTTTCCATTAATAGAAACGTTAATCTCATCACCATCCCAAGCTAGGGACATTGAGTTCCAAGCGTCAGTCGTAATAGTGCCTATTTCTACGTCATCTGATCCTGCTTCGGCTTCAACTTTACCACTGCCCGAAATTCTCAATTCGTAGTAACGATCTGAGTTGTTTTTACCTGAGCCAACATTAATGTATGTAGTTTTTTCGTTGTCTGACGGAATGTAAACATCGAATGACACGCTACCGTTTGATGTTGCTCCGTTTGAAAACTCGCGCGTAACGTATGGTTTGTTGGTCGTATCTGTGTCGGATATTAGCAGAGAGTTAGCGCCGCTCTTTGATACATCATCACTTACTACAGCCACGGACGTCAAGGTGGAGGAGTCATCAGCAACCGTATTGTATTCTTTCCAACTAGAGTTTGCTGAACTGATATTTGTTCCTACTGGGTATGAGTCAAAGTTTTCACTCACGTCTTCTGACGGTTTATCAGGATTAGAACTTCCGTCTGAAATGACAACCGCTTCGCTTGATGCACTGTTGTAAATTGTCGCGAGGTCTAAGCCTGGAATGTAGTTGTCAAAATCCTCTTCTAGAACCAACACTTCAGAGCCCGAATCACTAGAGTAAATCTTCAAGTTGTCTGCATTTAATTCAAAGTTTGTAGTGTTGCCATTATCACCTAGTCTCAGTGATACATAAGTTACAGCGGTGCCATCAGCGACAGGTAACATTTCACCTATTTGTTTACCGTTAACCGAAAAAGAGAAGAAGTTTTCTACCCAACTGACTTCTATCGCGAGGTTTTCACCTAACTCAAACGTGTCGCCTGTTTCCGTCAAGTTTCCACTTGCATCGCGGTATTTGATTTTGCCGTTTTCAAATGCCACTTCGCCATGCAAGTTGGAATTCGAGGTTTTTGCTGCATAAAATGAGATGTAAGCATTGTCACCAGAACCGTCGGCTTCCTGTTCTGTTTCTTCATGATGCTGGTAAGTTAGATCTACAGTTAGTCGGCCTGTTGAAATTTCTGAAACACTCGTTGAATCAGACAGCTTGATTCGTAACTCACCGGTGTCTTCTTCTGTTCCACCTTTATTGGTATCCAAAATTTGTACGACGTTGTTATCGCCAGCGTCATTATTTGCCGCTGCAACTGCATCTTTCACCGCATCGTTTTCTGATTCATCGTTACCGGTGAAGTTTCCGTCATTTGTTCCTGAGATGGTTAACATGCCGTTTGAAACTTCATAAGTCCCTGTTAACTCGGTGGGGTTACTTAGATCGCTCTCGTCATAAAGGTTGAATGTAAGCGTCTCTGTATCTTTATCTTCGGTATAAGTTGAAGTGTAGATTGTGTAAGTACCGAAGTTATCATCATCGTTATAATACTTTTGCGTACCGTCTTCAAAGACATAGACGTTTGGCAGGTCGTGCTCATCATCGGATTTCGCCACAGTGGCTGGTGTTGAAATATCCCACATACCTTGGCTCAACTCAGACTCAGTTTCTGTTGGTGGGGGGGCCGATGGTGCATCCCTTAAATCAGTGTTACATCCGGTTAACAAACCTGTGGAAATAGCAATTGCTGCTGCAATTTTTGTTACTTGCATGGTAGGTACTCACTTCTATGTGTTTTTATTTATGTAATATTGTTAGACAAATAATTTCTGTCATCTAGATGGTTTTATCAATAGAATGATCCGACTCACACTAGATACAATGATCGCTCACTGAAGTGATGAATAAGTCACACAAAATAGTTGAATATCAACATCAATAAGAGCTGAACCTTTATGAGGTTGAGGGCTTTCTTTATAGAGAAACAGCAAAAACTAAAGGTGATTTAGGAAAGAAATTTGATTTTACATCAAGATTTTTTATTTTAAGTCATTGAATTTATTGTTGTTTATATTTTTTAATCTTCTTCTTTATCATATGAAACGAGTTAAAACATTTCTCTGTAAGTGATGTCTACAAAGGTCGTTTTAGAATCAGACATAGCTAACACTTTTGAATATATAATAATACAAATTGTCAGTTGAGGGGCACTTACATGATTAATATCACAGAACTCTCATGATGAATTAACTAGTATTTGTCATACATTAATTCAATAGTGTTGAATCAAATCCAGGGATTTAAGTGGTATCCCAAAAAATATATACAGAGAGATATAATCATGAAAGCAGTTACAACAATGTCCCTATTCGTTGCTTCCACATTAATGACGGGAGCGGTTTCCGCAGCAACTTTAGACTATCGCGCAGAATATAAGCATGAGAGTGAAACTTATGCCCAACGTATCAAAATTAGTGGTAGTTCTAAAATTAACGATCAGACCAAACTGAACTTTGGTGTTGAACAAAAATTCCATAGCTACGACAACTCGCATTTTTGGGATCAACTCGTTGCTGGTGATTCTGAGTTTGATTGGGGAGTTCGCTACCAAATAAATAAACAATGGTTTATCCAACCAGGGATGCCTATTACTTTTGGCGATGATGACGAAAAAACCACTTATAAACCACAAGTTCGTGTTGGTTACAAATCCTCTTTTGGCTTAAGTACCGCTTTACGTTACCGACACGAATTTCAAGTTTATTCAGATGGTGCAGGTAACAAAACACTAACGGATGGTACTTCGGTAAGCGTTGCTGGGAAAACAGTTGAACAAGGTAAGTGGACACTGACAGGCTCTTACGATATGCGTCAGTTTGATAACGAGTACCTTGATAACGTCAAGCTGAGCTATGAGATCAACTACAACAAAAACTATGACGAAGTGCGTTTATCTGATTGGAAAGATTCTGAGTGGGATGCTGGCTTAATTGTTGGTTACCAAATGGGAGATTTCCGTCCTTACTTTGAATTGTGGAATGTCAAAGGTAAGGATGGTTCAACCACGGATGACCGCCAATTGAGAACACGCCTTGGCCTTAAATACAGCTTTTAACCCGAGTGTTATTGCCTAATTGTTGTTACAGCAAAAGAGCTGTTAATTCATTTTTATATTGTAGGTGTTAGATTACATGAAGCATATTTTCTTCAAAAGCTTGTTAGCTTCTTCTATTTTACTTGCTGTGGGCTGTAATAGTACGGCGACCATGGTAGATCCATTTCCAAACAACCAAGAAACTGGTGCTGATATTCTGACTCCCGTTACGATAACGGCGAGTAGTCATGATGGTAATGTTCCAGAGCAGTTGTTTGACCAAGATATTATGACACGTTGGTCAGCAAATGGTGATGGTGAGTGGGCGATGTTGGATTACGGCTCGGTTTATGAGTTCGACGCAATTCAAGCCTCGTTCAGCAAAGGTAACGAACGCGTCAGCAAATTTGATGTTCAGTTTAGTACTGATGGTGAAAACTGGGTGACGGTTATTGAGGGTGCGCAAAGCTCTGGTCGCGCACTTGGCTTAGAGCGCTTCCAGTTTGAGCCTGCAGTAAAAGCACGCTATGTTCGTTACGTTGGCCACGGTAATAGCAAAAACCAATGGAACTCAGTTACTGAGTTAGCGGCAGTTAATTGCGGAATTAATGCCTGTCCGGCAAGTCACATCATTACTGATGACGTCGTTAACGCTGAAGCGGCTATGATTGCGCAAATGAAAGCGGAGCAAAAGGCACAAAAGGATTTACTCAAAAAGAATCGTAAAGGCGACTTTGGAGCACCAATCGTCCGTCCTTGTGAAACGACTGTGACGTGTGATCTTTCTAAAGCGATGCCTTACCCTACGTTACCGAAAGAGCCACTCGCTACAAATGCTCCGGGTGAAAACTTTGACTTAACACGTTGGAAACTGACGACACCTTTCGACCATGACAAAGATGGTCGTGCTGATGATATTGATGAGTGGGACTTGGCTAACGGCTTCCAACACTCTGATATATTCTACACAGCAGATGATGGCGGAATGGTATTCAAGAGCTATGTGAAAGGCGCTCGAACTTCTGAAAACACTAAATACGCGCGAACTGAGTTACGTACCATGCTTCGTGCTGGTGATAAGTCTTACAGCACAAAAGGTGTAAATCCTAATAACTGGGTATTCAGTTCTGCACCAGTTGAAGATCAAAAAGAAGCGGGTGGTGTAGACGGTACGCTTGAAGCTACTCTGAAGATTGACCACGCAACCACAACTGGTCAGTCGCATGAAGTTGGCCGCTTTATTATCGGCCAGATTCATGACAAAGATGATGAGCCAATTCGTCTTTATTATCGTAAGCTACCAGACCAACCAACAGGTACAGTTTACTTTGCTCACGAAAAAACCAAAACTGGAACAGAGGATTACTACAGCTTAGTGGGTGATATGACTGGTGAAATCGGTGACGATGGCATCGCGCTAGGTGAAAAATTCAGCTACATCATTGATGTGAAAGGCAACACAATGACAGTTACGGTAAAACGTGATGGTAAAGATGATGTTGTTCAAGTCGTAGATATGAGTGACAGTGGCTATGACGAAGGTGGCAGATATATGTACTTTAAAGCCGGTGTCTATAACCAGAATATGTACGGTAATCCAGATGATTACGCACAAGCTACTTTCTATAAATTAAAACAATCTTTTGGTAAGTACCAAGGCTAGTTCTATCACTTTTAGTTGATTGAAGTCCTTTGCCCTCGGCTTTGTAGCTGAGGGCTTTTTTTCTATAGAAGAATAAAACAGCTCAAATATTATTTTAATTGACATAGATAAATTAATTTAAAAATTTATCACCATAGATAAGTAATAATTATTGATTGCTTTTATCTTCTGACAATGTTTATTTTTAAGTGCGAATGTATATTAGAGTAGTTTAATTGGTTAAATTTAAAATAGCTCAGCGTTAGGGTAGATAAATATCTCATGAAACTATAGAAGCTGTTTTTAAGCTGCCTAAGTGGAGGTTGACTTATATATTTATCGTAGAAGGAAACACTATGCGTGAAGCGAGTTGAATTGTGGTGTTCTAAAAGAAGAGGCCACGAGAAAATAAATTTCCCGTGGCGGCGGTATGAGCTTTGTTCGTTGCTTTAGAGCAAAGTAGCAAGCCTATTGCTAAGAGATTGAAATGACTATTGATGAAGAGTGCTCAAAGCACTAAAGCTCACATCAAAGATTTCTCCTCGATATGCATTATCAGGTTTAAACTGAGGGTAAATTCCGGCTTTGAAGTAAAACGCAATATCAGGCGACGCCCATCTTTCAGTCAGAGTATAGGACTTGTTGTTAGCGGTGTCTGAGTATGCTTCTCCCCACTTCAGTGTGTGCGAGACCATATTACTGCCATCTGCATCGTAGGTGGCTAAAAACAGTCCTTCCTTATCGGCACGGATCGTATATTGCCAGTCTTCGTTTACCGCGTAGGTACCAAGCTTAACGCTGAATGCGTTGCAATCAGTACAGTCTTTGTTGTTATCAAGTTTGTAGTTATCGTTCAGAATAACTCGGACTGGCTTATTGTCACCTTCCCAAAGTAGCTTCACGAGTGCTTGGCTGATTTTCCAACCATGTATCTGGCCTACCACGACTTTTGGTAATTGACCGTCGATTTTAGGGTATTCGTTGATTCTTAGTGTTGCGTTTAGCGTATGAGAAGTTGCACCGGTACGACTATCTTCAATATACCAACTTGTCTCTTCATCGCTGGTGCTGCAATCCGGGGAGTTAGTACTGATGTAGAGCTCTCGCAATTCTGAACGGATGTAACTGGAGTTGGCCGTTGACGTGCCGTAACCCATATCGGCGCGGAAATGCATGCTACCGTCAATAACATTGAAGTATGATAAATCAATCTCGCGTTGGTAAACGCTCTCTTCGTTAGACAGAGGATCTTTACTTGAATTACAACGCTCAGGCTCTAATTCAGTCGCGCTGTCACCGCCAAAACCATACCAATCATTTTTGCTTGTAGGAATGGTTAATTTCCAATCGTCAATATTCCAAGCTATTGAATCAGTATGGTCAGTTTCGGTTAGTCCTAACTGCTTAAATTGTACCTTTGCTTCACCGTTTTCAAACTGGTTGTAAACTCCGGCTTTAAAGTAGCTCAGGAGGTGCTGCCAGTAGGATACATCTACATTTACCTTTTGCTCATCGTTCACTTTAATGGTTAATGTGTTTTCTCCGATTTTTACTTCGAATCGCGTGAATGCGTTGAGATCGGCTTTTCCTAAATCATAACGATCGTATGATGTTGCATAACAATCTGATGCGCTAGAAGGTAGACTGCAATCTATGGCATTGTTCTTTACTACCGCCCAGTAATGACCAGTGATACTGTTTCGTTCTTGTTCCCAAACGATTCGTAACAAAGGGTGTGGGATAGCACCTGTACCAGAAGTATCTGTGCCTTTGTTATGAATTTGCAGGAAAGTGACTTCATCATGGTTTGCAGGGGAGCTAGCCATTGCAAGGTTAATCTCTGGTAATCGAACATCTGCATACAAAGTTCTAGAGACGCCTTGTTCTGAAATGTTGAAGTTTTCTCGCTCACGAACTTCTGAGCGCATTTTGTAGTTCGACATTTTAAAGACAAGGTAATTGGAATCCTTTTCTGCGTAAAAGTGGTCACTCTTATAATCCGAGAATGCTCCATTTTTGACGTCACTGGTTTTATTTCCCTCCTTCCCATTGGGATCTGATACTTGTAAATCTGAATTACTCAATATGTTTTGAAATTTTGCTATTGAGTATGGTGCTACATGCTCTTGGTGTGGAATATTTGGTTTATCATCTTGGCTTGTAGGGGAGGTATTTCCTCCACACCCTATTAATCCAAGCCCAGAGAAGCTTATTAGAAGCAATTTAGTTGATTTTATAAACACAGTAGTACGTCTCTTACACTATCTAATATTTGTAATACAATATCATTTTAGTGTTGTTGGGGAGTAGTTTAGTCATAAGTTAAATAGTAAAAGTGTTAATTAAATCTCAGAAGAGTTCTATATCTATAAGTGGTGTCTTTGATAAGGCGTAAGGTTAAGTTATGTCTGTTTTTCCTAAGAGTTATTAACGGTTTTACTATGATTAAACGCTAATTGATAAGCTCATGTAGAGTCATGTAAACAATCAAAAAAAGCCGAACATGACGTCCGGCTTTGAATTAGTTCCCGATTTTTACATTAATTTTTAGTGACTAGCTAAAGATTAAATTTGTGCGAATGCGCCTTCCCAAGTGTAAGCCACACCGTCGAACTCAACGCGATGTGCCGCGTTCTGTTTGTCTTCATCTAGATTGCAGATAGCGAAGTGGTAAGTGTTGCCTGTGGTGGTTTGCAGACGAATCACGGTACTCACTTCGTTGTTGCCAACGACGGTTACTGACTCTACTAGACCACGAGCGCCAACCGATGCTTCGATAGACTCGTTGAAGTAACCGTGTGTCTCTAGCACAGAAGCAAATACGTGGTTCTGACCAGATTGACGTAGGATCAGTGCTGGCTCGCTCTTCAAGTTGAAGTCTGGATCATTTGCGCCAGTGCGAGTGAAGAACACTTTGCCGCCGTTTGTTGCGCTTGTGATTAGCGAGTAGTAGCTGTTGTCGTGCAACCAACTTACCAGTGAGCTGCCTTCAACTTGGCCTGAACCCACATTCCATAGGTGTTGGTAGCCGTTGTCTTCGCCCATTGGACGCAGCGTGCTTTCTACATCGTATTCAAAATCCGTGCGGATGATTTGACCAGAGTAGTGCACTGGCAGGTCGTATTGGTGCTCTTGATCTGCTTCGATGCGGTAAACATCAATCACAAGTGGTTTTTCGAATTCTGGCAATTCAGCAAGAATGATGCTGCGCTGCATGTCTACACCATTGTAGTAACCAGAAATACGACCGCTCATGCCTTGCAGTTTTTCGTCATCAGCTTTGAAGAAGTGCTTAGAACCGAACTTGGTTTCTGCTAGCGCTGTGTCGAAGTTGTTTTGCGTCTTTTGGTCAACCGTTACTGTGTTGTGCGCGACTGTCTGCTTACAGTAAGACTTGTTCTCTGGGATGTAACGACCGCCAAATTTAGGCTCAACGTTTACCCAGCGACCAAAGCCGTAATCGTGCAGCACTTCATGACCGCGGTTAAACACGCTCAGGTGCAGACCATCGTAGTGACCGTGGTCTAGCGCTGAGTGGTACTGGTGATCGCTGCCGTGTTGACCAAACCAGATAAGCGCCATCGTATCGTCGTCTTGCTCGTCACGGTGACGAAGAATGCTTACGCCGCCTTTTTCGCCTTCTGGGCCGTCTGTTACGAATAGGCTACCCCAGTTGAATGGTTTGATGTTGTCTGCTGCTGCAACCGAGTCAGACAATGTTTTACCTGAGATATGAACCCAAACGTCTTGCTGGTGGTCTGCCATGCCAAGTAGCGTTTCAGACTGCTCGTAACGGTGGAAACATACTGACGTTGCCATGATTACGCCTTCATCGTTGATCGAAATCGTCTTCGATGAATCGTTCAGTGCTGGCAAAGTACCATCTGGGAATGCCGTCTTAAATACTGCGTAAGACGTGGTCTTGATTACCGAGTCGTTAAATTCGTAAATACCAAGCTCAGGCTGACGACGTTCAATCGCTTCTGCGAATAGGTAGATTGGACGTAGCGAGAAACGGTGGTAGTAAGGACCTTCCATGTAGTAGCCATCTGGCGAGAACAGTTGGTCTAGCTGAGCTAGGAAGCCGCCGCTCACTTTGTCCAGTTTCAAGCCGTAAAGCGCTTTGTCTACCGCATCTTGATCGTTAATTGCGTAACCACAGATACCTACAGCTGCTACTGCCCATAGACCGTGGTTGTGTACGATGTCAAAGTCGTGACCGTAAGTGACCACGAACAGCTCAATCATTTGTTTGAACAGGTCGTTTTCAATCAGTGTTTTTTGCTCTTCTTCCAATGTGTGGTAAATGCAGCTGTACGCACAAGAGGCGTATAGCATCCACATGTTCTCGTTAAGAGTTTGGTGGAAGATCTTACCCGGAGGGTTAGAGTCGCGGCTGGTGTTGCTCTCTAGCGTCGGGTAAACCTTCGCGTAAGCCGTTAGCATGTCCACGATGTAATCACGGTATTTCTGTTCGCCAGTGATAAGGAATAGGCGACCCGCTAGATCAATGTGGATGTAGTTTTGCTTGTGACGGTTATGCTCGTAGCCGCCGCCTTCGCCGTGACCTGGAACTTCAATACCCACCTCGGCCATGTAAGCGTCAGTTTGTTTGATGTCACGTGCGAGTGCATTTCCTAATAGGCTATCCGTGCCAAGTGCTTTGCTTAGTTCTGCCGCTTCTTCAAAGTTCATTAATAGCGGTTGGTAAGACTGGGTTTGGTAGCTCATTATTATTTCTCCTGCCCGAATACGTTTACTTCTAGAGAGTAGAAGCCATTCCAGCTGTAGGTTTTACCGTTCAATTCTACTTGGTGTGGGGTTTGGTCGTCAGCGCCTAGCACATTGCTGATCATCACAGTAACCAGTGATTTTTCAGTCGTGATTTCTACGATGCTGCCAACGGCGTTGTAACCCACGACGCGGATATCTTTCACCTGACCACGTGCATTCACCGACTGCTCAAACTCTTCGTTGAAGTAGCCGTGTGTTTCTAGCACAGAAGCAAATAGCGTCGATTCGCCCTTGCTGCGTAGAATGAATGCTGGTTCGCTACGTAGGTTAAAGCTCGGGTCATTGGCGCCAGTGCGAGTGAAGATAACTTCATTGTCACCGTTTTGTTTCGCGCTGCTGCTTGTGCCTAACCAAGTGTAGTAGGTGTTGTTTTGTAGCCAGCTAACCAACGCCGTATCTTGCACTTTGCCGCTTGCTACTTTCCAAAGGTGTTGATAACCGAAATCATCGCCAAGCGTGCTCAGTTCACCAAAGCTTTGGTAATCAAAGTTAGTACGTACGATTTGACCATCGTATTGATGAGAGTAGTCGTACTGATGTTCGCCTTCACCTTCGATGCGGTAAAGGTCTAGCAGTAGCGGTGCTTCAAGCTCATCGAGGTTAAGCATGAACACACTGCGCTGCATGTCTGTATTCGGGTAATGGTCGTTCGCAAACGCACTCATACCGTTGATTTCAGTGCCTTCTACTTTGAAGAAGTGAGGCAAACCGTGCACTGAATCAGCGCGGTCTACATCGAAACCATTCTGACATTGCTCATCAATCGTTACCGCGTTATGCGCGATAGTTTGACGTGCGTAGGATTTGTTTTCGTCTAGGTAACGACCGCCGAATTTAGGCTCAACGTTTACCCAGCGACAGAAGCCGTATTCACGCAGCACTTCTTGACCACGGTTGAAGAAGGTAATGCCAAGCGTATCGAAGTTACCATGTCCCATGCCGTGTTGACCGTAGTTCATCACAAGCTGTGACACATCACCGGTTTTATCCTGCATACGGATAAAGCCTTGTGCACCGTTGTTACCAGTTGGACCTTCGTTAAGTTCCACGCTCGGCCAGAAAGGCATGCCGATTTCACGGTCTGCGATGGCTTTATCATAGGCTTGAGAAAGCTCAAGACCACAAGGGTGCATCCAAACTGCGTTTTGAATCTTCGCCATGCCTAGGATGTTGTCATCCATACCGTAGTGTTTGCTGTAAACGCTCACCGCAACTTGAACACCCATATCTGTAATGCTCATGGTACGAGATGCGTCGTTTAGGGCAGGGAACTCACCATTCGGGTAAGCCGTTGCCAGCATCGCTTGTACTGTGTTGCCAATCACTTTGTCTTTGTAGTTGTAGATGTCTACTTCAGGCATATGACGGTGTACTACTTCTGCAAATACACAAGTTGGACGAATCGCATAACGATGGTAGTAAGGGCCTTCCATGTAGTAACCAGAAGGGGCGAACAGTTGTGAGATTTGCGCTAGGAAGCCACCGGTATCATCACGGTCTTGACCGTATACCGACATCTCTAGATATTCAGGTTTACCAATAGCTAGACCACAAATACCAACAGCCGCAACTGCCCAGATACCGTGGTTGTGAATACGGTCGAAATCGTGCGCGTATTTTACTGTGAACATGTCTAGCATTGGTTCGAAAATGCGCTCAACAACGGCTGTGCGCTCTTCTTCCGTCATCACTGATGCCACGCAAGAGTAAGCAAGGCTAGTAAACATTAACCAACAGTGTTCATTAAGGATCTGGTGGAAAAGACGACCTGTTGGGTTAGTGTTTTTCTGTACGTGGAAATCAAAGGTGAGGTACTTCTCTGCGTAAATAGCGAGAAGATCTTTAACGAACTGCGCGTACTTTTCTTCTTGAGTGATCAAGAACAAACGACCCGCTAAGTTCATGTAGGTATAGTTTTGTTTGTGGCGGTTGTGCTCGTAGCCACCTGCTTCGCCGTGACCTGGTACGTCTAGAGGCAGACGCATGAAGGCTTCAAGTTCCTTGCGATTCGCTTCAATGGATTTGCCCATTAAGCTCGGCTTTCCGACTTCCTTTCTTAGTAGTTCGACTTCTGCTTCAGTCAACAAAATCGGTTGTGTAGTCATTTCTTTACCACCCTCAGATGAAGTGTGTTGTTTTCTTAAACTTCCCATAAAGTAATACAATATTAAGTTTGGGTGTAGTTTTTGTGGCAAAAAGGTAGAGTGAAATCACGCGAATTTAGCTAACTTATTGATTTGTATTGTTGTGGCAATCCTTGTTGTGGCTGATGTTTCGGCGTTATCAATCGTTAAGTGGAATGCTTTAACGAGCACCGTTTGATGAATATCACATATTTTTAGATATATTGTATGACAATTAAAATAGATCGGATATGCTCGTTACCAATTCGACAGCAGACCCTTTCGCTTCGCGTTTCACTTTTATCAATACGACGCTTTTTTAAGAGAACCTTTTAATAAAAGCATGGTTAAGAATGAAGTGCCGTAGGGTTCGCTTTAATAGAGACTTTTTAGGAGTATGACGATGAATTCTTTCTTTGTATTAGATGAGAACCCGTGGGAAGAGCTAGGCGGCGGTATCAAACGTAAAATTGTTGCTTACACAGATGACCTAATGGCGGTTCACCTATGTTTCGACAAAGGTGCGATTGGCGCTCCGCATACTCACGAAATCCATGATCAAATCGGCTACGTAGTACGTGGTAGCTTTGAAGCAGAAATCGAAGGCGAGAAGAAAGTACTTAAAGAAGGCGACGCATACTTTGCTCGTAAGCACATGATGCACGGTGCGGTTGCACTAGAGCAAGACAGCATTCTTCTAGACATCTTCAACCCAGCTCGTGAAGACTTCTTAAAATAATCTATAGCGCAACCTCAGTTGCTAAGGTGACAACATGAAATCATTAAACATCGCGGTCATTGGCGAATGTATGGTTGAGCTACAGAAAAAGGAAGGTCAGCTAAAGCAGTCATTCGGTGGTGATACGTTGAATACCGCACTGTATTTATCTCGTTTGACCAAAGCTCACGATATCAAAACCAGCTATGTAACGGCTCTGGGTAACGATCCTTTTAGCCAAGAAATGCTATCAGCATGGCAAGAAGAGGGCATCGATACTAGTCTGGTTCTTTCCGTTAAAGAAAAGCAACCAGGTATTTACTACATCGAAACCGATGAAACTGGCGAACGTTACTTCCACTACTGGCGTAACGAAGCGGCCGCTAAGTTCCTATTCGAGCAAAATGAGTCTCCGCAATTAGTCGACAAACTTTACTCGTACGATGCGGTTTACTTGAGCGGTATTACATTAGCGATCCTTACTGAAGAAGGTAAGACGCAACTGTTTGGCTTCCTTGAGCGCTTCAAGGCACAAGGTGGTAAGGTTATTTTCGATAACAACTACCGTCCTAAATTGTGGGAGAGCCGCGAGAATGCCATGTCTTGGTACCTTAAGATCCTTAAGCACACAGATATCGCACTGCTCACATTTGAAGATGAGCAAATGCTTTACGGTGACGAGCATCTAGAACAGTGCATCGAGAGAACCTCTGCACTGGGCGTGGATGAAATCATCATCAAACGTGGTAGCAAAGATTGCTTGGTTGTGGCGAATGGCGAAGCGCAATACGTGGCGCCAAACAAAGTCGACAACGTGATTGATACAACAGCGGCTGGTGATTCTTTCAGTGCGGGCTTCTTGGCGAAGCGTTTGACTGGCGGCAATGCAGCGGAATCGGCTTACTCTGGCCACTGTATGGCTGGCGCGGTAATTCAACATAAAGGTGCCATCATTCCACGTGAAGTGATGCCAGATCTTCCTTTGTAATTCTTTTGCGGAGCGTTGAGTAATCGGCGCTCCGCAGTGATTTATTGAACTCAAGTTAACGACGACGAGTACACTCTTATGACGACATTAAACGAACAATTAGCAAACCTAAAAGTAATTCCTGTTATTGCCATCAACAAAGCAGAAGATGCGATCCCTCTAGGCCGCACGTTGGTTGAAAACGGTATGCCTTGCGCAGAAATCACGTTCCGCACAGAGTGTGCAGCGGACGCAATCGCAGCGATGCGCGCTGAGTTCCCTGAAATGCTGATTGGCGCGGGTACAGTTTTGACTAACGAGCAAGTTGACCAAGCGATCGAAGCTGGTGTGGACTTTATCGTAAGCCCTGGCTTTAACCCTCGCACGGTTCAATACTGCCTAGACAAAGGCGTGGCTATCGTACCTGGCGTAAACAACCCAAGCCTAGTTGAGCAAGCGATGGAAATGGGTTTGCGTACACTTAAGTTCTTCCCTGCTGAGCCATCTGGCGGCGTTGGTATGCTTAAAGCACTAACGGCGGTTTACCCAGTGAAATTCATGCCAACAGGTGGCGTGAGCCTAGGTAACGTAGACGAGTACCTGTCTATCCCTTCAGTACTGGCATGTGGCGGTACTTGGATGGTTCCAACAAAACTTATCGATGAAGGTAAGTGGGATGAACTAGGGACACTGGTTCGCGACGCAGTAGCTCACGTAGCATAAGTGTCGTAACACCCCGATAAAACTAGCGAAAGAATGAAAAGCGAGCCTCAGTGCTCGCTTTTTTGTGTTTGAAAGTTTGAAAGAGGCGAGAGTTAAGAATCGCATTCATATAAATCCTACTTTCTATCAAATTTTTTCGAAACATCTCATTACGTTTCCTTCAAAGAAATGCCGCGCATTTTTGATCTTCAGACAAAGCGCGAAGAAGAAAAATATTCCATACTCTAATAAATTTCAACTAGACAATTTGTATTACAATATATTGAGGTGTTCTGAGTGGCAATTATCTCCTAGAAAGCCATTGGTCTAAGAAAGTAAGGGGTTTGACGTATTCTTTTCGTTGAATAACTTATGCTTTAGATCACAATTAAAGCTTATTGTAGTACAAATGGAGTTGTGAGAAGAGTAGTCTAGACGTTAGAAAATGATCAAACTTGAAAGGCTGAAAAAATGACTATTGATACTCTTGTTGTTCTTGCCTACTTCTTCTTCTTAGTTGCAATTGGTTGGATGTTCCGTAAGTTCACTACCTCAACCAGTGACTACTTCCGAGGGGGCGGTAAGATGTTATGGTGGATGGTAGGTGCTACCGCCTTCATGACGCAATTTTCAGCATGGACGTTTACAGGTGCCGCAGGACGCGCGTTCAATGACGGTTTCGTTGTTGTAATCCTATTCTTAGCCAACGCATTTGGCTACTTCATGAACTATCTCTACTTTGCTCCAAAGTTCCGTCAGTTACGTGTAGTGACGGCGATTGAAGCAATTCGTCAACGTTTTGGTAAGACTTCAGAGCAGTTCTTCACTTGGGCTGGTATGCCAGACAGCTTGATCTCAGCCGGTATTTGGTTGAATGGTCTTGCGATTTTCGTGGCAGCGGTCTTCAACATTCCTATGGAAGCGACCATCATCGTTACGGGTTTAGTGCTAATGCTAATGGCGGTAACGGGTGGCTCTTGGGCAGTTGTTGCATCTGACTTTATGCAGATGCTGGTTATCATGGCAGTGACGATCACTTGTGCGGTGGCGGCATACTTCCATGGTGGCGGTATTGGCAACATCGTGTCGAACTTCCACGGCGACTTCATGCTGGGTAACAACCTGAACTACTTCAGTATCTTTATCCTTTGGGTTGTGTTCATCTTTGTTAAACAGTTCGGTGTCATGAACAACAGCATCAACGCTTACCGCTACTTATGTGCAAAAGACAGTGAAAACGCACGTAAAGCTGCAGGTCTTGCATGTGTGCTGATGATTGTTGGTCCTATCATCTGGTTCCTACCACCTTGGTACGTTGCGGCATTTATGCCTGATTTCGCAGAGCAATACGGCTCAGTAGGTGGTGATGCAGCTTACCTAGCATTCGTACAAAACGTAATGCCAGCAGGTATGGTGGGTCTTCTGATGTCAGCAATGTTTGCGGCGACCATGTCTTCAATGGACTCTGGTCTTAACCGTAACGCGGGCATCTTTGTGATGAACTTCTACAGCCCGATTGTGCGTCCACAAGCGTCGCAAAAAGAACTGGTTATCGTGAGTAAAGCAACGACTATCGTGATGGGCTTCATCATCATTGGTATCGGTCTATTCATTAACTCACTACGTCACTTGAGCCTGTTCGATATCGTACTGAACGTCGGTGCATTAATTGGCTTCCCAATGCTGATTCCTGTACTACTTGGTATGTGGATTCGTAAGACGCCGGATTGGGCTGGTTGGGCAACACTGGTTGTTGGTGGCTTTGTTTCTTACATCTTCGGTATCTCACTACAAGCAGAAGATGTAGAGCGCCTATTCGGTCTAGAGCAAGCGTTTACAGGACGTGAGTGGGCAGACCTAAAAGTTGGCTTGAGCTTAGCGGCACACGTTATCTTCACCGGTGGTTTCTTCTTGCTGACAACGCGCTTCTACAAAGGTCTATCACTTGAACGTGAGAAAGAAGTGGACCAATTGTTCGAGAACTGGAACACGCCACTTGTGGCTGACAGCGAAGAGCAGCAGAACTTAGATACAAAACAGCGTGGCATGCTTGGTAAACTTATCAGCGTAGCGGGCTTCGGTATTCTAGCGATGGCTCTGATTCCAAACGAACCATCAGGTCGACTACTGTTTATCTTGTGTGGTGCGATTGTTCTCTCGGTGGGTGTTCTATTGGTGAACGCAGCACGAGGGCCTAAAAGCCCAAAGTTAGCTAACGCGAAAAGCTAACCAAAGTTAAAGACTCTCAATGAAAAATCCCGCGGTGTTAAAGCCGTGGGGTTTTTTGATCAAGCTGACTGAGAAAGCGTGGCGCATCGTTTGTTGTTATTCGTTGTATTGGGGAACTCCCAATAAGGTGCGACTATATTCACATTAGAGTCGTCAGCCTAAAGCGAAAAAGCAATCTAACTTTCTTTGCACGCCGTGTTTACACTTTACACCCCAAACCTGATGCTTTGTCTATTTAAATAAATATGTGTGCCTTCTTAGCAAAGAAAAAGCATTAAATCAGACGTAGCTTTAATGAGGCGTACGCCAGAAATAGGAGAGAGGTTTTGAAGTGTGAGTGGAAAATATATAAGAGAATTGGAAGAGGCTGCCCTGCAAAACTTTAAAGGAGTGGCTAGGGTATCAAGGAGTGATGAGCGTCTGGGGAAAAACAAAAAAAGCCCAGCTACATTGGTAGCTGGGCTTTTAGTTACAACTGAGTGTGACTAAGCTTCTAGCTCTGCAAAGTAGTCGAAGATGACTGGAACGTCATTTTGACCAAGGCCTTTATCAACTGCTGCTTGTAGACTCCTAGAAGTGCCCTCTGCAATCAGGGAAGTTGTACCAAGCTCTTCGCATAGAGCAAGGAAGTAACCGAGGTCTTTGTTTGCGTTTGCGACAGAGAAGCCTAGTTTTTCTTCGCCATCTACGGCGTAAAACTTACAGAATTGCATAAATGGTGAGTTTGATGGTCCTGCAGACATGATGTCGAATAATTGTTGACCATCAACACCAGCACGTTTAGCAACAGCAAATGCCTGAGACATTGTTGCTACGGTTGTCATACCCATAAAGTTATTCACAAGCTTAGTTACGTGACCAGAGCCTAGTGTACCAAGGTGGAATACGTTTTCACCTTGATCGTCCAGCACTGGCTTAACCTTATTGAATGTTTCGACGTCGCCTGCGGCCATGATGTTCAGTAAACCATCTTTTGCGTGGGCAGGTGTACGACCTAGAGGCGCATCAATCATACCAGCCCCTTTCTTAGCAAGGTCAGCGCCAATCTTCTTCGTTGAAGCTGGAATAGATGTACCGAAGTCGATGAGTGTTTTACCTTCTGACATGCCAGCTAGAACACCAATGTCTCCGTAAACAACTTTTTCGACAACTTCAGATGTTGTTAGGCACAGCATCACGATATCACTTTTCTCTGCTAGCTCTTTACCTGAAGAAGCTTCAGAAGCGTTTCCACGAGCTAGTACTGCGTCAACAGCATCTTTATTGAGGTCCATTACAGCAACTTCGTAACCACGTTTCTGTAGGTTTTCAACCATGTTTCCGCCCATCAAGCCTAGGCCGATGAAACCAATGATAGGTTTAGTCATTTTAACTCCAAAAATACTATTGTATGATTATATTGCTTGTTAGTAATCATAATGACTATTGTGGCTTTTGCAATTGAAAATTATGAGCATAGCGGGCTTGGGATGAATTTTTTCTAAAAGTGAGATGTAAGTAAGGTTTGTGGGGGTTTTATTCATCAGTGTATATAAGAAAAGCGGATTCATCACGCTTCCATTTTATCGTGAACAAAGCCTTTAGGAGGCTTAAATAACGTAAAAATAAGATTTATTGTAATACAAGTGATTTTGTTTCAGCTAGAGGAATACTGTCTATACCAAAAATGGGTGAAACGTTCCAGATGGGGTGAAAGGCGAGGTGGTATAAGGATAAGCCGCAGTACAAACATACTGCGGCCGTTATCAAATCAGTACTAAAGCGTACTTACTGATAGGTAAAAAGACTTATTGGTACTAAATGCCTAAAGCTTGACCACCACCAATTTGCAGTGTTTCTGCGGTAATGAATGATGCATCTTTACTTACCAGAAAAGAGATAGCAGAGGCGACTTCCTCTGGCTGGCCTAGGCGTCCAAGCATAATACTGTCTGCCCAAGAAGCAAATACTTCAGGCTTGGTTGCTTTGATTTGAGCATGGAATGGTGTATCGATAGTGCCAGGAGATACTGCATTGACTCGAATTCCTGCCGGAGCTAACTCTTTAGCTAAAGCGCGAGTTAATGTATGAACGGCGGCTTTTGATGTACCGTAAATACCTGCACCTGGACCACCTGCATTCCAAGCAGCGTTTGAAGTGAAGTTGATAATTGATGCGTTATCAGACTTTTTTAGAAATGGAATCGCTGCGCGTGATACGAAGAATGCACTATCGAGGTTTAAAGCCATGACTTTACGGAAAAAAGCAGTTTCCATACCTTCAATAGGACTACGACCACCAAGACCACCTGCGTTATTAACGACAACATCGATTTTGCCGTATTTTTCACCAATAGCATTGATGTTTTCATCGACGGCATGTTCATCTGTAACGTCAAAACCGTAGTATTCAGCCTCAATCCCTGCGTTATGTAGTTTGGAGACACACTCCGAACCTTTTTCATCTTCAATGCCGTTTAGAATGACCGTGTATCCATCCTGACCAAGACGCTTTGCCACTTGGAAGCCGATACCGCCAGTAGCACCAGAAATAAATGCAATTTTAGTAGACATAATGGTGTTCTCTCATGTTTGTAGAGTTGGAAAGGATTTTTCATTTAACATAGGGTATTATTGTAATACAAATGGTTTTAATAAACAGAGAAACACCAACAATGAGAAGTCGATCACGTACTTTTTTGAGATGCTGACTCATCCAGTGGCATATATCGACTTTTACGGTCGTGCATGATTTGTATCTAGTCAGGAGAATCGGGATATATAAACAATTGAGCATATAGCTGCCGGCTTAGCTCGTTGGGCTGAGGTTTGTTTCAAGTAGAAAGAAAGCCGATTAACAGTGGGTCTTTGTTGCCAAACTTATGATTTCATTTAGGCTTGCCAAGTGATGGTTGGAGAACTTTGTCGAGAGGTTGAGTTTTAAGCGGGTAGGGAACCTTTTTAGGATCTTAAGTCTTTCAAGGTCATTCTGAATAGTGAGGGACGAGCGTGATTTAGAATCTCTTGCCCGAGCACGCTGTTATGATATGTGACCCCGTTTCGCCGAGCGTTATTCATCACCATTATTCTGAAGAGTCGAGTTAGGATCTACCGGAATAATGATTTTGACTAAGCTGAGATAAAAATGCCCGCTAAATCAGCGGGCACTTTTGTTTACGTCATTAATGGTGCATGTGTTTTTCCATGTGACCTTGTTTTTCAACCGCCATTTCTACTTCCACTTTACCCGCGTTTTTGAATGTTAACGTCATAGGGAAGCGGTCGCCTTCTTTAAGAGTTTGTGTTGGGTTAAAAATCATTAAATGGAAGCTGCCTGGCTTAAACAACACTGAGTCATTGGCTGGAACGCGCACTTCGTCAATCTTAATCATTTTCATCACACCATCTTCTTTCTTATGCGTGTGAATTTCGACATGCCCTGCGATTGGGCTTTCTGCTGCGATCAATGCATCTTCACTGTCACCGTGGTTGGTTAATTGAAAAAAACCACCGATAACAGGTGCGTTTGGTGGCGCTTCGCGGCTCCATGGATGGTCGATATGAATTTTTCCTGCTTCATAATCGTGCGCTAAACTCAGTGGGCTAGCGATGACAGCAATAAGCGCGATAGCGGCGGTTTTTAATGATTTAAGCATGTGTTTTTCCTTTTGAATTAATAGCTTCTCTGAATGGACAACAAACAGAGTCATCGTTATTTTTGAATAAAGTTGTCAATGATTAGATGCCTGTTAGGCAGGAAAAACACTCGGCGGAGAGTGCTTAGGCGCGATGTGTTTGTAAACGAGCTTATCGCATTTAGAAAAGTGATAAGTCGTCAGTGCATACTTTACTCGGCGCAGCCAATGGATGGTTGTCAGGTAAAGCCCAATCGCAACCAGAAGAAAGAATTGAACAGCTTGAAGAAGCGGGCATTCAAACTGAAAGCCGTCGTGTAAGTTAAGATCTTGGATAAGCTTAGAAGAAGATTGAGCGTTAGTCTCAATCAACGTATTGATATCCACCCATTTGAAACCATCTGCGGTACACAGTAAAACCTTTTCACTTTGGACTTTGTTGAGCCAAGTTGTGCTGTGAACTTGTGTAGGGTTAAGAGCGGCTGTGGACGCTAAATACAACTGAAACAACACCGCGATAATAACCGCAATAGCGTGCAAGCGATGGTGTTTGTGCTGTATTAGAGTGTTTTCCATACAATTGAGTGCTTATCTTCTTCGGCGCGGGATACTAACAAATTAACCAAACAATGTAATTATCAGTTTACTAAAAGGTGATGCAAGTGTGCGTTATTTGTTTTATTGTCTATTTTTAACGCTTTAATGTCTTGATTCGGCTGACATTCACAACCTCCAATTCAACTTGTCAGTCTTGCCTAGTCGCTTTTGAAGATACCGAATTAATCTCTCTTATATGTCACTGAAGCTTCGGTTAGTGGGTGTCGTGGTGGTGTTTTTACGTGCTAGATTTGGCTGATATCGATTCAAAATGCCTACCGAATCTTCACTTGTTTTCCATTAACGGAATTATGACAGTAATTTAATAAAGGATACGGTATTCTGCGCTCCTTTGTACATGCCAGAAACGTCCGTCCTACTTAGTAGGAGGGGCGATTAATCTTAAGAAATTTCTCAAATGAAATACGAACAACAGATTGGATATCGATACCCTAAAGGTCGATTTGCCATGGTGAGTGTATACGCATTCACTGGTGCTGCGATTTTAGCATCGACTATTTTTTCTCTATTGCTATTTTTGTCTATCGACGAAAATCCGATGATGCAAACCTTATTTGGTGGTTTAGCGATCATTTTTGAAGCGGGTAAATTTTACGCTTGGTATGAATACGGTGAGCGCCGAGCCCATCGCAACTACACAGGAGCAGCAACCGCTCTCGTGTTTTATTTAGTCTTAGCTGCGATTTCCATTGGCGGTAGTATTGGTGGCATTAATAGTGCAACCAATAGTGCACAAAGTCATATTTCGGTAGAGCAGGCGAAAGTGGAAGCGTTTAATCGTCAGATTGCGGCAATCGATAAGCAGATTGAGCTCAACAATATGGCAGCGCAGAAATACATCGAGATGGAGCGTATCGCGACTGGTGTAACTCGCATTCAGGATCAAAACAAAACCTTACGTGAAGAGCAGCAACGCTTGGCTATGGAGCGTGATAGTTTACCGCCGGTTACGCAAGGCTCAGTGATTGGTTTGATTGATAGCCTAGCCAACGCATTTGGTACCACCTCTCAGCAAGCTCAGCTTGGCTTGGTTGTATTTCTTTCGATTCTTTTGGACTTCTTTGCTGCATTTTTTGTTGGCTTGATTGGTGAAGAGCAACGGTTCCGATATTTCTATCGCAGAAATGAGGGCATGATATTGAAAACAGTTCGCGATATAGACCCAGCGCCTGCGGGTTATCTTCCTCATATAAAAGAGGAAGAAGAGCAAGAAATACCAGCTGCGCCGGAGCCAGAAGAACCAAAGGAACCGAAAACCTTGTTAGAGCAAGTTAGCGATGCACTTAAAACGCATCAAATTACGTGCACCAAAAAAGCCGTTGCTAAACAGTTTAGGCTGTCTGCGGAAGAGGTAGACAAGGTATTTGAAGAATTGGCAGAGCTCGGTTTAGTGGGAAAAAAAGCCAACCACCATTATCATTGGATAGGTGAAGCAGAAACCGCATAATTGGTTATCTATTAGAGTTCGGAAAGAGCGTCAATCGGCGCTCTTTTTTTGGGAGGGGGGAGTTTCGCTATTAAAGTTAACTACAAGAAAGCGTATCAATCTTTATTGAGCTTTTTGGTTACGTCTTTCATCGTTTTCTTCTCTTTTTCCGGTGTCATTGCATCAACAGCTTTACCCGCCATCCCTTCATCTGGCAATTTGTCTTTTCCTGCATCAACTGCGGTATCTTTCAGTGCCTCTTTAGGCGTACAGCGACCCCCAACACCAACCACGGCTTTTGTCGCAGCGGCTTTAGCTGCCTTTTCTGCATCGCAGTCAGGATCCATAACGCTAGCTAAGCTCGTGGCTGAACCAAAAAACAAGATTAACAAAATGAGGTTGCGTTTTTTCATAGTCGTCACCAATGTTGTGAAACATAGGTAAAGTGTAACGGAGAGAAAAGGCTTTGACTGAGAATTTGTTGGTTTGAGCTTGGGAAGCAAAGTAAGGTGAAAAGAAAAAGTGCCACCGAAGTGACACTTTTTCTTAAGCGTAGAAGGGATTAGTTGTCGTAAACGTCTAACTCCACTTCACGGGCAATATTTTGCTCGTTAATGATCACACCTTCGACTTCGACACGAGCACCATTTAGGTTAAGTTCTTCAATGCCTTGGAAGCGTGTTTGCGCATCAATCACAACGGTGGTGTTACTTAGTACTTGATCAGCATCATTCTCACAATGCTCGATTTTAAATGCTCTTGAATCAGCATCGTAGTTTGATACATAGCCTTCACATTCAAACTCTTTACCTCGCCATTGGTTGTCATTGTCAAACTCCGACCGCTCAAATTCGATGACGGTAGCGGTGCGTTTGCCATTTTTCATCACAGAGGTCACTTCTACTTCTTGACCTTGTTCTAGATTAGCTTTGCTACCATCCTCAAAGCGTGTTGCGTTATCAATGAAGAAGGCTCCTCGGTAGTTTAGAGAGAACTCACTATAATCCTTGGCAACCCAAGTCACGATACCTTCCACATCGCTGTCATTTTTTAGATCGTCGTAGTCTTCAACTTCTACCTCATTTGCCATGAAGATGCCGTTTTGCATTTCACCTTCTACTTCTACCCATTGGCCGATGCTAAGTTGGCTAATGTTGTCGTAAGATACGGTTATATTTGTACCAAGCTCAAACGTGCCAGCATTTTCATCGGTACTAGTAATGCGACCTTCCAGTTCGTAGTAGCTTCCAAGGGCTGGGTAATCGTTATCTACGTCGATTTCGACCACAGACAACACTCGATAACCTGCATCCGCAGTCGGCAAGGATGACACCATCACCCAGTCGTTGATCTCTATATCATCACTTAAACCGTCAAACTGCAGCTCTACGCCGTTTACCGTGAATTTTTTCTTCACATGATCAATTGCTGTCACACGTCCAGTAATGGTTGGTTCAAGTATGACTCGGACGCCATTGTCCGAAGCTTGCCGAATATCTGAACCCACGCGAACCACCATTTTTGGTTTTACATCGGCCAATTGCACTTGTGTGTCGTCATAAACCACCTCAGACACACGATACGTATGTCCATTGACGGTTAACGTGCTTTCTTCAACGTTGACCGCTTCAACAGAGCCAATCGCTACACTTGGTTTCACTGTTGGTTGAGTTGGTGTGCTATCGCTATTGCTGCCACCACCTGAACCACCACAACCAGACAATGCCAAACCTACTACAGAAATAAGAGCGAGTTTTTTCATTGTATTAACCTCAATTTACGAGCGAGTTTAGGAAATTGTCTGTATCTTATTGGGCATATCGTGAAGAGATCGTGAAGGAATGTGATTTTATGAAAATTTTAATTGTAGATGACAACCATAACGTCTCGGAGACGATTGCAGACTATCTTGAGCTAGAAGGCATGATTATCGATTGTGCGTTTCATGGAGAGGCTGCGATTAAGTTAATCGAGGAAAATCATTACGATGTAATCATCATGGATATCATGATGCCGAAGCTCGATGGCATCAGTACGGTACAGAAGCTTCGACAAGATAAGTTATGTGGAACGCCAATTCTCTTCCTAACGGCAAAAGATACGCTAGATGACAAAATCGCGGCTTTTAAAGCGGGGGGAGATGATTATTTAATGAAGCCATTTGCGATGGAAGAGCTCAGTTTGCGTGTTCATGCTTTGGCTAATCGTGGTCCAAGACAAGATATCGGAACGCTCAAATTTGCAGATATTTGTTTAGATGCGCGTACAGGAAAAGTAACGAGAAAAGACAAAGAAATTAAGCTGAGTCGAATTCAAACTAAAATTTTAAAATTGCTCCTCCAACGTGCTCCAGCAGCGGTCTCGCGCACAGAAGTGATCGATAGTGTGTGGGGAGACGAACCACCCGGAAGTGATGCACTTCGTAGCCATATTTACGGTTTAAGAACCGCGCTAGACAAAGGTTTTGAAGAATCACGATTAGAGACTATTCATGGACAAGGTTACCGACTTAAAGCATAACGAATATCCAAGCATTTATCGCAAGATCCGTTGGGGTTTTGGGGTCATGACTTTTGTGATGTTTACTCTTTTTTGGTCGCTGATTTATGTGGCAGAAAACAAACTGGAAGTGCTGAGTTTACATCACTGGCTAGATACTGAAGCTGCGCTTTATAGTGAGAATTTCGAGAAACAGGGCTGGGATGCGCCATTGCCAAACGTATTGGAATTCAACTCATATTGGAGTGAAGCACCGACACCCGATTGGTTGCTCTCTTTTACTTCACCTGGTTTTTACGAATACCTGCTTGGTGAAGAAGACAAACACTTTGTTGTATTGAACCATCCCTCAGGGAAGGGGCTTATGTACATTGTGTTTCAAGATGACTCAGATGATTACTTGGACGAATACGAAAGCTCGCTGCATCAGTTTACGCTGCTGCTCGGTGGTTTGTTTTCATTTGTCATGGTTGGGTATGGCATTTACATGGTGCGAATATTGTCTCGGCCATTAGCGCAAATTGAAGACAAAATTAGCCAAATGTCACCGGATCAACCCGCTTTCCAAGTTGAAACTAAGTTCAGCGAAACACGCCAGATAGAGCAGACTTTGCTGGATAATAAGAACGATATCGCGGGCTATTTCAAACGAGAACAAGAATTTAGCCGTTTTGCATCGCATGAGTTGAGAACGCCAATCATGGTGATTAAAGGCTCAACAGACATTCTGACGCGTCTTCCTGATCAACCTCGAGTTGCGCAAAAAGCCATCACGAGGATGCAGTCAGCTTGTGACGAGATGCGTGTACTGACAGAAGCGTTTCTCTTACTTGGTAAAGAGAAAATAGAGCCTCAACATTACGGAGAGCATCAGCTTCTTACTTGTTTACAAAAACAACTGGAAGAGCTGGCTCCTTTATTTGCCAAGCAAGATTCGAACTACGCTTTGCACGAACAACATAGTGGTGTAGTGAAGGCACCAGAGAGTTTTGTGACCATTGTTATCAACAATCTGATTAAAAACGCCTTTAGCTATAGTGTGGGAGATATTGAAATTGAGTTGAAAGGTCATGCGCTTAAGATCCTAAACCGTCACGATGGCAACGAGACGTACAACGCTGGTTATGGTTGTGGGCTTGTTATCGTACAACGAATATGTGAACGGATGGGGTGGGCGTTAGTACTGGACGATGATGGTGTTCGATTTAGTGCAAAAGTGGAGTTCTGCTCTTAGCTTTGCGCGTATTGATTCAAGTGAGAATTAACGCTCTGGATTTTTCTTGTCGTACGCATCTAACCCGTAGTCAAACAAGAAAAAACTGGAATTTGAATTAGACTGAAGTTAGTGAAGCGGAAACTCGAGGAACCGTTATGCTCTCTTATCAGGTCAGCCGAAGTATTGAAATTAATAAGAATCAAAGTGAAATTATTGGCTATCTCAAGAACTTCAATAACTGGCCCAGCTGGTCACCATGGATCATTCTTGAACCAAGCTGCGAGCTGACATTCAGTGATAATCAGGGCCACGTTGGAGCTGGTTATCAATGGAATGGTCAGCGTATTGGGACTGGCGCGATTGTACTGGAAAGTACTCAAGAGCATCGATTAGATATGGAGCTACATTTCTTTCGCCCAATCAAGAGCCATGGAAAGGTGACTCTAATCGTGACGCCGTCACAAAATGGCTGTTTAGTCGAATGGCAAATGCAATCTCGCGTCCCTTGGTATCTGTTCTTTCTGAAAAGTATGTTTAAGTCGATGATAGAGATGGATTATCAACGTGGGTTACGCATGCTCAAAAGTAAGCTTGAAACCGGAAGAGTGCATTCAGACTTAGTCGAAATAGGTAACCGAACGTTGCCTCAAATTCATTACATTGGGATCAAGGGTGTGGCTAGCTTGCAGGAATTAGGTTCGGTAATTGAGAAGCATGTTCAGCAACTAGAACAGTTAATTAGTGACGAAACCCTATCCGTGAATGGTGAATTGTTTTGTTATTACCAGTCGATGGATATGCAGAAAGGTACATTCGAGTTTATCACTTGCTTTCCTCTTCATAACTCAGTACCAGCGCCTCAAGGGGCGGTTACCGGTACCATTCCTGAGAGTGAAACATTTGTCGTTGAACACCGAGGTGAATATCAGTTTTTGGGAAATGCATGGGCTTTAGCGATGAACTTGGTTCGTCAGAGTGATATGAAAGTCAAAACCAGTCCTTTAGGAATCGAACGCTATCTGAATAGCCCGAAGGAAACCACGGAAGAAGAGCTAAGAACGGAAATTATTTTGTTTAAGAAATGACAGGCGCAGGCGAGTAGGGTGTTTAGGTATCATACTGGTTATGCGAAATGTTATTAAAGAATAATAGCCTATCTGTTCCTACCCATAAAAATGCCTCAGCAATCGCTGAGGCATGGTTTTACAGGCCAACTTCTCTTGTTAGAGAATTATTGTGCACGGTATTTACCGCTGTTTAGTTCAATTTTAGACGCTTTTACCCGGCTGTCTGCGTTTAGGTAGTCGCTAATACTTAGCAGATCTTGATCTTGAGATGCTTTTAACACCGCTGATTCCCCCTCTGCGAAGATAACTTCTAATTTTAACTCTTTGGCGACTGCTTTCGCTTCGTTAGGATTGTTTACGGTGATATAAACCAGTCCAGTGGCTTTGGATACGTTACTAAACGCATTCTTAAACACCTCATCACCCGCTTGAAGTTTTACGTCTTCAGATAGGGTTCTAATAGTGCCAGTTTGCACTTTTCGATAATCTTGGCCATTAATCTCAACCGCTTCTGATGGCACAAACAGTTCTGGTGCAGGCTGTTGAGAGAGCTGTTGCTCAGCGTATACACTCGACGTCATGATAACGAGAGCCAGCATAGAAAATGATTTGTATTTCATGTTATTGACTCCTTAGTGTCCAAATATGCGCATCGACCAGTTCTTAATAACACCGGGCTGAGCGTTGTTTGCCATCGGAACGTCATAGATGGTGGAAGAGTTGAAATATGCAATGTAAGAATAGACTTCATCGCCGTTCGTATCTATTGCTCGCAACGTCCATTCGCCTTTTGCATCTTCGCCATAAAATTGGTTAGACAACATTAATTGATCTTTGTAGCCAGTAATCGATGAATCAAGAGATTGACCAACAAGACCATTGCGCGGTGTTTGCAAAACGGAACGAGTCCCTGATGGCGAAATGAGCTCGATAGCTAAGTCGGGCAGACGAGCGTGGTCCAGTGTCAATGTCACTTGAACGGATTCTACTGTCAGCTCATCGGCAATGGCGATACTTGAAGAACCACCAACTAGACTTGCATCGGGTACACTTACTTCTGTAGCGTTATTAACCCATGGCGTAATGACTTGAGTTGGCAAAACACGATTCGTCATGCGAGCACGTTGCATCGCTTCATCTAAATCTACAGCGCCGAAGCCATAAAAAGTATGGAAATCTACGCCTGCTGCGTTTTTCTGCCAAGGGGCAATTGCCTCGTAGCTAACCTGTTCACCATTATGGTTAGTAAATTCAAGCTGTACGCCTGGATGCGCTTTATCCGTTACTTTTGCTGTCTCCGCTAGTAAAGCACGTACATCACGAGCAGAAAGTGCGTGGTTGGTTGACATGATTGCCGCGATGGCACCCGATGTGTTCGGCGCAGCCGATGAGGTTCCATTCATCGTACTGGTATAGTTGCAGTTCGGATCGAGCTCCGTTCCGCCGTGTAACCCATTAATGCCAAGGCCATCACTGGTATTTTGCCCTTCTTCACAACCCATTAAATCAGTGGTGACCATAGCAGGGAAATCTTGCCCATATTCACCTGCTGGTGCTGCAACCCACACGTTCGACCCCACCGATGAGTAACTCGCTCGCGTACCATCCGCTCGTAGTGCACTAGTGACTAAATTGAAGTAATTGGCGTTATCATAAGACTGAGCAGAGTTGTGCATCGGTAAGCCTTGATTGTCTCCACCAGCAAAGAAGTTACTTGGCAATACGAAGAATCGCCCTGTATTGAAATAGCGGTAACCATTACCTGCTGACTTTACAAATACAGCACCTCGACCCCAGGCGTTACTCTCGCTGACGTTTTTCATCACGTCCATTTCAAGTTTTAGTTGAGGGTCGCTTTCATCAAAAGTAATCGGGTTTATAGGGCTGAAACCGTAACTTTGGTTAAATACGCGAACATCGCGTGTTGCTGGGTCCATGCCATGGGAGATTAACCAGCCTTCTAATGTCTGGTTGGCTAACCAGTTAAAACCGATGAGGGAAGAGTGAGAAGCGACACCGCGTCCGCCTTCACCGTTGTTGCCGACGGCGCTAATCAAACCGGCTACAGCAGTGCCATGACCATTAGTATCAACCGGATAACTTGGTGGGAATGAAGAGTCTTCGACGAAGTTTCTGCTACCTGTAACTATATTACCTGCAAGGTCGGGGTGATCGATCTGAACTCCAGAATCAATGACGGCAACTTTCACACCAACACCTGCAATCCCCATTGCCTGAGTGAGCCTAGTGTTTAAGTCGTTCCCAGCAACAGCAGGATTAGCCGCAAACGCAGTTTGCCCCGTGTTGTCTAAGTGCCATTGTTCAGAATAGAGTGGATCAAACGCCGAGACGGCAGGTGCAATGCCTACTGCCAACATAGCAGCAAATAGGCGATTAATGCGTATTTCCATTTTTGACCTCATGTCTTTGTTTGGAATTTTTTAGTTCCTGTTTCATATTCCGCTAACAGGAACAAACAAAGCTAACGACAAAGAATAAGGACGAAAACCATTTACAACTTGTTTACATTAAAAGTTCGATGGACAACATAAGTCTTTGTTAATTTACTGAAACCATGAGGTTTTTATATGTCGCATCGAACATGCATGAAAAATGAAAAGCAGAAAATACGAGTGTACCGTCTGCTTCAAGATGGTGGGTTATTTAGTTGAAGCGGGTTGAATAGTTGCGATTGGTTTCTTGGGTTCGGCTTTTTTCTTAGGCAGCACGTTATCAATCCACTTTTTAATGTACAACTTATCGAATTCTTTATCACACCACTTTTTGTTTAATCCACGTCGATTGAACTCAGCACCAATCGCCACTTTGGTTTGGTTAGTTGCACGGTTGTAGTAGAGAGTTTCACATAGTTGAGTGTTACTCATTTGCTGGGCATACACGTTGACACTGCTGCTGCGCATTCCCAGTTGAGATGCTTGCTGATTACTACACGCCATAAGAAATAGAGGCGCAAAAGTAATAATGATTAGATTTTTTTTCATGTGTGCTTTTTTATGATGTAGGATGAATGACGAACTGGTTTCTACCAGCTTGCTTCGCATCATACAAAGCTTGGTCTGCCAAGAAAAACCATTGATCCCATTCTTGTTTAATTATTTGTGCCGACAGTTTGTCCACTGCTCCAAGGGAAATTGTCGCGTTTAATGGTTTAGAGTCAACCACCAATGGCGTGTTTTCAACAGTATATCTCAATCGCTCCAAAAACTTAGCGCAATCTTCAGCTCGCTGTACTTCGAATAATAGGACAAACTCTTCTCCACCCCAACGAATGAGTAGGTCACCAGAGCGAGTGGATTCATTAAATAGCGTGGCAATATGAGTCAGCATTTTATCGCCAATATCGTGTCCATATTGATCATTAAAGGTTTTAAAATGATCAACATCTAAAACTGCTAAGGCAAATGTTCTATCTGGGCTTCTACGAGCCATTTTGTCCAGCCAAATGTGAAGATAGCGACGGTTATGCAGTTGAGTTAACGGATCGGTAGTATTTTCTTGAGTGAGTGCTTTATTAATACGTCTAACGCGCAGTACGTAACGAAAACCAACGACACCAATTGCCGTAATAGCGATAAAGTAGAACATTTCTCGATAGCGCTGCGAACGCAGTTCAGACGCTTGTAGCGCATTTTTTGTTTCTAGCAATTTGAGTTCTTTCTGGGCTAACTTAGCTTCGAGATCAAACTTAATGTTAATCATCTCTTCACCATGAATATGATGAGAAAACTCAGCCTCCAGCTCTCTTAATTGGGTTAAATAATGAAAAGCGGCTTCATAGTCATTAAGAATTTGATGAGCGTTTACCAGTACCGAAAGCATATCAATACGCTGCCGCAGCTCTAATTCACTGGTTGACTTGGTTTGTTCTAGAACGTTAAGCGCTGTTGTAATAGCTTTATCGTATTGTTTGTTTGCGAGGTAAGCCTCTGCAAATGCCTCGTAACAAGACGTTTTTAGCATTTCTAGATTTTTTGGAATGGGCAGGTCTACGCAACGTTGTGCGACCATTAATGCATCATCAATTTTTCCTACCGAGCTCAACATTTGTGAAAAGCTGGATAAAGAGTGGTGCTTGACTGTGTCAGACCCCGTTTGCATTGAAAGTCGAATGGCTTCATTGAAATAATATTCCGCTTTTCTGTTATCTCCGAGGCTCGAGTGAACGATGCTAAGGTTTGCGTAGATAACCCCCATAAAAAAGCTATTATCGTATTGATATTCGCTCTCTAGGTAAGTGTCGAGAGCTTGCGTTAGGTAACTGTTGGCCCGAGCCCAATCTGATGCGTCGATGTAGACCGTCCCAATGTTGTTCAGTGTCATCGCGACTTGTATTTCAAATACTGTTTTTTCTAATAACTCATAGGCATTGCGATAATATTTTAGGCCACTGCGCAGTTGATTTCGAGATACTTCTAGATTGCCTAACCAGCGGTAAGCACGGCCTTCTAATGCTAGATAACCAAGATCACGGGCTGTAGAAACAACGTCATGGAGTAACAATTCTGCGTTCCAGTTATCGTCTTGCTCAATCATTGTTACAGCCTTATTGAGCTGTGCTTCAGCGACGACCCATTCCAAATGGTGCTTTTTACCGAATTCGATTAAATCGGGCATATCTTTCGGTAATGGAACGCCTTCGTAACGCTTAAGGTACTTTCGTGCAAAGTAATACAGAGCAAGAGACTCCGCTGATGCATTCTGTGGCGCATTTAACTCATCTTTTTGAATTGATCGCGGCTTACCCATCGAGCGAAAGTAGAGTTTTAACATGGGCTTGCTTTCTGCTGAAATGTGTTCTTCCAGATAAGCTTGCTTTTCGGTACTCGCCAGTACGTTGGTGGGATGCAAGAAAAGTCCAAGTGCAGTACAAAGTGCGCAAGCCAGTTTTTTAATTGAGAAGTGCATGAGCGTATTAATAAAATGTGATCTCTTAACCGAATACCAGTTAAGTCTACCATTTCTTGTTGGTTAAGTGCGGATGGATTCCCAGTGGCAAAGTGTTTTGGGAGTGAGATACGAGAAGGATCTCTATAATATTATGATTTATAAAACAAAATCTATTGAAAACTTATGCAATGATTAGGCGATGGTATAGATAAGGTAACGATGACAGGTAGGCGAGCATATTCGGTGGACTCAATCTAATGATTTAAGCCGCGGATTCATCGCTCAAAATCAGGGCGAAGTGTAAAAAATTACGTTTCTGTCATAAATATTTAATGTTTGTATGGGTTGTTAAAAAACTGGATATTAGACATAGTGTTATTAAGCCAATAAAAAATGGCTTTTATAATAAATAGGAGATTAACTATGCATAATGAAATGATTCAACCTTCGCACTTCGGCATTATCGGCCGTACCTGCATCGCTTCAGTACTTATGATTGCGGGTGTTTTCGCTCTTATTTAAGAGTCAAGGGTAACGATGATTACCTTTTAAAGAGTAAGAAAATTCAGGGAATCACCTTAACCTTGTGTAAGGTATTCCCCTGAAAATCCAAGCTAGTCTTTAGTTATTAGCTGAAGAAGCTAAAAATCAATGCACTTACCGCCACAATGCCTGCTGCTAGAACAAAGTAAGTAGAGACATTTCCTCGATATTGTTTCATCGCCTCGATTTTATACACCGCTAACATTGGCATAATAAATAAGATCATTGCAATAACAGGCCCTGACAATGCTTCCATCATACCAAGAATACTTGGGTTCATGATCGCGGCCGCCCAGATTGAGAAGAACAGTGCTGCCACGCTGATACGATCAACACGCTTCTCAGATAGGTTAAAATGCTTGTTAATTAAACCATTTAAGCTTTCACGCGCACCTAAAAAATGCCCAAGGAAAGATGAAGTGATAGCAACAAACGCTACTAAAGGACCAAGTGTTGCAATAAATGGATTATCGGTTGCGTTCGCTAAGTAAGACAATACGGATACGTTTTGTTCTTTTGCTTGAGCCAATTGTTCAGGTGACAGTGTTAGTACACAGGAAAATACAAAAATAAGAACAAAGGCAATCAGCATAATGCTAGTGCGACGAAGAATAACTTCGGATTTGGCATCTGCCTGCTTACCGTAATGGCGACGTTGTACATTTGCAAAGCTTGAAATTGCAGCTGCGTGACTAAACGAGAAAATCACTACAGGAACTGCTAACCACATAGTGCTAGCAAAAGCTGACGCTTCTGGCACATCCATGACAGGCATGGTCCAGTTCGGTATTAAGTAAAATGATAGAAAGGCAAGAATGGCAACAAGTGGGAACACCATGATGGCAAAGGCCCGTAGCATTACTTTTTCACCCGCCATCATAATAGCAATTAGTGCAAACACTAGTACGCCAGAAAGCAAAGGTCTAGGTAAAGAAGCCATATCAGCCTGATTTACCATGAAGCTATCTACTGTGTTTGTTATTCCAACCCCATATATCAACAGGATCGGGAAGATCGAAAGAAAATACAGCAGTGAAATAGAACGACCTGCTTTTGCGCCGAAGTGCTCTTCCACTACATCAGTGAAGTCTGCGTTTTTGATCTTAGAAGATAGTACAAAACGAGCTAAGCCACGGTGCGCAAGATAGGTCATTGGAAAAGCAAGTACTGCCATCGCGACTAAAGGCCAAAAACCACCAATCCCAAGGTTAATTGGCAGAAACAGGATGCCTGCGCCAACGGCTGTTCCAAATAGGCTAAGAACCCAATGTGTATCATGTTTTGACCAAGCTGTGGTTGTGTTTATTTCACTAGGATTTAAGGCATTTCGAGATTCTTTCACTTTAAAACTCGCTTTTATAAAAATAATAATGCTGAAAATGGTAAAGGTTTTAGTGTTTATTATCACACGCGAAGCTTGGTGAATAATGCTGTGAATTTGGGGTGGTTGTAAATTATCCAACTATGAATTTTTCAATAAACCAGAATAAAGTTCTTAAATGTAATGCATTTAATGGTTATATGTATTGAAATTTTCATCTTGTGTGGTTTTTGATTTTGCGGTTAAAACTTAATCACGGATGTATGTTCTAAGTGAGTTAGGCCTAATTTTCAGGAAGAATATTACATTTCTTAAGCACTTAATTGAGATGTTTGTGTCCCGTCATTTAGATGAGATTTAGGTATACTGCTGCCATTCATGTTAAAGAAGGAGTCATTGAATGGACATCTTGTCTGCGCAAAAAGAGGACTTATTTGCCATATATAAGCTCGAAAATACTTTATTTGGAGCACACGCCTATCCTCAATTTTTCTTTCGGCAAGCTTTTGATTGTTGGGGAGAGAGTTTACTGGTAGCAAAAGAGGGAGAGCAGGTCGCAGGGTATATATTGCTAACGACTAGCACAAATGCACATCAATATTGGATCATGTCATTGGCCGTCGATATTCAACATAGAGGTAAAGGTATTGCGCGTTCCCTCCTAGAAAACGTTATTGCGTCGTTGACGTTAGGCTCAAGCGTGAAATTGACTGTCGATCCTAAGAACCAACCTGCATTGTCTTTATACCTCTCCCTTGGCTTTAAAACGTTAGAAGAAGAAGCGCATTATTTTGGTGACGAAGAATCCAGGTTAGTTATGGAATTAGTAAAGTAATACTGCACGATAATGACCGAAATTTGCACACAATCAGTGCGTAGCATTACGTTGCTATAATTGGTTTTAAGCTAACTCTTTGTATGGTAAGGGTTTTTAATCTTGGCACCTCACTTGCTTTACATAAACGTTCATCGATAACTCGATGCGCCGCTCTTAATAGCAGGCGAGAGCGGTATAGGGTATTACTTTTTGAAAATGTACTAACAGCGTTAAAGGCATTGCTGCCTCTCTCGATTCGGGAGAGGCTTTTTTTTGCTAGTAAGTTGGGCTGAATCGCACTGGAGGTGTTATGTCGCAAGGATGCAAAAAAACCACTTGTCCCTATTGTGGTGTTGGATGTGGTGTCGAGGTCAATGCGAAAGGAATCGTTGGGGATGCGTGTCATCCTGCAAATGCGGGATCACTGTGCGTGAAGGGTGTCGCGCTGGCAGAGAGCTTGAATATGCCTTCGCGCTTGTTGTATCCAAAGCTTGTCACCAAGCAACGACCTCAAGGGCAAGAGGTGCAATGGCAACAAGCCACGGATCTGATTGCTGAAAAGATTCATCAAGCGAAAGCGGAGTTTGGACCGGATTCCATCGCGATGTACGTGTCAGGGCAGTTGTTAACGGAAGACTATTACGTCGCCAACAAACTCATGAAAGGCTATGTTGGCAGCGCAAACATCGATACGAACTCGCGTTTGTGTATGTCTTCGGCGGTTGCGGCTCATCTACGAGCATTTGGTGAAGATGTCGTTCCCGTCAATTACGACGATATTGATAAGACTGAGCTATTGATCATTTGCGGTGCTAATACCGCTTGGACGCATCCTGTTTTATTCCGACGTATTCAACAAGCGAGAGAAAACAATCCTAACCTCAAGCTAGTGGTCATTGACCCGCGTGAAACGGTCACCGCGCAGCAAGCGGATTTGCATCTACCAATTAAAAACGATGGAGATGTATCACTTTTTAATGGGCTGCTTAAGTTTCTTACTGAGCAGCAATGCATTGATTCTGAATACATAAATTCCTATACCGACGGGTTTGATACACTTAAAGAAGAAGTCTCTGACTTGCGTTACGATGTCACTAATCTAACGTCTTCCATCGGGATTTCAGAAGAAAAACTCACGACATTCTTCCATTGGTTTGCGCAAAGCCCAACCGCAATCACTCTGTTTTGCCAAGGAGTTAACCAAGCCGAAAATGGTGTCGATAAAGGCAATGCCATTATTAATGCACACTTGGCGTCGGGCAAAATTGCCAAGCCAGGTTGTGGTCCGTTTTCTATTACAGGTCAGCCGAATGCGATGGGGGGCCGAGAAGTGGGTGGTTTGGCAAACCAATTAGCGGTTCATCGCGCTTTTGACGCAGAGTCTATCAAGCAAGTGCAGGCGTTCTGGGATTCACCAGAAATTGCCACTCAGCCCGGTTTAAAAGCCGTTGAACTGTTTGAGGCGGTAGAACGTGGTGAGATTAAAGTTCTCTGGATCATGGCAACCAATCCCGTTGTCTCTTTACCAGATAACCAATTGGTAAAACGTGCACTAGAGATTTGTCCGTTTGTGATTGTTTCCGATATCACAGCGGATTCGGATGTAGCGCATTACGCGGACCTATTGCTACCCGCCGCTGGCTGGGGGGAGAAGCAAGGCATGGTGACCAATTCTGAGCGTCGACTTTCAAGGCAGCGCCAGTTTCAAACGCCTCCGGGTGAAGCAAAATCAGATTGGTGGGCGATAAGCCAAGTCGGGCAAGCTCTGTGTGCATTGGAAAAGATACAAAATGGCTTTGCGTTTACTTCTGAGCGGGCGGTATTCAGGGAATATGCCGCGATGACAGGCATGAATGCAGATTCGCCATTGAAGCTAGATCTTTCTCAATACGCCAACTTAACCGAGCAAGAATACGAAGAGTGGATGCCGACACAATGGGGAGGAGAGCGTCCTTTTGCTGATGGCATCTATTCGCACCCAGATGGTAAAGCACGTTTTGTCGTGACCAGTGAATCTCCTACGCGTTTAGAAAGAACAAAAGGCTGGTGGCTCAATACGGGCAGGCAACGTGATCAATGGCATACCATGACGCGCACAGGTCATATCGCACACCTTGCCGCCTCTGAGTTAGAACCAACCGTGTACATGAACACACTCTCTGCTACTCAAAATCGCTTAAAAGCAGGACAACTCACCAAGCTGTTTCAGCCTACTTCAAACACCAGTATTTATGCCAAAGTTGCAATTGATGAAGGTTTGGGTTTTCAAGAGCTATTTATGTCAATGCACTGGGCGGGTCGATATGGCGGTGAAAGCAGTGTTAACGCGATAGTAAACAGCGCAAAAGACCCTATTTCCGGGCAGCCTGCGTTTAAGTCGTCTTATGTTGAAGTGCAAGATGCGGCGGTAAAAACCTACGGTATGTTCATCGGTACACAGTTTGATTCCGGTAAATTTCTCTACAGCGCATTTCAAGCAGAAAGCAATTTGGGCATTTGGCGCTTTGCACACGATAAGCGACCAAAGAAGCAGAGTTTTTGTCGAACGGAAAAGAGCCGCAGAATTACGATAGATATTGCCCAAGGTTGGTTAGCAGTGGATTACGACCTTGTTGGAGACGTTCGTATCATTCGTTCTGTTTTAGTGGTGTCTAGTGAACCGATTCAAACCGACTACACCAACTTTACCGGCTTGATTGGCAAACCGATGGAGCTATCGCAACTGCTTACCATCACTCAATCGCAAAATAGCGCCAAACTGGTTTGTAGTTGTTTCCGCGTCACCGATAAACAAATACATGACGCGATGGAGAAACAAGACTGCACTTCACTGACTCAACTTCAAAACAAACTCAAATGCGGCACTAACTGTGGCTCGTGCGTTTCTCAAATCAAACAAATGGTCGACAGCCATCAGCATCAAAAGGGCAAACAGCAAGCGAGCCAGCAAAGTCTGGCGATTCAAATAAAGTAAGTCACAAAGAGGATAAGCACATGGAGGCGCCTTATCAAAAGTCTTGGTTTAAGAAAGGACAAGCGAGTCAGAATCAAGAACGCTCGTCTCGCTTTTCTAAGCATGACCAAGCAAGCAAACTGAACCAACTTTTAGAAGACCATTCAATAGACCTCGACGCGAACCACAAAGGTTTTGTCTCGATTGTCGGAGCAGGGCCGCACGATCCTGACTTGTTAACCGTGAAGGCAGTGAAAGCGATTATGTCGGCAGAGATTCTGCTGTACGACCGTTTGGTTAACAAAGATATTTTGGAGTTGGCTCCGCCACAAGCCGATTGGATTTACGTGGGCAAACGATGCGGACAACCTAGTATTGGTCAGGAAGAAATTTGTGACTTGATGGTATCGCTCGCTCAACAAGGAAAGCGAGTTGTGCGCTTAAAAGGGGGAGATCCTTTCGTATTTGGCCGTGGAGGCGAAGAAGCATTAGCACTCGTCAAACACTCAATCGCGTACGAAGTCATTCCCGGCATTACCGCTGCGATTGGATGTTCAGCAAACAGCTTGATTCCGCTGACTCATCGTGGCGTAGCTCGCAGCGTTACCTTTGTGACGGGGCAAGTGGTAACAGGTGCATTTGAGGCGTGGAGCCAACTGATGCAAAGCGGACAAACGTTAGTCTTCTATATGGGGTTAGAAAAGTCATCGCAAATACAAACGGGTTTAATAGGCTCTGGTTTGAGAGAAGATTTCCCAGTCGCGATCATTACTCATGGTTGCAGCCCTCAACAACAAGTTCATGTTACCCAACTCAATCAGCTCAATGATTTATCAATTACACTTAAAGGCGTGAGCCCAGCATTGATTGTGATGGGAGAAGTTGTCAAACTGCGCGAACAACTAATAGAAACCGTACAGTCAGTGACGGAATACGAGGGAATATGAGCAGCATTTTGGAATGTATTAGAACAGTCGGTCGTGGCGAACGTGGTAGAAAACCACTGAACTTTGACCAAGCGTTTCGAGTTATGGATGAATACCTAAACGGTGAGTGCGACGACGATCAGATGGCAATGCTATTGATGCTGATCCGTGTACAGAACGAAACTCAACAAGAAGTCGCTGGCTTTGTGAAAGCATTCCAATCCCGCATGCCAGCTATTGGTGCAGACATTGACTGGCCATGTTATGCAGGCAAACGTGAAGCGGCAGGGCAGCCTTGGCACCTGTTGGCAGCCAAGATCCTCGCCGATAATGGTCATAAAGTGCTGATGCACGGCTATCACGACCGTCAATCTGGTCGTTTACACGCTGAAGACTACCTCGACAAATTTGCTATTACGAAAGCGGAATCAGCAGAAGACGCAAAGCGTGTATTAGAAACACAAAACATTGTGTATCTGCCGCTGAGTGCGTTTGCTCCTCAAGCAGAAACCATGATTGGTTGGAAGAATCGTTATGGGCTTAGAACGCCGATTAATACCGTGGTTCGAGCATTGAACCCGGGGCAAGCAACGATTGGTATTCGTGGTAGCTTCCATCCTGGGTTCCAACAACTTCATGCTGAAGTCGAATACGAGATTGGTCAAACCGCTCACGCTGTTGTGTCATTCAAAGGGCAATCGGGCGAATCAGAATACAACCCGAAAGTAAGCCAAACGGTATGGTTAAGCCAAACAAGCGGCGTGACATCGCACTACTGGACGGAGCAAATGCTGTCTGAGGTGCCAATGCCTACGAACTGTCCGTTTGGGACGTCAGAAGATGACATGAACCAAATGGCGAATACGGTTTTGGCAACGATGACAGTTGTACTCTTTGCTCAAGTGCACGATAGGGAACAGGCCTTTGAACATGCGTTTACTTATTGGGAAAACTATTGTTGTGGCAGTTAATCCTGTGACGAGCTAACCGCGAAACGTTGTTGGATCGGAATCCTTTATCTATTGTTTGTGTAAGCTTGTCAGTGATGTATTTATCACTTGAAGTGTCTCACAGCTGATTGGGGCAAACATCAGTGAGGCCTGATGAGTTTACTTTTCGATAAGAAATGAGGACAAGGATAATGGTTCTAAAGCACTCAAATTCTAACAACAAGGCGTCACATCCCATTCCACAAGAAGCTTTCGATTGGTATGACGAATACGCACATGGCAAAATCTCTCGTCGAGAGTTTCTCAACCGTCTTGGTGGCCTCGCTGTTTTAGGTTTTAGTATGACGGCCCTGGTTGATGCTCTGACTCCAAATTATGCACTCGCAGAGCAAGTTTCCTTTAATGATCCTGAGATCAAAGCAACCTATGAAACCTTTGCTTCGCCCAATGGACATGGAGAAGGTCGCGGCTATTTGGTTGTGCCACAAAAGAAGACCTTAAAATCGCCGACAGTGTTGGTGATTCATGAAAATCGAGGTCTAAACCCATACATCAAAGATGTCGCCAGACGACTCGCGAAAGACGGCTTTATTGCTTTCGCTCCTGACGCGCTTTATCCACTCGGTGGCTATCCGGGGAACGATGATGAAGGTCGCGCGATGCAGAAAGAGATGGACAGAGCCAAGATCGAACAAGATTTTATTGCTGCTGCTAATTTCATTAAACACTACGAGGGTGGGAACGGTAAATTAGGCGCTGTTGGGTTCTGTTTCGGTGGATACATCGTTAATATGCTTGCAGCGGTAATGCCAGAAGAGCTGGATGCAGGTGTGCCTTTCTACGGAACACCGGCGGCGCAAGAGATTCAAAAGCAGGTCAAAGGGCCGTTGATGATTCACTTCGCAGGGCTCGATAAGCGCGTCAACGACACATGGCCTGCCTATGAGCAGCAATTGATCGCGAACGATGCGCAATATCAGGCGTTAATGTATGAAAACGTCAACCATGGCTTCCATAACGACTCAACGGCTCGCTACGCACCAGAAGAAGCGGCGCTCGCGTGGGAACGCACACTAGGTTTCTTCAAAGAACATCTCGCCTCTAGTTAAAACGCTTCAACTTTAATTGGCACATTCCTTGTTATGTCTCTCTTAGTGAGTGAGATATAAACAAGGAATGTGCATGACTCAATCAACGTCAAAAACACCCATCATAGTATGCTGTGATAGCCTCCAAGAGCAGGCTCGATTGTCCGGCTTATTGAGCAAAGATTACGACAACATCATCGGCTGCCAATTGGCACAACTAGAAACGTTAATGCAACGAGAACCGTCGGCAAGCGTTGTGGTCGGATGGCAGCAACCAACCGCGGAACTGCGTTTGATCGTCGATTTCTGCCGCAGAAAATCGGCACCACTTCTTATCGTCTTAAAGCAGTTATCATCTAATGATATCAATCGGTTATCAGAAAAAATGGACTATGTGCTCATGCCGCACGATAGTGAGTTTGCGCTTCAGCCTTGGATTGAACATGCGACACTAGTGAGAGCGAAATTCGAAAGTATGCAATCGGAAATTGAATCGCTGACCCATAAGATTGAAGAGCGCAAGCTGGTGGAAAAAGCCAAAGGTCTGCTGATGAAGATGCACAGCGTTGATGAAGATCAGGCTTATAAAGCGCTAAGAAATTCAGCCATGCAATCGAGCCAAACGCTCGCACAAGTTGCCAAGAATTTGATAACTACTTTGGAAGTGTTGGATTAGTTGCTCTACCACTTTAGGGTTAGGGCGCATTTTCTAACGTGGTGCGTGTTGCACTATCAGCAAGCAATAACGGGGGATAACGAACTGCGGAATATGCTAATTTATTGTATTTACTGTGAAAAATAAGTTGGCACAGTAATTGGATTAGTAGAATTGGGTTTATTGTTGAATCGCTTATCTCAATTATCAACGGCGGTAATTGTAGACTTAGCAACGGCGCTACTGCTCTTCGGAGTAGTGGCGCTTTTTTTATAGGAGCAAACCAATGAAATGGAGTTCGATGCTGAAAGTGTCTGCAATTTCGTTATCGGTATTCACCACGGTCAGCGTAAAGGCAGAGTTGGGTGAGCCAGAAATTGAAGACCTGAAGTTTGGTTTTATTAAGTTAACCGATATGGCACCGCTGGCGGTTGCTTATGAGAAAGGCTTTTTTGAAGACGAAGGCTTGTACGTCACTTTAGAAGCACAAGCAAACTGGAAGGTGCTATTAGACCGAGTCATCGACGGTGAGCTTGCTGGCGCGCACATGCTTGCTGGTCAGCCATTGGGCGCAACGATTGGTGTTGGCACAAAAGCAGAAGTGATTACTGCGTTCAGTATGGATTTGAACGGCAACGCAATCACGGTTTCCAATGATACTTGGGAGCAGATGAAGCAATACATTCCAAAACAACCAGATGGCAAACCTGTTCACCCAATCAAAGCGGATGCACTGAAGCCTGTGGTCGACAGCTATCTGGATAAAGGCAAACCGTTCAACATGGGGATGGTGTTCCCTGTATCGACGCACAACTATGAGTTGCGATACTGGTTAGCGGCAGGGGGGATTCATCCAGGCTTTTACGCACCAGACTCAGGCGATAACAGTGGCCAGCTGGATGCTGATGTTCTTTTGAGTGTTACACCGCCACCACAAATGCCAGCCACAATGGAAGCGGGCACGATCAAAGGGTACTGCGTAGGCGAACCATGGAACCAACAAGCTGTATTCAAAGGCATTGGTACGCCAGTCGTGACCGACTACGAGATCTGGAAGAACAACCCAGAGAAAGTGTTTGGTGTTTCCAAAGCTTGGGCTGAGAAGTATCCAAACACGCACATTCGCGTAGTGAAAGCCTTGATTCGAGCTGCACATTGGTTGGATGAAAACGACAATGCCAACCGCCAAGAAGCAGTGAAGATGCTATCAAAAAGCGAATACGTCGGAGCCGATGCCGAAGTTATTGCCAACTCAATGACCGGCACATTTGAATACGAGAAAGGCGACAAACGAGACGTGCCAGACTTCAATGTGTTCTTCCGTCATAACGCCACTTATCCGTATTACAGCGATGCGATTTGGTATCTGACTCAAATGCGCCGTTGGGGACAAATCTCAAGCGAGAAATCCGATGATTGGTACATGGATGTGGCAAAAGAGGTTTACCGTCCAGATATCTACCAACAAGCGGCTCAAGCGCTAATTGAAGATGGTGTGTTGAGCAAAAAAGACTTCCCAGATTTCAATGCTGAAGATGGTTTTCGTGCGCCACAAACACACTTTATCGACAACATCGTTTATGACGGTCGCGAGCCAAATAAATATCTAGAGAAGTTCTCTATCGGGCTTAAAGGAAAAGACAAGGTTTAACCATAACGATAAACGCCACAGGCGAGGGGATTCGCTTGTGGCAACAAGGATGTAAATTTCTTAGGAGTGAGTATGTCTAGTAATGTCATTTCCCTTTTTCCTGCTAAGCAGGTAGTGAACCGAAGTCGGCTGGTGCTTTTGCCCGTCATTGGCTTGCTGATCTTTTTGGCAATGTGGCACTTAGCAGCGAGAGAAGTGCAAACTTCATTAGGTACGCTACCGGGACCTGTGCAAACTTTTCAGCAGTTCAGCAACCTTGTCGATGACCATTGGCAAGAGCGAGAAAAGGAACAAGCGTTTATCGAGCGTCAGGAAAAGCGCAATGCTGCAAAATTAGCCAAAAATCCAGACGCGGAAGTGAAGATTCGTCCTTACACAGGTAAACCGACGTTTTTCGACCAAATCGTGACTAGCTTAGTGACTGTGACAGCGGGCTTTCTGCTGGCGACGATTATCGCGATTCCACTTGGCATCGTGCTTGGTCTTAATCAAGGGCTGTATCAAGCGTTCAACCCAATCATTCAATTGCTCAAGCCTGTATCACCTTTGGCTTGGCTGCCTATCGTTACCATGGTTGTAAGTGCCACTTATGTGAGTGATGACCCGATGTTTGCTAAGTCGTTCATTAACTCTCTAATCACAGTAGCGCTGTGTAGCTTGTGGCCGACGCTGATTAACACCGCTGTGGGTGTGACGAGCGTTGATAAAGACTTAATCAACGTGAGTAAAGTGCTGCAACTTTCGTGGTGGCAGCACATTCGTACCATCGTTTTACCTTCTGCCATTCCAATGATCTTCACAGGTTTGCGTCTCTCTTTAGGTATCGCTTGGATGGTATTGATTGCGGCAGAGATGCTCGCGCAGAACCCTGGGTTAGGCAAGTTCGTTTGGGATGAATTCCAAAACGGCAGCTCGGCATCATTGGGTCGCATTATGGTCGCGGTCATCACAATCGGCTTTATTGGTTTGATGCTCGATAGAGGCATGCTGCAACTTCAAAAGTGGCTGTCTTGGAATAAACAACAAGCGTTGAGATAAGGGAAAAGATCATGGAAAAAGCATTATTAGATCTAACGCGTTTAGGGATGCGATTCCCAACGCCAGATGGCGAGTTCATCGCGCTTAAGAACGTCGATTTACAAATCAATAAAGGCGAGTTTGTATCTCTGATTGGCCACTCTGGCTGCGGTAAATCAACGGTATTGAACTTAGTTGCGGGTCTACACATGCCAACAGACGGCGGCGTGATCGTCGATGGACGAGAGGTGGCAGGACCGGGACCCGACCGCGCAGTGGTGTTCCAAAACCATTCATTATTGCCTTGGTTAACCGTGTATCAAAACGTTGAGCTCGCAGTAAAACAAATTGCTGGCAAAAAGGGCAAAGCGTGGATTCAGGAGCAAGTGAATCACTATTTGGAGTTGATTCAAATGCAGCATGCCGCGCACAAAAAGCCGGATGAAATCTCTGGGGGCATGAAGCAGCGAGTCGGCATTGCGAGAGCACTGGCACTTCAACCAAAGGTTTTGTTGATGGATGAACCATTTGGCGCATTGGATGCGTTAACACGTGCGCATTTGCAGGATGCACTGATGAAGATCCAAGCCGAGCTAAACAACACCGTGATCATGATTACTCACGATGTGGATGAAGCGGTGCTGCTATCCGACAAAATCGTGATGATGACCAACGGACCGGCAGCAACCATTGGTGAAGTGTTAGAAGTGAACCTACCTCGCCCTCGTGAGCGTGTCGCACTGGCGGATGATGCGCAGTATCAGAAGTGTCGACAAGCCGTATTGAAGTTCCTTTATGAGAAGCAATCCAAAGTCGAGATTCCTGCTTCGAAAGAAGACAAACCCAAAACCGCAGCGCAAACGGCATAAGGAGGCAGCGATGAACAGTCCTTTAACGATTCCAGTAAAGAACGCATTGAGCCACATCGTTGTGGTAGGCAACGGTATGGTCGGGCAACACCTTGTCGAGCAATTGGTACAGAAAAACGCGCATTTGGAGCACCGAATTACCGTGATTGGTGCAGAGCGCTTTATCGCGTATGACCGTGTACAGTTGTCCTCTTTGTTTGCGGGCAAATCTCATGATGATTTGATGCTGAGTAACCAAGAATGGTACGACATGCATGGCATCCAACTCGTACTTGGCTGCCAAGTAACAGGCATCGACAGAGAACAAAAGCGCCTTCTGCTTGATGGTGAAGATGTGCTGGGTTACGACCAACTTGTGCTCGCGACTGGTTCTTACCCGTTTGTGCCTCCAATTGAGGGTAAAGACCGAGACAACGTGTTTGTCTACCGCACGCTTGATGACCTTTCACAAATCAAGAAGGCATGTGAAGGCGCAAGAACAGGCGCAGTGATTGGTGGTGGCTTGTTGGGTTTAGAAGCGGCAAACGCACTCAAACTATTGGGGCTAGAAACTCACGTTATTGAATTTGCACCCCGCCTGATGCCCGTGCAGTTAGACGATGGTGCTGGCTTAGTGCTAAAAGAGAAGATTGAAGCGCTGGGGCTAACTGTTCATACCTCGACGGGTACGGAGCGAATCTGCGATGGTGAAACGGCTAAGCATCGTATGGTGTTTAAAGACAAAGATCCTCTCGAAGTGGATGTGATTGTCTTCTCCGCAGGTATTCGCCCTCAAGATGAGTTGGCAAAAATGGCTGAGCTAGAAGT